>NZ_JAVSMG010000001.1:0-597448 GCF_033283505.1 Staphylococcus sp. NWU MK-U1 | reverse complement strand
AGGGTATCTTTTGGTTATAGAAATTATGATAATTTGCGTAATCGAATTATTATAACTTCGCGACTATTTGCCTCAACCACAAAAAAAGAGATTAAACAACCTAAGGTTGCTTAATCTCAATATTTGGACTCATCAGTCCGATTTGACGTAGAGCCTTAATTATAGAACCTGTGACTTTTCGAATGTCACAGGTTATTTTTATGTATATACAGAAATAAATTTTGTGTGAACATGATGCAATCTATAAATGGAATTTATTTATTCCGAGCATATTGAAGTCTATGTCTTCATATATGATGGCAAAGAAACGAGTAGTCGATAGAGAAGTAATAACTTTATTTCATTTTATAGTAAAAAAATTGAAAAAGTGATTGACTTATTACAATAATGAGGTTATATTATTTATTGTGATTATTTTACCTAAGACAGTAGGAGTTATAGTATAACTTAAAAATTATCCTGCCGAGGCTAAAATTGACTTGAACGTGTGATCATAAAAATGATCTTTCAAGCGCTTTTTGCCGTGGGTAGAAAGTGCTTTTTTTATTGAGAAATTTAAAAAGCACCAAAAATAAAAATGGAGGTGTCTGAATGTCTGCTATTATCGAAGCTAAAAAACAACAAGTTGATGTTATTGCTGAACAACTTAAAAATTCAGTTTCAACTGTTATCGTTGACTACCGTGGCTTAACAGTTGCAGAAGTAACAGAACTACGTTCACAATTACGTGAAGCTGGTGTTGAGTATAAAGTTTACAAAAACACTATGGTTCGTCGTGCAGCTGAACAAGCAGGTATCGAAGGCTTAGATGAATTCTTAACAGGTCCTACAGCTGTTGCAACTTCAACTGAAGATGTAGTAGCACCAGCGAAAGTTATCGCAGGATTTGCTAAAGAACACGAAGCTTTAGAAATCAAAACAGGCGTTATGGAAGGTAGCGTTATTTCAGCAGAAGAAGTTAAAACTGTTGGTTCATTACCTTCACACGATGGTCTTGTTTCTATGCTTTTATCAGTATTACAAGCTCCAGTACGCAACTTCGCTTATGCGGTTAAAGCTGTTGGAGAACAAAAAGAAGAAAGCGCTGAATAATTGCGCATAAAAAAATTAAAATAATTGGAGGAAATATAAAATGGCTAATCAAGAACAAATCATTGAAGCAATTAAAGAAATGTCAGTATTAGAATTAAACGATTTAGTAAAAGCAATTGAAGAAGAATTTGGTGTAACAGCAGCAGCTCCTGTAGCAGCAGCTGGTGCAGCTGGTGGCGGAGACGCAGCAGCAGAAAAAACTGAATTTGACGTTGAGTTAACTTCAGCTGGATCTTCAAAAATCAAAGTTGTTAAAGCAGTTAAAGAAGCAACTGGCTTAGGCTTAAAAGATGCTAAAGAATTAGTAGATAACGCTCCTAAAGTAATCAAAGAAGGCGTTGCTAAAGAAGAAGCTGAAAAACTTAAAGAACAATTAGAAGAAGTTGGAGCTACTGTAGAATTAAAATAATTCTAGTATCTTAACTTAATATCGAAGGTTATGTGTTTTTAATGTATTAATAATACATTATCAGAACTAACCCGAATTCTTTGAGAAATTAAAACCCCGTTATCACGATAACGGGGTTTTTACTTCATTTTCTAGTAAAATAAAGATGAACAATGAAAAAAGAGGTGACGTTATGGGACACTATTATGATGAAGATCCAGATGTACAAAGTGATGAAAGAGTCATTCAATATCATTATCATTCCCATCAATTAAATTTAACTACAGATGCAGGTGTGTTCTCAAAAGCACAAGTAGATTTTGGATCAGACACGTTAGTACAAACATTTTTAAACGAGCATCCTCCTGGACCAAGTAAGACGATTGCTGATGTCGGATGCGGGTATGGTCCGATAGGATTAATGATTGCAAAAGTTTCGCCACATCATCAAATTACTATGGTTGATGTGAATCATCGTGCGTTAAATCTTGCTGAAAAGAATAAAAAAGCAAATCAAATTGATAACGTCATTATTAAAGAAAGTGATGGTTTATCACAACTAAAGGATAGTCATTTTGATTTTGTACTAACCAATCCTCCCATTAGAGCTGGCAAAGAAGTTGTTCATCGTATTTTTGAAGAAGCATATCAACAGTTAAATTCACAAGGTGAGTTGTACGTTGTGATTCAAAAGAAACAAGGTATGCCTTCTGCTAAAAAGAAAATGGAAGAAATTTTCAATAATGTCGAAGTTGTTAACAAGAATAAAGGATACTATATATTGAAAAGCCGAAAAGGTTGATTTAAAAGTTGTATTCTGATATAGTTATAAAATGTAAAAATTTATGTTCAATAAGTGTGTACTTTTACGCGAAAAGAGTACGATAAACAAGAATAAATGTAGAATCGAAAATGGTGTCATCAACTGTGTTGCCGTTTTCTTTTTGTCTTGTTATACGATTTTTACGCGTATTGGTTCATCACACAATATTTGAGGGGTGAATCTGTTTGGCAGGTCAAGTTGTCCAATATGGAAGACATCGTAAACGTAGAAATTATGCGAGAATTTCAGAAGTATTAGAATTACCAAACTTAATAGAAATTCAAACTAAATCTTACGACTGGTTCCTAAAAAAAGGTTTATTAGAAATGTTCCGTGATATTTCTCCAATTGAAGATTTCACAGGTAACCTTTCTTTAGAGTTTGTAGATTATCGATTAGGTGAACCAAAATATGATTTAGAAGAATCAAAAAACCGTGACGCTACTTATGCTGCACCTCTTCGTGTTAAAGTACGTCTAATAATCAAAGAAACTGGCGAAGTTAAAGAACAAGAAGTATTTATGGGTGACTTCCCATTAATGACAGATACAGGTACATTCGTAATCAATGGTGCAGAACGTGTAATCGTGTCTCAATTAGTACGTTCACCATCCGTTTATTTCAATGAAAAAATTGACAAAAACGGTCGTGAAAACTATGATGCGACAATTATCCCTAACCGTGGTGCATGGTTAGAATATGAAACAGATGCTAAAGATGTAGTTTATGTACGTATTGATAGAACACGTAAATTACCATTAACAGTATTATTACGTGCTTTAGGCTTCTCAAATGATCAAGAAATTATTGATTTATTAGGAGACAGTGAATATTTACGTAATACGCTTGAAAAAGATGGCACTGAAAATACTGAGCAAGCATTATTAGAAATATACGAACGTTTACGTCCTGGTGAGCCACCAACAGTTGAAAATGCGAAAAGTTTACTTTATTCACGCTTTTTCGACCCTAAACGTTATGATTTAGCAAGTGTTGGTCGTTACAAAGCTAATAAAAAATTACACTTAAAACACCGCTTATTTAACCAAAAATTAGCAGAACCAATCGTTAATAGTGAAACTGGTGAAATTGTTGCCGAAGAAGGTACAGTTTTAGACCGTCGTAAATTAGACGAAATTATGGAAGTTTTAGAAACAAATGCTAATAGTGAAGTGTTTGAATTAGAAGGTACAGTTATTGATGAACCTGTTGAGATTCAATCAATCAAAGTTTACGTACCAAATGATGAAGAAGGTCGTACGACTACTGTAATCGGTAATGCGTTACCAGATTCAGAAGTTAAATGTATTACACCAGCAGATATCATTGCTTCAATGAGTTATTTCTTTAACTTGTTAAATGGCATTGGTTACACAGACGATATTGACCACTTAGGAAACCGTCGTTTACGTTCAGTTGGTGAATTATTACAAAACCAATTCCGTATCGGTTTATCAAGAATGGAACGTGTTGTACGTGAAAGAATGTCAATTCAAGATACAGACTCTATCACACCACAACAATTAATTAATATCCGTCCAGTTATTGCGTCAATTAAAGAGTTCTTCGGTAGCTCTCAATTATCACAATTCATGGACCAAGCTAACCCATTAGCTGAGTTAACACATAAACGTCGTCTTTCTGCATTAGGACCTGGTGGTTTAACACGTGAACGTGCTCAAATGGAAGTACGTGACGTTCACTACTCTCACTATGGTCGTATGTGTCCAATCGAGACTCCAGAGGGACCAAACATTGGTTTGATTAACTCATTATCAAGTTATGCACGTGTGAATGAATTTGGTTTCATTGAAACACCATATCGTAAAGTAGACTTAGACACTAACTCTATTACAGATCAAATCGACTACTTAACAGCTGATGAAGAAGATAGCTATGTAGTTGCTCAAGCGAACTCTCGCTTAGATGAAAATGGTCGTTTCTTAGATGATGAAGTCGTATGTCGTTTCCGTGGTAATAACACAGTTATGGCTAAAGAGAAAATGGACTACATGGACGTATCTCCTAAACAAGTAGTTTCAGCTGCGACAGCATGTATTCCTTTCCTTGAAAATGATGACTCTAACCGTGCATTAATGGGTGCAAACATGCAACGTCAAGCAGTACCATTGATGAACACAGAAGCACCATTTGTTGGTACAGGTATGGAACATGTTGCTGCACGTGACTCAGGTGCTGCAATTACAGCTAAATATAGAGGTCGCGTTGAACATGTTGAATCTAAAGAAATCTTAGTTCGTCGTTTAGTAGAAGAAAACGGTACTGAACATGAAGGTGAATTAGATCGTTATCCATTAGCTAAATTCAAACGTTCAAACACTGGTACTTGTTACAACCAACGTCCAATTGTTTCAGTTGGCGATGTCGTTGAATATAATGAAATTTTAGCTGACGGACCATCAATGGAATTAGGTGAAATGGCATTAGGTCGTAACGTTGTCGTTGGTTTCATGACTTGGGACGGTTACAACTATGAGGATGCTGTTATTATGAGTGAACGTCTAGTTAAAGATGACGTTTATACTTCAATTCATATTGAAGAGTATGAATCAGAAGCTCGTGATACTAAACTAGGACCTGAAGAAATCACTCGTGATATTCCAAATGTTTCAGAAAATGCACTTAAAAACTTAGATGATCGTGGTATTGTCTACGTTGGTGCTGAAGTTAAAGACGGTGACATCTTAGTAGGTAAAGTAACGCCTAAAGGTGTGACTGAATTAACAGCTGAAGAAAGATTATTACACGCTATCTTCGGTGAAAAAGCACGTGAAGTACGTGATACATCATTACGTGTACCTCACGGAGCTGGTGGTATCGTTCTAGATGTTAAAGTATTTAACCGTGAAGAAGGCGATGATACTTTATCTCCAGGCGTTAACCAATTAGTACGTGTATACATCGTACAAAAACGTAAAATCCATGTTGGGGACAAAATGTGTGGTCGTCATGGTAACAAAGGGGTTATCTCTAAGATTGTACCTGAAGAAGATATGCCTTACTTACCAGATGGACGTCCAATTGACATCATGTTAAACCCACTTGGTGTACCATCTCGTATGAACATCGGACAAGTATTAGAATTACACTTAGGTATGGCTGCTAAAAACTTAGGCATCCATGTTGCATCTCCAGTATTCGATGGTGCGAACGATGATGATGTATGGTCAACAATCGAAGAAGCAGGTATGGCTCGTGACGGTAAAACAGTCTTATACGATGGTAGAACTGGTGAACCATTCGATAATCGTATTTCTGTTGGTGTTATGTACATGCTTAAACTTGCACACATGGTTGACGATAAATTACACGCTCGTTCAACTGGTCCATACTCACTAGTTACACAACAACCGCTTGGTGGTAAAGCACAATTCGGTGGACAACGTTTCGGTGAGATGGAGGTATGGGCACTAGAAGCATATGGTGCTGCTTACACATTACAAGAAATCTTAACTTATAAATCTGACGATACAGTAGGACGTGTTAAAACATACGAAGCTATCGTTAAAGGTGAAAACATCTCTAGACCAAGTGTTCCAGAATCATTCCGCGTATTGATGAAAGAATTACAAAGTTTAGGTTTAGATGTCAAAGTTATGGATGAACAAGATAATGAAATCGAAATGGCTGATGTTGATGATGAAGATGCAACTGAGCGCAAAGTAGATTTACAACAAAAAGATGTTCCTGAAACTCAAAAAGAAACTACTGACTAATTAGAATTTGAAGTTATAAAAAAGTAAGGGATTAGAAACTCAGTTCGATTTAAATTAAAAATAAGCTAATCGTGCTGATTTCTTCCCTATAATCATATGACTTGTTTTAGTTTCAATAGATGTAAATCAATCAAATAGCACAGCTAATCTAAATTGAAGGAGGTAGGCTCCTTGATTGATGTAAATAATTTCCATTATATGAAAATCGGTTTAGCCTCACCTGAAAAAATCCGTTCATGGTCATACGGTGAAGTAAAAAAACCAGAAACAATCAACTATCGTACATTGAAACCAGAAAAAGATGGTCTTTTCTGTGAAAGAATTTTTGGACCTACAAAAGACTGGGAATGTAGTTGTGGTAAGTACAAACGTGTACGCTACAAAGGCATGGTTTGTGACAGATGTGGTGTAGAAGTAACTAAATCTAAAGTACGTCGTGAAAGAATGGGACACATTGAATTAGCAGCTCCAGTTTCACATATTTGGTATTTTAAAGGTATTCCAAGTCGTATGGGTCTTTTATTAGACATGTCTCCTAGAGCATTAGAAGAAGTTATTTATTTCGCTTCATATGTTGTAGTAGATCCAGGTCCAACAGGCTTAGAGAAAAAATCATTATTATCTGAAGCTGAATTCAGAGAATATTACGATAAATACCCAGGTCAATTTGTAGCTAAAATGGGTGCTGAAGGTATTAAAGACCTATTAGAAGAAATTAACTTAGACGAAGAATTAAAATCATTGCGTGACGAATTAGAATCTGCAACTGGTCAAAGATTGACACGTGCGATTAAACGTTTAGAAGTTGTTGAATCATTCAGAAACTCTGGTAATAATCCAGCGTGGATGATTTTAGACGTACTTCCAATTATTCCACCTGAAATCCGTCCAATGGTTCAGTTAGATGGTGGACGTTTCGCAACAAGTGATTTAAATGATTTATACCGTCGTGTGATTAACCGTAATAATCGTTTAAAACGTTTATTAGACTTAGGTGCTCCTGGCATCATCGTTCAAAACGAAAAACGTATGTTGCAAGAAGCAGTTGATGCTTTAATCGATAACGGTCGTCGTGGTCGTCCAGTTACTGGTCCAGGTAACAGACCATTGAAATCACTTTCACATATGTTGAAAGGTAAACAAGGTCGTTTCCGTCAAAACTTACTTGGTAAACGTGTTGACTATTCAGGTCGTTCAGTTATCGCTGTTGGTCCAAGCTTAAAAATGTATCAATGTGGATTACCTAAAGAAATGGCGCTTGAATTGTTCAAGCCATTCGTAATGAAGGAATTAGTTCAACGTGAAATTGCTACTAACATCAAAAATGCTAAAAGTAAGATTGAGCGTATGGACGATGAAGTATGGGACGTATTGGAAGATGTAATCAGAGAACACCCTGTATTACTTAACCGTGCACCTACTCTTCACAGATTAGGTATCCAAGCATTCGAACCTACATTAGTTGAAGGTCGTGCTATCCGTCTACACCCACTTGTAACAACAGCTTACAACGCGGACTTTGACGGTGACCAAATGGCCGTTCACGTTCCTTTATCTAAAGAAGCACAAGCTGAAGCACGTATGTTAATGTTAGCTGCTCAAAACATCTTGAACCCTAAAGACGGTAAACCTGTCGTAACACCATCACAAGATATGGTATTAGGTAACTATTACCTAACATTAGAACGTAAAGATGCAGTGAACACTGGTACTATCTTTAATGATACAAACGAAGTGCTTAAAGCTTATGCAAATGGCTATGTTCATTTACACACTCGTATTGGTGTACATGCGAAATCATTTAACAACCCTACATTCACAGAAGCTCAAAACAACAAAATTTTAGCTACTTCAGTAGGTAAAGTGATTTTCAATGAAATCATTCCTGATTCATTCGCATTCATCAATGAACCTAGTCAAACAAATCTTGAAGGTAAAACACCTGACAAATACTTTATTGATTCAACTCAATTGGGTGAAGGTGGACTTAAAGCATACTTTGAAGAACAAGAACTTATTGAACCATTCAATAAAAAATTCTTAGGTAATATTATTGCCGAAGTCTTCAATAGATTCAGTATCACTGATACATCTATGATGCTTGACCGTATGAAAGATTTAGGTTTCAAATTCTCATCTAAAGCTGGTATCACTGTTGGTGTAGCAGATATTGTTGTACTTCCAGATAAACAAGACATTTTAGATGAGCACGAAAAATTAGTAGAACGTGTATCTAAACAATTTAATCGTGGTTTAATTACTGAAGATGAACGTTATAATGCCGTTGTTGAAATTTGGACAGATGCCAAAGATCAAATTCAAGGCGAATTAATGCAATCTCTTGAGAAAACAAACCCAATCTTCATGATGAGTGATTCTGGTGCACGTGGTAACGCATCTAACTTTACACAATTAGCTGGTATGCGTGGTTTAATGGCCGCACCATCAGGTAAAATTATTGAGTTACCAATCACATCTTCATTCCGTGAAGGTTTAACAGTGTTAGAATACTTCATCTCTACACACGGTGCGCGTAAAGGTCTTGCCGATACAGCCCTTAAAACAGCTGACTCTGGTTACCTTACTCGTCGTCTTGTTGACGTTGCTCAAGACGTTATTGTTCGTGAAGAAGACTGTGGCACAGACCGCGGCTTACTAGTTTCTGATATCAAAGAAGGTACAGAAATGATCGAACCATTCATCGAACGTATTGAAGGACGTTATTCTAAAGAAACAATTCGTCATCCTGAAACTGATGAAATCATCATCCGTCCAGACGAATTAATCACTGCTGAAATCGCTAAGAAAATCACTGATGCCGGTATTGAACAAATGTACATCCGCTCAGCATTTACATGTAACACACGTCACGGTGTTTGTGAAAAATGTTACGGTAAAAACCTTGCTACTGGTGAAAAAGTTGAAGTGGGTGAAGCAGTTGGTACAATCGCTGCTCAATCAATCGGTGAACCTGGTACCCAACTTACAATGCGTACATTCCATACAGGTGGTGTAGCAGGAAGCGATATCACTCAAGGTCTTCCACGTATCCAAGAGATCTTTGAAGCACGTAATCCAAAAGGTCAAGCTGTGATTACTGAAATCGAAGGTGTCGTTGAAGATATTAAATTAGCAAAAGATCGCCAACAAGAAATTGTTGTTAAAGGTGCTAATGAAACAAGATCTTACTTAGCTTCAGGTACTTCTAGATTAAAAGTAGAAGTCGGTCAATCAGTTGAACGTGGTGAAGTATTAACTGAAGGTTCAATCGAACCTAAGAACTTCCTAGCTGTTGCTGGTTTAAATGCGACTGAAAGCTACTTACTTAAAGAAGTTCAAAAAGTTTATCGTATGCAAGGTGTAGAAATTGACGATAAACACGTTGAAGTAATGGTAAGACAAATGTTACGTAAAGTTAGAATCATCGAAGCTGGTGATACTAAGTTATTACCTGGTTCATTGGTTGACATTCATAGCTTTACAGATGCAAACAGAGAAGCGTTTAAAGAACGTAAACGTCCAGCAACTGCTAAACCAGTATTGCTTGGTATTACAAAAGCTTCTCTTGAAACTGAAAGCTTCTTATCAGCAGCATCATTCCAAGAAACAACTCGTGTACTTACAGATGCAGCAATCAAAGGTAAACGCGACGACTTACTTGGACTTAAAGAAAACGTTATTATTGGTAAGTTAATTCCAGCTGGTACTGGTATGAGACGCTATAGTGACGTTAAATATGATAAAGCTGAAACACCAGTTACTGAAACTGAAGAAGCAGAAATCATTGAGTAATTAATGAAATAAAACTAAATTCATATTTATTTCAATATTGACGAGACGGGACTTATCAATCTTTTGAGACGATAGTCTCGTTCTCGTTCTTTATTTTTTATAATTAGTAAAAAGTCTGCAAAATATGTTGACTTAATGCTGATTTAAGTGTTATTATTGTAAAGGTTGATGCAAGCAGAACTTTGGAGGATATTTTAATGTCTAATGAAAAAGTTGCACGCTTTAACAAACAACACTATGTAGTTGGTCTTAAAGAAACGCTTAAAGCGTTAAATAGAGATCAAGTTGCATCTTTGATTATTGCTCAAGACGTTGAGGTACATTTGTTAGCTCGCGTATTTAGTTTAATCAATCATAAAAATATACCTATTACTTATTTTCAAAGCAAGCATGCTTTAGGTAGTTATGTAGGTATTAACGTTAATGCGACTATTGTTGCGTTATTGAATGAGAATTAGTAAGTATATTGCTTACTAAATTTTATTTAACCTAAAAATGAACCACCTGGATGTGTGGAATTAAAAAGTGAAGAGAGGAGGACATTTCAATGCCAACTATTAACCAATTAGTACGTAAACCTAGACAAAGCAAATCTAAAAAATCAGATTCACCAGCTTTAAACAGAGGTTTTAATAGTAAAAAGAAACAATTTACTAACTTAAATTCACCTCAAAAACGTGGTGTTTGTACTCGTGTAGGTACTATGACACCTAAAAAACCTAACTCAGCGTTACGTAAATATGCACGTGTGCGTTTATCAAATAATATTGAAATCAACGCATACATCCCTGGTATCGGCCATAACTTACAAGAACACAGTGTAGTACTTGTACGTGGTGGACGTGTAAAAGACTTACCTGGTGTGCGTTACCACATCGTACGTGGTGCACTTGATACTTCAGGTGTTGATGGACGTAGACAAGGCCGTTCATTATACGGAACTAAAAAACCTAAAAATTAAGTTTAAGATTGTGTAAATTTTAATTTCAATTTTTAATAATATACTATAATAGGAAGGGAGGATTTTAATTATGCCTCGTAAAGGATCAGTACCTAAAAGAGACGTATTACCAGATCCAATTCATAACTCTAAATTAGTTACAAAATTGATCAACAAAATCATGTTAGATGGTAAACGCGGAACAGCACAAAGAATTCTTTATTCAGCATTTGACCTTGTAGAACAACGCAGTGGTCGTGATGCTTTAGAAGTATTTGAAGAAGCAATTAACAACATTATGCCAGTATTAGAAGTAAAAGCTCGTCGTGTGGGTGGTTCAAACTACCAAGTACCAGTTGAGGTTCGCCCAGAACGTCGTACTACTCTAGGATTACGTTGGTTAGTTAACTACGCTCGTCTTCGTGGTGAAAAAACTATGGAAGATCGTTTAGCTAACGAAATCTTAGATGCTGCTAATAATACAGGTGGTGCCGTTAAGAAACGTGAGGACACTCACAAAATGGCTGAAGCGAACAAAGCATTCGCTCACTACCGCTGGTAAGATTAAAGCTTTAACCCTGAGTGTGTTCCGTCACATTGGTTTACCAAATAAGATGGCTCATGCTTAGGGCATCGCCATATTCAATAGTACTTATTCAGTAATTACTGGAAGGAGAAAAACAATGGCTAGAGACTTTTCTTTGAAAAACACTCGTAACATCGGTATCATGGCTCACATTGATGCTGGTAAAACAACTACGACTGAACGTATTCTTTACTATACAGGTCGTATCCACAAAATTGGTGAAACACACGAAGGTGCTTCACAAATGGACTGGATGGAACAAGAACAAGACCGTGGTATTACAATCACATCAGCTGCTACAACAGCTCAATGGGATGGCCACCGTGTAAACATTATCGATACTCCAGGACACGTAGACTTCACTGTTGAGGTTGAACGTTCTTTACGTGTACTTGATGGTGCGGTTACTGTACTTGATGCTCAATCAGGTGTAGAACCTCAAACTGAAACAGTTTGGCGTCAAGCTACAACTTATGGTGTACCTCGTATCGTATTCGTAAACAAAATGGATAAATTAGGCGCTAACTTCGACTATTCTGTAAGTACATTACATGATCGTTTAGATGCTAACGCTGCACCTATCCAATTACCAATTGGTGCCGAAGACGAATTTGAAGCTATCATCGACTTAGTAGAAATGAAATGCTTCAAATATACTAATGACTTAGGCACTGAAATTGACGAAATTGAAATTCCTGAAGATCACAAAGAAAGAGCAGAAGAAGCTCGTTCTAATTTAATCGAAGCAGTTGCAGAAACTAACGATGAATTAATGGAAAAATATCTTGGTGATGAAGAAATTTCAGTAGCAGAATTGAAAGATGCAATTCGTCAAGCAACTACTGACGTAGAATTCTACCCAGTACTTTGCGGTACAGCATTCAAAAACAAAGGTGTTCAATTAATGCTTAACGCAGTAATTGACTACTTACCATCACCTTTAGATGTTAAACCAATCGTAGGCCATCGTGCTGAAAATCCTGAAGAAGAAGTAATTGCTAAACCAGACGACTCAGCTGAATTCGCTGCATTAGCATTCAAAGTTATGACTGACCCTTATGTTGGTAAATTAACTTTCTTCCGTGTATATTCAGGTACTTTAACATCAGGTTCTTACATTAAGAACTCAACTAAAGACAAACGTGAACGTGTAGGTCGTTTATTACAAATGCACGCTAATTCACGTCAAGAAATCGACACTGTTTACTCAGGCGATATCGCTGCTGCAGTTGGTCTTAAAGATACAGGTACTGGTGACACATTATGTGGTGAAAAGAATGACATTATCTTAGAATCAATGGAATTCCCTGAACCAGTTATCCACTTATCAGTAGAACCAAAATCTAAAGCTGACCAAGATAAAATGACTCAAGCTTTAGTTAAATTACAAGAAGAAGACCCTACTTTCCATGCACACACTGATGAAGAAACTGGACAAGTTATCATTGGTGGTATGGGTGAGTTACACTTAGACATCTTAGTTGACCGTATGAAGAAAGAATTCAACGTTGAATGTAATGTAGGTGCGCCAATGGTTTCATATCGTGAAACATTCAAGCAATCTGCACAAGTTCAAGGTAAATTCTCTCGTCAATCTGGTGGTCGTGGTCAATACGGTGATGTTCACATTGAATTCACACCAAACGAAACTGGCGCAGGTTTCGAATTCGAAAACGCTATCGTTGGTGGTGTAGTTCCTCGTGAATACATTCCATCAGTTGAAGCTGGACTTAAAGATGCTATGGAAAACGGTGTATTAGCTGGTTATCCATTAATCGATGTTAAAGCAAAATTATTTGATGGTTCATACCATGATGTCGATTCATCTGAAATGGCCTTCAAAATTGCTGCATCATTAGCACTTAAAGAAGCTGCTAAAAAATGTGATCCAGTTATCTTAGAACCAATGATGAAAGTAACAATCGAAATGCCTGAAGAATACATGGGTGATATCATGGGTGACGTAACAGCTCGTCGTGGACGTGTTGATGGTATGGAACCTCGTGGTAATGCACAAGTTGTTAACGCTTATGTACCACTTTCAGAAATGTTCGGTTACGCAACTTCATTACGTTCTAACACTCAAGGTCGCGGTACTTACACTATGTACTTCGATCACTATGCAGAAGTTCCAAAATCAATTGCTGATGATATCATCAAAAAAAATAAAGGTGAATAATTAAACTTGTTTTAGCTAGAATTTCTAGGTAAAATACAGCGTAAGCTTATTAATTAAGCGAACATCTTTATGAATTGATTTTTTACTGAAAATGCATTATAAATGAATTATGAATTCTAACAATCATTATGTCTCATGATGGTGAGAAACTATCATGAGAGATAATATTGAAATAACTTTTACTAGAATAGGAGAGATTTAATAATGGCAAAAGAAAAATTTGATCGCTCAAAAGAACATGCCAATATTGGTACTATCGGTCACGTTGACCATGGTAAAACTACTTTAACAGCTGCTATCGCAACTGTATTAGCTAAAAATGGTGACACTGTAGCACAATCATATGACATGATTGACAACGCTCCAGAAGAAAAAGAACGTGGTATCACAATCAATACTGCACACATCGAGTATCAAACTGACAAACGTCACTATGCTCACGTTGACTGCCCAGGACACGCTGACTATGTTAAAAACATGATCACTGGTGCTGCTCAAATGGACGGCGGTATCTTAGTAGTATCTGCTGCTGACGGTCCAATGCCACAAACTCGTGAACACATTCTTTTATCACGTAACGTTGGTGTACCAGCATTAGTAGTATTCTTAAACAAAGTTGACATGGTTGACGATGAAGAATTATTAGAATTAGTTGAAATGGAAGTACGTGACTTATTATCTGAATACGACTTCCCAGGTGACGATGTACCTGTAATCGCTGGTTCAGCATTAAAAGCTTTAGAAGGCGATGCTCAATACGAAGAAAAAATCTTAGAATTAATGCAAGCAGTTGATGATTACATTCCAACTCCAGAACGTGATTCTGACAAACCATTCATGATGCCAGTTGAGGACGTATTCTCAATCACTGGTCGTGGTACTGTTGCTACAGGCCGTGTTGAACGTGGTCAAATCAAAGTTGGTGAAGAAGTTGAAATCATTGGTATCCATGACACTTCTAAAACAACTGTTACTGGTGTAGAAATGTTCCGTAAATTATTAGACTACGCTGAAGCTGGTGACAACATCGGTGCATTATTACGTGGTGTTGCTCGTGAAGACGTACAACGTGGTCAAGTATTAGCTGCTCCAGGTTCAATCACACCTCACACAAAATTTAAAGCAGACGTATACGTTTTATCTAAAGACGAAGGTGGACGTCACACTCCATTCTTCACAAACTATCGTCCACAATTCTATTTCCGTACTACTGACGTAACTGGTGTTGTTAACTTACCAGAAGGTACAGAAATGGTTATGCCTGGCGACAACGTTGAAATGACAGTAGAATTAATCGCTCCTATCGCGATTGAAGACGGTACTCGTTTCTCAATCCGTGAAGGTGGACGTACTGTAGGATCAGGCGTTGTAACTGAAATCATCGAATAATTTTAATTATTCCATATTTCTAAATGAGACTCCCTATTGGGAGTCTTTTTTATTTTTGTAAATGTCATATTTACATTTTAATCTCATTTCTAGTTTTCAGATTATGCTTTTTCAATCTCATCTTAATAATAATAGAAAATGCCTATGATCAACTCAATGTAAGAGTAATCATAGGCATACAGAATCTAAATAAATTTATTCAATTTTAAAATACTTGTTCAATTTCTAAAATTTTTAAAAACTCACTAGCCGCATACTTAAATGCAGACTCATCGATGTCAAAGTGAGGGTTATGATGTGGCGCTGTTATGCCTTTGTCTGGATTGCCACACCCAGTTAAGAAAAACGCACCTGGACGTACTTTTAAATAGTGAGAGAAATCCTCACCAATCATCATTAATTCAGATTCATTAAAACGCAAATGTAAGTCATTCGCCGCTTGTTTAACAACTTCATATGCATTTACATGGTTATGTACAGGTAAATAACCACGAATGTATTCCAAGTCATAAGTTATGTCGTTTGCTAACGCAAGTCCTTGTAATAACTTATCCATTTTATTGTGTATATGAGTTTGAAGTTCTGTGTCGAATGTTCGCACAGTTCCTTTACAAAAAGCACTATCAGGAATAACACTATCCGATGATCCCGCTTGAACCATACCGAAAGTGAGTACGGCTTCTTTTACAGGATCAATTGTTCTAGAGATGATCTTTTGTGCACTCAGGATAAACTCTGCCATAATGACAATAGGATCAATGGTTTCATGTGGCTTAGCACCATGTCCACCTTTGCCTTTAATTGTAACTGAGAATTCATCTGGTGACGCCATAATAGCACCAGGTCTTGAAAATATTGTACCAGTACGATAACCACTCCATAAATGTGTACCATAAATTTTGTCTACACCATTTAAGCAACCATCATCAATCATTTCTTGAGAACCACCAGGCATAATTTCCTCACCATATTGGAAGATAAAGACCACATTTCCTTTTAGTAAATGACGGTGTTCATGCACAATTTCAGCGACACCCAATAAGATTGCTGTATGTCCGTCATGACCACATGCATGCATTAAGCCATCATTTTTAGATTTATAGGGTACATCGTTAAGTTCTTGTACCGGCAAAGCATCAAAGTCAGCGCGAAAGGCCACAGTAGGGCCATTTTCTTTGCCTTTAAACGTTGCTTTAATACCATTACGCCCAATAGGTGATTCGATCTCGCAATCAAGATGACTAAGCTGATTTAGAATATAATTATGCGTCCAAGTTTCCTCGAAAGAAGGTTCAGGATATTGATGCATATATCGGCGCATCTGTATCATTCTATTTTCCTTATTACTGGCTAATTGAAACCAATCTAACACATTAACCACTTCTTCCTAATTATTATGAATTTTAGTATATCAAATTCTAATACAACTCAATAGTTTAATTATTTATTTTTTGAAAAATGAAGTAAAAATTACATGTTGTATGAACAGTTGTACATGAGGTGAAGAATATGCAATATATTGAATTTACTGGAATGATAGTGCTTTCATGTTGAAGGAAAATCAGTTATGATTATGTTGATATAAAAAATACAAAGGGGATATGAATATGGTTCAATCACTACACAATTTTTTAGAAGAAAATATTCAATATTTAAAAGATAATGGATTATATAACGAAATCGATTCTATCGAAGGTGCTAATGGTCCAGAAATCACAATCAATGGGAAACAATATATTAACTTATCATCAAACAACTACTTAGGACTAGCGACAAATGAAGATTTAAAATCTGCAGCTAAACATGCTATCGATTCACACGGTGTTGGTGCTGGTGCTGTACGTTCAATCAACGGTACATTAGATCTACACGATGAATTAGAAGAGACTTTAGCTAAATTCAAAGGTACTGAAGCAGCTATCGCTTATCAATCAGGTTTCAACTGTAACATGGCAGCTATTTCAGCAGTAATGAACAAAAACGATGCGATTCTTTCAGATGAATTAAACCATGCTTCAATTATTGATGGTTGTCGTCTATCTAAAGCTAAAATCATCCGTGTTAACCACTCTGATATGGATGACTTAAGAGCTAAAGCAAAAGAAGCTGTAGAATCTGGTCAATATAATAAAGTAATGTACATTACTGATGGTGTATTCAGTATGGATGGAGACGTTGCTAAATTACCAGAAATCGTTGAAATTGCTGAAGAATTCGGTTTAATTACTTATGTTGATGATGCACATGGTTCAGGCGTTATGGGTAAAGGTGCAGGTACGGTTAAACATTTTGGCCTACAAGATAAAATTGATTTCCAAATCGGTACACTTTCTAAAGCTATCGGTGTAGTTGGCGGTTATGTAGCAGGAACTAAAGAATTAATTGATTGGTTAAAAGCTCAATCACGTCCATTCTTATTCTCAACTTCTTTAGCACCTGGAGATACCAAAGCAATTACAGAAGCTGTGAAAAAATTAATGGCTTCTACTGAAATACACGATCAATTATGGGATAACGCCAAATATTTAAAAGATGGCTTAGAAAAACTTGGATTCAATACTGGTGAATCAGAAACACCAATTACACCAGTTATTATTGGTGATGAAAAAGAAACTCAAGAATTTAGTAAACGTCTTAAAGATGAAGGCGTATATGTAAAATCTATCGTATTCCCAACAGTACCTCGTGGTACAGGTCGTGTAAGAAACATGCCTACAGCAGCACATACAAAAGAAATGTTAGATAAAGCAATTGCTGCTTATGAAAAAGTCGGTAAAGAATTAGGTACTATTAAATAATTTAAAATAGAAGATAGAATTTTTAGACTGGGATGATATTCATTGTCCTAGTCTTTTTATTGTGACAAAAAGTTGATTTTGAAATTTATGCTTTGTTTTTATGTGAGGAACAGATTAGTATTTTGGTAAAATTGATTTATAACGAATAATTTTAAAATATGAAGTGACAAACTAAAACAATATTAGCTTATAGTGCAGAAGGAGGGATACTCGTGTTACGTTTAAGACAATTGAGTTATGCAGATAAAGATGCTTTAAAGAAGTACCTCCAAGAATGGTATGCGAATGATGAATCAATAGTGCCTTCAAACACTGACATGTCAAGGTATGAATCATTTGAGAGTATGGTAGACCATCTAAACAGTACTGAAGTTGATGATGACTGGGTACCGACAACAACATTATTTTGCTTCGAGGATGAGATGATTGTTGGTGCAGTCGATATCCGTCATTACTTGAATCAACGCTTAGTAAACATAGGTGATCATGTAGGTTACGGAGTGTGTAAGTCACGTAGAGGACAAGGTATTGCTTCGTTGATGCTACAAGAGGCTAAAGCTTTTCTAAAAGAAATAGGCGTAGATAAAGTGTTAATGACTACAAATCCTAAAAACGTTGCCTCTCAAAAAGTGATCAAACATAGTGGTGGTTATGAAATTGAATCTTACGTTAAAAAGAATGGAAATTTGGTCAGTCGATTTGAAATTCCTAATGATTGAAGGTTAGATGAATGAAGGATTTAAAAGTAGTATATGCATTGATACAAAATGAAGAGGGGAACGTGTTATTAGTTCATAATACGGATGATGGCGGATGGTCATTACCAGGTGGCAAAGTTGAATACGGTGAAACTTTAGTTGAAGCTCTAAAGCGTGAAGTTAGAGAAGAAACAGGATTATTAGTTGAAGTTAATGACATAGTAAGTGTTAATGAGGGTAAATCGACACAGATGAATGTTCATACACTTTTTTTCATGTTCAAAGCACAGGTTCAGGATTATACAACAGACATACAAATGAAAGATGAAATTTCGACATTAGGTTGGTTCTCGATTCCAGAAGCTGATGAAAAGTTAATCTATTATCATCATAGTTTGAATGCGTTTTTAAATAATAAGGCTACTTATTATGATGAGGGTTTGGTGGATTGAAATGTGAAAAAAAGATGAGAAAAATTTAAAAGATTAATGAATAAAGCAAATTAGAGTGGCACAACGATTTCGTCGTGCCACTCTAGGCGTCAAAAGTTTATAAATAGTTTCATAATAAGCATGAAATCTCAAGGCTACACTTCTGTGCAAGCCTTTTATTTATAGTGATAAGATAGCACCAATAACATATAAGCACAATACTAAATTAATACTTTAATCAAATTAACTTAACATATACATATTTTTGAAATAATTGTATTGATAATGCCATTTAACAATGACAATTTGGTGTTTTGACGGGTAAAAGATAAATAGATATTAAATATAAAGTGGAGGTATCAGACATGTTAGTTTTGAATGAACAAGACCAGCAATCATTATTAGACATGAAAGAAGTCATTGATGAAGTTGCGAATTCATTAAAGGCATTTTCAGAAGGGAAGACAGACACACCGTTAAGGTATGTCTTACCGTTTAATGAAGGTAATAGATATTTAGTTATGCCAGCATTATCTGATGATCTTAAAGTGGTTGGTATTAAAACAGTTACATTTGCGCCAGATAATCCTAAAAAAGGCAAAAAGACAATTACAGGATCAGTGTTATTAAGTGATTATGAAACTGGGGAAACATTAGCTGTATTAGATGGCAGTTATTTAACTAAGATTCGTACAGGTGCTATCTCTGGAGTAGCAACTAAATACTTAGCACGTGAAGATGCTAAAACACTATGTGTTATTGGTTCTGGTGATCAAGCACAAGGGCTAATTGCTGCAGTAATGGCAGTTAGACATATCGATACAATTCACTTTTCAAGTCGTACTAAGGAAAATGCAGAACGTTTAGCTCAAGAAGTAGCTAATAATTATAATGTATCGACAAAAGTCTTTGAAGAAGCGGATGATGCGATGGAAGAGGCTGACGTTGTTGTAACTGCGACAAATTCTAATCATCCGGTATATTCACATTCATTACATCCCGGCGTTCATTTAAACGCAGTAGGCTCATTCAAACCAGATATGCAGGAATTACCGTCAGAGTCTATGTTAGTAGCTAATAAAATTGTTGTTGAGTCAGTAGAAGCTGCGATGGAAGAAACTGGCGATTTAAAGGTACCTCAAGAAGAAGGAATTATAACGAAAGATTCATTACATGGTGAACTAGGGGACATCGTAGCCGGTAAAGTTTCAGGGCGTGAAGATGATAAGGAGGTAACGCTATTTAAATCAGTAGGGTTAGCAATTGTAGATATCGTTGTTGCTAATTATTTCTATAAAAAAGCAGTAGCAAATAAAGAAGTATAATGCTGAAGTAGTTTTAATATTGTAAGGAAATTGCAAGTGTAAGTATGTAATTTTAAATTAATAGACTGCCGGGCCACTAAAAATTAAAGTATTCACATTAAATAACTTACTGTGAGTACCTACACTTTTTGAAAATTATGAAGAAACCGTGTAAATGACATATTGTTAATTGTCATCTACACGGTTTTAAATTTGTAATTATGCTGATTTTTTACGAGTTCGAATGTAAATTAATCCTGTTCCTGTTACTACTAATATAATAGCGATGCCATGTTCTAAACTATTATCTTTCATACCTGCATTTGGTAATGATGTGATTGCGTCATGTTGTTGTGTAAACATAAGATTTGAATTTTTAGAAGTATTACTATTAATAGTTATTAGTGTCTCATTATAAAAATTATCTTTAGGATTTACTTGAACTGGGAATTTAATGCCATCTTTACAATGTTGTGAATGACTTGCATTACCAGTCAATTGGTCTCGTGTTCCTTTGTTGTTATTAGAAATAATCACTAAGTTTGAAGTAGGGTGATATTTGATTGCATTTCCTTTTATGTTGTTAGTATGCATCTTGTCGGTAGTGCTTGGAATGACAAGATTATCATCAGTGCTATTATGAGTTTGATTATTGTTAGCTGGGATTTCAATTACGTTGTTATTATCTTTTTGATGGTCTTTATTAGGGAATTCAATGACATTATCTTTATTAGAAGAATCAGCTTGTTTATCCTCTATAGTATTGTCATCATTATCATTAATATGACCAGTATTGTCTTTGTTATCATTGTTTGAATCTGGTGTTTGTTGTTGGCCATCTTGTCCATTAGTTGAATGATTATTATCATTATCTTCTTTACCAGTATTTGGTTGTTCATTACTTTCCGGTAGACCATTAATGATACGTACAGGTTCTTCGGTATTGTATTGATTTAAATCTGTATTCTTAATATATTGAGCGACAACTGCATCTAAAGAAATGCCTTCCTCACGTTGTCCACCAAACATATCATAGCCATCTCCTTGATTAGCTGTGAAGTCATTGGTAGTTACATAGTAAGTACGGTTAGGATCTAAATCTTCATATTCTCCATTCTCTTTATTCAGTACCTTGATGGCATTAATGCGTTGGCCAGATGCTTTATTGATATCATAATACACTCTGAGTGAGTCAGATACTTGTAAGAATCCTCCATTTGCACCTAAGACTTTCTTACCGTCTTGAGTTTCAGTATCAGCACTTAAACTGTGTTCAAATGCCTTTTCAACATCTGAACCCTTCACTTGAATTTGAGAAATTAAATTACCGAATGGTAACACTGTTATGATGTCGTTTTCAGTAACCTCACCTTTTTCAATTGAAGCTCGAATACCACCACCGTTAGTGATTGCGAAATCAGGTTGATGTGAGAAGTTCTTAGAGGCATATGCTTCCATAGCATCTGTAATAAGGTTACCTAAGTTTGTTTCTTGTGTGCGCGCTTGAGCACGTTCACCATTTAACGTCACTGTATTATTAGGTATAACAACTGTTGACGTTTCTTTTAAGAAGTCGTCATTTGCCTTTTTAGTTTGTGCATCAATTTGTGAGTCAGGTGTGATATCTTTAGCGTCCGCTACATTGATTAATGATGCTTTGATATCAGACGCTTTTTGATTTTGAAAAGTAAAATCCACATGTCCTACATTTGCTAGTGCAGTACCAGTTTGAGCGAGTAGATTATTAGTCCCATAATGTTCACCGTTATCAATCACGGTATGTGAGTGACCATCTAATACGAAGATAGGTTTTTTAAATGAACCGTCTTTCGTAAGTTGATCAATTAAATAATCACCACGCCAAGTTTTTTGGGTCGATTTATCTACACCTAAGTGCGATAAGATAACGAATACATCGACATTGTTTTTAATTTCATTCATGGCTTGTTTGACACTAGTTAATGGATCTTTAAATTCAACACCTTCAACAGCAGTAGGCGACGTTTTAGTTTTTGTTTCAGGTGTCGTGACACCTACAATACCATAGCGGACATTGTTTTTAGTTACTGTAGTTGAAGGATCAAATACGCGTTTACCATTTTTGTAGATATTAGAAGAAACAATAGGGAAGTTTAATTGTTTCTGCAATTTAAGTAATTGGTCATAACCAAAGTCAAATTCATGGTTTCCGACAGTCATTGCATTATAGCCAACACTATTCATAGCTTTAGCCATTTCTTCTCCCTTTGAATTGTTAGAAACAGGTAAACCTTGAAAAGCATCTCCTGAATCCACCATTAAATCCGGATTATATTTGTCTTTAAGACCTTTTACTTTAGCCATACCGATGACTCTTCCATCATCCTCTACAAATCGGCCATGTATATCATTTGTATGTAAAATTGTATGTTTATTTGTGTTGTCAGAAGTTGTTGCCATTCTTTTGTTGACAGTCACATGTTGAGATTTCGATGCTGCTTGTTCTGATGTAGTATTGCTATTTTTAAACACTTGCTTTGAAGCAGGTGTAGATTGTTGTGATTCAGGAACATTACGCTTTTGCTGTTGTTGAGTTGATTCTTGAGGTGTTTGTTTAACTTTAGTGGAAGTAGATTCTTTTGTAGTTTCTACTTGCGTAGACTTGCTTTGATCCGACGTCGAAGGAGAAGGTTTCATCTCCGTATCATGGGATTGCGATGTATTATTTTCATTCGAAGTTGATTCAGACGATGCTTTTTCTTGTGAAGATGTATTATTTTCGTTTGTAGTAGGTTCAGGTTTAGCTTTTTCTTGTGAAAATGCAGAACCTTGAGATGAATTATTATGCTTCTCTGAAGTAGTGTTTTGTGTTGTAGACGTTTCAACATTAAGATGTGAAGTTGTTTCAGACGAAGGTGTGGCTTGGTCATTATGTGAAACGTTGTTTGACTCAAGGGATAAAGGTTTATTAGTAGATTCAATGTTAGCTGATGATGCTTCTTTTGAAGCCGATTGTGGTACTTCTGCGGTAGCTGTTGTGTTAGTAGCTTGTGTTGCCTGAGATTCAGCAGCATAAGAGGTACCAGTGGTGATACCAAATACGATAAAACATAAAACTAAAAGTGGAATAAGATATTGCTTCATATTTGCCTCCTTTATTAGATGAAATTTACATTCTCATATTAGCATAAGTCGCAAAGCCTTAAGCTTACTCATTAAATTATTTACAATAATTTTAAAAACAATTAATAAATATAACGTTATGAAGAGTATGTATCTCTGACTTTTCAAAAATAAAGTGAATTTAAAAGAGTGTACTTTGTGAGTATACAAGAAAGCGCTTTTATATTATAATAAGCATGTAAATAGGGAGTATGTACACCCTAAAAGGACAATCATTCGTGGTAAACACACAAAGGGAGTTTTTTATTTATGGAAAGAATCGTTATTACAGGAGCACTTGGTCAAATTGGTACTGAGTTGGTATTAAAATGTAGAGAAATTTACGGAAATGACAATGTATTAGCTACGGATATTAGAGAGCCGGAAGAAGATTCACCAGTTAACAATGGTCCGTTTGAAGTATTAGATGTTACAAATCGTGAAGCTATGATGGCAATCGTTGAGAACTTCAAAGCAGATACGTTAATGCATATGGCAGCATTATTATCAGCGACTGCTGAGAAAAATCCTTTATTAGCATGGGATTTAAATATGGGCGGTCTAATGAACGCATTAGAAACAGCTAGAACGTATGAATTACATTTCTTCACACCAAGTTCAATTGGTGCATTTGGTGATTCAACGCCTAAGAAAGATACACCACAAAATACAATTCAACAACCTACTACAATGTATGGTGTGAACAAAGTTGCTGGTGAGTTATTATGCCAATACTATTTCACAAAATTTGGTGTCGATACGCGTAGTGTGAGATTCCCAGGACTTATCTCTCATGTTAAAGAACCAGGTGGCGGTACTACTGATTATGCTGTTGAAATTTATTTTGAAGCGGTTAGAAAAGGTCGTTACACAAGCTACATTGCTAAAGACACATACATGGATATGATGTATATGGATGATGCAATTGATGCAATTATTAAATTAATGGAAGCAGATAGCGACAAACTTGTAACACGTAATGGCTATAACCTAAGTGCTATGAGTTTTGAACCTGAACAAATTAAAGCTGAAATCCAAAAACATTATCCTGACTTCGCATTGGATTATGAAGTAGATCCAGTACGTCAAGCAATTGCTGATAGCTGGCCAGATAATATTGATACAAGCTATTCTCGTAAAGAGTGGGGCTTTAACACTAAATACGATTTAGCTGGTATGACTGAATTAATGTTAAAAGCGATTGAAGAAAAAGAACAAAATAAATAAAGTGTGACTGTCATACAAGTCATATAACACAGAACCTCAGACTAAATGTTTGAGGTTTTCTTTTTTATCTGAAATTAGTTAGTAATGGCCATTAAAAATTTACTAAAGTATGTTATTTTTAAAGAAAGGGTTTACAATTAGTATTTAGTTTGAATTTTTAGAAAATTCATTGAATCAACATTACGAGATTGCTATAATTTAATATACTATTACTAACTAAGAATTATTTAGGAGGCTTTCATCATGTCAGAAAAAGTTAAATTTGAACAACGCGACTCACTTAAAGAAAAACCAGAAGGTAATTTAGGATTCGGTCAATACTTTACAGATTATATGTTAAGTTTTGATTATGATGTAGATAAAGGTTGGCATGATTTAAAAATTGTTCCTTACGCACCATTTGAAGTTTCACCAGCTGCACAAGGTCTTCACTATGGACAAGCGGTATTTGAAGGTTTAAAAGCATACAAACATAAAGGTGAAGTTGTATTATTTAGACCAGACCAAAACTTCAAACGTATTAATGATTCATTAGCACGATTAGAAATGCCTAAAGTAGATGAAGAATTATTACTAGAAGGTTTAAAACAATTAGTAGACGTTGAACGTGATTGGGTACCTGAGGGAGAAGGACAATCATTATATATCCGTCCATTTGTATTTGCGACTGAAGGCATTTTAGGAGTAAGAGCATCTCATCAATACAAATTATTAATCATTTTATCTCCATCAGGCGCATATTATGGCGGAGACACATTAAAAACAACTAAAATTTACGTTGAAGATGAATATGTTCGTGCCGTACGTGGTGGTGTAGGATTCGCTAAAGTAGCAGGTAACTATGCAGCAAGTTTATTAGCACAAACAAATGCTAATAATTTAGGCTATGATCAAGTATTATGGTTAGACGGTGTAGAACAAAAGTATGTTGAAGAAGTTGGTAGTATGAACATCTTCTTCGTTGAAAATGGTAAATTAGTTACACCTGCTTTAAATGGTAGTATCTTACCAGGTATTACACGTAAATCAATCATTGAATTAGCTAAAGAGTTAGGCTATGAGGTTGAAGAACGTAAAGTGTCAATCGAGGAATTATTCGAAGCTTACGATAAAGGTGAATTGACTGAAGTATTCGGTTCAGGTACAGCAGCAGTTATTTCTCCAGTCGGTACATTAAAGTATGAAGATAGAGAAATCGTTATTAACAATAACAAACCTGGCGAAATTACTAAAAAATTATATGACACATACAATGGCATCCAAAGTGGTAAATTAGAAGATACGCATGGTTGGAGAGTCGTAGTTCCAGAATATAAATAAGGTAAGTTTTAAGAACTGGAAATCTTGAGAAATCGAGGTTTCTAGTTTTTTATGTCTATGTCTGGATCTAGTTATATAAAATTGAAATTTTATTAGGATTAATAATTGACCTATTGAGATATAGTAATTAGAAATATATTCTATCTTAAAAAAGTGGGGATAATTATGTTTGAAAAATTGGACTCTATTGAAGATGCACCATTTGATTTACTGTTGTTGGCTGATCCTTCTATGAAATTAGTTTTAAAATACCTACAGAGTGGAAAGTGCTTTATTTATAAAGATGATTCAAAAATATTAGGTTGTTATGTATTGATAGAGATAAGTGTAGACAGGGTTGAACTAGTCAACATAGCTGTTCGTGAGAATAAACAAGGACTAGGAATTGGTAAAAAATTATTATTACATTTGTTTGATTATGCAAAACAAAAAGGATACAAAGAGATCATTGTGGGGACAGGCAATTCTAGTATTGATCAAATTGCTTTTTATCAAAAAGCAGGTTTCAGAATGATTGGAGTAGAAATTGGGTTCTTCGAAAGAAATTATAAGGATAAAATATATGAAAATGGAATTTTATGTAGAGATAAGATTTGGTTTTTGAAAAAAGTGTGAGCAAGTAGTATATGGATGTTATATAAAAATAATAAAGATTAAAAATAAGCATTGATATGCAAAGTTTTTTATTAACCAACTTAAATTGTATAGCACTTTTTACACTAAAAATTATTTATAAAACCATTTACAGTTTCATACTAAAAATTGATGTTATTAAGAAAAGAGCTTATTGTAAATATATGAGAATAATTGCGATTATATTAGTGATATGTCTATGGACTAGCTTATTTATTAATTTTGGTATGATTAATGTCTTTTTAAATATAGCCACTACATTTGTGGTACTTAAGTTACTTAATGATAGAAAGAAATAATTTATTTGGATTTATTTTAGTTTACACACCTGTTACTATGACAGGTGATTTTATATTAAAATGTGCACCCATTGGAAATATAGAAGGAATATTCAATGATGATTAGTATACTTATAAAAATGACTATTTAACATAATTAATTTTTAACTATGTTTCATCTTGAGTATAGTGATTTTTAAAGTTAAGAATATTGCTTTTAAAAGAAGAACGTATTATATATAATATAGTCATTCATAAATATCATATTTAAATATATGATAAGTAAGAAGGTGTATCTTGTGGAGTACAAATCATTGAAAAAGCTTTTTCATATGTATGGATGGGATAACATTGAAACAGAATATAATATGCGCTTAAATAGTTATTCAAGTTATGTTACCGATTTTATTATTCATCCAATTCAGGATGAAAAACAACAAAGAGACGTTGAGTATCCTTTATTTTTTATTCTTAACAGAACGTTGGGTATTAATCTTGAAAAAGTCTTAAAAAACTCAGATAAAATTAAGCAACTTTCTTCAGCATTGCCTGATATCGCAAATGAAGCATATATTAAACATTTATTAATTAATGAACTTCAAAGTACTAATGAAACAGAAAATATAAAAAGTACGAAAAAAGAAATAGCTGCGTCTTTAAACAAAACTAAAGGTGAGAATAAGCGTTTTGATGGTTTAGTAAACCAATATATTATGATTGAAAATGATGATGTTGAAATTAACTCAATTACAGATATACGTAATATCTTTGATTTAATTGTTGCTTCTGAAATTCTAGAAAAAGATTTACCAGATGGAAATTTGTTTAGAAAAAATTCTATTGGTGTATATGACAATGCTAAAAGTAAATGGATTCATAGAAATGAATTTAATGAACCAGAAATTTTTGAATATCTAACTATCTTTTTAAGTTTTATTAAACATTACAAAGCACCAGATATTTATAAAATTCTAGCTAGTCATTACATGTTTGAATATATTCATCCGTTTTATGATGGAAATGGAAGAGTAGGAAGATATATTTTAGCTAAATTACTTAATGATAACTTGGATTCATTTACAGCACTCACTTTTTCATACGTCGTAAATCATAATAAAAATAAATACTATAAGGCATTTCAAGAAGCATCTGATTACTTTAATAAAGGTGAAATAACAAATTTCATTGATGATATGATGCAATTACTTATTGAAGGACAAAATAATATAATAGAAACGTTTGAAAATAATACAGAAATCATTAAAAGACTTGCACAGGCACTTGATCAACAAGGATTGAATAAATATGATTCAGATGTTCTCTTTATATTACTTCAAGATAAAATTTTTGGAAGTAAATATTCTAGAATTACTATTAAAGGAGTTAAAGATATCGCAGGATATTCAAGAAATAAAGTTAATGAAGTAATAAAAAAATATGAAAGCAAATTAATTAAGTTAAAAAGTAATCCTGTTGTTTACGAGGTGAAGGATAGTTACGTACAAGAATTGCTTTCTATGCAAAACAATACAAATTGAAATATTTAAACATACAAATACGCAACATTAATGAGCAATTACGCAATAAACGCCAAATTTATCCTCAGGCGCTTACAATAAAAATGTAATTCAAATATTAATGAAGGAGTGGAATCAAATGACAGACGTATTCGGTTTCATAAAAAAAGCGATTGACTTTATTAGTAGTATTTTAGTACACGGTGAACCTAAATAATTAAATTTATAATGAAAAATCACCCCGGTGTTAGATTAAAAATCTAATTTTCGGGGTGAATTATTTATATCGGTTTTTAAATTACACAATCATAAATTTAGCTTAATTGAATCAACGTAGGCAAATGATAAAGAAATCGGTATTGAGACGCATTTATTTATAAGACTTAAAACCTATAAAAAAAGTGTATATTATATAGAAAAAGACCATTTAGGGGGGGATTAAATGGAATTTAAGCTAATTACTTATTTCGATGAAAGCTATATTAATTCAATTTATGAAGTATATCAATCAGTTGGGTGGTTAAAACATGACAAAGAGACTATATGTGAGATTTTCCGTAATAGTACACATGTAGTCTTTGCAATTTATGATAATAAAGTCATTGGTTTTGCTAGAGCATTATCAGATGGTGTATTCAATGCAGCTATTTATGACTTAGTTGTTAATAAAGATTTTCAAAATAATCAAATTGGTATGCATATGCTTAAACACATTCTTAAAGAAATAGGGTCACTTTCATGTATCCATTTAATCTCAACTATCGATAATTTAGAATTTTATCAAAAAGCAGGATTTAAAAAATTGAAAACTGGTATGGTTATATATCAAGATAAACGCCTAACAGATACATATACTGAATAATTGGTAGATGGAATATTAAATCATTCTATTGAGTCTAAAATAAAAATTTGTATTACAATAGAAGAGTTAATAATCATAATTCACAGGAGTGTTATGAAAATGGAATGGATATTATTTGATAAAGACGGGACTTTAATAGAATTTGATAAGAGTTGGGAGAAAATTGGTATAAGATTAGTGGATAGTCTTTTAGATGAATACCCAGTAGCTAATAAAGAAGTTGCACATCGACAATTAGGTGTTCTTGATAATGCAATCGTACCTGATTCTGTAATGGGTTCAGGGTCACTAGATGAAATGATTAAAGCTTTTAATAACGTTGTTGGTAAAGATGTCTCAACTTGGACACGTAATACGAGCCAGGAACTTGTTGATACACGTGTGCCAGAGAACAACTGGATTGATGGTGTGTATGATATGATTCAATCTTTAAAAAAAGAAGGCTATAAAATTGGAATTGTTACAAGTGATTCACGAAAAGGGGTATTGCAATTTCTTGAAGATACCAACTCTAAAGACGCTTTCGACTTAGTTATCTCTACAGAATCACATGCAGCGGAAAAGCCAAATCCAGCAGTATTAAATCCACTGTTTGATTCTTATGATGTCAAACCTGAAGATGTAGTTATAGTAGGAGATACTAATAACGACATGAAAACAAAGGTTAATGCTGAATTAGGTCTAGCAATTGGTGTGCTTACTGGTATAGCTAAAAAAGAAGAGTTAGTAGATGCTGATGTGATAATAGAGACAGCTGTGAGTGTGCCCGAAGTCTTAAAACAATATATTGAAAACAAATAAGATAAAAAATGTAGAAACGCTACACAAAGAGTTTGAAATGTGTAGCGTTTGTTTATGTTAACGATTATCTACCTTGCGATAAGTATTAATTACATGTGCAATTTTATCAATAATAGGGTCTAAAGAGTCAGGATTTTCGTGAATATCATATTCATTGATATTTACACGTACTACTGGACAAGCATTAAAGTTATTTATCCAGTCTTCATAACGTTTGAATAACTTTTGCCAATACTCAGGATCCGTATTAATTTCCATATCACGACCACGTGCTTTGATACGCTCAATTACTTCATTGTAGTCGCACTCAAGATAAATTAATACATCAGGTTTAGGGAAGTAAGGTGTCATTACCATTGCATTGAACAACTCAGAATATGTTTTAAAATCATCTTCATTCATAGTACCTTGTTCTTCGTGCATTTTCGCGAAAATATCAACATCTTCATAAATAGAGCGATCTTGAATGAATCCACCACCATATTCAAACATACGCTTTTGTTCTTTAAAACGTTCTGCTAAAAAGTAGATTTGTAAGTGGAAACTCCAACGTTCAAAGTCATCATAAAATTTATCTAGATAAGGATTATGATCTACATTTTCAAAAGAGGTTTTAAAATTTAATTTGTCAGCTAAAGCCTGTGTCAATGTTGATTTCCCAACACCAACGGTACCAGCAATGGTGATTATTGCGTTTTGAGGTACTTTATAATTATTCATGTTCAATTGCTCCTATCATAGGTCTTATTTTTTCTAAAATTGATTGATAATCTGAGTCATTTTTAACAAAATCAATTTCACTTGTATTAATTAAGACGACATTCGCGCCTTCACTTTTCATGGCATTATAAAATGTTAAATAATCTTCTTTGAGATTCAATAAATAGTCATCCTCAATATGATGTTCAAAACTACGATTACGTTGCGCTATTCTTTGTTTCAGAACATCCAAATCAGCATCTAAGAAAATAATCATGTTAGGCATTTCAAGATCTTCAGTTAAAATATCGAAAATGCGGTCAAATTTATCAAATTCATTATTACTCAACGTGTTACGAGCGAAAATTTTATTTTTATAAATATGATAATCGCTAACAACACCTTGAGTCATTTTAGCGATATCTTTTGCCTGTTTATATCGATTACAGAGGAAAAACATTTCTGTTTGAAAACTCCATTTAGAAATATCATCGTAGAAGTCAGATAAAAATGGATTTTCATCAATTATTTCTTTTTCTTCATAGTAATTTAATGTCTGGCTAAGCTTATGAGTTAGGGAAGATTTACCTACACCAATTGGGCCCTCAATTGCGATAAATGGTTTGTTCATAATCACATCTCCAAATGTTAAAATAGACAATGAGTATTGTATCATAAGTGAGGTATAACACACATGGCAAATGATGAATATTACATGAAATTAGCGATTGAAGAAGCTAAAAAAGCTCAAAAACTTGGAGAAGTTCCTATAGGCGCAATCATAGTTAAAAACAATGAAGTCATAGCAAGCGCACATAACTTAAGAGAAACTGCGCAGCTACCTACGGCTCACGCAGAACATATCGCTATTGAACGTGCTTCAAAAGTAGTTGGAAGTTGGCGTTTAGAAGAATGCAAATTATATGTGACACTTGAACCGTGCGTCATGTGTGCCGGTGCCATTGTGATGAGTAGAATTCCTAAAGTGGTATACGGCGCCACTGATCTTAAAGGTGGATGTAGTGGTAGCTTGATGAATCTATTAGAAGAATCTCGATTTAATCATAGAGCTGAAGTTGTTAAAGGCGTACTTGAGCAAGAATGTGGTGATTTATTACGAAACTTCTTCCGTGAGCTACGGTTAAAGAAGTCTAAAGCGAACATGTAAGCGTACAAATTGAGCTATATTTGTTAAAATAATACACGTGAATTAAGTGTTCAAGTTGAGATTTTAAATTTTAACTTTAAGATGGTTTTTTCAAGATAAATAATAATTAATTAAGAGAATGAAACGAGGTAACTGTATGATTAAATTAATAGCAACAGATATGGATGGCACATTGTTAAATGCTGCACATGAAATTTCTCAAGAAAATGTTGATGCAATAAAATATGCACAATCACAAGGGATAACAGTTGCCATTGCGACAGGTCGTGCATTTTATGAAGCGAATACACCTGTAGCTGAGACAGATTTAAGCGTACCATATATTTGTTTAAATGGTGCAGAAGTACGTGATGAATCGTTTAATATTATGAATACGTCTAATTTGAATCATGAATTAGTGGAACGCATTAAATCAATACTAGATAAAGATGACGTATATTATCAAATTTATACTAATAGAGGGATTTATACAGAAGATCCAACCAAAGATTTAGATATCTACTTAGATATTGCTAAACAAGCAGGACAAGAAGCGGATGTTGAAAAGATCAAACAAGGCATTCAAAAGCGTATAGATAATGGCACATTAAAAGTTGTAAATAGTTATGAAGAAATTGAAGATATCCCGGGAGAATTAATCATGAAAGTCTTAGCTTTTAATCCGGATTTAGAGAAAATTAACGCCATTGGAGCAGAACTTTCAGCTATTCCAAGTTTAGCCATTTCATCATCTTCACGCGGAAATCTTGAAATTACACATTCTGACGCGCAAAAAGGAATCGCGTTAGAGTCTATTGCTAACCAATTAAACATTGATTTAAAAGATGTTATGGCATTAGGTGATAACTTGAATGACGTATCAATGCTAGAGCGTGTAGGTTATCCTGTTGCAGTAGAAAACGCTATGCCTGAAGTTAAAGCAGTTGCTAAATATGTAACGGACACAAATGAAAATAGTGGTGTTGGAAAAGCCATAATGAAGTTATTGAAAGAAGAAAATAATTAATATTAAGAGGTGTATAGTAGAAATGAAAGGACTTATAGTTGTTGGTAGTGCCAAAGTTGGCTCACATACAAATGCGTTAGCTAAATACTTAGTGGGACAGTTTGATACACATGATTTAGATGTTGATATTTATGATTTAGCAGAACGCCCATTAAATCAATTAGACTTTTCTGGGACAACGCCGTCTATCGATGAAATTAAAACCAATATTAAAGATTTTCAAGAAAAAGTAATGGCAGCAGACTTCTTAGTACTTGGAACTCCTAATTATCATGGTTCATATTCTGGCATCTTAAAAAATGCATTAGATCATATCAATATGGATTATGTCAAAATGAAACCAGTAGGATTAATCGGTAATAGCGGAGGCATCGTAAGTTCAGAACCATTATCACATTTACGTGTTATTGTTCGCAGTTTATTAGGTATCGCTGTTCCAACACAAATTGCTACACATGACTCAGACTACAGTAAACTTGACGATGGTACATTATATCTTGATGATGACCAATTTCAGTTGCGTGCAAAATTATTTGTAGACCAAATTGTATCATTTGTGAATAATAGTCCTTATGAACATTTAAAATAAATTTTAATTACCTAAAAAAACACATATATAATAGTAGAAACTAGTTTTTTAAGAACGATAATTATCGTTCTTTTTTTATTGTTTAAAAAAAGAATATTTTAGCAAACCATTTACAAAAAATATAGAAGTGTAGCATAACTACCTTATTATTCATGATTTAAGAATAAAAAATAATTAATCTTTAAATTAAATTATATTTACTTGTTTTTTTAATGTAAAAATGTGGTATAGTTTTTCTGTATTTAATTGTTTTCAATAATTTGGAGATTAATCTTTTCGACATTTTATAATTTTTAAACAATTAAATTAAAATTTTAATGAATTTAGGTCGATTTATAATTCGTTTAAGGAGTGTTCTGTTTGAAAAATAAACAAAATAAGAGGTTAGATTTTCTACCGAATAAACAAAATAAATATTCGATTAGAAAATTTACAGTAGGGACAGCATCTATATTGGTTGGCGCAGCATTGATTTTTGGCAGTGCAAATGATGAAGCAAAAGCAGCTGAAAAAGATCAAGTTTCTACAACAACTAATAGTAATGAAGAACAAGATGTAAAAGCTAAAGGTAATGTACAAACATCAGAGAGCACTACACTATCACAGGTTAATCCAGAACAAGTTGATGTAACAAAACAAAATGTTGAAACAGATGTAGATAATAATGCATCTGAAAATGCATTTAACAACGAAATTTCAAATGAAACTAGTAAACAAGAAACTACAGAAAACTCATCAAATCAAGATGTAAGTTCTCAAGAAGGTACAAATGAAAATAATAGCATTGAAACTAGTAAAAATTCAAATTCTACAGAGACATTAAGTTCAGAAGAACCATCACAAAATAATTCTGCAGAAAAATCAATTAGTGAAAAAACAACAGAAAAAGCATCTACAGAGGAAAGTCAAAGTACCCTAAATGCTAAAAATGATGCAACTAATGCAGCTAAATCAGAACAACCAAGTACAAAAGAAACAACTAAGCAAGAACCAAAAACTTCAGAAGACTCAACTCATAACGAACTACAATCGAGCACAGAAAGCGATACTAAAGAAGCAAATAAAGACGTTAGTATAGAATCTAATCCTGAACAAAAAGACGCTAAAACACCAGAAGTTAATTCAAAAGAACAGACATCTGTTGAAAATAATAAGTCAAGTGATGTAACTAGCAATTCAAATAATTCAGTTAATACATCAAATTTAGATACATCATTTAAAAATGCTGAGACTCAATTATATAACGCTAATGATAACACAGCTAAAGAAGAAGCATTAACTAACTTTGTAGCTGAAAATACTGGTAGCTCAGTAGAAGAAGCAAATGAAAGTGTTAAAAATCTTAATATTGACTATAACAATGTAAATAATAAAGCATTACTAAGTGCGTTAATTAATGCAGATTCAAACAAAAAAGATTCTGAAACAACTTATGCAACAACGAGTGATATAAATACAACGCGTTCAATACAACCCAAAAGTAGATTAGCTGTGAATAAATTAGCAGCTGCAAGTCAAGGTCAAAACGTAAATGACTTAATAACAGTTTCAAATCAATATATTGAAGAAGGTCAAAATAATGATGGTGTAATTCACGCACATGACGGTGAGCCAATTACATATCATTCAGATATTGCTGTCGATGACGCTGTAAATAGTGGGGATACAATGACGATTGATTATGATCCACATACAATCCCATCTGACCTAACTGATCAATATTTTGTGCCAGATATTGCAGATAGTAATGGAGATATAATAGCAACAGGTACGTATGATGATGCTACTAAACGTGCAACATACACATTTACAGATTTCGTTGATACGCATTCAAATGTTACTGGAACTTTATCATTATCATCATTTATTGATAAATCAAAAGTACCAGCAAGAGACACAAATATCGATATGACATTTAAAACTGCTAATACTGCTTATGATCAGAATTTCACTGTTGATTATCAGTATCCTAAAGTTGAAGGTGATTCTAATATTCAAAGTATATTTACTCATCTTGATTTAGATAATCAAACAGTCGAACAAACTGTGTATGTTAATCCATTAAGATATACAGCTAACAATACAGAAGTTACAATCAACGGTACTGGACCAAACGGTAGCACAATTATTGATGATAGTACTGACATTAAAATTTATAAAGTTGCAGATGATCAATATCTACCTGACAGCAATAGAATTTATGATTATTCTCAATATGAGGATGTTACTAATGATTATCCAATTACTGTTAATGGTGATAATACTGCCTCCATTAATTTTGGAGATATAAATACACCTTACATTATCAAAGTAGTTAGTAAATATCAGCCTGATTCAGAAGGTAACGTAAATATCCAACAATGGGCATCTATGGTTACAACTAATAAATATTATGGTACTGATGACACGGCTGAATATGGTAACAACATAACATTTGCTACTAGTAACGGTAACGGAAATGGTGACGATACTGACAGTGATGCAGACGCAGATAGCGACGCAGATGCCGACGCAGATGCCGATGCCGACAGCGATGCGGATAGTGACGCCGACGCAGATAGTGACGCGGATGCCGATGCCGACGCAGATAGCGACGCCGATGCGGACAGTGATGCAGATGCTGACAGTGATGCGGATGCGGATAGTGACGCGGATGCCGATGCCGACGCAGATAGCGACGCCGATGCGGACAGTGATGCAGATGCTGACAGTGATGCGGCGGATGCGGATAGTGACGCGGATGCCGATAGCGACGCCGATGCTGACAGTGATGCGGATGCGGATAGCGACGCCGACGCAGATAGTGACGCGGATGCAGATAGTGACGCGGATGCAGATAGTGACGCCGACGCAGATAGTGACGCAGATGCCGACAGTGACGCAGATGCCGATAGCGATGCCGATGCTGACAGTGACGCAGATGCCGACAGCGATGCGGATGCCGACAGTGATGCAGATGCGGATAGCGATGCAGATGCCGACAGTGACGCAGATGCCGACAGCGATGCGGATGCCGACAGTGATGCAGATGCGGATAGCGATGCGGATGCAGATAGTGATGCGGATGCCGACAGTGACGCGGATGCCGACAGTGATGCAGATGCGGATAGCGATGCGGATGCAGATAGTGATGCGGATGCCGACAGTGACGCGGATGCATGCCGATAGTGACGCAGACGCAGATAGTGATGCGGATAGCGATGCGGATGCGGATAGTGACGCGGATGCCGATAGCGACGCAGACGCAGATAGTGACGCGGATGCCGATAGTGACGCAGACGCAGATAGTGATGCGGATGCCGACAGTGATGCCGATGCGGATAGTGACGCCGACGCAGATAGTGACGCAGATGCCCACAGCGATGCGGATGCAGATAGTGACGCGGATGCAGATAGTGACGCAGATGCCGACAGCGATGCCGACGCAGATAGTGATGCGGATGCCGATAGTGACGCAGATGCCGATAGTGACGCAGATGCCGACAGTGACGCGGATGCCGACAGCGATGCCGACGCAGATAGTGATGCGGATAGCGATGCGGATGCAGATAGTGACGCAGATGCCGACAGCGATGCCGACGCAGATAGTGATGCGGATGCAGATAGCGATGCGGATGCAGATAGTGACGCAGATGCCGACAGTGATGCAGATAGTGGAAAAGAAAATAATGAATTACCAGATACTGGTAGTGATGAACAAAAAAATGGAGTGATTTTTGGATCATTATTTGCTGCAATTGGAGCATTACTATTAGGTAAGAATCGTAGAAAAAATAATAATAAAAAATAATTAATTTTTAAGTAAAAAATGTGTCCGTAGCATACTTAATTTGAGTGTGCTACGGACATTTTATTTAAATAGAATTAGGGAACAATTTTTATTATGTTTAGTAAATTAGAATAACGAAAATTAAATATCATTGAATAAAACAAAATTATTATAAAATTATAAAAAATAATTTAGCATGACTAAATTAATGTTTTTTTAAAAAACCGAAAATTTATATTGTAACTACATATAAAACATGATAAGTTTTTCATGAGTGTTGTGCTCAATTAATTTGAAAAATAGGGATGTGAGTTATTTGAAGAAAAAATCAAATAAAAGATTAGATTTCTTACCGAATAGATTAAATAAATACTCGATAAGAAAATTTACAGTGGGGACGGCATCGATTTTAGTCGGTGCAACATTAATTTTTGGTGCTGGTCACGATGTAGCTAAAGCTGCTGAAACTAATCAAACTGAAAGTGGAAAAAATCAAACTGATTCAGATGCACCTGAAGAAGATACGAGTAATCAAACAAACACATCTCAGAACGAAATTTCACAGGAAAATTCAACTCAAGAAACTAGTGTTAGTGCAGAAAAATCAACAGTAGATGAAAATTCTACTGAAAATGTAAGTGAAGAACAACCATCAACAGATGAGAAAGTAACTGAAGAAAGTACAACAGAACAACCATCAACAGAAGAGAAGGTAACTGAAGAAAGTACAACAGAACAACCATCAACAGAAGAGAAGGTAACTGAAGAAAGTACAACAGAACAACCATCAACAGAAGAGAAGGCAAGTAAGGAAAGCACAACAGAACAACCATCAACAGAAGAGAAGGCAAGTAAGGAAAGCACAACAGAACAACCATCAACAGAAGAGAAGGCAAGTAAGGAAAGCACAACAGAACAACCATCAACAGAAGAGAAAGCAAGTAAGGAAAGCACAACAGAACAACCATCAACAGAAGAGAAAGCAAGTAAGGAAAGCACAACAGAACAATCTTCAACAGAAGAGAAAGCAAGTAAGGAAAGCACAACAGAACAATCTTCAACAGAAGAGAAAACAAGTGAAGAAAGTGCAACAGAGCGATCCACGGTAATAGATAAAGATTCAAGCCAATCTGTTCAAAATATTTCTCAAAATCTTGGTGTTTCAAATGAAGAAACAATAAGTGCACTTAACGATGCTGGAGTAAATACAAGCAATGCTAGTGAGGTTGACGCTATTGCAGCACTTATCCAAAAAGATTATCAAAATAATAAAAATGAAAATCCAGTAGCAACTTTTTCAAACACTTCAAGCCAAGCGACTACTAATAATAATACTAGAACTAGAACTTTAGCTCATAAAATTAGAATTGCGGCAGCTGCGGTAGCTGAAAATAATAGTAGAATTATAGATGCTGATGCGATTGCTAATGGTTACATTAAAGGTCAAACTGATGCTACTAATGCAGCTAATACTTTATCAGGACGTGCTTGGGTAGTTGATCAAGGTACACCTTCAACTATGTCAAATGGTTTAACTCCTGTTCCTGACGGTACAGCTGTTTACATGCAATGGATTGATACTGATGGTGTAGTATCTCCAATCTATAGAGCGCATACTAACAATTCTTTATCAACGTCAGATGGTTCACAAGTAGGACCTGGTGCTTATGCGTTTGACTTAAGACAAGCCTATACTGATGCAAACGGTAAAGAACATAAATATTCAGCGACTAGCGGTCAGTATTATAAATTATGGATTGAGGATTATCAAACTAAGAATGGTAATACTGTAACGATGTTACGTCAAGCAGGTGGATTCTTCCCTGGTTCTTATGTAAATTCAGTAACAAGTAATAATATTGGTCAATTTCCATTAATCGGTACAAACATGCAACGTACTGGTATTTACATGGTCGTTAAACCTACATCTGATTACATGACTACAAGTAAAGATCAATGGATTCATGATACTCAAGGACCGATTAGTAACGCAGCTGTAAACACAAAAGCCAAAAATACAGTTTCTGGACAAGTTTGGTTAGAAACTGGTACTGGTGTTGATTTAGCAAACTCTGCAACTGGTCCAAACTTATCTGGGAATGATAAAGTTGCTCCAGGCTATACAGTAGTTATGTCATCACTTACTAGCGAAGGTGTTCAAGCATATAAAGCTGCTGTAGATAGTTTACCTGAATCTGAAAGAGCTGATGCAGCTAGAGTTCTATTAAGTGACCATCCTGAATATATTTCTGCAACAGTATATGGTGAAACTGACTCAAATGGTAGATATACGTTGCGTTTTCCAGATGGAACTCTAAATGATGAATATATGTATGGTTATGTGGTTAATCCAAATGGAGAAGTTCAAAACGCATACTCTTCATTCACATCACCACAATTTAGATCTCCAATGGCTAACTCATCATTTGTTCCTCAATCTAGACCAGGACAAAACTTGATAGTTGACCCTATGTGGTACAATTTAAACTTTGCATTAGTGCCTCAAAATGATGTTAAAATTGACATAACTAATTACAACAATACTACTAAACCGGCTAAACCAGGTGATGTAGCTCAAATTGATTTAAGTGGTACTCAATTATCACCACTTCCTACTCATATCGAGTGGAGAGATAAAAACGGAAATGTTGTTTCTAAAACAGATGATATTACTTCATTTACTGATGGAGAGCAAAAGGGTCAATTTACTGTTCCAGCCTCAGCGCAAAGTGGCGATGTATACACTGTAGTTTTAGTTACAGGTGGTAAAGACGTTGGATCAGATTCATTTGTAGTTGCTACAGATAAAGCTGCTTATGTACCAACAGCTACAACTATAAACAAAGATTACGGACAATCAACTACTACAGATGAAATTACTAATGCTATTAAAATTACTGATAATAATGGTGACCAAGTATATCCATCTGATAAAACTTATCCATCATTTACAGTAACTGGAGATATTCCAGATGGAAAAACACCTGGTACATTTAACGTTCCAGTAACAGTGACATATCCAGATGGTACAACTGACACTGTTGATGTACCTGTAGTTGTAGGAGAACCAACTGACGCTACAACTTATGAACCAACAACAGACGAAGTAACAAAAGATTATGGAACACCAACAACTGAGGGAGACGTAACAGGAGCAGTAACGATTCCAAATTATCCATCAGAAAAAGGAACACCAACAATCACAGTCGATGATCCAAGTACATTACCGGACGGTAATACGCCAGGCACAGTGAATGTTCCAGTAACAGTGACATATCCAGATGGCACACAAGATCATGTGACAGTACCAGTAACAACAAACGAACAAGCGGATAACAAAGCTTATGAACCAACAACAGACGAAGTAACAAAAGATTATGGAACACCAACAACTGAGGGAGACGTAACAGGAGCAGTAACGATTCCAAATTATCCATCAGAAAAAGGAACACCAACAATCAACAACTGAGGGAGACGTAACAGGAGCAGTAACGATTCCAAATTATCCATCAGAAAAAGGAACACCAACAATCACAGTTGATGATCCAAGTACATTACCGGACGGTAATACGCCAGGCACAGTGAATGTTCCAGTAACAGTGACATATCCAGATGGTACACAAGATCATGTGACAGTAACTGTTGTTACTAAAGACGATGAAACACCTGACGAAGTAATTTACGAACCAGTAAGTGAAGGTGTAAATCATGATTATGGAACACCAACAACATCAGATGAAGTGATTGGTTCAGTAACAATTCCTGGATATCCAACAACAGGAGAACAACCAGTTGTAACAGTTGATAATCCAAATAGCTTACCAAATGGAACTACACCAGGAACAGTAAATGTCCCAGTAACAATAACTTATCCAGATGGAAGTGTGGATCATATCACAGTACCTGTTACGACAGGAGAAAAACCAACACAAGATAAAGTGATTTATGAACCAACAAGTAATGGTGTAAACCACGATTATGGAACACCAACAACATCAGACGATGTAATTGGTTCAGTAACAATTCCTGGATACCCAACAACAGGGGAACAACCAGTAATCACAGTTAATAACCCAGGTAATTTACCAAATGGAACTACACCAGGAACAGTAAATGTTCCAGTAACAGTGACATATCCAGATGGAAGTGTAGATCATATTGATGTACCTGTGACAACAGGAGAAAAACCTGCTAATAACAATGTCACTTATGAACCAGTAACAACTGGAGTGAAACATGATTATGGAACACCAACAACATCAGATGATGTAATTGGTTCAGTAACAATTCCTAATTATCCAACAACAGGGGAACAACCGGTAATCACAGTTAATAATCCTGATAATTTACCAAATGGAACTACACCAGGAACAGTAAATGTTCCAGTAACAGTGACATATCCAGATGGCACAGTAGATCATATTGATGTACCTGTAACAACTGGTAAAAAACCAGCAGCTACTGCTACTAAATATGAACCAACAAGTGATGTTGTTCGTAAGCCATATGGAGTACCAACAACTGAAGGTGATGTAACTGGAGCGGTAACTGTTCCTAACTATCCAACGACAGGAGAACAGCCAGTAGTTACAGTGGATGATCCAGAAAGTTTACCAAATGGTGAAAATCCTGGCACATATTATGTTCCAGTAACAGTAACTTACCCAGATGGTTCACAAGATCATATCACAGTAGAAGTTGTCATTGACGAAGAACCAATTGATAGTGACGCAGACGCAGATAGCGATGCAGACGCAGATAGCGATGCAGACGCAGATAGCGATGCAGATGCAGATAGCGATGACGCAGATGCAGATAGTGATGCAGACGCGGATAGCGATGCCGATGCAGACAGTGATGCCGACGCAGATAGTGACGCAGACGCAGATAGCGATGCAGACGCAGATAGCGATGCAGACGCAGATAGCGATGCAGATGCAGATAGCGATGCAGACGCAGATAGCGATGCAGATGCAGATAGTGACGCAGATGCAGATAGTGATGCAGACGCGGATAGCGATGCCGATGCAGACAGTGATGCCGACGCAGATAGTGACGCGGATGCGGATAGTGACGCAGATGCAGATAGTGACGCAGATGCAGATAGTGACGCAGATGCGGATAGTGATGCAGACGCAGATAGTGACGCAGATGCGGATAGTGACGCCGACGCAGATAGTGACGCCGACGCAGATAGTGACGCCGACGCAGATAGTGACGCCGACGCAGATAGTGACGCGGATGCGGATAGTGACGCAGATGCAGACAGCGATGCAGACTCAGATAGTGATGCGGATGCCGATAGTGACGCCGATAGTGATGCAGACGCTGACAGTGACGCAGATGCGGATAGCGATGCCGATGCGGACAGTGACGCGGATGCCGATAGTGACGCAGATGCCGATAGTGATGCAGACAGTGATGCCGACGCCGATAGTGATGCAGATGCAGACAGTGATGCGGACGCAGATAGTGATGCGGATGCAGACAGTGACGCGGATGCAGATAGTGACGCAGATGCGGATAGTGATGCAGACGCAGATAGTGACGCAGATGCAGATAGTGACGCAGATGCAGATAGTGACGCAGATGCCGACAGCGATGCCGACGCAGATAGTGATGCGGATGCTGACAGTGACGCAGATGCCGATAGTGATGCAGACGCAGATAGTGACGCAGATGCCGATAGTGATGCAGACGCAGATAGTGACGCAGATGCCGATAGTGATGCAGACGCTGACAGTGACGCAGATGCGGATAGCGATGCCGATGCGGACAGTGACGCGGATGCCGATAGTGATGCGGATGCAGATAGTGACGCAGATGCAGACAGCGATGCCGACGCAGACAGTGATGCGGATGCCGATAGTGACGCAGATGCCGATAGTGACGCAGATGCCGATAGTGACGCAGATGCAGACAGCGATGCAGATGCAGATAGCGATGCGGATGCCGATAGCGATGCCGACGCAGATAGTGACGCAGATGCAGATAGCGATGCAGATGCAGATAGCGATGCCGACGCAGATAGTGACGCCGACGCAGATAGTGATGCAGACGCTGACAGTGACGCAGATGCAGACAGTGACGCAGATGCCGATAGCGATGCAGATGCCGACAGTGACGCAGATGCAGACAGCGATGCGGATGCCGACAGTGATGCAGATGCCGACAGTGATGCCGACGCAGACAGTGACGCGGATGCGGATAGCGACGCAGATGCCGACGCTGATGCAGATGCCGACAGTGACGCAGATGCAGATGCCGATAGTGACGCGGATGCAGATAGTGACGCAGATGCCGACAGTGACGCAGATGCCGATAGCGATGCAGATGCCGACAGTGACGCAGATGCCGACAGCGATGCGGATGCCGACAGTGATGCAGATGCCGACAGCGATGCGGATGCGGACAGTGACGCGGATGCTGATAGCGATGCGGATGCCGATAGTGACGCGGATGCGGATAGTGACGCGGATGCGGATAGTGACGCGGATGCGGATAGTGACGCCGACGCAGATAGTGATGCGGATGCCGATAGTGATGCGGATGCTGATAGCGATGCGGATGCCGATAGCGATGCAGATGCGGATAGTGATGCCGACGCCGATAGTGACGCGGATGCCGACAGCGATGCAGATGCGGACAGTGACGCAGATGCAGATAGTGACGCGGATGCAGATAGTGACGCAGATGCGGATAGTGATGCAGATGCGGATAGCGATGCCGATGCGGATAGTGACGCGGATGCAGATAGTGACGCGGATGCCGATAGTGACGCAGATGCCGACAGCGATGCGGATGCCGATAGTGACGCAAATGCTGACAGTGACGCCGATGCAGATGCAGACAGTGATGCCGACGCTGACGCAGATGCGGATAGCGATTCAGACGGCGATAGAGATCATAATGACAAAACAGATAAACCAAATAATAAAGAGTTACCAGATACTGGTAATGATGCTCAAAATAATGGCACATTATTTGGTTCACTATTCGCTGCGCTTGGAGGATTATTCTTAGTTGGCAAACGTCGTAAAAACAAAAATAATGAAAAAAAATAATATTTAAACTTCATAATTTTGGGTAAAACTTAAAACCAGGCCTTACATGGCCTGGTTTTATTTTAAATACTATGATATAAATTAATGGAAATAGAATAAATATTTAAAAATAAGGAGGAAACAATGGAATTTGAACATAAATTAGAGAAATTAATATCCGAAGTAAATAATAAGACTGAAATTAATAATTATGTTTTTTTAAGTTTAGGTAAGTCAAGTGTTAAAGCACAGGTTAAGTTATTGAAAAAAACTAATTATCTTAAACAAGATATTTCAAAATTGGCACTTAAATTTAAAAAGAAATCAGGAGAATTTCCTGAGTGGATTAAATTAGATATTGTAACGTCGACTGAAAAAATATTATTTAAAGAATTAAAAAAAACACTGATCAATACAAGAAGAAATTATGTAGATTTTGGTATAGCATTTGATAGTCAATGGAATTTTGCAGTATTACCTGAAGAAATTAACGCGAATGCCTTTGTTCGACCAGATAATACTACTAAAGAGTTATTTCTTTCGGAAAAAAACATCAATAATTATTTACGCAAATATACTACAAATAAAAAGGCATTTTCTAGTGAATTCTATAATGAAAAAGAAGTTATTAAATTCTATACTCAAGGTTTCTTTATAGGTGATGAAGAAGTACATGAACTTTATAGCGAAGGCTATAAAAAAGGTTTAAGAAAAGTAAATGATTTAAATAATGAAATTGATCAATTAATTGAAAGTAGTACTAATTTCTTACAAAATATGTTGTTAGATAATGGTAAATATATTTATGGATATTTTCCTCATTTTGATAATGAAATTGGATTCTACAATATATTAAGACACTCTTCTTCTACATATGCCTTAATAGAGGGTCTGTCCTATTTAGGTAAAAGCTTACAACCTGTTGAAAAAGCAATTGATTATGTCATTTCAAATCAACTGTTTGAGGTTGGCGATAAAGCTTATATCTTTGATGATACAGAGGAAGCAAATGAAATTAAATTAGGACAAAATGCATCATTTATATTCGCAGTTTGTGAATATTTAAAGCATGAAGATAATCCTAAATTTCTTGAGTCAGCTCAGAAAGTAGCTAAAGGTATTCTTTCAATGATAGATGAAGATACATATGAGACAACTCACTTATTGAATTATCCTGATTTAAGCGTAAAAGAGAAGTTCAGAATTATTTATTACGATGGTGAAGCAGCGCTTGCTTTATTGAGATTGTATCAAAAGGATGAAAATGAACTATGGCTAAAAACTGTAGAAAATTTGATGGACCGTTTTATTGAGAAGAAATATTGGCAATATCATGATCATTGGTTAGGATATTGTACGAATGAATTAGTTCAAGTTAATCCACAAGACAAATATTTTGAATTTGGAATTAAAAATGTGAATAGTTACTTAGATTATATTAAAAATCGTGAAACAACATTTCCAACATTCTTAGAAATGTTAATGGCCACATATCGATTAGTTCAAAAAGCGAAAGATACTGGTCGGAAGGAATTAGTAAACAATTTGATAGACGAGCAATATTTGATAGATGTAATTAATATTAGAGCAGATTACCAAAGAGTTGGCTTCTTTTATCCTGAAACTGCTATGTATTTTAAAAACCCATCAAGAATACTAGGTAGTTTCTTTATTAAACATCACGGTTATCGTGTTCGAATTGACGATATCGAACATTATTTATCTGGATATGTACAATATCAAAAGGCATTTAAAGGTTAGGTAATTATTATGCTAACAATTAAAAAGATATTTAATATTATAGGTGGAGAATTAAAGGACGCACACAATAAGGAAGCAAATGAGATAAATGATTTTGAAACAATTTATAAATTTGTAAATAGTAAAAAAACTGCTTATTTTTCTCCTAACAAAGAAACATGGTCAAGAGAATTAGGAAGAAATAAAAATGCTTTAGACGGTAATGATTTGGTTAATAAAGAAAATGGAGAAATTGGACTAATTATAACTGAAAATTACATTTCTGATTTAAAATTTGAAATCCCTCAAATAATTGTAGAAGATTCTGTTCAGGCATTTAAACAATTAGCTATATATATAAGAAATCAATACAAAAACCCAGTTATTGCTATAACTGGATCAATGGGTAAAAGTTCAACTAGAATGTTAATTACAAGCTTGTTGGGTGATTATAATGTACTTGAAAATAGAGGGAATAATAATGTTAGAGCAGCTATTTACAATAATATGCTGAAATTAATAAAAAATCCTGACTTTGCTGTTATTGAAACATCCATGAATGCGATTAATTATCTTGAAAATACCTCTACTTTTTTAAAACCAGACATAGCAATTATTACAGGTATTGGTGAAGCGCATTTTTCTACATTTAAGTCAGTTAAAGATATAGCTAAGATCAAAACTAGAATTTTTGACGGTCTTTCTTCAACCACTGGAGTGGCAATTATTAATAAAGACACGTTATATGCAGATTATTTAATTGATAAAGCACATGAAAATGCAAGTAATGTGTTAACTTATAGTATTAATAAAGACGCAAAGGCGGATTTAACTGTTGATAACATTAAGTACAACAAAGGAAGTATTGAATTATCAATTACTAACCAAGATAATAAAAGTGAAATTTATCGACTCAATACTATTAGTGAAGGAATGGTTTCTAACACATTAGCAAGTATCTTAACGCTTAAAAGTTTAAATTTACCAATAAAACAAGAATTACTAAATGATTTCAAACCGTTTTCAAAAATATTAGCCTTAAAAGAAATACATGCGAAAACTCATAAATTAACATTACTTGATGATACACATAATGCTTCATTACCGGCGATGATTAATGCTATTAGAGCATTTAATAGTCAAACTAAGTTTTATTCAGGTCATAAAATAATAGCAATAGGAAAAATTAGTGATTTAGGTCGTAAGTCTAATGAAACTCATTTAAGATTAGTTGAAGAATTAGAAAATAGTAATGCTGATTATATTTTATGTAAGGATAATGAATTGAGACAAGTTGTAAATAAGGTGCGAAACAAGAATATAACTTGGTATCCCAACAAGGAATTGTTAATAAATGATTTAAAATATTTATGTAATGAAGATTCACTTACATTGTTAAAATCTTCTGTAACTGGAACAGATTTTCCAGAAATAGCTAAAAACTTACCTAATATTTTAAGGGATAATAACATAGAGTTTGATTTTGATGATCTATTTGAAAAATTAAGTGAAGTAGGAAAAAGCTATATTAAAATAAATAATAAAACTGGTGAAATAGTTGAAGAATATAATAGTGGGCTTTCTCAAACGATAGAAGGAATGGGACCATTAATTTATTATTTAAAATCTATCGATGAAAAATTAGAAAATAGAATTATTAATTTGAAAAGTTGGCCGACTAATAATGCCAAAAAAGGATATTTTGAAGGTTTAGAAATTAATACTTATACATTGCTTGAAAATATGACTGAATCGCCTTATCCATCTGAAATCTATGAGTTAGCTAATGAGTTATTTAAAAATCATGCAGATAGAAAACAATATATAAATAATTTAATAAAAGAGCTGAAATTATCCACTTCAATAGCTACAAACCTAACTGGTCGTTTTAGAAGTAAAGACAGACAAAGTTATACTGTAAAAGATTTGTTTGAAATATATAAACATTATAAATATGATTTATTTAAATTCAGTAATTCTTTTGTATTAGGTCTTAAATACAAAAGTGGCTTTATAAGAGGGAAAGAGGAAACAATAATATTCACTTCCTATAATGATTTAGAGTATTTAAAATCTACAATCGATTTTTAATAGTTTTTTAGCTTTAAATATATGACAAGACAATTTCTGATTTATTCTTATCAGAAATTGTTTTTTACTAAGAAGTTATTCAGTTTTACTATATTTATTCAAATCTCTATGATAACGTTTTCAAAAGTGTGATAAAATGTCATAGTAAAGTAAATTTTCTGACAAAGGGTGGGGGCTATGATGAAGAAATATAGATACTTTATTATCACGATGATCATTATAATGACGATGATTAACTACATAGACCGTGGCGCTATCTCATATGCACAAAAAGACATTATCAGTGAATATGGGTTTGATACGATCGCTTGGGGTAAAATTCTAGGCTACTTTGGATACGGATACATGCTAGGATCACTGGTTGGTGGTTTAACAGCTGATAAGAAGGGGCCAAAGTTTGTCTGGATTATTGCTGGAACTTCATGGTCTATCGCTGAAATGGCAATGGCATATGCTGGAGAGTTAGGTATGGCCATTTTTGGAGGTTCTGCGTTAGTAGGATTTGGATTACTTAGAGTATTATTTGGAGTTGCAGAGGGTCCTGTATTCTCAATTATTAGTAAGACTAATGCCAATTGGGCTGCACCTAAGGAACGTGGATTATTATCAGCACTTGGACTTATAGGTGTACCACTTGGTGCATTAATTACAGCTCCAATCGTATCTGGTTTCTTAACAATTGCAAGCTGGAGATTATTATTCATGATATTAGGGGCTCTCGGTTTAGTTTGGGTAATCATTTGGGCATTCGTGTTTACAGATTATCCAGAAGATAACAAGCGTGTTTCTAAAGATGAATTAAAAGAAATTCGTTCAACGGAAGGTAGTTTAAATGTTGAGAAAACGATTGAAACTGAAGATGTAAAAGATGAAAAATGGTACCATTTCTTTAAAAGTCCAACGTTAGTTGGTAACATGTTTGGGTATTTTGGTTTCCAATATGTTAATTTCTTAATATTAACTTGGACACCAAAGTATCTACAAGACGAGTATCATTTTGAAATTCACTCACTATGGTATTTAGGTATGGTTCCGTGGATTGGTGCATGTTTCACAATTTACTTTGGTGGACATATCTCTGACTGGCTACGTCATAAAACTGGGAATTTACGTATTGCACGTTCATACTTTGCAATTGCCGGAATGATTTGTGCGGCAATTTGTTTCTTAATTATTCCATTTACGCATAGTATCGTTGCAATCATGATTTTAATGATGATAGGGAATGCCTTCATATTCCTACCTAATGGTGTATATTGGTCAGTAATTATTGATACTGCACCTAATAAGACTGGTACATATGGCGGTATTACACACTTTTTCGTTAACTCAGCTACTGTTATTGCACCAACATTAACAGGGTACTTAGTAGCAAGTTATGGCTACTCTTCAATGTTTGTGTCAGCCGTGATCGCATCACTAATTAGTGTTGTAGCTATGTGTTTCGTTAAACCTGGTGAAAAGAAAATGGCTAAACATTAACACTAATATTTATAAATATTAAACAAGGCAGTTATCACATTTGAAACGTGTGACAACTGCCTTATTATTTATACGCAACGATTATTTTCTATATTTTAATTTCGCAAATGCATCATGTTGGTGAATAGATTCTTCGTTACGACATTCAATGTCAAAACCATCTATCCAATCAAATTCTACTAAGTCAGCAGCGATAAGACGAATTAAATCTTCGACGAATCGTGGATTTTCATAAGCGCGTTCTGTAACACGTTTTTCATCTGGACGTTTCAAAATTGGGTATAAGATTGAACTTGCGTTTGCTTCCATAGCATCTAGAATTTTATCTTTATAATCATCAACAACCTGGTTGTTTTTATCTAAATAAACTTTAACTGTAACTACACCACGTTGGTTGTGGGCTGAATATTCACTGATTTCTTTAGAACATGGGCATAGTGTTGTTACAGTTGCTTCAATTGTAATTTCTTTACGTGTAATTTGATCATGTTCGATGGCTAATCCGTAAGTGACATCGGCATTGCCTACTGCTTTAATGTTCGTTACTGGACTAAAGCGATCAAAGAACCATTTACCCGAAACATCAACACCTGCTGAGTTCTGTTTCATATTTGTCTGTAATGTACGTAATACTTGATATAGTGTATCGAAATTCAACTCTAAACCATTGCTGTAATGTTTTTCTACGCTTTCTAGAATACGGCTCATGTTAATGCCTTTTTCATCTTTATTTAAGCTCGTTGAAAAGCTAAATTGTCCCGCCGTTTGGAAACGATCAATATTAACGGGGTAAATTAAATTTTTAATACCGACTTCTTCGATTTCAAATAAGAAATTTTTATGTGTACTTTGTAAGTCAGTCATTTCATTTTTAGTTGTTGGTTTTGTACCTTCGATTGGGTCAACTGAGCCAAAGTGTTTCCAACGACCCTCACGTGTGGATAAATCAAATTCAGTCATTGTTTACCTCCCCTTAAGATTCAAAATGATATGTCCAATACGGTTCAACGTCTAAGAAACTTTGTGTTTCGCCACCGACTTCTGGACTCGCTAATTGTTTTAAAAATGGACCAGTTTGAGATGCATGTGCTTCGAAAGCTTTCAATTTAAGATCTCGATATGCACGAATGTCATTTAATATATCTGGTTCGCCTAGTATTTCTGGTGCATCATTACTAAACGCTACAAGTTGTAAACGTGGTCGTGCTTCTTCAGGCATACGTCCTACGGTTCTTACTACGGCTTCAGCTGTTGCTTCATGGTCGGGATGGACAGCAAATTTAGGATAGAATGAAATAATCACTGATGGATTTGTTTCTTCAATCAACTTTTTAACCATGTCATCCATTTGTTCATGAGGCTCAAATTCAACCGTTTTATCACGTAATCCCATTTTACGTAAATCGGTGATGCCAATAATCTTCATCGCTTCTTCTAATTCACGTTCACGTATATCAGGTAGTGATTCTCGAGTTGCAAAAGGAGGATTACCTAAATTACGTCCCATTTGTCCTAATGTTAGGCATGCATAAGTGACAGGAATGCCGTTATCAATATAACTTGCAATCGTTCCAGCTGATGAGAAGGTTTCATCATCAGGGTGTGGGAATATCATTAACACGTGTCTTTCATCTTTCATGAATAAACCTCCTCTATACTGTAAATGGCTTTTCACTAATCTCGATTGTGGCAGCCAATTGTCCTTCGTAGTTAAATCCTGCGATTAAAAATTCGTTGTTGTTATTGATTTCGTAATGCGTTAGTCCTTGAACATAGACCCAACCTCCGTCACGAAGTTTTAAACCAACTCTATAGGGGTCTTTCTCTCCACCTTTAAGTTGTGCATGTTCATATGTGACTTGTATATTTCTTAAAAATGTACCCGCATTAAAGACACGTTGATCGAAATGATTTGCATATGCACCATTAGTCGTTTCAACGTGTAGGTATACAGGTTTATTTTCGAATGATGTTAATAATTGTTGTACTTCTTCAGCGTTAATGAGTTCCAACACTTTCACTCCTTGCAACCATACAATATGTTTATCTATTTATTTTACTAAAAAGAAGAGACTAATTGTACATCTCTGCTCAATTTATTCAGAAAAAGTGGTAATTATACCTTTAAAGAGTTGATTTACTGTAAGTATTGTATGTGATAAGTGAGTAAATTGTTAGGTTTAGGAGTATCGTTTAAAAATTTATAAGACGGGTAGACTAATGAATGTGAAAGATAAAATAAGAACTGAAGATATATCACTTTAGTAATGAAAGGATGTTTGCATTGGAATTACAATTAGCAATCGATTTATTAAACAAAGAGGAAGCAGCAGAATTAGCTAAAAAAGTTGAGGAATATGTAGATATCGTAGAAATTGGTACGCCAATCGTAATCAACGAAGGTTTACCAGCAGTTCAACATTTAGATGAAAATATTAGCAACGCTAAAGTATTAGCTGACCTTAAAATTATGGACGCAGCAGATTATGAAGTAAGCCAAGCAATTAAATTTGGTTCAGATGTTGTAACAATCTTAGGTGTGGCTGAAGACGCTTCAATTAAAGCGGCAGTTGAAGAAGCGCACAAACATGATAAACAATTATTAGTTGATATGATTGCGGTACAAGATTTAGAAAAACGTGCAAAAGAATTAGATGAAATGGGTGCTGACTATATTGCAGTACACACTGGTTATGACTTACAAGCAGAAGGTCAATCTCCATTAGACAGTTTACGTACTGTTAAATCTGTCATTAAGAATTCTAAAGTTGCTGTAGCTGGTGGTATTAAACCAGATACAATTAAAGATATTGTTGCAGAACAACCTGACTTAGTTATAGTTGGTGGCGGTATTGCTAACGCTGATGATCCAGTCGAAGCTGCTAAACAATGTCGTGACGCGATTGAAGGTAAGTAATTATGTCTCAATTTACTAATTACAAATTAATTCTTGAAGAATTAGATCGAACGTTATCACATGTTGAAGATGAACAATATGACCGTTTTGCAAATGATGTGAATGGTGCGCAAAGAATCTTCACTGCAGGTAAAGGCCGTTCAGGATTTATGGCAAATAGTTTCGCAATGCGACTTAATCAACTTGGTAAAGAAGCATTTGTAGTAGGTGAATCAACGACACCTTCTATTAAAGAACATGATTTATTTGTTATTTTATCTGGTTCGGGTTCAACAGAACATTTACGCTTATTAGCTGAAAAAGCACAATCAATAGGTGCTAAAGTTGTATTATTAACAACAAGCCCTGATTCTCCAATTGGTGAGTTAGCTGAAACAGTAATTGAGTTACCAGCTGGCACAAAACACAATGTTGAAGGGTCTGAACAACCATTAGGAAGCTTATTTGAACAATCATCATTATTGTTCTTAGATAGCGTGGTTCTGGGCTTAATGGAAACATTTGATATAAGTGAAGAAGAAATGCAAAATAATCATGCAAATTTAGAATAAATAGCGTTTATTTAATCCAATCGATTCCCAAAAAAAGGCATCGGTTGGATTTTTTTATAGATTAATAAATGACATATCGCTTTTATGGAAATTTCTTAATGTAATAGTATGTGAGTTATATTAAAAATAATGTTAACATAATATAAATTGAAGTTAACATTTAAGAACGGAAGAGGTCATACAATGCTAGAAATCATAAAGCGACTTGAACATTACGCTAAGGTTCAGCCTCAATCCATAGCACTGCAAATCGATGATGAAATTGTAAATTATGAGAATTTATACCAAAAAATTTGTGATTGCACTTTGAATTTACCAAAATTTAAGCTTGGAAGTAGAGTGGCACTATTAAGTGACTCTCCAATAGTAAATATCACAAATTATTTTGTTGTTTTAATGATGGATGGAGTTCCATGCTTTTTAGATAACAAATAGTCACGTGACACTATAGATAAACTTATAGAGAATTATCATATTGAATATGTAACGACTGCTATCGGAAAGTTTAAACGTACAACATCATTTGGTACATACGAAAAATATATAATTGAGCAATTAAAAGTGGATGACTTGTTACATATTGGATTTACATCTGGCACTACTGGCTTACCTAAAGCTTATTACCGTAATGAACCTTCATGGATTGCATCTTATGTTGAAAATGAAAAACTTATATATAACTATGAAAAAGCTCTCGCTGCACCAGGTCCACTCGCACATTCGTTATCGTTATATACATGTATTTACGCATTATATTCAGGTAGAACTTTCATTGGACAACGACAATTTGATGCAAAACAATTCATTTCCATATTAAATGAACAACATTCTAATATCGCACTTTTTCTTGTACCAACCATGTTGCATCAATTACTGAATGTAGATACGACTATCACACACATTAAATCTATATTTTCTAGTGGTGCGAAACTGTCAGAATCATTGTTTAAAACTGTGTCCAAACAATTTAATAACGCAAATATAATTGAATTTTTTGGAACATCTGAAGCAAGTTTTATTACGTATAACTTCAATCAGACATCACCAACTAACTCTGTTGGTCAAGTATTTCCTAATGTTTCAATTAAACTTGAAGCGCAAGATAATCGGAAAATAGGTTTATTGAAGGTTCAAAGTAATATGATTTATTCAGGGTATGTCGATGTTGAAGTGGTGCAACCTCATAGCTGGATTGAAACCGGAGATTATGCATACATACAAAATAATCAACTTTATTTAGTAAGTCGTAAAAGTGATCGACTTATTATTGGGGGTAAAAATATATATCCAAATGTAATAGAACAGCAAGTGAAATCATTAGAGGGAATTGAAGAAGCGGTTGTCGTTGGTGAGCCACATAGACGTTTTGGAGAAATTGCAGTATTAATTTATGTAGGAAATCAAGAACTTGATTATACGACATTGAGACGATATTTACGACAAACGTTATCAAGATATGAAATTCCTTCAAAGCTCATAAGGGTAAAAGAATTGCCATTTACCAATAGTGGCAAAGTAGCACGTAACGCTGTTCAAACATTATATTTAGAGGGAGCGTTTAAAGTATGAAAGAAGCAGTTGTAATATGGGCTAAAAGAACACCGTTTGGTAAATATGGTGGTGCGTTAAGACATTTAGAACCTGAAGCGCTGTTGTTACCACTTTTTCAAAATTTGAAGCAAACATTTCCTGAAGTAATGGATCAAGTGGATGATGTTGTATTAGGTAATGTTGTAGGGAATGGTGGTAATGTTGCGAGAAAGTCGTTACTAGAAGCCGGTTTAAATCATCGAATTCCTGGCATAACATTAGACCGTCAATGTGGCTCGGGTTTAGAAAGTATCATTTATGCGTGTCGAATGGTGCAATGTGAGGCTGGGAAGGTGTTCATTGCTGGTGGCGTAGAGAGTACAAGTCGTGCACCATGGAAGATTAAGCGTCCTCAATCTGTCTATGAAATGCAATTACCACAATTTTTTGAGCGTGCATCATTTGCACCTGAAGGTCAAGATCCAAGCATGATAGAAGCAGCTGAGAATGTCGCGCAACATTATAATATATCTCGTAATGATCAAGACTTATTTGCAGCACGTAGTCATCGGTTAGTGGCAACGCATTTTAATAATGGTGATATTAACCGTGAGATTGTTCCTCTTACAATTAAAGGAGCGTTATTTGATAGGGATGAAAGTTTAAAACCAAATCTGACTGAGGCGCGTTTACATAGATTACGTCCAATATTACCAAATGGTACAGTTACAGTTGGTAATAGTTGCATGAAGAATGATGGCGCCGGAATAGCTTTAATTATGGAAAAGGAAATGGCTGTGGCAATGGGGATTAAATGGGGAATGTTATATAGAGATGCTGTTACAACAGGTGTGGATCCAACCTTATTAGGGATAGGTCCAGTACCCGCAGTTTCTCAATTATTGAAAAGGCAGAAATTAAATATTGAAGATATATCAGCCCTTGAACTGAACGAAGCATTTAGTTCTCAAGTGCTGGCATCTATAAATGAGTTGCATTTAGGTTTGGACAAGGTAAATCAATGGGGAGGTGCGATTGCTACTGGACATCCATATAGTGCTAGTGGCGCGGCATTAGTTGCTAGATTATTAAACTTACCTAATTGGCAATATGGAATTGCTACGATGGGTATAGGAGGAGGTATGGGAAATGCGGTACTCTTTGAAAAGTGGCGCCAATGAAACAAGAGAGTTTAAATTCCATTCCGAGGACGTCCGAATTTATTGTAGTGTAATAGGGAAGGAATATGACGGCACAGTACCACCGCTAATGTGTGCAAAGTTGTGGCCTAAATTTAAAATGTTTCAAATCTTTAAAGGTGAAGCAATACGATTAGTACGTACTAATGTTGAATTGTTTGAAAATTTAGAAAGCGACATACAATATTGTGCATATTTAACGCATAAAAAATCTGAAAAAGTAAAGCAATTTGACCGTTTTATTTTTAAATTGGAAATTAATAAAAATAATAAAACATGTATGATTATCGAACAAACGTTTATTTCAGAGGATGGAATATATGGTTTTTAATAGGGAAATAGTAGAACAGTATTTAGCAATTGTAGATGACGAAAATCCGATTCATGAGTATATCGTTCCAGGACAATTAATCGTTGAAAAGGTATTTTCTATGATGGATGATCAATGGGCTAGCTATAAAATTAAGTATGTTCAAACCACTAATATCAATGAAACAATAGATTTTGAGGTGGTTGAAAACGAACGGATTATTGTTTCGAATGAAGCTAATGGGGTAAAACTAGTTATAATTAGAAATTGATAAAATTATTAATTTTTAATTATAGCCTTTTTTGTTTTTATTAAAATTATGTAAGCGCGTACAAAAGAAGGTTGTTAAATTCTGTAAAATGAATAATATTGTATTTTTGAAATTTATATAATTTTTAGTGATTTGACAACATTCATTAGGTCTGTATAATTATGTAACATAAATAGAAGGAGTGTTACAGGTCATGGATTTTAAAAAAGATAGAATTAACATGGTCGATGGGCAAACAGCGAAGAAAACTGTATTTGCCACGGGTATTGGTAACGCCATGGAATGGTTCGACTTTGGTGTCTATGCGTACACTACGGCATATATCGGAGCGAATTTCTTTTCGCCAGTACAAAACCCACAGATTCAACAAATATTTACATTTGCAGCATTAGCAATTGCCTTCCTATTACGACCAATAGGTGGGATAGTGTTTGGAATCATTGGTGATAAGTACGGTCGTAAAGTTGTATTGACGACGACTATTATTTTAATGGCTCTATCAACATTAACGATAGGTGTTTTACCAAACTACGATATGATAGGATTATGGGCACCAGCGCTCTTACTGCTCGCTAGAATATTACAAGGATTTTCTACTGGTGGTGAATATGCTGGAGCAATGACATATATTGCTGAAATTTCACCAGATAAGAAGCGTAATAGTTTAGGTAGTGGTCTTGAAATTGGAACTTTATCGGGTTATATCGCAGCTTCAATTATGATCGCATTATTAAGTTTCTTCTTAAGTGATGCACAAATGGAAGCGTGGGGTTGGAGAATTCCATTTATCTTAGGTTTATTCCTTGGTTTATTTGGACTTTATTTACGTCGTAAACTTGAAGAATCTCCAATCTATGAAAATGATGTAGAAACACCAGCACGTGATAACATAGGATTCTTCACAATTATCCGTTATTACTTTAAAGATATCTTAGTATGTTTCGTAGCAGTTGTATTTTTCAATGTAACAAACTATACAGTTACTGCTTATTTACCAACATACTTAGGACAAATTGTTAAAATTGATGAAACAACTACAAGTGTGTTAATTACATGTGTTATGGCAGTAATGATTCCGTTAGCATTATTCTTCGGTAAATTAGCTGATAAAATTGGTGAGAAGAAAGTATTCTTGATTGGTACTGGTGGTCTTACACTATTAAGTATTGTGGCATTTAGTTTACTCAATACAAAATCATTACCATTCATTATACTTGGTGTGTTTATTTTAGGTTTCTTCTTATCAACATACGAAGCAACAATGCCTGGTTCATTACCAACAATGTTCTTTACACATATTAGATATCGTACATTAGCAGTTACATTTAATATTTCAGTTTCACTATTTGGTGGTACCACACCGTTAGTTAACTCATGGTTAGTTGAATCAACTGGTAACATTTACGCACCAGCGTATTATTTAACTGCAATTAGTATTATCGGCTTTATTGTGATTGCGGTACTGCATGTAAGTACAGCAGGTAAATCACTTAAAGGTTCTTATCCTAATGTTGACAATAAAAAGGATTTAGAATTTTATGAATCAAATCCTAAAAAAGCATTATGGTGGATTAAAGTTAAGAAAAATAAAAACGCATAATAATTATCAATTAAACGCATTGATGCACGTTCGCTTCAATGCGTTTTTTTAATTCATTTAACTTTAAATAGAAGTACTATAAATAATTAGCGACGTAAAAATATAGCGTCAATGTTAGCAAAGCTTAAAGTTACTCTCTAAGCATACGAGGGGGGACAATCCTCGTCTAACATCGACGCTATTTAAATAAGGTGAGTTTAGGAATGATTAATGACTTATAAAGTTACTTATAGTATTAGGGGGCATAAGAACTTTAAAATCAATTTTGGGAATAATTCATCTGTTTGAATTCTCAATTTGGAAAACACTTTTACTGTGCTTCTTGATGTCTAAATGACTTAATAACCTAGTTTCATGTTATCAAGGTCATTTTCTAGTAGAGAGAGCAATTTATAGATTTCATTCTTGTTAAACGTTTCATCAAATTTTACCGTAATTGTCTTGAAGGTTTTCGTAATGATTTCGTACATTGGGATACCATTCTCTATATTTTGCTTGTAGATAATCATGATGTGTAATTCCTCCTTTGTCTCTCTACACTTAATATAGTAAAGCAATTTTAAAATAAAAACATGAGCCCAAGGTACCAACTTTGGATACAACGTATAGCCTATCACTTTCTACGACTTAATACCTAGAATTTATAATAAGCCTAAATTAATGTGAATGAGTTAAATAAAATACCTCCTCAATGAATGGTCTTAATAAAGACTTTATTGAGGAGGTTAGTTTGAGTTTATAAAAATTAAGTGTTTACTATTAAACTTCTGTTACGTCTACATCGATGTGTTCAACACGATTATAGGCACCATGATCTACTGGACCTACGAAGTCGTTCATTTTCCAGCCATTTTTAATTGCTGAAGCAACAAATGCTTTGGCACTAATAACAGCTTCTTTAGGTGATTTACCATTAGCTAAGTATGCTGTTGTAGCGGCTGCGAATGTACAACCGGCACCGTGGTTGTAGCTTTGTTGGAACATATCTGTTGTTAATTGGTAGAACGTATTACCGTCATAGTATAAGTCGTAAGATTTATCTTGATCTAACGCTTTACCACCTTTAATAATGACGTGTTGAGCGCCTTGATTAAAGATGATGTCTGCTGCTTTCTTCATGTCTTCGATTGAAGTTAATTTACCTAAACCAGAAAGTTGGCCTGCTTCAAATAAGTTAGGTGTCACAACAGTTGCTTTTGGTAATAAATATTCAATCATTGCATCAGTATTTCCTGGGTTAAGTACTTCATCTTCGCCTTTACATACCATAACAGGATCTACTACGAAATATTGTGCGCCTGATTCTTCAAATGCTTCTCCAGCACGTTTAATGATTTCTTGAGTACCTAGCATGCCAGTTTTAACAGCATCTGGACCAATTGAAATAGCTGTTTCAAGTTGCTTTTCAAATAAATCCATAGGAAGTGGTGTCACATCATGAGACCAAGTTTCCTTATCCATTGTTACAACAGCTGTTAAAGCGACCATGCCGTATGTGTCTAATTCTTGGAATGTTTTAAGGTCAGCTTGCATACCAGCTCCCGCACTTGTATCTGAACCTGCAATTGTTAATACTTTTTTTAAAGCCATGTAAATTCACTCCCGACAATTTCTAATCTATGTCTTATAATATCACGTTTATCAGACTACGTGCTAGCTTGAAGTAATGGATAAAATCAATAACTGATTAGGTTAGCATTATGTTAAAATATGGCTTGAGGTGAAAACGATGGAATGGTCAGAAATATTTCATGATATTACGGAACGACACGATTTCAAAGAGATGCACGATTTTTTAGAAAAAGAATATACAACACAAACCATCTATCCAGATAGAGACAATATTTATCAAGCTTTTGATTTAACACCTTTTGAAGATGTGAAAGTGGTTATATTAGGTCAAGATCCTTATCATGGACCGAATCAAGCCCATGGTTTAGCGTTTTCTGTGCAACCTAATGCTAAATTTCCGCCTTCTTTGAGAAATATGTATCAGGAATTGGAAGATGATATTGGGTGTCATCGGACATCACCACATTTACAAGATTGGGCTCGTGAAGGTGTCTTGTTATTAAATACTGTTCTGACGGTTCGACAAGGACAAGCACACTCGCATAAGGATATTGGATGGGAAACATTTACAGATGAAGTGATCCAAGCTATTTCGAAACATCGTGATGATGTTGTATTCATATTATGGGGTAAGCCTGCACAACAGAAAATTAAATTAATTGATACGTCAAAACACTATATTATTAAATCGCCACATCCAAGCCCGTTATCGGCTTATCGTGGGTTCTTTGGTTCTAAACCATATTCTAAAACTAATGATTATTTAGTATCTAAAGGTAAATCACCTATCAATTGGTGCGAGAATGGGGAGGCTTAAATGAATAGAGCGCAAGTGATTCAACTAATTGAACATGAGTTAGTGCAAGCTGATGAGGCTACTAACGAGCAACAATTCGAGAAACATATGTATGCGATTCATACATTAACGTCAATATATGCTAACAACGAAAGTAAGCCAGCGTCATCAAAATCACAAGGTCAGGATTTTACAAAAACTGTGACTACGTCATTTTCAAAAGTAAATCAAAGTTCAAACACATCATCGTCACAAGGTAAATCCAAAGTGACTGCTGCAGAAATTGAGGCGATGGGTGGAAAAGTTCCAGATTCAATGAAATCGTCACAGAATAATAGCTTGCCATCTAATACAATGGTAACGGATGATGAAATTGGTAATGGAGAATCAATATTTGATTTTTAAACTGAATGAGGAGAATGAATGTATATGATGAAATTATTTATAATACTAGGTGCGCTATGTACAATGATGTCAGTTGGTACTGGGGCATTTGGTGCACATGGTCTTGAAGGTAAATTATCGGACAAATATATGTCAGTGTGGGAAAAAGCAGTGAATTATCAAATGTACCATGGATTAGGATTAATCATTATTGGTGTTATTAGTGGTACAACATCTATTAATGTGAATTGGGCAGGTTGGCTTCTCTTCCTTGGTGTGGTGTTCTTTAGTGGTTCGTTATATATATTAGCTTTAACACAAATCCGTATCTTAGGAGCGATTACACCAATTGGTGGTTTATTGTTTATCGCGGGTTGGTTAATGCTTATTATCTCTACATTTAAATTTGTAGGATAAAATTTAACATAATTTATCAAATTTATTAGTTTTATATAAAACTGCAAAGCACTTATATTGTGTCAATAGTATAGATTAAACAACTCACCTTTTGGGTATATAGCATACTTGAGGTGAGTTTATTTTATGAGTAAAAATAATCAAAATCAGGATATAGATAGAGGCGATTTGAAACAGAACCTCTCTGAAAAGTTTGTCTGGGCTATTGCTTATGGCTCATGTATAGGTTGGGGTGCTTTTATTTTACCTGGAGATTGGATTAAGCAATCTGGTCCAATTGCTGCATCTATAGGTATCGTAATTGGTGCATTATTAATGATACTCATTGCAGTAAGTTATGGGGCCTTGGTAGAAAAATTTCCAGTTTCAGGTGGCGCCTTTGCATTTAGTTACTTAAGTTTTGGTAGATACGTTAGTTTCTTCTCATCATGGTTTTTAACATTTGGGTATGTATGTGTTGTTGCACTTAATGCAACGGCATTTAGTTTATTAGTAAAATTCCTACTTCCTGATTTGTTGAATAATGGGAAGTTATACACGATTGCAGGATGGGACGTTTACATAACTGAAATCATTATTGCCACTGTGTTATTACTTGTCTTTATGCTAGTAGCAATCCGTGGTGCAAGTGTATCAGGTTCATTGCAATATTACTTTTGCGTAGCTATGGTTATTGTTGTGTTGCTTATGTTTTTCGGTTCATTCTTTGGAAATAATTTTGCATTTGAGAATTTACAACCATTAGCTAATCCTAAATCAGGTTGGTTCACATCTATAATTATGATTGTGGCAGTAGCGCCTTGGGCGTATGTTGGCTTTGACAACATTCCTCAAACTGCAGAAGAATTTAACTTTTCACCTAATAAGACATTTAAATTGATAGTGTATAGTTTGTTGGCAGCGTCACTGACATATGTCGTAATGATTTTATACACAGGTTGGTTAAGTACTAATAATGCAAGTTTAAATGGTAACTTATGGGTAACAGGTGCTGAAACACAGTCAGCATTTGGTTATATTGGTTTAGGTGTATTAGCCATAGCAATTATTATGGGTATATTTACAGGTTTAAATGGATTTTTAATGAGTGCAAGTCGATTGTTATTCTCGATGGGGCGTTCAGGCATCATGCCAACTGCTTTTAGTAAATTGCACTCTAAATATAAGACACCATATGTAGCGATTATCTTTTTAGTAGCTGTTACATTAATTGCACCTTGGTTAGGTCGTACTGCATTAACATGGATTGTTGATATGTCGTCAACTGGCGTATCAATTGCTTATTTTATTACATGTTTATCTGCAGCTAAGTTGTTCAGTTTTAATAAAGAAAGTAATACGTACGGACCTGTTTATAAGACATTTGCCATTTTTGGTTCGATTGTATCATTTATTTTCCTTCTCTTATTGTTAGTGCCTGGATCACCAGCATCGCTCTCAATGCCGTCATATATTGCTTTAGGTGGATGGTTAGTAATTGGACTGATTTTCTTCGTTATCCGTTATCCTAAATTGAAGCGAATGGATAATGATGAATTAAGTCGATTAATTTTAAATCGTTCTGAAAAAGAAGTTGAAGATATGGTAGATGATACTTATAAATAGTTCAACTTTAAAAAGCGCGGGCTCTAGGGAGCCACGCGCTTTTCTAATATCAACAATAGTATAAATGATGTTATATTCTTTTTCTTGTTCTTGCAAAACCAGATAATATAATTTTAGAAATTTGGTCTGCAAATAATAAGCCGAGCGCAATGGCGCCAGCAATGAGTGTTACTTCAAGCATTGTATTAATCGCTTTACTGAAGTCTAATAGTACTAAATTCTTAGTAGCATCAAACGCTAGACCACCAGGTACAAGAGGAATAATTCCAGGTACCATGAAGATAATTGCCGGTTCTCTCTTTGTACGAGCCATATAGTGACTAATTAAACCTAACGCTAAACTTCCGAAGAAACTTGAGTAGATCGTATGTGTGTTCAAACCTTGATAAAAAAGAATGTAAATCATCCAACCACATGCTCCTACAAATCCACAAGAGAGATAAAGTTTCCTAGGCGCATCGAAGATCACACAGAAAAAAAGTGAAGCGGTATAACTAAAAATTAAGTTTAATATCCAAAACATTCATTCCCACTCCTAAACTAAGATTAAAACTGAACCAACGCCAGCGCCAATACCAAAAGCAGTGACGAGTGCTTCTAAGGACTTCGTTGTAAACATAAGCATGTGTCCACCAAATAGATCTTGAATGGCATTTGTTATAAGTACTCCGGGAACAATAGGCATTACAGAGGCAATAATAATTGTTGCAAGATCACCTGTGGGTAATAAATAATGACCAAGTACTGAAATAATTCCTATAACGAGTGACCCTAAAAATTCTGGAATAAATTGCGCATGTAAACGTCTATCTAGTATTTCAACTACAAGATAACCTAAGCCGCCCGCTAACAATGCGGTGATAACATCGACAAGTTTACCATCCTGTAAATATAGGAAACTAATAGCAATAATGGCAGCAGCAATTCCCTTGAAAAGTAAACTACTATCACGTTTAGCAACATATATATTCTCAAGTTTTAATTTAGCTTCTTCTAGTGTAATTGCACCTTTTGTGATTAAGCGTGAGATTTCATTTGTTTGAGAAATTTTAATGAGATTCGTATCACGTGAATTAATTCTAAAAATTCGAGGATAAGATTCATTATGTAATGTAAATTGAATAACAGTATTGGTAACAAAGCTATTACTCTCAGAATAGCCTAATTTACGTGCAATACGTGTCATTGTATCTTCAACACGTGTACCTTCAGCACCGGACTCCAATAATATGCGTCCAGCCATCATGACAACGTCTTTAATTAATTTTTCATCTGCATTTTCGTGTATTTGTGTATTATCCATTTCATCACCATTCGTTAAGATGTACTCATAATTATAGTCAATGAGTCTAAGATATAAAAGTCTTTTAGGTTTATGATACAAAATTAAAGTAGCTAATTGAAGTAAGCACGCTTATATTAAAAGTTTCTAAGCTCTGATTCGCTCTTATAAAAAAGAGTCTCACATTGTGTATAACAAATGCCTAGAAAATCCGCGCTCCAAAATGAAGAAAATAAGACAATTAAATGTTAAAAAATTAAAAAGAGTGTACATTAATCATTATAGTATAATGTTGCAATACATTTAAAATAAAAAATATATACAAACTCATTCTATAATGTTTCAAAATATTACAATTTGGTTAAATAATAATTAGTTAGCAATTTATGAATAATATTGGGTAGCGACAATATTTTCATAGTTGTTAATGTTCAGAGTAGTAATTAAGTTCTCCCAAAACACATACTACACTATAATAGCCTGAGGCATAGTAAGTGCCTCAGGTTATCGTTGTTTTAAAACCTATTTAAATGTGGCGATTAATAGCTATTCCCTAAATATTCGTTTATTAAACTATTATCAAAATAAGATATTGTGGGCATTTATAAAGTTTGGCACGTCATCTTTGTTAGAGATACATTAGAGTTCCATTATCGATTTATTTTCTATAAATAAAAAGTTCCCTTCAAAGCCATGTTCAAGCAAGCTTAGAAGGGAACAAGTTATGAATTTTACAAAATAGATTTATCTAATAACAAGTTTAGATAGCAAAAAAGTGTTCGAAATCATCTGTTTTTAAGATGTGACCAATATAGAAACCACCAAATTCTCCATATCTAGCAGTTGTCTCATCAAAACGCATTTCGTATACAATTTTTTTGAATTGTAATACATCATCAGAGAATAAAGTTACGCCCCATTCAAAGTCATCAAAACCAACTGACCCTGTGATGAATTGTTTGATCTTACCTGCATATTGTCGACCAATCATACCATGGTTATACATTAATTTCTTACGTTCTTCCATTGGTAACATATACCAGTTATAAGTCTCATTACGACGTTTATCCATTGGATAGAAACAAATATACTCTGTTCTAGGTAATTCAGGATATAATCTCGCTCTAACATGTGGATTTTGATATGGATCTTCATCAGACTTACCTGCTAAGTAATTACCTAATTCAATCACTGACACGTATGAGTATGTTTGAATAAAGAAATCAGCAATACGAAGTTTATTGAGTTCATTTTCAATTTCATTAAGTTCTTTCATTTCTGGACGTAAGTACCATAATAGAATGTCAGCTTTTTGACCTGTAATATTATATAGCGCATAGTCGCCAGCTTGTTGTTCTCTAGCACTAGCTTTATCGTTAATGAATGTCTTGAATTCATTGATCATAGCTTCACGTTCATCCTCAGGCACTAGTCTAAATGTTGCCCAATCTACAGCATAAAATAAATGAAGACTGTACCAACCATCTAAAGTTTCAGCTGCTTCACTCATGTGTATCGCTCCTTCAAAATTGATTATTATTATTTAATACAGACTAAATTTTATCATAAAGAGAATTAGTAAACATACTTAAATGATTACAAATTAGTGAAATGGAAATATCACTATAAATACAGTATAATTAGAGTGCAAAATATTATTATGAAATTATTTAGGAGGGCATTATGTCTAGTTTATTAGATGTATTACAAGAAAAACTTTCAGGAAAAAATGTCAAAATCGTATTACCTGAGGGTGAAGATGAGCGTGTGTTAACAGCTGCTACACAATTACAAGCAACTGACTATGTAACACCTGTAGTTTTAGGTGACTATGACAAAATCAACTTATTAGCTAAAGATAAAGGATTAGATGTTTCAGACATCGAAGTCATTAACCCATCTACAAGCGAATTAAAACCAGAATTAGTTAAATCATTCGTTGAACGCCGTAAAGGTAAAGCAACTGAAGAACAAGCTGATGAATTATTAAATAACGTTAACTATTTCGGTACAATGTTAGTTTACGCTGGTCATGCTGACGGGTTAGTAAGTGGTGCAGCACATTCAACTGGAGATACTGTTCGCCCTGCATTACAAATCATTAAAACGAAACCAGGCGTATCTAAAACTTCTGGTATCTTCTTTATGATTAAAGATGATCAACAATATGTATTCGGTGATTGTGCAATTAACCCAACATTAGAATCATCTGATTTAGCAGAAATCGCAGTTGAAAGTGCGAAATCAGCTAAAAGCTTCGGCATGGACCCACGTGTTGCTATGTTAAGCTTCTCAACTAAAGGTTCAGCTAAATCTAACGATGTTGATAAAGTAGCAAATGCAGTTAAATTAGCTCAAGAAAAAGTAGAATCTGAAGGCTTAACAGACGTTGTAATTGATGGTGAATTCCAATTTGATGCTGCTATTGTACCTTCAGTAGCTGAGAAAAAAGCGCCAGGCGCTAAAATTCAAGGTAATGCAAATGTCTTTGTATTCCCAAGTTTAGAAGCAGGTAATATTGGATACAAAATTGCTCAACGTTTAGGCGGTTTTGACGCAGTTGGTCCTGTATTACAAGGTTTAAACTCACCTGTTAACGACTTATCACGCGGTTGCTCAACTGAAGACGTTTATAAATTATCAATCATTACAGCTGCTCAAACATTACAATAATGGACTTAGCGAGTAAATACTTTAATGATATCGATTGGCGCTATGTAGACCATTCGTCTGGTTTAGCACCAATGCAATCATTTGCTTTTGACGATACGTTTTCAGAAAGCGTAGGAAAAGATTTATCATGCAATGTGGTCAGAACATGGATTCACCAACATACCGTTATTCTCGGTATTCATGATTCGCGTTTACCATTTCTTAAAGATGGTATTCGATATTTAACTGATGAAATAGGTTATAACGCAATTGTGAGGAATTCGGGTGGTCTTGGTGTCGTGTTAGATCAAGGAGTATTAAATATCTCACTTATTTTCAAAGGTCAAACGGAAACGACAATTGATGAAGCATTTACAGTAATGTATTTATTGATTTGCAAAATGTTTGAAAATGAAGATGTAGAGATTGATACACGAGAGATTGAGCACTCATATTGCCCAGGAAAATTTGATTTAAGCATTGATGGTAAAAAGTTTGCCGGCATTTCACAACGTCGTGTACGTGGTGGTATTGCAGTGCAAATATATCTTTGTGTTGAAGGATCAGGTTCAGAACGCGCGGAAATGATGCGTGTCTTCTATGAACATGCACTTAAAGGCGAAGTGACTAAATTTAAATATCCGGATATACAACCTGAATGTATGGCATCACTGGAAACGTTGTTTGGGCGAGAGATTAAAGTCCAAGATGTGATGTTCCAATTATTACACGCTATTAAAGATTTAGGTGGTAATCTGAATATGGATCCAATCACTGAAGATGAATGGACACGTTATGAAGGTTACTTCGACAAGATGATAGATCGTAATGAGAAGATGAATCGTTCAATAGAAGCTGATTAAGCGTGAAACAACTTTTAAAATTGAAAATTTGATACAGTTAAATAGGCTGGGACAAAATAAAATGTCTCAGCCTACTTTATCATGTTGTCAGTAGCTGACTGATTTGAAAATGCGCTTGCGTCAAGCGTTTTTTCAAACCTAGTCATCCTTGCCTCGTAATCGGTGCCCCCAACAAAGAGAATTTCCTAAAGAAATTCTACAAGCAAAGCAAGCTGGGGTTCGGGGCCCCAACAAAGAGAATTTTTCAAAGAAATTCTACAAGCAAAGCAAGTTGGGGTTCGGGGCCCCAACAAAGAGAATTTCCTAAAGAAATTCTACAAGCTAGGCAAGCTGGGGTTCGGGGCCCCAGCAAAGAGAATTTCCTAAAGAAATTCTACAAGCTAAGCAAGCTGGGGTTACAACGAAATAAATCCTGAGAAAATATTATTTCTGTTCTACTCCCTTTTCATTTGGAATAATGTAATTTTAGGTGGAATTATATATCAAATTTATTATAAATTGCTATATTCCTATTACTTTTTATAGTAATATAGTTTAGGTAGATTAATATAAAAACGATGTAGATTGTGTATCATTTTAATATATTGATGGTGGAGATTAATCAAGAACGAAGGCCATCTTAATTAAAAGACTAACATGACAGTATGTTAGAGATTTTAAATTTAGGGTATAAATATTTTTAAGTTTTAAAGTTAAATTAACTGAGTCTATCTTTTATTCAAGTCGAAAAAGGATACAAAAATGTGGATAGACTATGACATGCAATTATAAAGTTAATTTGCGTACACACTACGATAAAAGGTCAGTAATTTAAATACAAATTGACATAGGCATTTATAGAGTTGAAAGATTTAGGATATATGCATGATAAGTATGTCCACTGACCTCGAAAATAATTTTTCAGAAAGAATATTAAAGGTGAGATATCATGGTACAACGTGGCTATGGGGAGTCTAACGGCAAAATAATATTAATCGGGGAGCATGCGGTAACATTTGGTGAACCTGCAATTGCGATTCCGTTTACTTCAGGAAAAGTAAAAGTCTTAATCGAAAGTTTGGAAAAAGGTAATTACTCAGCGATACAAAGTGATGTCTATGATGGACCACTTTATGATGCGCCAGAACATTTGAAATCTTTAATTGGCCATTTCGTAGAGAATAAAAAGGTAGAAGAGCCATTATTAATAAAAATTCAAGCAAATTTACCACCATCTAGAGGTTTAGGATCAAGTGCAGCCGTTGCTGTCGCTTTCATAAGAGCAAGCTATGATTATTTAGGTTTACCACTAACTGATAAAGAATTATTAGAGAATGCAGACTGGGCAGAACGTATAGCTCACGGTAAACCAAGTGGTATAGATACTAAGACTATCGTTACGAATCAACCTGTTTGGTATCAAAAGGGCGAAGTTGAAATATTAAAGACCTTAGATTTAGATGGTTATATGGTAGTTATCGATACAGGTGTTAAAGGTTCTACTAAACAAGCAGTCGAAGATGTGCATCAATTATGTGATAATGATAAGAATTATATGCAAGTTGTTGAACATATTGGTTCTTTAGTTTATTCAGCAAGTGAAGCGATTGAGCATCATAGTTTTGATCAATTAGCTACAATCTTTAATCAATGTCAAGATGACTTGAGAACATTGACGGTGAGTCATGACAAAATAGAAATGTTTCTTCGCTTAGGAGAAGAGAATGGTTCAGTTGCTGGCAAACTAACAGGTGGCGGCCGTGGTGGTAGTATGCTTATCTTAGCTAAAGAATTGCAAACAGCTAAGAATATTGTCGCTGCAGTTGAAAAAGCTGGGGCACAACATACATGGATTGAGAAGTTAGGAGGATAAACCATTGAAAAAGAGTGGTAAAGCACGCGCACATACGAATATTGCACTGATTAAATATTGGGGTAAAGCCGATGAGGCATTAATCATACCAATGAATAATAGTTTGTCAGTTACACTTGACCGTTTTTACACTGAAACGCGTGTAACATTTGATGAAACATTAACAGAAGATCAGTTAATTCTTAACGGGGAAGCTGTAAACGCTAAGGAAAGCGCTAAGATTCAACGTTATATGGAAATGATTCGTAAAGAAGCTGGGATTTCAGAACATGCACTTATTGAAAGTGAGAATTTTGTTCCAACAGCTGCAGGATTAGCTTCGTCAGCAAGTGCATATGCTGCATTAGCCGGTGCGTGTAATGAAGCTCTACAATTAGGTTTATCTGATAAAGATCTTTCACGTTTAGCGCGTCGTGGGTCTGGTTCAGCATCTCGTAGTATTTATGGTGGGTTTGCTGAATGGGAAAAGGGACATGACGATGAATCTTCGTTTGCACACCGTGTTGAAGCGGATGGCTGGGAAAATGAACTGGCTATGGTTTTTGTTGTTATTAATAACAAATCTAAAAAGGTATCCAGTCGTTCAGGTATGTCACTTACACGTGATACGTCACGTTTTTATCAATATTGGTTAGATAACGTTGAACCAGATTTGAAAGATACTAAAGAAGCCATTGCTCAAAAAGATTTCAAGCGTATGGGTGAAGTTATTGAAGCTAATGGTTTACGCATGCATGCAACTAATTTGGGAGCACAACCTCCATTTACATATTTAGTACCAGAAAGTTATGATGCTATGCGCATCGTTCATGAATGTAGAGAAGCGGGTTTACCTTGCTACTTTACAATGGACGCGGGTCCTAACGTTAAAGTATTGATTGAAAAGAAAAATCAACAAGCTATCGTAGATAAATTCTTACAAGAATTTGATCAATCACAAATCATCACAAGTGACATTACCCAATCAGGAGTCGAAATAATTAAGTAAGGAAGAGATATAATGATTCAGGTGAAAGCACCAGGAAAGCTTTATGTAGCAGGTGAATATGCAGTGACTGAGCCAGGATATAAGTCTGTCTTAATTGCGGTCGATCGATTTGTTACAGCTTCAATTGAAGCTTCTAATGCAGTAACAGGTACGATTCATTCCAAGACATTACATTATGAACCTGTAACGTTTAATCGCAATGAAGATAAAATTGATATCTCCGATGCTAATGCTGCTAGTCAATTAAAGTATGTTGTAACTGCAATTGAAGTTTTCGAACAATATGCGAGAAGTTGCAACGTCAAATTGAAGCATTTTCATTTAGAAATCGATAGTAATTTAGATGATGCTTCAGGTAATAAATATGGGCTTGGTTCTAGTGCGGCAGTTTTAGTGTCAGTCGTCAAAGCATTAAATGAGTTTTACGATATGCAATTATCTAACCTATATATTTATAAACTTGCAGTCATTTCTAATATGCGATTACAAAGTTTAAGCTCATGTGGTGATATAGCTGTAAGTGTATACAGTGGCTGGCTAGCTTATAGTACTTTCGATCACGATTGGGTCAAACAACAGATGGAAGAAACATCAGTTAATGAAGTATTAGAAAAAAATTGGCCGGGTCTTCATATTGAACCTTTACAGGCCCCAGAGAATATGGAAGTCTTAATCGGTTGGACAGGTTCGCCTGCTTCATCACCTCATTTAGTCAGTGAAGTGAAACGCTTAAAATCAGATCCTTCTTTTTATGGAAGATTCCTTGATCAATCTCATACATGTGTTGAAAATCTTATCTATGCGTTTAAAACAAATAATATTAAAGGTGTTCAGAAAATGATTCGACAAAATCGTATGATTATTCAACAAATGGATAATGAAGCGACAGTCGACATTGAAACTGAAAATTTAAAAATGTTATGTGATATTGGAGAACGTTATGGTGCTGCTGCCAAGACATCAGGTGCTGGCGGTGGCGATTGCGGTATCGCCATTATTGATAATCGCATTGATAAAAATCGTATTTATAATGAATGGGCATCACACGGTATTAAACCGTTGAAATTTAAAATTTATCATGGACAATAATAATATAAACTAATAAGTGAGTAGGACTGAATTCAAATGTTGAATCAGCGTCTTGCTCTTTTTTATTATGGCTGAGAATGACTTTTAATGATAGGCTTGAATTTTCTTGTAAAAGGAGTAAAATAATTAGAGTTAAATTCATTGATTCGTATTAATATGCTTCAAAATTTAGGATAGAAACGACAATATAGAAAGGTAGGTGGCAAGGTGAAAAATAAATTTTTAATATGTGATGAATGTCAGGCGGTAAATATCAAAACTTTGAAAAGAAAATTAGAAAAATTAGATCCAGAAGCAGAAATTGAAATCGGCTGTCAATCTTATTGTGGCCCTGGACGTCGAAAAACGTTTGCCTTCGTCAATAATCGACCACTTGCTGCGCTTACTGAAGACGAATTGTTAGAAAAAGTCACAGCTCAGCTAAAAAAACCAAGAGATCCGGAAGAAGAAGAACGATTAAGAAAGCGTAATGAGGAACGTAAACGCCGTAAAGAAGAACAAGACCGAAAGCTAAAAGAGAAATTAGCTAAACGTAAGGCGATAAAATAGAGGAATGAAGTTATATTATAAACTTAAGCTATGAGTGTATTCTAACCTGAATATTGTCGTAGCTTTTTTATTACAATAAAAAAAGCACTTAGAAGATATTTATCTTCTAAGCGCTTAATTAGGTCTAATCCTATGACATTACAACAACGTTAGTTGCTTGTTCGCCACGTTGACCTTCAGTAATATCGAAGTCAACTTTTTGACCTTCTTCTAAAGTTTTGTAACCTTCACCAGCGATACCGCTGAAGTGTACGAATACGTCACTTCCGTCTTCTCTTTCGATGAAACCAAAGCCTTTTTCTGCGTTAAACCATTTTACTGTACCGTTATTCATATAGAATACCTCCATGTGCTTTTGCACGAATATTTGTAACAAATTCATTTATAAAAAAGAGAGTATTCTAAACAAACACACTACATTTAAATTCACGAGCTTTTATTACGTTAGATTAACTATAACTGTTATTTATTAATAAGTAAAGCTTTTTATTTTTAAAAATATTGATAAGTTGAATTTATATCTCTTGAAGTACTAGTATGACAGTATTTTAATAAATTAAAAATTTTTAAATATTAAACAAATCATTAAAGGATTCTACTATAGTTGGGTGAGTATAAATAGTATCTCTTAGAACTTGGTAAGGTATATGTTGATCAATTGCTAACTTAATTAAATTAATAATTTCTTCTGATTCTTTGCCATAAAGTGTAGCACCTAAAATCAAATCAGTATCTTTATCGATAACAACTTTGAAAATGCCGCGAGCGTCATTATTAATCTTATGTCTCGGAATTTGAGCGACAAGTAATGTATTTTCAATATAATTATAGCCTTGAGATTGAGCTTCTTTAGCTGTTAAACCTACTCGAGAAAATGGTGGATCAATAAAGACAGTGTAAGGAATTGTACCGCGGTTAAGTGTAGTACGCGATTGGTCACCATATAGTGTAGATTTTAGAATTCTAAAGTCGTCCAGAGAGATATACGTGAATTGTAGTCCGCCTTTGACATCTCCAACAGCATAAATATGTTCGACTGAAGTTTGAAGATGCTCATTCACTTTGATTTCACCACGTTCACCAAGTTCAACATCAGTTTCTTCAAGCGCTAAATCAGTATTAGGTATACGACCTGTAGCTATCAATACAGCGTCAGCTGAGAAATTGCCTTTAGAAGTTACAATTGTCGTTTGGTTGTTGTTATTTTTAAATTCTAGCGTTTCTGCATTTGTGACAAAGGTAATCCCTTTGTCCTCTAAATCTTTAATTGCATGTGCAACCACGTCTTGATCTTCACGTGGCATGATATGTTCGCCGTGTTCTATAACTGTGACTTTTGAGCCAAAATTAGCAAACATTGAAGCAAATTCTAGGGCGATATAGCCACCACCGATGATGACTAAATGCTTAGGTTGATATGCAATATTCAATAAACCTTGTGAATCAAATAAATGTTTAGCACTTTCGATACCCGGGATAGATGGAATATTCGATTTTGCGCCTGTATTAATAACAATTCTATCCGCAGTTAAAGTATGTACAATAGCACCATCCTCGTCTAGTAGATTAACTTCAGTATTAGATTTGAATTGCGCTTTGTAATTGAATACTTCAATGTTTGTATCATTTGCTAAGTTATCATAGTTTTTCTTATTTAGTGCGCTGACTACGTCTTTTTTTCTTGAAAAGGCAGTACCAAAGTCTGTACCATCAATCCCATCATGTACGAGTACTTTAGACGGGATACAACCGTGGTTAATGCACGTGCCGCCATAGTTATCTGATGATTGTTCTACTAAAGCGACGTGTTGACCTTGTGATGCCGCGTACTTGGCAAGTGTTTTTCCTGCTTTACCGAAACCAATAACTAATAAATTAAAATGTGTCATTTGATGTGTCCTCCTGAAGTGTATCTTTAATTACGTCGTTAATTGTCAAGTTACGATAAAAATTGAGCGCTAGTGCAGTTTCTTGCTCTTTGTATTTATTCATAGTGGTTGCGATATTTCTAGAGATTATACAATGGCTTTCTTCGCTACCAGTAAAAATACGTTGTGTTGGTAATTTATCTAACACGAAAAGTTGATATAGTGTATCTAAGGTGATGGTTGGAGTGTGCGCATTAGCTCGATAGCCACCACCTTTTCCAAGAATTGAATCTATATATTGTTGATTATTAAGTGTAGTGGTAACGCGCCTTAGTTGCACAGGATTAAGACAGGTAAGTTCTGCTAAATCCTGGCTATTGAATTGTTCTTCGGAATGCTTAGTAAGAAAGCTTAGCACGTGTACTGCAATGTTGAATTCTAAATTCATAGTATACCGCCTTTAATGTAACTTGATTAGTTACATTAAAATACATTGCTCATCAAAAGTCAATATGAATGTCATAATAAGAAATGGGTAAACTATAAGTAGTTATATAGAATAAAGGAGCGATTATAGATGGCAGATTTAGTACAATTAGGTAAATCAGATGTTCACGTATTTCCAATTGCATTAGGTACAAACGCAGTAGGTGGTCACAATTTATACCCAAATTTAGATGAAGAACAGGGTAAAGATGTTGTACGTAAAGCAATTGACAACGGTATTACGTTACTAGATACAGCTTATATTTATGGACCTGAACGTTCTGAAGAATTAGTTGGCCAAGTAGTTCAAGAGTATCCTCGTGAACAAGTTCAAATTGCAACGAAAGGTTCACATGTTATTAAAGAAAATGATGAAATCGTACAAAATAATGATCCAGATTATTTAAAACAGCAAGTTGAGAATAGCTTGAAACGCCTTCAAGTAGATTATATTGATTTATACTACATTCATTTTCCAGATGAAAATACACCGAAAGATAAAGCAGTTGCTGCATTAAAAGAACTTAAAGATGAAGGCAAGATTAAAGCGATAGGCGTGTCTAACTTCTCATTAGAACAACTTAAGGAAGCGAATAAAGATGGTTATGTCGATGTAGTGCAATTAGAATACAACTTATTACATCGTGAAAATGAAGAAGTCATGAAATATGCAGCTGAAAATAATATTACATTTATACCATACTTCCCATTAGCATCAGGCATCTTAGCTGGTAAGTATGAGGAAAATCAAACGTTTGATGATCATCGTGCACCTCGCCGTGATTTCCAACCGGAAGTATTTAATGATAATGTTCGACGAGTGAAACAATTACAAGGCATTGCGGAAGCTCATAACACATCTATTGCTAATGTGGTTCTAGCATTCTACTTAACGCGTCCAGCGTTAGATGTGGTGATTCCTGGTGCGAAACGTGCTGAACAAGTTGTGCAAAATATTGAAGCGGCAAATATTCAATTAACAGATGATGAACTGAACAAAATTGATGAATTATTTCCGATTGAATAAAATAAATTAAGGTAAAATTAAATAAAGTAATTGATACTCTTACACCGTTTATATGTGTGTAAGAGTTTTTTATAACTGAAATAAATAGTAATGATTCTTTTTTATTTTTAAAAATACACATATATTACGTGAAATAAGGGTACTAGGCAAATATGTAAAATATTAAGTAAGTATGAAGTGTTTATGTTGTTAACAATGAATAAGGGAATAGTTTTTTAATATAAATAAAGAGAGAGTGATAAAAATGATAACAGTTTTATTTGGAGGAAGTCGTCCAGAGGGGAATACAGCACAACTTACTAAGTCAGCAGTTGAGGGATTAGATTATAAATGGATTGACTTAACCGATTATCAATTCAATCCCGTAAGAGACTTTCGTCACGAGAATAGAGATATTACAAGCTATAACGATGATTATAAACAGGTCATTGATCAAGTTTTAGAAAGTGATACGGTCATATTTGCATCACCGGTGTATTGGTATAGTGTTTCTGCATCTTTAAAGGCATTTATCGATCATTGGTCTGAAACTTTGATAGACGATAACTACAAGGACTTTAAAGAAAAAATGGCAAAGAAAGATTTTCGACTTATTTTAGTTGGTGGAGACTGCCCTAAAGTGAAAGCTAAGCCATGTATTACTCAAATGAAATATACATTAGATTTTATTGGTGCTGAACTTAATGGATATATAATTGGTACCGCTGAACGTCCAGGTGATATTTCGAAAGATACGTTTGCACTAGAAAGAGCTAAAGAATGGAATGGAACACTAGCGTAAGCCTAATTTAAAAGTATATTAAACTACGCTGATAAATATTCTATATTAAGCGATTGGATAAGTACTGTGATATAATTTCATTATTAATTCCATAGTAAAGTCAGGAGAATCAAGTATGTTTAAAGTCAGAGAAGCTACACCAAATGACGTTGTAGCGATTAGAGATGTTGCTACTAAGGCATGGTATAACACATATTTAAATATTTATGCAGCATCAACAATAAATGAGTTATTAGCTGCTTCTTATAATGAGCAACATTTAAAGAAACGTTTAGAAGAACAACTATTTTTAGTAGCCGAAGATAATGATGAAATTATTGGCTTTGCTAATTTCATTTATGGTAAAGAATTGTATTTGTCTGCGCATTATGTACATCCAGAATCTCAACATAAAGGTTATGGTTCTAGTCTACTTAAGAAAGGATTAGAACAATTTGACGGTAAATATGATGCAGTATTTTTAGAAGTTGATAATAAAAATAAAGATGCAATTCAATATTATCAAAATAATGATTTTGAAATCGTACGTTCTTATCAACCAGAAATGTATGGAGAACAAATGGATTTAGCTTTAATGAAGAGAAGTCTATAAACGCTATGACTATACTGTAATGAGAGGAAGGATTTATTTGACGCAAACACCCTATGTTGAACAGAAATTAGCTGAAGAGAAGGTATTCAAAGACCCTATTCATAAATATATTCACGTCAAAGATCAACTTATTTGGGATCTTATTAAGACAAAAGAGTTTCAACGTTTACGTCGTATTAAGCAACTAGGCACATTATATCTTTCTTTTCATACTGCAGAGCATAGTCGTTTTGGCCATTCTTTAGGTGTATATGAAATCGTGCGACGCATGATTGACGAATCATTTGTGGGACGAGACGCTTGGAACAATGAAGATAGACCATTGGCATTATGTGCAGCATTATTACATGATTTAGGTCATGGTCCATTTTCACATAGTTTTGAAAAGATATTCAATACAGACCATGAAGCCTTTACGCAAGCAATTATTACTGGACCTACTGAAGTTAATGAAGTTTTAAGTCGCGTATCGAGTACTTTTCCTAAAGAAGTTGCAGAAGTAATTAACAAAACGCATCAAAATAAACTTGTAATTTCTATGATTTCATCGCAAATTGATGCTGATCGAATGGACTATTTACAAAGAGATGCTTATTTTACGGGCGTCTCTTATGGCACATTTGATATGGAACGTATTTTACGTTTAATGAGACCATCTAAAGATGAAGTTCTTATTAAAGAGAGTGGAATGCATGCCGTTGAGAACTTTATAATGAGTCGCTATCAAATGTATTGGCAGATATACTTTCATCCGGTTAGTAGAGGCGGAGAAGTATTGTTAAATAATTGTTTGAAACGTGTTAAACAATTGTACAATGAGGGGTACCATTTTAAGATGTACCCAGAAGATTTTGTTCCTTTTTTTGAAGAGAAGGTTACAATTGAGCAATACGTTGATTTAGATGAAGTCGTAGTACTTTATTATTTGAAGAAATGGATACAAGAAGATGATGCAATTCTCAGTGATTTAGCACGTCGTTTTATAAATAGAGACTTATTTAAATATATCCCATTTGATGGTTCAATTATTACTATTACTGAACTACAAGAGTTGTTCATAGAAGGTAATATTGATCCGAACTATTATTTTGTTAGTGAGGCTTTCTCTGATTTACCATATGATTATGATCGACCTGGTTCTAATAGACAACCAATACATTTATTAAGACGTAATGGTAGTATTAGAGAAATTAGTAGTCAATCACTCGTTATTTCAAGTATTACAGGTATTAATCGTGAAGATTATAAATTATACTATCCTAAAGAAATGATTCTTAATATTGAGAATCCACAAACTAAGGGTTCTATTATTAATCTGCTTAATGAATTGAATTAAGTCATTGAAACTTTATTATATAACGCATAATATAGAGATTATGAATTCAAGTTTTTCGGAGGTGTCATGTGTGTCTGAGAACAAAGGTTTTAAATTTAATATTATCAAGAATGACCCGCTTGACGGGCATAAAGGGACGAATATAGGCTCAATTAGTTTAGATAATATTGCACCAGTATTTATAGATGTTGCGAATAAAGAGGCGTTTATAGATATAGGTGGTATGCATGCACGTGCTCAAGTTGAAAAAGGTGTTAAATGGATAAATGACAAATCGGAAGTTGAAGGCGAAGAAGCTAAAGAATATTGGCTTTGCTGGGTGACTACTGAACGTAGTGAGAGTGGTCCATATTATGCTGGTGTTACTGCATGTTATTTATTAGTTAACAAAAGTATACGACGTGGTTATAAAAGTATGCCTGAACATGTTAATATGATGGATAAATCTATGAAACATAAAATTATCATTGACCACATTGGCGAGGAAAATAAAAAAGTTTTAGCAGACTTTTTAAAATCTCATAATGAAGAGATGTGGAATAATTCTAGTGAGGAATTATTCAAAGCTTTTGAATAATATAAACAGTATTAGGAGTAGGACACTACGCTTAAAATAGCCAGTAAGTGCATTTGTATAAATGTACTTACTGGCTGTTTAAATTAAGATCTTTTGTTTCAATTAAATCTGGTTATGAATACTCAGTAATTATTTTAAAGGTTCACCAATGTGATATTCACTATCTATCGTGCTCATTACGGTGTTATACACTTGTTGTAATGGTATGTTTTTGTGTTCACTGATTGATTTAATATCTTCAAACTCGGGTTTCATTTTTAAGATTTGCCCATTTTTTAATGCGAATTTGACTTTAATTTGACCATATGGTGTATCTACATCACGAAAGGCTCTTGTTAAAATATGTCTATTCACCGTGTAACTTCGAATGCCTAGGGATGATGTATGTGTTAATACTAAGTTCTCCATGGTTTCTTTATCGTTAACTTTACATAGAACTGTCAATTGAATCGCAGGGCGGTTCTTTTTCATTGTAATGGGTGTATAGTAAACATCCAATGCACCATGATTGAGAGACTTATCCATAAAGTGACCTAACATTTCAGGAGTCATATCATCAATTTGGCACTCCATTACCTGTACTTTGTCGTGAGAAGATTGTTGATTATCTTGAAATTGGATGAAACGTAAAACATTTGGGAAATCAAAGTCTTTATTACCAGCTCCATATCCAATTTCCTGCATAGTTGCAGATGGAAAAGGACCAAATTGTGTGACTAAACTTTTAGCAAATGCAGCTCCTGTAGGTGTAGTTAATTCGCTTTGTACATCAAATTCTGCTAACGGAATATTTTTTAAAATTTCAGCAGTAGCAGGTGCTGGTATTGGATAAATACCATGTGCAATATTAATTTTCCCATTACCTGTAGGGATTGGTGAACAATAAAGTGTATCGATACCAAGTTGTTCAAGTGCGATACAACCACCTATAATATCTATAATTGAATCCATTGCACCGACCTCGTGAAAATGAACATCTTCTATTGTCATACCATGGATTTTAGCTTCTGCATGAGCGATAGTATTAAAAATAGCTTTACTACGTTGTTTAACACGTTCGGATAATCGACTATCATCTATTAACTTAAAGATATCAGAAGCTTTACGATGATGGTGATGTTCATGAAAATCAATGTTCAATGTCATAGCGTTAATACCCTGTTTAACTTTCTTTTGAAAGTGAAGGGCAAAGTCATCAATAGGTAGTTGTTTTAATTCACTCTCGATTATTTTAGGATCGGCACCTAAGTCAACCAGTGCAGAAAGTAGCATGTCACCAGCAATGCCGGCATGACAATCTAAATATAAAGCATTACTCATAATTGTAGCTCCGTTCTATTGATTTTCTAGCATCTTAATAATCATTGCAGCGTTATAACCTGCGCCAAAACCATTATCTATATTAAGTACACTTGTTCCTGGTGCACATGAATTAATCATTGATAGTAGCGTTGTTATACCATTAAGATTGGCACCGTATCCAACACTAGTAGGTACAGCATAAACAGGGTGATCAACTAAACCACCGACCACACTAGCAAGTGCGCCTTCCATACCAGCAATTACAATCGATACTTTACCATTGCGAATATCCTGGATTTGTTCAAATAGACGATGGATACCAGAAACACCTACATCATAATGACGTTTAACTTGAATACCCATTACTTCAGCTGTGATTGCAGCTTCTTCAGCGATAGGTAAGTCGGATGTGCCGGCACAAAGTATTGAAATATAGTGATGTGATTTTTCAATTGATTCAAGAGAAGTGCAGACTATATTTGCTTCGGTATAGTAGTCTAGGTTTGGATGATGTTGTAATACATAAGATGCTTTTTCTGGATTAATACGTGTGACCAAAATCCTATTGTGATGATTAGACAAACTTGTAATAATTTGATTGATTTGTTCTTTTGTTTTACCTTGCCCAAATATTACTTCAGGAAATCCTTGGCGCTTTGCTCTATGTAAATCAATTTTAGCAAAGCCCAATTCGTCATAATGACTGAGTTGGGCTTTAGCTTCATCAATTGATATTTGATTTGATTTTACACCTTCGAGCAAGTCTTCAATAAAGTTAGAATCTTTACTCATGGGTATACGTCCTTACACTAATTTTGTCGCTTTTGTATCAATGACTTCGTTCATACTACCAGTTCTGTATCCTTCTAAATCAACAGTTACATAGTCGAAACCAAGTTCTTTTAAGCGTAATGTAATCTTGTCTTTATTTTTAATTACAGTTGTTAAGTCATCTTCTGATACTTCAATACGTGCAATATTTTGATGGTAACGTACACGCACATTATTAACGCCTAAACTTAAAATATGTTTTTCAGCTTCATTTACTTTATTCACTTTTGTGAAACTTAATTCTTCACCGTAAGGAATACGTGAAGCCAGGCTACATAAAGCAGGTTTATTCCACACTGGTAAATCGTGTTGTTTACTCAATTCTCTAATTTCTGATTTATATAGTTGTGCTTCTTGTAGCACACTACGTACATCATATTCATCTCTTGCTTTTAAACCTGGGCGGAAATCTTCTAAATCATCCATAATCATTCCGTCTAAGACATAATTGAAACCTAAATCTTCTTTGATTTGAGTTAATTTGCTATACATTAAACGTTTGCTATAGTACCAACTTTCAGGTGTGTTTTTAACGATATTGGCATCTTCTAATTCCGCCATTTCAGTTTCCATTACTCCTATACCTAATTCATGACCTAAAGAAATAGCTTGATCAAATTCTTCGTTTCTGAAAAGTTCAGACTTAACAACCACAGGTTTAACATGATCTATGCCTAAAACGTCAATAGCTTTTTTAAGTACTAAACTACTATCTACACCACCTGAAAAAGCGATTACTACACTACCCATATCTTCTAATAATTGATTTAATTTGAGTTCTTTATTTTGTAATTCAGTCATATTTATCAATCCTTTCATTATGCTTCATCTTCTACGTAAGGAATAGTTAATGGACCTTGAGGCATAACACCAATACTTAATTTTCTGCCATATTGTTTTTCTAAATCAGCAATTGTTTGTTCGATGTCTGATGTTGGATTCAGCATAGAATCTTTAAGTTGTTGGTCTGTTAGCTCTGAATACACATATACATTTGCGAATGTTTGAATGCTTGCTTGTTTTTGAACTTGCCATTGATCTACTTCTGAAAAGTTAGGATCATGAATCAAGTCTAAAATGCCTTGTGGTGTGTCAGCCATTTTGAATATCTCGGCGAATTTACCGTGATCAGGGAAACCATCCGCGCACTCAGATACCATAATGATATTGCCGCCTTCTTTCACAACTTTACTAGCAGCACTCATACCTTTAACGGTTTGATATAAGTTTTGATCAAGAGGGTAGCCGGAATTTGAAGCTATAACGACATCGAAGCGGTCATCACATTTGAACATTGCGTGTTCTTTAACGTAAGCACAGCCTTCTTTATGCGCTTCAAATACATCACCACCAAATGCAGCTGTAATGTGTTTATCTTTATTTAATGCCACATTTAACATGAAGTCTGGTTTGCACATCGTATTGACTTCACGGGCCATATCTTGAACAGGATTATCTTCTAAATTGCCCCATGTTGATCGTGGATCGCCAATCATTTTGACATTGTGGAAGGTCTTAATGGTTTCAAGACCTGCTATACCAGGCATGATTCCTTTAGGTCCTCCAGAGAATCCGGCAAAGAAATGAGGTTCGATAAAGCCAATCACAATTTTGAAATCAGATTCGACATAATCTTTATTTAAATAGGCATCACAACCATACTTACTATGTCCAACTTTGACTAAACTTTCTTTTTCATCGCAGTGGTTATGAACAATTTTTACGCTATCAACAATATCTTCACCTAACATTTGAATAAGCTCGTCACGTGTTTGATCACGATGCGTACCCGTACCGTTAATAATTACAAAATTCTCACGTGGAACATGGCTTAATTCTTCAATTAGTAATGGTACTAGAATATGATTAGGTGTTGGTCGAGTGATATCACTAATGACAATTGAAACAATGTCATCTCTTTTAACAATTTCTTTGAGTGGTTTAGAGCCAGTTGGTTGTCGCAAAACATTTTGAATTGCTGAAGTATAATCATCTAATGCTTCGATTTTTTGAGGTTCTATTACTGTACTATCATCAGGAACATTGACTTCTACTTCAGACTTCCCGTATAGGACATGTGTTTTCACTGAAAATCCCTCCATAAGTCTTGATGCAATCGTTAATATAAAGTAATTATATAATTGTTATATGTAAAATTATAGCATATCTATATAGAGATTCTAAATGCAATACGTGGAGTTATAATGTGTTGAAAGTAAGTGATATCAGCAATTTGATAAATTTAAGGAATTGAAACTTAAAGATTTAAAAAATTAAAAAAATTATAAGATAAAGTATTTCCATTTTTGAAAGCGATTGCATATAATAAGTGTAGATTTACAGATTCATCATTAAATGTTAATTGAACAAGGAGTGATTTACCATGAAGGCAGCAGTAGTAACACATGATCACAAAGTGAGTGTAGAAGATAAAGAAGTACGTGACTTGAAACCCGGTGAAGCTTTAGTTCAAACGGAATATTGTGGTGTATGTCATACAGATTTACACGTTAAAAATGCAGACTTTGGTGATGTTACAGGTGTAACATTAGGCCATGAAGGTATTGGACGTGTCATTAAAGTTGGTGAGGGCGTTGAATCTCTTAAAGAAGGGGATCGCGTTTCGATTGCTTGGATGTTCGAAAGTTGTGGACATTGTGAATACTGTACGACAGGTCGTGAAACATTATGCCGTGATGTTAAGAACGCAGGGTATACAGTAGATGGTGCTATGGCTGAACAAGTTATTGTTACAGCTGATTATGCAGTAAAAGTGCCTGAGAACTTAGATCCTGCAGCAGCATCTTCAATTACATGTGCTGGTGTAACGACTTATAAAGCTGTAAAAGTAAGTAATATTAAACCAGGTCAATGGATTGGTGTATTTGGTATTGGCGGCTTAGGTAACTTAGCTTTGCAATACGCTAAAAATGTATTTAACGCTAAAGTTGTGGCATTCGACATTAGTGATGAAAAATTAGATTTCGCTAAAGAATTAGGTGCTGATGCCGTTGTTAATACTAAGCACCAAGATGCCATTGAAGAAGTAAATAAATTAACTGATGATAAAGGATTAGACGCAACAGTTATTACAGCTGTAGCAAAAACACCATTTAACCAAGCGGTTGATGTTGTGAAAGCAGGCGCACGAGTAGTAGCAGTAGGTTTACCTGTTGAAAAAATGGACTTAGAAATCCCTCGTTTAGTGTTAGATGGTATTGAGGTTGTAGGTTCATTAGTAGGTACGCGTCAAGACTTAAAAGAAGCGTTCCAATTTGCGGCTGAAGGAAAAGTAATTCCTAAAGTGCAAACACGTGAATTAGAAGAAATTAATGATATCTTTGAAGAAATGGAACAAGGTACAATTACTGGACGTATGGTAATTAAATTTTAATAAATACTATAAATAGTCGAGAGAGTGAGTTCAATTTGAATTCACTCTCATTTTATTTCCATTAATTTAGGGTAAATAAATATTGAAAAGAAAGGAAGATGTTTATGAGTCATATTAAAGGAATCAATCATATTGGTTTAACAGTACTAGATATTGAAGAAGCAACAACATTTTTAAAAGAAGCATTCGGCGCAAAAATTGCATACGATGCATTAACTTACGAAGATGAACCGAGAGAGGGCGCAGAAGTTGAACGTATGTTAGGTTTATCGAAAGGTGCTAGAATTGTACGTCAAAGAATGATTGTCATTGGAAATGGTCCAAATATTGAAATGTTCGAAGTAGAAAGTAATAATCAAAAAGATCCACTTAAGTTAGAGGATTTAGGATTTAATCATATCTCATTAATGGTGGATGGCATTGAAGATGTACTAGAAGATGCTAGACGTGCAGGTGCTGAACCTTTATCTGAAACACATGATAATTCAACTTATGAAGATTCAGAAGGTAGTAAAAGTGTTTACGTTAAAGCACCATTTAATGCCTTAATTGAACTACAAGCTATACCAAATGGTTATTATTATCCTGAAGATAGTGAAGCTAAAGTGTTTATACCAGGGGAGTAATATTGCCATTAGCAACTACTTAACTATTTGAAATTTTAAAAGCTACTCTATAAATACTATGGAATAGCTTTATTTTGTGTATGAAGATATTTAGTTTATTAGCGTTTACCCTAGATTGCAATAATAGTTATTAACAAACTGAAAAAATTTATAATTAATGTAAAATTGCATTTTAAGTAATATTGTTGTAATATTGTAATCGAATCGTAACATGTTAAATGTAAGGCGATTCGATTAAAGATGAGAGGAAGATTCATATGAATAGAACTGCCAAAGCAATTGTTAGTGCAACTTTAGCCATGGGAACAGTATTCGGAGTCGGAGCCTCAGTAGAACAACCACATCATAATCAAGCACATGCAGCTACTACACCATATTATACTTATAGTGGCTACGTTAATAACGATGGGTCATTTTTATTAAACAAGACATTTAAAAATGCTGTTAAGTATGGAAATGTTACTTTTAATGGAACGAAAATTGTGCCGCAATCAGGTACTAGCAGTAAATTGAATAATTTCAATAAGTACGATCAATCATTCTTCTCAGTGAAGTCCGGGAAAAAGACTGCAACATCTGTCCAAATTAAAGTGAATAACGTAACTATTAAACAAATAAAATCTGTATATGGTAAAGATTTAGTAGAGCAAGCAGATGTTCACGGTCATAAAAATCCTAATACTGATGTATACAAATTAGTTGGCGGTCAAAATGGTAATTATCATACGCCAGTAACATTTGTACAAAAGAACGGTAAAGTTCAATCAGTTAATATTGGATTTGAAGGCTCAGGGGCTTAGAATGTGTGTAAAATATAATGTCCATAAATAGTTGAAGTAACTACATTTTTCTATAATTTAGTTAACATGGAAACTAGCATAGATGCAGAAATTCCCTCACTATTGGTGTAGTGAGGGGATTTGTTAGTGTAGCTAAAGTCGCATATTTTTAATTATTAATATTTTATTTTTTGAAGTGATTGTGTGAAAAATACTTAAAATTAGTCTATCTACCAGTTATATGATCAAGTAATTTAAACATAACTTCTTTATTCTCTTTAGGAACTTCGCGTTCAATAATTTCTTGTGGAGTTTGGTTTAATACAGAATCAACCGCATAAGAAAAATCATTAGTTACAATTTCTTTAACTTCAAAAGGCCCTGGTTCGAAATGAAATTGCAAACCAATAACATTGTTATTTAACAAAAACCCTTGATTAGTTAAATATTCACTAGAGAAAAGTAATTCTGCATTTTTAGGTATTTGGAACATTTCTTCATGCCAATGCAATGCCATTAATTCTTTTGGTAAGTCTGGTATTGTATTTGTTTCAAGATATACTTTATCCCAACCTACTTCTTTTACTGGTGCCTTACTTACTGTATACCCAATTGCTTTCGTTATTTGTTGAGCACCAAAACAAGCGCCAAATATTGGCTTTTTCTCTTTTAACAATACTCTTATCAATTCTCTTTCTTTAAGAATCCAATCATCTAAATCATTCGGACTCATAGGACCGCCTAAAATGATAAGTAAATCTGTTTCTTCTGCTTTCGGTAGAACACCATTATAAAAATAAGGGTGATAAATATATAAATCATGCCCATTCTCTTTAGCCCAATCTCCAATAGCGCCTACACCTTCATTAGGTGTGTGTTGTAAAACGTTGATTCTCATTTCCTTAACTCCTTAAAATAATAACTAATTATACAGTAGGATATCTTTTATTACTATGGTTTAATTATTTATTGATGATGAGTATCGAAATAACAATTGAGCAAAATGGCAATGATACTTATTATAAGTATAGATATTTTGAAATTGATAAATGAAAGGTGAATATTATGGAGAAAAATCTACAAAAAAAAGCAATAGAATCAATTCAACATTCACATTTAATAGGATTGTCATTAGTGAATTTCATTATTTTCGCATTTTACTATTTTATATATACAGGTCCAGGTATAAAAGGGCACATGCCTCTATATATGAAAATATATTTAATAGGGTCATTATTATTATGGTTGCTTCTTTATTTACAAGAACGCGAGTATATTTTTAAAAATTATAATCGAAAAAATTATAAGTTTAGAGTTGCAATATATATGACTATCAATCTACTTTCAGGATACAATATTCCATTTTTAATTAGTTCTGCTTATGCTTTTTATTTTGCAGATTCTAGAGACGATACTTTTACATATTGGTTGTTAATTTGTGGGATCATAACGGTCTCTGCTATAGGACTCTTCTTCTTTTGTTTAGGCGAATTTCAGATGTTTGGTATCCAAAAGGGTAGTTTTATTAGAATGATTGGAATTTTAATTGTTTTATTATCATTTGGACTGTTGTTGTATGTATCATTAATTGTTCCTGTTGATTCTGAAGAAAATAGAACGATTTGGATGGGAATGATAATGTTATTTTGTAGCCATATGCTTATTGTACGAACATATTTTTATTTAGGTCTTTTAGATTATGACATTAGAGAAGATGGGGTGAAATTACAATAGAATTAAGTATGCTCATATTATCCAATAGCGTCAAAATAACATTTGAAATTGATAAAGAAGAAAATGGGTTAGAAAGTTTAAATATGATAAGTGGATTTTTTAATTGTTAAATATAAATACCTAATTGGATCTATAGCATTTTCAAGAGTGCTAGTATGGAATAATGAGTATCAGTATACAGTATTTATTTCTTTAAATGATTAATTGCAACATATCCCTGAATTAAACATAGAATATATTGATATGTTAGAAGTTGGATCTACTCTATTAAAAATATTTTAATATTTGAAATATTAATTTTGCTATAACACAATTAGAATTAGAAGAAAGAATGGATTTGGATGTTTTTGCATCAGTAAAATTAAGAAAAGAAATACACAATATTAAAATACGCAATCTTATCTAGTATCGAATATATCGCACATCTCAATTTCTACCGTTGTTTAATATGTTTCTTCTCATTAGTTGAGTCATTGTGTGAAATCATTTTGCATTTCTCCACTCACCAGTGTTATAATTTAGCTAACAAGAGCTTCGTGCATTATATGCACCAATCCCCTCACTATTGCGAGTAGTGAGGGGATTTTTTAGGTGGTGGCTAATATCGCCTATTTATTCTTATTGTTACGTGTACGTAGCCAATGCGTAAATAACGCAACAATACAACCACTGATGACTGTGGTCGTGATGTGAACAAGAGCTTCGACCATCTGATATGCACCTCCTCTCTGCGCCTAAATTGACGCCTGAGAGATAGGCGACCTATATATTATAGCATCTCCGAATATACGATGATCGCTAACTTCTGATAAGTCATTTTATGTGAATATTTATCAAAATAAAACCTATCTGTAATTTCTTTAATCCGTGTTTATTAAAATAGATGAAGATCGTTGAATATATCCTTGATTAATTACTACTAAGTCATAATTCATACTCAATTTATATTTTGCTTAAGGGGTATAATAATGTTTTCAAAAATGCTCTAAAACTGAGAAGTATCACCTACATGCACTATCTAATTTATGCTATAATGTGGTGTATTATTTAGAAGCTAAGGTGAGGCAAACGTTGAATAAGAATATAGACGTTCAAACGAAACAAGTTCTAAAACAAAATGGCGAAAAACAAAAATTTGAATTTACTGCTCAAGGTTCATGGCAAAAGAAAAACGCAGATTATATTCGATACCAAGAACAAATTGAAGATGCAGTCGTTAATGTAACAATTAAAATTGAGGAACGCGGTGTTAAATTAATACGCAAAGGCGACATTAATATGAATCTTCACTTTGTGGAAGGTCATGATACGACTACACTTTACGATATACCAGCTGGTCGTATTCCTTTAACTGTTAAAACACGTAGCATCCTGCATTTTGTGAATGAAAATGGTGGAAAATTAAAAATTCAATACGAGTTACATCAGAACGATGAAAAGATGGGCTCATATCAATATGAAATTAATTATAAGGAGATAAGCGAATGAATATTATTGAAAAAGTAAAATCAACTTTAATAGAAGAAATTAAAGCAAGTATTGAAAAAGCTAATCTGGCTGAAGATATTCCCGAAATTAAAGTAGAGATACCAAAAGATACTAAAAACGGGGATTATTCAACGAATATTGCAATGGTATTAACTAAAATTGCAAAACGTAACCCACGTGAAATTGCTCAAGCTATCGTTGATAACTTAGACACAAGTAAAGCGAACGTGAAGCAAGTAGATATCGCTGGCCCTGGTTTCATCAATTTCTACTTAGATAATCAGTATTTAACTGCAGTTATCCCTGAAGCTATCAATAAAGGTGACAAATTCGGTTATGCCGAAGAATCTAAAAATACGAATATTTTATTAGAATATGTATCAGCGAACCCAACTGGTGATTTGCACATTGGTCATGCTAGAAATGCTGCTGTAGGTGATTCATTAGCTAATATTTTAATTGCTGCAGGTTATAATGTAACACGTGAATATTATATTAATGACGCGGGTAATCAAATTACTAACTTAGCACGTTCTATTGAAACACGTTTCTTTGAAGCACTTGGTGATACAAGCCATGAAATGCCAGCAGATGGTTATAACGGTAAAGATATTATCGAAATTGGTAAAGATTTAGCTGATAAACACCCTGAAATGAAAGACTACTCTGATGAAGAACGTCTTAAAACATTCAGACAATTAGGTGTCGATTATGAAATGGATAAATTAAAAAAAGATTTAGCTGATTTCAACGTCCACTTTGATAACTGGTTCAGTGAAACATCATTATATGAAAATGGTGCCATTGATAACACATTAGCTAAAATGAATGAACTCGGCTATACGTATGAAGCGGATGGCGCGACATGGTTACGTACATCTGATTTTAAAGACGACAAGGACCGTGTATTAATTAAAAAAGATGGTAATTACACTTATTTCACACCAGACACTGCATACCACTACAATAAAATTAATCGTGGAAATGATATTTTAATCGATTTAATGGGTGCCGATCACCATGGTTACATTAACCGTTTGAAAGCTAGTCTTGAAACATTTGGTGTAGATAGCGATCGCCTTGAAATTCAAATTATGCAAATGGTGCGTTTAATGCAAGATGGCGTTGAAGTGAAAATGAGTAAACGTACAGGTAATGCGATTACTTTACGTGAAATTATGGATGAAGTAGGTATTGACGCTGCACGTTATTTCTTAACAATGCGTAGTCCTGACTCTCACTTTGACTTTGATTTAGAACTTGCGAAAGAAAAGTCACAAGACAATCCAATTTACTATGCTCAATACGCACATGCACGTATTTGCTCAATCTTAAAACAAGCGAAAGAACAAGGTGTTGAAGTTACTGCTGAAGCTGACTTTTCAACAATTACGAATGAAAAAGCAATCGACTTATTGAAGAAGGTTGCTGAATTTGAACCAACTATTGAAAGTGCAGCAGTAAGTCGCGCACCACATCGTTTAACAAACTATATTCAAGATTTAGCTTCTGCATTCCATAAATTCTATAATGCTGAAAAAGTATTAACAGATGATGCAGAAAAAACAAAAGCACATGTTGCTTTAGTAGATGCAGTTAGAATTACGTTACACAATGCTTTATCATTAGTAGGTGTATCAGCACCTGAAACAATGTAAATAATTATGAAATAACATAGATATCAATTATCATATTACCCTCATAAATTTCAATTTGTGAGGGTATTATTATGTAAAGATTGGAGTGAGAGTATGCCAACGCTTACGACAGAAGCACTTTACGAAACTTTATTAGAGCATATGGGACCGCAACATTGGTGGCCCGCTGAAAGTCCGGAAGAAATGATGCTCGGTGCTATATTAGTCCAAAATACGAATTGGAAAAATGCAGACATGGCTTTACTTCGGTTAAAAGAAGAAACAAACTTTGATCCTCAAAAAATTTTATCGTTACCATTAGCTGAACTACAGGAAATCATCCGTTCAAGTGGTTTTTATAAGAATAAGGGAAAGGCGATTCATGCATTATTTCAGTGGTTAAATCAATTTAATTTTGATTATGAAAATATTGCTCAACATTATGGAGATAATTTAAGAAGAGAATTACTAAAAATTCGAGGCATTGGTAGCGAAACAGCTGATGTTTTACTCGTCTATATCTTTGAAGGTATCGAGTTTATTCCTGATAGTTATACGAGACGTTTGTATAGTAAGTTAGGTTACGCCCATACAGAAAGTTACGATAAATTTAAAAAACAAATTTCATTGCCTCCTCATTTTACGAATCAAGATGCTAACGAGTTTCATGCCTTATTAGATAATTTTGGGAAAAACTATTTTAATGGAAAAGAGACTCAAAAATACACATTTTTAGAAGATTATTTTAATAGGAATGATTGACTTTAACGTTACGTCATAGCCCATACTCCTAAATAGATGAATGAGGTATTAATGATATTAAAAATAAAGTAAAGTGGAGAATAAAATAATGTTAAATCATGAATATTTTACACCTAATGAAGTGAGCAAAGTGACGTCGGTTAGTACAAGAACTCTACGTTATTATCATGAGATTGGTTTACTTGTGCCTAGTTATATTGATGCTAACGGGTATCGCTTTTACCATTCTCAAGATATAACAAAATTACAAACAATTTTATTTCTTAGACAACTCAATTTATCGCTTGAGAACATTCAAGACTATTTTCAGCAAAGTATTACTGATAAAAACGCAATATTAGAAGAAAATTATGCTCAAATTATTCATCAACGAAATCACCTGAATCAAATCATTGATTACCTCAATCATCATCTAATTAATCATAGAAATGAGGAGATTAATATGGACAAATTTAATCAATTTGATGTGAATGAACAATATGATAAAGAAGCGGCGCTAAAATATGGTGATACAGATTACTATCAGTCATATAAAGATAATAGAACTCAATTCAATGATTCAGAGAAGCAGGATAATGATGACCATACTAATCAACAATTTAATGATTTTTTCAATTTAATGAACCAATTCTTGGAAGAAGGCTATTCTGCCAATGAGGCACATGTGAATCAGCATATTGCAGACTTGAAAAATATACTTCGAACACAAGTGCCTAATGCGGATAATCAATTTTTAGAATATATGGCGCTTACTTATGAAAATGATGAACGTTTTGCTAAAAATATCAATAAAAATCGTAATGATCATTTAAATCAGTATATTCCAAGAGCGATTCGAGCTTATATTAAATAAAGTATTTTCTTCAATCTTTTATTGTGTAATGATTATAGTGAATCATATTTAAAGGAGACGCTATAATGATTGAGTCGTATCAGCTATTCTGGAAAAATTATTTCAATGTACAAGGTCGAACTCGTAGACGACATTATTGGTATGCAACATTAGCTAATATCATCGTACTAGTATTATTAAGTTTACTTGCCGACTTACTTAAATGGGTGTTTGGCGGTGGAGATACGTTTTTTAACATTGTGTACGAAACGATTGATGTCATCATTGTAATAGGGACATTTACTATGTCAGTACGTCGATTTCATGATGTTGGGCGCACAATGTTAATTCCGTTAATTATGTTAATATCGATGCTGTTACGAGGATTAATTGTATTATTAGAAACAATATCTAACGTGTATTTGAGTGATTTTTATTCTGACGTATCGTTAATGATTGCAACGGTAGTTGTGTTAGTTATTTCGATCGTATTATTAATTGTATCAATTTTCGCATTGATTTATTGTGTTACAGATAGTGAAAAAGGTACAAATGAATATGGACCTAATCCCAAAGCACAGTAAGTGTTAAGCAAAGCATTGAGTATTTCTAATTATAGAGATATTCAATGCTTTTTAATATTTAAAATTTTCCATGAAACAAATAATAATATAAAATTACACAATTAAATATAAAAAACTTAAATTAATATTTAATATTATTTGTTATGATATATGCATACATATACATAATATAGAAAGGAATGTGTGAACGTGTTAAATAAAAAGTTATGGATACTACTTAGTTTAGTCATGTTGATTCTTGTCGCTTGTGGACAAAACGACCAAGATAGACAAGAAGATAAACAAAGTAATCAATCTGATTCCAATTCGAAAGAGCATTCATACAAACGTATCGTGTCGCTTATGCCAAGTAATACGGAAATTCTTTATGAATTGGGTCTCGGAAAAGATGTTGTAGGTGTTTCTACAGTGGACGATTACCCTAAAGATGTTAAAAAAGGGAAAGAACAATTTGATACAATGAATTTAAATAAAGAAGCCTTATTAAAAGTCAAACCCGATTTAATTTTAGCGCATGAATCTCAAAAAGGAACGTCAAAGAAAGTGTTAGATAGTCTTGAAAAAAATGGCGTAAAAGTAGTTTATGTGAAAGATGCACAATCATTGGATCAAACGTATGAAACTTTTAAACAAATAGGTAAAGTAACAGGACGTGAACATGAAGCTAACGAACTTGTTGATGAGACGAAGCACAATGTTGAAAAAGTAATAAAGTCGGTGCCAAGACATCATAGGTCACAATCTGTTTTTATGGAAGTATCTTCTAAACCTGAAATATATACAGCGGGCAAACATACATTTTTTGATGACATGTTAGTACAATTAGATGCTAAAAATAGCTTTTCAAATATAGAAGGTTGGAAACCAGTGGATAAAGAAAGTATCATTAAAAAGAATCCAGATATCCTCATTTCTACAGAAGGTCTATCTAAATCAGATTACTATAAAGTGATTAAAAAACGTGATGGTTTCCGTCAAATTAAAGCTGTGAAAAATGGACGTATTGAAACAGTGGACGGTGACGAAATTTCACGTCCAGGCCCTCGTATTGATGAAGGTTTAAAACAATTAAGAGACGCTATTTATAAAAGATAATTCATATGAATTAAATAGTTATTGTAAAAGTGAGATTAGTACAATTTTATATTGAAAGGTTACATTACAAATCCCCTGTAGCTGACTGAACTGAGAAGGGCTTTAAATCAAGTTTTTCTCAGTTCTAATTATTTTTGTGACTATGCAACTACGGGACCTAGCAAAAAGAATCTTATATAGAAATGCTATAACTAATGCAAGCTGAGTCTACGAATTTAAAAGAATGCTGGCCCCAGTCCCATTCTTTTATATCATCAGTTATAATAGAAGAAATAATAGAAAGATTATTGATGAGTTGATAAAATGACAAGAAATATATATTTAACATTTCTAAGTTGGTGCATATGTTTAATCGGTGCTATAGGACTTTATTTACTATGGCACATGGGGAGTTTAACGGATTCATTTAATCAAATGATATTGCTCAAAGTTCGGTTGCCAAGAATTATTGAGGCCTTATTAACAGGAGCAATATTAACACTAGCAGGTCAGATGTTTCAGACTGTTTTAAATAATCCTCTGGCCGATAGTTTTACATTAGGACTGGCAAGTGGTGCTACATTCGGTTCTGGATTGGCGATATTTCTAGGATTATCTTTTGTTTGGGTGCCCATTTTTTCAATTAGCGCTAGTTTAATCGCATTATTGATCGTCTTAATGATTGCTGCAAAAATCTCACGTGGTTATCCACTTAAAATTCTTATTATTACTGGTTTGATGATAGGTGCACTCTTTAATGCATTATTGTATATTCTAGTTTTAATTAAACCTAATAAGATGAACCAAATAGCTAACTACTTTTTCGGAGGATTTGCAGCGGCGGAAACGCGAGAGGTCATATACATCGGTCTAATAGCTATACCTATTATATTGATTTTATTTAGCATGGTGCCAGCGATTAAGTTATTACAATTAGGTGAATTGAAGAGCCAGTCATTAGGTTTAAACGTCCAACAAGTCATGTTTTTGATACTAACACTAGCATCTATAATAACAGCAGTCGCGATAGCATATACAGGTATTATTGGTTTCATCGGCATGATAGTGCCTCAACTGATAAGACGCTATTATTGGAGATTTACGCTAGGCATTCAAATGATATTAAATATTTTAATCGGTGCTACAATGATGTTGATTGCAGATTGGATTGGTAGTGTGTTAATTCATCCTGTGCAAATACCAGCTAGTATTATTTTGGCTTTAATAGGTATTCCAACATTATTTTACATTTTGCTTAAGCAATCTAAAGATGTTTAAACATACATTTAACTGTATCACATGGATGTTACGCTATTATTTTATGGAAAACTTTTTGATAAAATGAGAATAATTATAGAGTTAAGAGGGAATTGACAATGGACTTAAGTCATATAAAAGCAATCGTGTTTGATTTAGAAGGTACATTATTAGATAGAACAAAATCTCGAGATAAATTCATTGAGGAACAATATGAACGATTTCATGATTACTTCGTACATGTTCAATTAGCAGATTTCAAACAAAAATTTATAGAATTAGATGACGATGAGGATAATGATAAACCTGATTTATATAAAGCAATTATTAAGCAGTTCCATATTGATCGTTTAACATGGAAAGATTTATTTAATGATTTTGAAATGCATTTCTATCGTTACGTATTCCCTTATTATGACACGCTATATACTTTGGAGAAATTATCGCAAAATGATTATGTTTTAGGTGTTATCGCAAATGGTAAATCTAAAATTAAACAATTTCGTTTACATTCATTAGGATTAGGGCATGTAATCAATTATTTATCAACTTCTGAAACTGTAGGATTCCGTAAGCCTCATCCTAAAATATTTGAAGATATGATTAATCAATTAAATGTTCAACCAGAAGAGATAATGTATGTGGGCGATGACGCTTTAAATGATGTAGCACCAGCTCGCGCAATGGGCATGGTAAGTGTGTGGTTTAAACATGATGACGCTGAATTAGAACCTTTAGAAGAAGAGGTTGACTTTATTATTACTACAAGTGAAGAGTTATTATCAATATTACCGATTCATATAAAACAAGGAGGAGATTCATAAGATGGATTTATTTACTAGAAAAGGTGGTTTATCCTTACATTACAATACGATGGGTGAGGGATATCCTGTTGTCTTAGTACATACAGCATATGAAAATGCTTCTATATTTCAAAATTTAGCAAAAGAATTGGCAAAATCTTTTCAAGTAGTTTTACTAGATTTGAGAGGACATGGCTATTCAGATAAACCGAGACAAATTGATTTCAAAGAATTTGCCGATGATATCATACAATTACTAGATTATTTGTATATTGATGAATCAGCATTAATAGGTCATGAAATGGGCGCAGCCATAATTGCGGATTTGGCAGAACGTTATCCTAATTATGTGTCATCCCTTATAATGGTAACACCAACATCTATTGAGGGTGAATTACCTGAAGAACGTTTATTCAGAAAATATTCACATAAAATTAGAAACTGGGATGACGAAAAACAAAATAAGTTTTTAGAAAAGCATCGTTATCATAAGCCGAGAAAAGTTAATAAGTTTTTAAAACATGTTGAGGATACGAATGCAATTTCTACAAAAGAGGAGACACAAGCGATTGAAGATGTGTTCAAAGAAACTGCGATTTCAAGCGTATTTGAACATGTAACGAAACCGACGTTAATTATTGCGGGAGAACATGGTGAGCGTATTACAACACTTGAATCTAAAGAAGTAGCCGATTTAGTTAAAGAGTCACAATTTGATGTGTATGCTCAATCAAGTTTATATCCTTTTGAGGAAGAGAAAGATAAGTTTATTGAGGATGTAACACCATTTATTAAGAAATATATGCCTGAACACTAATTGTTGATAGGACAAATTCAGTCGCCACTCTAATTTGTTACATAAAACAACTTAATTTGTAATATTTTTGTAATAATACTGTTATTTTAGTAATAAACGGGGTATACTATGAATAAGCACAAGCCGAGAAACGAGATAAAGGAGAGAGTGCTTATGAAAAAATTAGTAGCGGCATTTTTAGTCTCTGGACTAGTAATGACAGGAGTAGGCGTTAATCATGCTGAAGCAGCTAGCGGTAACACAATTCAAACAGTTCAACAATTAACTCAAGGTGATAAATCACTAGAAAATATTACACTTGGCGAATCAATCAAAAATGTTTCAAACAAATATGGTACACCGATTTATTCTAAAAATCCAAGCAACAATGAAAGTTATTATGAGTATCGCACAAATAAAGGTCTATTAGTTGTAACCGCAGTAGGTAAAAAGAACCAAGGTTATGTTACTAGAGTTTCTATGACTTATAATGAAGCTAATGGCCCAACTTATAATCAAGTTAAGAAAAGTTTAGGCCAAAATACAGTGGCACGAGTTCAATATAATAAAGTAAGCGGCAATTTTGGATATATTCAAAAAGGTAAAACAAGCTATCAATTTGGCTCAAATTCACCTCAAGATAAAAACTTAAAATTATATCGTATTGATCTTGCTAAATAATAAAAATAACAAATTTTATGATTCCATCACTAGGAGCATGACGTTAAATTCTAACTTTTGAATAACGTCATGCTTTTATTTTTCGTCATTAAACAGAAAATAATGTCAATGTATGATAAAATTTTAAATTGAACAATTAACAAATCGTATAGATGTTATTAAACCATAGCAAAGGAGTAACTCATGAGAACCAACGATAAAGTGTTACTTGAAAATATTAACGATTACTTTAGCCACAAAGGGATGGCACCTAATTTAATCGATGATATAAAAGAAAATTTGCGCAATGATTTGAAAAAGTCTGAATCAAAAGATGAAGATTATTTAGATTATCGTGGCAAATCTCCAGCACAAATCATTTTGATTATTCAACGAAATTTATTCGGTTTACAAACGAATCCTGTTATTTTCTTTATTATGAATTTTATCTTAATATCATATCTTTATGATAAGCAATATGTGCCATTTCAAGCGGCTACAGCAATTTCTATATTCTATTGTATAATCATTTTTCCATTAACGATTTTTATTAATATTCGTATTGATAAGAAGAAATTTCTATATAGCAATCGTTTTGAAATGATACTAGGGTATATCGTTGCGATAATTGCACTAATTTTAATCATTATGCGTGCTTTTAATCTAAATTGGGGAATCATTCCCATCACTATTTATAGTCATCAAGTCGTCTTTTTTATAGGTATTATACTAAGCTTAATTGGTGTCTTTTTTAAAAAAATAGAGTACACAGCAATTGGTTTATTATTCTGTCAAAAGACGATAGATGCAGTAGTGACAAAACCTGAAATTGCACAAATCATTTCTCTTATTATATGGATCATGATAGTGGCATTGATCGTTTTTTATACAATTAAATTATCATCAAGAACGAGGGTGTAACGTTTAATTAACATAAGCTTGAAATAAATATTATTTGAGTTTACATTTCCAGTTCAAAATAGATAAGTAAATTAACTTGAGAGTAGAGCCTGGGACATCAGCAATGTCTCAGGCGTTATTATATTGGCAGTCATTGACTGAGTTAAAAAGCACTTGTTACAAGTGCTTTTTTAATTTAAAAAATATTTATATAATAATAATTTTAATAAAGTTAAGAACATTCATAGCGTAACTTTTAATGAAGTGGGTATAGTAACAATTAAGGGAGGTGCCAATATGAAAAAAATCGAAACGTTAAACCAAACAAAATTAGCTTATCAAGATGAAGGACATGGCAGCCCCGTTATCTTAATTCATGGCTTAGATGGTAATTCGGCAGCGTTTGATTTATTAAACAAACAACTCCAACAAAACTATAGAGTGATTGCGTATGATGTTCGAGGACATGGTAAATCGTCACGTCCTGATTCATACAACTTAGAAGATCATGTGAAAGATTTATATGTACTTATCGATAAATTAAACTTAAAGAAAGTGCATCTATTAGGTCATGATATGGGAGGGATAATTGCTAGAGAATTTACCGAAAAACATGAAGACCATGTATTATCTTTAACAATTATCTCTTCAAAAGCTGAGGATATCGTTCATGGTTTTACGAAATTAATGATTGAGCACCAAGACGAAATTGCAGGGTTTAATAAATCGGAAGCATTACTTTTACTATTCCCGTATATCTATAAAGAACAAGAATCAGCAATGAAATGGATTCAACGGCAACGCTTATACAGTAAACAAAATTCCGAGGATAGTGCTATAGCAAGCAGAGCACTTTTAGATACGGCTTATGCGAATAAAGGGTACACGCATTATGTTAAAGTTCCTACATTAATTATAAACGGACGCTATGATCCAATTATAAATGATAAGAATCATTATAAAATAGAAGAGCGATATCAAAATGTTGAGAAGGTTTTATTTGAAGAATCTGGACATGCACCCTATGTTGAAGAAGAAGATAAGTTTCTAGTCTTATATTTAAGTTTTTTAGAAAATGTTGAACAGATAACAGAAGTGAATCATTAAATGATATCAGTAATTTTTATAAGTGGATGTCTGTTTGATGAATCATGAAATAAAGCTTCTACATTAATATATTAGATAAAAACATTTTAATTTAAAATACATTTGTAATACGTCATATGATATACAAAAAAGCCAGTAAGTGAAATTTACGAATTTCACTTACTGGCTTTTTTATTTAAAAATAATATCTCAGGGTTATAAATTCATATCGAAAACGAATAAAATTAGAAAAGCCACAAAGAAATTATAATTCAGTTTCTTTGTTAGCTTCTTCAATACGTGTATTTACTTTATTTAATAATGAATCGATTTTTTTACGTTGTGTACTATTTACGAGAATTAATACAGTTCTTTCATCGTGTTCATTACGTTTTTTATCAAAATAATCTTCTTGAGATAAATTTTTCACTGCTTTAACTACTTGTGGTTGTTTGTAGTTTAAGTGATTAATGATATCTTTTAAATAATATTCCTCTTCTTTACTTTGACTAATATATGTTAAAACTGCGAATTCTTCAAAGCTAATTGAAAATTCTTTTTTGATGATGTTTTTTAATTTATCTGCATATGTGATCATTGCTAATAATTCGAAACAATCATTGATTTTTGAAATTGCCATTTTGAAACCTCCCCAACTAATTGTGCGCTTTTTCTATTTTGCCCGTTAAATTATATATAACGTCTTATAATAGTTAAAAATACTTAAATAATTTAGATTAAAAGAATTTTATTAAATTAATTTAATGCTATATTATTTAGTTAATTATAACTAAATGAAATTAAGAAGTAAACAAAAAAGTACTTAATAAAACAATATTTTGATTATTATATTCTTTGTTTGAATTTCAAAGCAATTTATAAAAATCAATTAATTAAGAACAATTATTATTTCGCTCTATATAATAAATTTTATTATGAATATACAATTGCAAAAATTCACTGCTATTTTTGTAGTAGTGATGATGAAGGATGCACAATCACTTTATCTCCAATATTTAATCCATTGGATACCATAATATACCCATTTTTTTGACTTTTAGTATATTCTATTCTTCTTTTAATAATTTTGTTATTTTGTGTAATTAAAACATAATAATTTTCATAAATTGAACTTATAGGTAGTTCTATTTTAGAAGTTCCAACATCGATATCAAAGTGGCGTCCAAGAGGATATTGATCTTGAGTCGAAATATCTACTTGATAAATTGATTCACCTTTTTCTACTTTATAAGGGATTTGAATGATAGAAAGAATTTTACCAGTAAATAATTTGGAGTGATTTCTTGTAACGTTTACATCTTGATTCGCTTTAATATGTTCCAATTGAGATTCAGTTATATTAGCACGAATAATATGTTTTTCGCTATTAATTTGCATTATTTTTGTATTTAATTTAGAAGGATGTGCTTCTAGGATAGTTACTTTTCCAGAAATAGGGGAATTAATGCGTGTTTGAAGTCTACTTTGGAGTTCTAATATTTGGCTGTTTAGCGTTAACTGTTGACTAATTGATTGTTTCGGTGAATGGTTGATAAGTGAGGATAGGGCCTTCTTTTTAGCTACAATAAGCTTTTCAAGGGGCGGATTGTAATACTCTAATAAAGGTGTATCAGATTGGATGATTTCATCATTTTTGACAAGTAAGGACGAAACATTTCCTAAAGATGGATTGAAATATAAAGTGAAACTTTCTTGAGGTTGTTGTTCGCCAATGAATGAGAGAGAGTATTGAGGTTTTGCTGTAATGGTTTCTATTTTAGATGTGTCAGGTTCTGTTGGAATTTTTGCATAAATATAACATACAAAGGATATGACGAGGAGGGTAAGCGTGGTAATTAAAATTCTTAACGGGGTAAAAAATGTCTTCAATAAGATCACCTCTATAAAATTTTTATACAACTATTATACAATGGCGATATAACGAATATGTGTAATATCGTATAAATAAAAAAATGTCTTCTCAATTACTAAGAAAAGAAGACATTTTAAATAAAGATATTAATATAGTGTTGTAAAAACTAAAAGAGGCGTAACAGAATAATCCCTATAGCAATGGCAATTAGCCCACTAAACTTGCGAAGTGTTATTGGATTCTTGCGAACGCCTAAACCAAAATGATCAATGATAACGCCCATTAACATTTGACCTAACATTGCGACGATAGTTGTCAGTGCTGCACCTAAAAACGGCATCAGAATTATATTTGATGTGACAAATACAACGCCTAGAACACCACCAATAAAATGTATTGGCTTGATTTTACCGATATCAGGGTGTGTGATTTTAATTTTAAGACTTCTGTTAAATATTAACGTTAAAATAAATAATGCTAATGTACCAACAGTGAAAGATACGAGTGCGGCAAATAGCGAATTATGCATTTGCTGAGCTAGACCACTGTTAATTGTTGTTTGTAATGGTGGCGCAAACCCAAATATAAAGCCGATGATAAGCCAAACATAAAACATATGATTTGTTTTTTCTTGGAGTTTATTTTTAGGTATATAGTTCATTAATAAGATACCGAAGAATAGGATTATGATGCCTACTGCTTTTAGGAAAGTAAACGAATGATTGCTTGCGCCAAGTAGTCCGAAAGTATCTATGAAGACCCCCATGATGATTTGACCAGCTACTGTCATGACAACAGTTAACGCTGCGCCTAAACGAGGCAGTAATAATAAGTTTCCTGTTAAGAAACAAACACCTAGTAGACCACCAACCCACCAATGATAGTCAATTGTATGTCCACTATAAAATGAACCATCAAATAATTTAGGATTAAAAATCATATTTAAAATAAATAAAAATAGTGTACCTACGAAAAATGAAATGGTAGATGCATAAAAAGATGATTCAGTATATCGTCCAAGGCGAGAATTGATTGAGGTTTGGATTGGGACCATCATACCAGCCACAATACCGATTATAAATAAAAATGCCACGATAGACCCCCTATATTTTCTTTCATAACTAAAACATCATTATTATGCGCATTTTAGTTTCCGATTTCAAAATACGAATATCAACGCGCTTTACTAATAGTGGGCTCAGAATATAAATTATTGAAGTATTAGTTATAAAAAAGAAGCTAGGACAGAATTCTTTTCGAATTCTTCATCCTAGCTTCGCAAGGTTGACTAGAAGTGAGAGAAGCTTGATTTAAACGTCTTATCAGTTTAGTCATCTATTACGAATATATGCAGTAGTCATGAAACATTTTTTTGTCTCACACTTAATGAAACATCAGAATGTGTTATTTAGTTTCAAATAGAGTAGTACTCGTAACGTCTATTAATTTAGCAGAAGTGGCTTTAATAGGTGTGCCAGCTGTAGGTTGTAGAATATTAAGTTTAATAATATTATCCATCGCAGCTTTAGCATCAGCCTCAGATACAGCAACGTTAACTTGTGGGAATTGCAATTTAGCAGTTTTATTTAAATTTGTTTTAAAAGCAAGTTCTAAAGTCTTTGACATGTGGAATACCTCCTTTCTTAATTTTTAAGTTAAATTAGGCTAAAACTTGTGTTTTAACCACCTCAACTTTATCGAATGTTTCATTAATCAGATGTGCAATGATATTGACGAATGATCTGATTTCTGAATCTGTAGCTTTAGTGTTTAAGTTAGTAAAACGACGTTTTGTTTCTTTCGCTTTACCACTTGCGTCGTGAGTGATATGCGTACAAACAACAGATAATTGTGAAATTTCATTCATATGTTTGTCACCTCCTTTCACTCTATATATCGAAATCCATTCAAAAAAGGGACACATTTATTTAAAGAAATTTGAGCAAAAACATTTAATGTTACTAAAATATGGTTTATCATTAAATAAGAAACTTTTATGAGGTGGATAGATGAATCAAGTTGAACCGATCAGAAATAAAGATGATATAAAAAAGATGTATGATGTATTAAAAAAGAAATCTGATAGAGATTATCTTTTATTTAAATTAGCTATACATACGGGTATACGTTTAACAGATTTATTAAATCTAAAAGTGAAAGACGTCAAAATGATTGATCAAGATGAAATAAAATCATCTTGGATTGAGTCATGTGCGCCTGCAATCAAAATCTTGTTACCAAACGATTTACGTGAAGAGGTTAGAAGATTTATTGAATATAATAAGCTTATGGAAGATCATTTATTATTCCAATCGATAAGAACACATAAAGAGTTATCTAGACAACAAGCTTACCGAATCATTCATCATGCCGCTGAAGAGTTAGGTTTGTGTCATATTGGATTGACCACTTTGCGAAAAACATTTGCTTATCATGCTTATCAATCGGGTATTTCTATTGCAATCATACAAAAATATTTAGGTCATCAGACAACTCAAGAAACGGTGAAATTTATCGGGTTGTCTGCCGATGATGAACTTCATACAATTATCGCTTTAAATTTATAATTGATTTTTACTGAAAAGGAGGCTTTTGATGAGCTTAGTATATTTATTAGGTGGACTAATAGTTATTATGCTAATCGTCTTAATGACGCTGTTTATTAAGTCATTGAGACGGTTCGCTGGATATATTGCTTTGTTAGCACCTATTTTAGCTTCGGGATATTTCTTAGCCCAAATTCCTAATGTTCTACATGGAAAATTTGTAGAATTTAAAATTCCATGGATGCCCGCTATTGATGTTAATCTGGATTTTCGATTAGATGGTCTAGGATTAATGTTTGGATTAATTATCTCCATTATAGGGGTGGCAGTATTCTTCTATGCTACTCAGTATTTATCTGTTAATAGAGATAACTTACCGCGTTTCTTCTTATATTTATTGTTATTCATGTTTAGTATGTTGGGTATTGTAGTCTCAAATAACACTATCTTAATGTATGTTTTCTGGGAATTAACAAGTGTATCGTCATTCTTATTAATTTCATACTGGTATAGCAATGCCGAAAGTCAATTAGGCGCCATTCAGTCATTTATTATCACTGTTTTAGGTGGTTTAGCCTTATTAACAGGATTCATTATGTTGTATATCATTACTGGTACAAATACGATTTCAGAATTACTTACTCAAAGTCATAGCATTAGTGAACATGCTCTATTTATACCAATGATGATAATGTTGTTAATAGGTGCATTTACGAAATCAGCTCAATTTCCATTCCATATTTGGCTACCTAAAGCCATGGCTGCACCAACCCCTGTAAGTGCCTATTTACACTCAGCTACTATGGTTAAAGCTGGTATCTTTTTACTATTTAAATTCACGCCTATCTTAGGTTTAAGTGATAGTTATATTTATATTGTTACTTTTGTAGGTTTGATTACAATGATATTTGGCTCTGTAACGGCCTTAAGACAATATGATTTAAAAGGTATATTAGCGTATTCAACAATTAGCCAATTAGGAATGATAATGTCGATGGTTGGTCTAGGTGGAGGTATTGCGCAACATTCATCAGGTCCAATGGCAGAGACGTATACATTAATTTTATTCGCCGGTTTATTCCATTTAATGAATCACGCAATATTTAAATGTGCTTTATTTATGGGTGTCGGAATCATTGATCATGAAGCTGGTACGAGAGATATTCGCCGATTAAGTGGAATGCGTAAATTCTTCCCGAAAATGAATTTAGTTATGACACTTGCTGCGTTATCAATGGCAGGTGTGCCGTTGTTAAATGGTTTCTTAAGTAAAGAGATGTTCTTCGATTCTTTAGTTAGCGCAATCGAACTTCAACAATTTGGTTTAACGTTAACGATTATTGTTGTAGCTATTGGTGTTATAGCAAGTATCTTTACTTTTGTGTATGCAGTTTACATGCTTAAAGAAACTTATTGGGGAGAATTTGACGAAAAGAAAGTGCCAAAGAAACATATTCATGAACCTTGGTTGTTCAGTTTACCTGCAATAATCTTAATGGTTATGATACCAATCATTTTCTTTATTCCCAACATTTTCACTGAGCATTTAGTATTGCCGGCACTACGAAATGTTACCAATTTGGGTAGTAGCGTAGATGCAATAGCACCGCATGTTTCTCAATGGCATGGTGTTAATTTGCCACTCATTTTTAGTGTGATTGTTATTATAGTTGGTCTCATTTTAGCGTTAAAAGTAAACTGGAAAGCTATTACGCATCAAGTCATTAAATATGCTTCTATTACAAATTCTTATCGCAATGTGTATCGAGGATTTGAACGTTATTCAGGTCAAATGATTCGAGGTTTAATGAATAATAGATTAAACCATTATAATATTATAACGGTTCTTATTTTCTCTATATTAATTGCATATGGCATATTCCAAGTAGGTTTGCCAAAGTTACATCAAATAGAAGTTTCAGAATTTGGTCCATTGGAAGTTATTTTAGGCATTATGATTAGTGTTGTCGGTATAGCGTTAGTGTTTATTCGACAACGTTTAACAATGGTCATTTTAAATGGCATTATTGGTTACAGTGTTGCATTATTCTTCTTATTAATGAGAGCACCAGATTTAGCGTTAACTCAATTAGTAGTAGAAACAATTACGACCATTCTCTTTATTGTAAGTTTCTCTAGATTGCCAAATATCGCTCGTACAACAGCGAACATGAAAAAAGAAACAATCAAAATTATCGTATCATTTATTATGGCTGGAGCCGTAGTAACGCTCATATTTATTGCGCAACAAGGTGATGGTCTAGAGTCAATTTCTAAATATTATACGAATGCCTATGAATTGACTGGTGGTAAAAATATTGTAAATGCTATTTTAGGAGATTTCAGAGCCTTAGATACAATGTTTGAAGGTATCGTCTTAATTATTGCCGGTTTAGGTATTTATACATTATTACATTACAAAGATAGGAGGGGCCAAGATGAAAGAAAATGATGTTGTGTTAAGAACCGTTACTAAAATCGTCGTATTTATTTTATTAACATTCGGCTTTTATGTCTTCTTTGCGGGACATAATAATCCTGGTGGCGGTTTTATAGGTGGTCTTATCTTTAGTTCGGCCTTTATCCTAATGTTCCTAGCTTTTGATGTACATGAAGTATTAGAAAGTTTACCTATTGATTTTAAAAAGTTAATGATTGTTGGTGCCATAATCTCAGCACTTACTGCAATCGTTCCAGTTTTCTTTGGTAAATCGTTCCTATACCAAAGTGAAGCATACATTCATTTTCCATTATTAGGTGAATTACATGTAACGACAATTACATTGTTTGAATTAGGTATACTGTTAACAGTTGTCGGCGTCATCGTAACAATTATGTTGGCCTTGAGTGGTGGTAAATCATGAATTTAATATTATTACTTGTGATAGGATTTTTAGTATTTATAGGAACGTACATGATACTATCACTCAACTTAATTCGAATTGTTATAGGTATTTCGATTTATACGCATGCGGGAAATTTAATTATTATGAGTATGGGTCATTATAGTAATAAAATGACGGAACCTTTAATCCACGGCTCTAATACTAATTATGTGGATCCATTATTGCAGGCTATTGTTTTAACTGCGATCGTTATCGGTTTTGCAATGACTGCCTTCTTACTAGTATTAGTTTATCGAACATACCGTGTTACTAAAGAAGCAAATATTGATGTATTAAGAGGAGAGGAGGATGAAAATGAACAGTAATTTATTAGTCCTTCCAATCCTATTACCATTGTTATGTGCATTAGTCCTTGTTTTTACTAAAGAAAAGAACAGGCTATCTAAAATTTTGTACATAGGAACAATGTCTGTTAATACAATTATTTCATTATGTTTATTGATATACGTCTTACAACATAAACCTATCACGCTTGATTTTGGTGGTTGGGCAGCACCTTATGGTATCCAATTCTTAGGTGATTCACTGAGTTTAGTTATGGTTACAGTGGCGTCATTTGTTGTGACACTCATTATGTCATACGGATTTGGTCGTGGGGAAGATGGTGTTAATCGATACTACTTGCCTACTTTCATCTTATTCTTAACAACAGGCGTTATTGGCTCTTTCTTAACATCTGATTTATTTAACCTGTATGTTATGTTTGAAATCATGTTACTAGCTTCATTTGTATTAGTAACGTTAGGACAATCTGTCGAACAATTAAGAGCAGCCATTATTTATGTCGTACTGAATATCGTAGGATCATGGTTATTCTTGCTAGGTATTGGTTTATTATACAAGACGGTTGGAACATTAAACTTCTCACAAGTTGCTTTACGCTTAGATCAAATCCATGATAATAAAGCGATTATTATTATTTCAATTGTATTTATAGTGGCCTTTGGTTCGAAAGCTGCCTTAGTACTATTTATGTGGTTGCCTAAAGCTTATGCAGTGCTTAACACTGAACTTGCCGCTTTATTTGCAGCGTTAATGACGAAGGTAGGTGCATATGCACTCATTCGTTTCTTTACACTTCTATTTGATCAACATACGGGTGTGACACATCCATTGTTAGTATTTATGTCATGTATCACAATGCTTATAGGCGCTTTCGGTGTTATTGCATATCGTGATATTAAGAAAGTGGCTTCATATCAAGTTATATTATCGATAGGTTTTGTCATTTTAGGTCTAGGTTCCAATACCTTTGCAGGTGTACATGGTGCAATCTTCTATCTAGCGAATGACATTATTGTGAAGACAATGTTGTTCTTTATTATAGGTAGTTTAGTTTATATGTCTGGTTACCGCGAATATAAATATTTATGTGGATTAGCTAAGAAAGAACCATTCTTTGGTGTTGCATTTGTTGTTATGATATTTGCGATTGGAGGCGTACCGCCATTTAGTGGTTTCCCAGGAAAAGTACTCATCTTCCAAGGTGCGATTGAAAATGGTAACTACATTGGCTTAGCATTAATGATTATCACAAGTCTATTAGCAATGTATAGTCTGTTTAGAATTTTATTTATTATGTACTTTGGAGACAATGATGGTGAACAGGTTGATTTCAATCCGCTACCTAAGCACCGTAAAACGATTCTGGGTATTTTAGTTGCAGTCGTACTTGCAATGGGTATTGCAGCGCCAGTTGTGATGAATGCTACTGAAAATGCAACAAAATTGAATATGGATGATAATTATTTCCATAGCATTGTCAATTCACATTTGAAGGAGGGGAATAAATGAGACAAGTTGTATTGAACATATTAATCGCATTTTTATGGGTACTGTTTCAAGATGAAGACTCATTTCAATTCTCTACCTTCGTATCTGGCTTCATCATTGGTTTGATAGTAATTTATATATTACATCGTTTCTTTGGGCAAGCTTTTTATCCTAAGAAGATATGGATTGCTATTAAGTTCTTAGGCGTGTATTTATACCAATTAATTACTTCTAGTATTAGTATTATTAATTACATTCTATTTAAAACGAGACATATGAACCCAGGGTTATTAACATATGAAACGAATTTAAAAAATGATTGGGCAATTACGTTTTTAACTATTCTAATCATTATTACGCCTGGTTCAACAGTTATTCGTATTTCGAAGACTACCAATAAATTCTTTATACACAGTATAGATGTTTCAGAAAAAGAAAAAGAAAGTCTGCTTAAAAGCATAAAACAATATGAAAACTTGATTACGGAGGTGTCACAATGATTGAAACGCTCACGAATTTTTTTATTACAAGTGCATTAGTATTATTTGGCATAGCGTTCATAATTGGATTATTCCGTTTAATCAAAGGACCTACTACAGCTGATAGGGTTGTGGCATTCGATGCTTCCAGTGCTGTCATCATGTGCATTATAGGTATAGTTAGTGTTATTTATAATACTGTTTCATTCCTTGATTCCATAATGCTTGTTGCAATTATTTCATTTGTAAGTTCTGTATCTATTTCTAGATTTATAGGGGGAGGTCGAGTATTCAATGGCACAAATAAACGAAATCATTGATTTGATTGCCGCTTTCCTCATATTTCTAGGCAGTATTATTGCCGTCATTAGTGCAATTGGAATTGTAAAATTTCAAGATGTCTTTTTACGAAGTCATGCATCTACCAAGAGTTCTACGCTATCTGTCTTACTAACATTAGTGGGTGTATTAATTTACTTTACGAATGAACAAAGCTTCTTTAGTGTTAGATTATTATTATCAATTGTTTTTATTAATTTAACATCACCGGTAGGTATGCATTTAGTTGCCAGAGCAGCCTATCGTACAGGTGCATACATGTATCGTAAAGATGATGCACCAAGTCGATCTTCCATTTTATTAAGTTCTAAAGAATACAATTCTACAGAAGAACTTAAAAATCGAGCTCGAATTCGAGAAGAGCGTCGTGAAAAAATTTATTACGATGTTCAGAAGCAGCGACAGAAAGAAAAAGAAAAACAGCAAGAAGAAAATATCGAAAGTTTATCAGAAGCTAGAAGAGAAACTAAAGATTGATTAAATCAATGAGATTGAACATGAATGAGTAATAGTTAAGACTACTACTTTGAAATGCTCAATCTCATTTTTTTAAATTTATATAAGAAACTAGTGTCATTAACACGGTCAATATACTTAAATAAATGTAAAGAAGTAGGAAAGGTATGGGTGACGTCGCGATTATAAAATAAATAACCAATAAAAAGATTGGCGTTACTAAACTAAGTAATAAAAATAACAAGTCCATATAAGACCAGTGTTTAGTTGTAAAAAGATAAAAGATTTCTAAAAGCCATATAATCGGAAATAAAACTGGGTACGCAATTATAGATGGGACAAACACAACCATTTGTGCCAATGCATTCTCGCCTTCAAGTTCAGACAATGGTGGCAGAAATAATGTCCAAAAGAACAAGGTTGCAATCATTAGTAAAAAAGAGCATATAAGAAGAACTAATTTAAATTTATTCATAATAAATGACCTCTATATAATATGACATGGATTTGATTCTAATTCGTATCTATTTCTTTAGATAAACTTTTATGCATCGTGTTACTACTATCTGAAAGGTGTCTTGTAATATTCTCCCTGTCTTTTTGGGGGCGATTTTGACTCAATTTGTATGAAGCTTCAATTTTGTTAACCTTAACTTTAAAACCAACAATGCCGTGAATTTGTTGCTTAGTTTGGGCAGAAATATTATTCCATGTTGCGCCATTATCACGATGTTGTTCATATTTATACAGCAACTTGGATAAATCAGTGATAAGCGTTTCTTCATCTAATAACTCACCACAGCCATAAGCATGTACACTTTGATAATCCCATGTTGGTACATCCTCTGTTTCATACCAAGTAGATGAAATATAGGCGTGCGGACCGTGAAATATCATAAGTATATCTTCATTATTTTTAATCGATATCCATTGCTTATTTTTCTTAGAAAAGTGCCCAGACACATATAAATGATTATCGTGTTCCTCGACGATAACAGGTAAATGCGTGGCTATAGGTACAGAATTGTCAGTAGTGATAATGGTAATGAAATTATGTTCTATCATAAAGTGCTTAATTTGTTTGAAGTCCTTCATTTCATAATATTTAGGAACATACATTCTTTACACCCCTTATTTAAGATAATAAGTATATTAAAAGTAGACAGTTGTATTTTTATATTATTTGTTGAATCATACCCTATTTCTAATGATTTAAGTAAATTCATGAGAAAAAATTAGTGAAACAATTAAAGAGATAGAAGGGGAAATGTAAAAAGAAGAGGGTTCAGAACAAGGTTGATTAAATAAAAAGAGGAGGGAGTTGGACAGAATGTTTAGATTCATTGCCTTACTCCCTCACATCTACTTAATTTGCGTTAACTTAATAAATAAACTAAATTGTTGCTTGTTTACGTTTTGAATAAATGAGATTAACAATTAGCCATACGATTTGTATCAAGAATGGAATTAGATATGCTAATCCCAATACAGCAATATTAATCCATTTGACTTCGGTAGTTTGTATGACACCTGCTGCATCTACAGATCGTTGCCAAAGTAAAAATGCAAATCCAAAAAAACTTAAAACTTCAAACACACTTATTATCCACCAAAAAATCCATGAAATTTTCATGATATCCTCCTATGAATGTAAGACTCAACTAAAGGATAACATACACGTTTAAACATAAAGTTTTCTCAGTATAAATATTAGTTTAAAATGATCGCTAGTTACTTATATTCCTTTAAATAAGTTATAAGCAATTCCTTATAGTAATCGATAAAACGAAGATATTTCTCTTTTTCGACATATTCATTTATTTGATGAGGTACTGTTCCTGGTCCAAACATTAGGAAAGAAAAGTGTTCATCTTTATCGCGCAATAAATTGGAAGCATCTGTTACACCAACGGTTGGTGATGCGACAATATCCTCTCCAAATATTTGTTTAGCTACGCGTTGCCCAATCTTAATTAATGGATTATCTCCAGTTGTTAATACTGGATCTAAATCTAAGTATAAATCTTCTTCTAACTGTCCGCCTTGCTTATTAACTTCTTCCAAATACGTTTTGAATAGTGATTTAACTTTTTCGTTATCATATTCTGGAATCGTTCTAATATTAAATTCAGCAGTTGCAGTATCAGGAACTGAATTGACTTGGTTCCCACCATGTAAAATAGTATTGCTAATGACAAGTCCAGAAATCACACGTTCAACTTCTTCTTCATCTAGATTGTTTTCTTGTTGTAACTGTGATTGAATGCGTTTGATAAGATGTGAGAAATCTAGCTTTTCGCTTTTTAATTCTTTCGAAATACGTTCATATTCTGTATCGATATCTTGTATAAATTGAATTAATGGTTTAATTGCATTAAATCCTACGACAGGTACAGAGCTGTGTGCGGCTTTTCCTTTAGAAGTGATTTTATAATCCATTGATCCTTTATGAGCATAAACAATATTTGTTTCAGATGGTTCGGCAATTATCAAAGCATCAACATTATTCATATAACCTTTCTTATACAATTGTGCGGAACCAAGTTGTTCCTTTTCTTCGCCGGCAGTTGCCATAAATTTTATCGTACCATGAGGTAGTGCATCGTTCTCTTTCAACTCAATCATCGTAATAGCTAAAGCCATAAGTCCAGATTTCATGTCTGAGGTACCACGACCGAATAATCGATTATCTTTTTCAGTCATTTGAAATGGTGGATAGTCCCAATCGTTTTGATCACCTTCCGATACAACATCCATGTGACCTGAAATTGCTACAACTGGACTACCACTGCCGATTGTAGCAATTAAGTTAGCACGTTTACCTTCAATAACATCAATTTCTGCGTTAATATGATGCGCTTCAAATAAGTTCTTCAAATAAGTTGCAACTTCAATTTCATTATCATTCACCGAATTAATTTCTACGATATCTGACAATAATTTGAGTTTTTCCTTTTCTGAAAATGTATTCATAACTTTAACTCCTTAAAATAGAATTATTATACAGTTAAAATTTTAGTAAAGATTAAAAATACGTCAACTGTAGTTATTTCTAATTTAGAACGTAGCAATTAAATCGATGATGATACGTCCGTCATCATGCCACATTATTGCTGATTAGTATTTGAAGTCATCTTGTGTATAAGAAAGTCTGACATCACCATAAGACCAAACATAATGATTAAACTCATGGTTACATCGCTAGTAAAATGCGCACCGATTCGAATTCGGCTTAATGCCATTAATACACTATAAAATAGACCAATTGCGAACATAATTTTTCGTGAGCGAAGCTTATGGAAATAGAAAGCTAAAAACATGAGAAAGGCACCATTACCCGTATGTCCTGATGGGAATGAACTATGCCCTGTATTGCCATTAATGGTAAGCCAATTGGTAAAATGTGCCCCTTTGTCGCTAAGTTCATATGGTCTAACACGTCCCCATAATTCTTTCATATTGTCAACAAGTTCTAAGCCGATAAATAGTACGATAAAGCTGATAAGTGACACTTTAAATAATCTAGTTAATTCAGCAGTATTTGTGTTTTTTAACCAAAAATAATAACAAACAAATGCGATTATTAATAAAAAGATTAGTGATATAAACATACTCCAACCTAAGGGTAAAGCGGTACCTGCATTTCCTTCATTATTTGCCATACCCATAGGCTTATGGTGCTTTATATTATTTGATGTTGATAATATGTATTGAACAGTTTCTGATACTAGTGCGTTCGTTTTAATTAATGTGAATACAGCGGTCATAACTAAGATGATTATCTTAGCAAATCGATGATTAAACGTTGTGAATACATAATAATTTAATATAATAACAGAAATAATGAGTACTAACGTAGGCGGGAATAACCCATAATTTTGAAAGAGTGTGCCAAATAAATCATTTTGATTCATCAATGCATTTGATATCGCTTGATCTGAGACTGTTGCAATCAACATAATTAAGAGTAAAATGCCTAATACTGTCACAGTAAGTCTTTTTGAAATAATCATGTATAATCCTCCTAAAATGTTTTCAATTAAAGCACCCGATTGTTTAAAACGGAATGATTTCATTTTGAACATTTCTAACTAAAGCATAGTAATGAATGTTTAATTCAATGTTAGGGGATAGTAAAAATTTTATTAAAATCTAAATGGAAGTCTTATTTGCTATAAAGGTGATTGTTATAAGTGATCAAACAAATGAATGGTTAGAAGTAGATTGGAATGCTATCAATTTAATAAAAATGGATTAGAAATGAATGCAAGTTAGTTAATTCATTGTAACTTTAATGGTAAAATTATAATTAACCGATTGTGAGTTTAAGATGTATTTATCAGGATATAAATAGACATAAAACTTATTTTTATATTAGGCAAGTCTTATTTCTCCAATTAAATATGAAGTATAAAATGGGGTGGAAGTTTGGAAATATTTGAAACGATTCTCATATTTCTAGCCGTAGTTATTGTAAGCTCCTTTGTTCATACTTTTTTACCCAAAGTGCCTCTGGCATTCATTCAAATTGCTTTAGGAATGCTCCTCTTTTTAACGCCAGTACCTGTAGAATTTAACTTCGATTCAGAACTCTTTATGGTAGCAACGATTGCACCGTTACTTTTTGTGGAAGGTGTTAACGTTTCGAGAGCTCATTTACGTCGTTATATTAAACCAGTGATGTTAATGGCTTTAGGACTCGTTATTACAACTGTTATTGGTGTGGGTCTATTTATTCATTGGATTTGGCCGACACTTCCTATTGGTGCAGCTTTTGCCGTAGCCGCAATATTATGTCCAACTGATGCTGTGGCAGTGCAAGCTATTACAAAAGGTAAGGTTTTACCTAAAGGTGCTATGACTATCCTTGAAGGTGAATCGTTACTTAATGATGCAGCAGGTATCATCTCATTCAAAATAGCGGTAGGTGTTTTAATTACTGGTTCATTCTCATTATTTGAAGCGGTGCAACAATTTCTAATCGCGTCAATCGGTGGTGCGATTATTGGTTTACTTATTGGTATTGCGCTTGTTAGATTCCGTTTAACACTTACAAGACGTGGCATAGAAAACATTAATATGTTTACCTTTTTACAACTATTAACGCCATTTGTTACTTATCTTGTTGCTGAAATGTTTCATGCGTCAGGTATTATTGCTGCCGTTGTAGCAGGTTTAGTACATGGTTTTGAACGTGATCGTATCGCCCAAACTCGTACTCGACTTCAAATGAGTTACAATCACACTTGGAACATTCTAGGATATGCATTGAATGGTTTTGTTTTTTCAATATTAGGATTTTTAGTTCCAGAAGTAATTGGAAATATTGTAAAAACTGAACCACACAATTTATTGTTCTTAGTTGTGATAACAGCACTCGTTGCGTTAGCGGTATACTTATTTAGATTTATATGGGTGTATGTGCTCTATCCTCTATTCTATTTATCTGTCAGTCCTTTCCAAAAATTAATGAATGAAGAAGGAGAAGACAAGAAGAAAGAGAAACCACCTAAACGAAGCATGTATGCGCTTATCATGACACTATGTGGCGTGCACGGAACTATTTCGTTAGCAATCGCATTAACATTACCATACTTTTTAGCAGATCATCATGCGTTTACATATCGTAATGATTTACTATTTATTTCATCAGGTATGGTTATTATAAGTCTTGTGATTGCACAAATTGTATTGCCGTTTGTAACATCTAGTGCACCTAAGGCTAAGATTGGAAGTATGAATTTTAAAGAAGCTAGAATATATATTCTTGAACATGTCATAGATTACTTGAATCATCATTCATCATTTGAAACAAGTTATCGTTATGGTAATGTCATTAAAGAATATCACGATAAATTAACGTTCTTGAAATCTGTTGAAAAGGATGATGAGAACTCAAAAGAACTCGAAAGATTACAGAGTTTAGCTTTTAAGGTTGAAACGAAAACACTAGAACGACTTGCCGATGATGGTGAAATAACTGCGAGTGTATTAGAAAACTACATGCGTTATGCAGAACGTACACAAGTGTATCGTCAAGCGTCATTGATACGTCGTATGATTGTTGGTGCGAGAGCTGTACTATTAAAACGTCGTATACGTACACGTACCAATGCGGCATCATCATTAAGTGTTACTGATAACTTAATGGAACTTTCTAAAATCAATAAGATTGTTCATTATAATGTTGTGAGTCGTCTTGTAGATGAAGCGAATGAAGATAACAAATTAGAAGTTGGTATGATTTGTGACGGTTATCTTATGAGAATAGATAACTTATCGCCATCTAATTTCTTTAATACGCGTGCCGAAGATTCAATTACGAAGATAAAATTAAATGCTTTAAGAGAACAACGTCGTGTTTTATCTAGTTTAACTGACGATGGAGAGATTACTGAAAGTACGGCATTGAAATTAAGAGAAGCGATAAACTATGATGAAATGGTTATCGTTGATAGCTTAACTGACTAACTTAATAAATATGATTGAAGATATAATAGAGTGTGGTCGGGATAATGAATTCAAATAGAATTCTATCCTAGCCTCACTTTTTTTATTAAGGTACAGTTTGTTTAAATAAGGTGAATAACATTCGTTATCAATTCATGATACAATAAAGTGAATGTATGGGTGAGGTGAAATGATGTTAACTGAAGAAAAAGAGGATTATCTAAAAGCAATATTAGCCAATGATGGAGATACATCCTTTGTCTCAAATAAAAAGTTATCTCAGTACTTAAATATAAAACCTCCTTCAGTTAGTGAAATGGTTGGACGCTTGGAAAAAGCTGGTTATGTTGAAACGAAACACTATAAAGGTGTGAAACTCTCAGATGAGGGCTTGAAACATACGTTGGATATCATTAAGCGTCACCGCCTGTTGGAGTTATTTTTAATAGAAGTTTTACAATATAATTGGGAAGAAGTCCATCAAGAAGCAGAAATCTTAGAACATCGCATTTCAGATTTATTTGTAGAACGCTTGGATAAGATACTTGATTATCCTGAAACATGTCCACACGGAGGTATTATCCCCAGAAATCAGCATTTTGAAGAGAAATTCACGGTATCTTTATTAGAATTTGAACCTGGTGATAAAGTGACGATTAAGCGAGTACGTGATAAGACTGAATTACTTGTTTATCTCTCAAGCAAAGACATATCGATTGGGAATGCAGTTGAAATAATGACGAAGGATGATACTAATAAAGTCATTATCGTTAAACGTAACGATGTTATTACGATTTTAAGTTATGATAACGCGATGAATATCTTCGCGGAACGTGCATAAATAGAAATAAAAAATCTCCAATAAGGACAATGTGATGTTAAATCCTTATTGGAAATTATTTTATGGAAAGTCATCGATTAAAGTATGAATTGAAACATGAGATAAATCGCGAATAGATTAATCGCAATCCAAATTGTGCTATATATGATAGTTGGAATGTGTGTGATTTCTGATAAAGTACTTCCATCCCAACTAGGTCTTGGTCTTTGAAAAGTAAGCTTGAATATCGTCCAACTTGATTGGAGTACTTCGCCAAGTAATACGCCTAAGATAAGATGGTAAAGTAAAACAACTAAGTAATAGAACATCATTTGATTATCATGTTGTACTAAAAAATATAACAATGCAATAAGTATGATAAGCACCACAATAGGTGACAGTTTACGCGAAGTAAGTACTAAATAATAGATAAAAATAAAAATATAGGACACGAGAAAGAGACTTGGATGACCATAATGTGCAACACTGATACCAATTAGTAGCATGATAGGTGGCATAACATAACCACCTAAAGTAGTAATGAATTGCCCAATCAGACCTTTAGATTGAGTGATAGCATAACCTTGTTGCATCGTTTGAAGTCGTTCCGAAGGCCGTGTGACGATGACTAAATCTTTTGCGCGACCACCACTAAGTTTATTAAACAATACATGACCGAATTCATGTGTGAGAACTGGGATATAATTGAGATAGACATCTAAATATTGATTTATTTGACGATGTCTATTTTGGTGAATCATAATATAAATAATCGCAATAATAATGATTAAGTATATATTTAACGTAATGATTGTTGTAAAGAAATTTTCTAAATAGACCATAGTTGACCTCGCCTGGATAAGGATTATAGTATCTATTATAAGTCAAAAGAGGTGCGTTGGCGTTTGGACTTTAGCCTTATTTTCTAGAAACTTGAAATGTAACGTAAAGATGAGTTAGCTTTTTCTAAAATTTGTAAAAAGAAATTAGTATGTATTTTTGTTATATTTTCATATAATAGATGCATATGAAATTGTATGGACAGTAAGGAGAATGCTTAAATGCATAATCAAAAAGAAACAACAAACAAAGTAGATATTTTAGGTGTTCAATTTGACAATGTAACTATGATTGAGATGATTGAGTACGTTAAGTCATTTTTCGCTCAAGATGCTAAAGACAATTTATTTATCGTGACTGCTAATCCTGAAATTGTTGATTATGCAACGGAACACGTGAGTTATAAACAGCTGATTAATAGTGCGGATTATGTCGTTCCAGATGGTACAGGTGTCATTAAAGCTTCTAATCGTTTGAAAACACCATTAAAGAGACGTGTGCCTGGAATTGAATTGATGGATCATTGTTTGAAAATCGCACATACGAATTACCAAAAGGTTTATTTACTTGGAGCAAAAAGTGAAGTTATAGAACTGGCATGTGATAATTTACGTCATAAATATCCTCAAGCTGAATTTGATTATCACCATGGCTATATTAACTTAAATGATGAAACAGTTATCAAACGTATCCAGCGTTTTAATCCTGATTATATTTTTGTGGGAATGGGTTTTCCTAAACAAGAAGAATGGATTCAAAAGTATCGTCACATATTCAATCAAACAGTATTGATGGGCGTTGGAGGATCATTTGAAATATTTAGTGGTACTAAAAAGCGTGCACCAAAATTATTTATCAAACTCAATATCGAATGGGTTTATCGTTTGTTAATAGATTGGAAGCGTATTGGACGTTTAAGTAGTATACCTAAATTTATGTTTAAAGTATTTAAAGTAGAAAGAAAAATGAAAAAGAAAAAATAGGAGAAGATGGTCAGGGGTTACCATCTTCTCCTATTTTGTTTAAGGGGGAGAACAATTCATCATCACATTTGAACAGGGATAATATGTGATGATGACTATTTTTGTGATTGCAAATCATGTTATGATTTTTGATCTTTACCGAGCTTCGATTTGAACAGGGATAAATCGAAGTATATATTTTTTCATTTAAGATATGCGTGTTTTCAAACTTATTAAGTCTATTCTGACACCTAACAAGCTATAACACTTAGATAAATTTTATATTTAAATTTTTAGGGTTGTTTTCTACTATAAATGAGATTAAGCAAATATAGGCATACATGAATTCAGGGATAGTCTTGTAATACTATATAACTTGCTCTAATAAGAAATCTTTACGAATAATCAAGGTCTATTTTAAGCGTTGTGCTTATGATTAAACTTTTAACGTGTATAAATGCTATTATTTAGCAGTGTAACTTGAACTAGAGATTTTACCACTAGAAACAATAACATCTTTATCTTGGAAAGGTTCGTTATTAAAGAAGCGGTTTAAAAATATCTTTTGTACCATCTTCAATACGTTTTTGAGATTCTAAAGTCATACCAGAATAATGAATGGTCATAGCGTTTCTTGGCATAGTTCTCCAAGGGTGATTTTCTGGGGCAGGTTGTGGGTACCATACATCACCAGCGTATCCCTGGATGTGACCACTGTTAACAGCTTGTACTAAAGCTTCAGTGTTAACAATTTTACCACGTGCTGTATTTACTAAATAGCTTCCTTCTTTCATTTTACTTAAAACGTCTTCATCAAATAAGTTATCTGTTGAAGGTGTAAGTGGTGCATGAATTGTAATGGCATCACTAGTTTTAATTAATGTGTCGAAGTCAACAAATTTAGAATTTTCATTGTCTTTTTGATTGATTGGATCATAATGTTGAATTGTAACGTTAAATGGTTTTAAGCGTTCGGCTACTAATTGACCGATACGACCAAAGCCGAAAATACCAATTGTTTTATTTTGTAATTCACGTGCTTGGTTACCTACTTTAGATAAGTCCCATTCGCCTTCGACAGATTGACGATGACCTTCCATGAAGTTACGTAACACAATTAATAGATCCATAACTGCATGTTCAGCAACACTTACTGTATTACTACCTGTTACTTCAACAACACCAACATCATGTTGACTTGCTGCTTCAAGATCTACGTGGTCAGAACCAACACCAGCAGTAATCGCTAATTTTAAGTTTGGTGCTTTTTCAATACGTTCTTTACTCATATAAGCAGGATAGAACGGTGCACTTATAATAATATCCATATCACTTAAGTGTTTGTCTAAATCTTCTTCACCATCTTTTAAAATAACTAATTCATGTTCAGTGTCTTTTAAGAATTCTCTTAAACCAATTGCTTTTTCAGTGTTAAGTAATTGATTATCTAAACCTTTATCTGTTTCTGGGAATAATGCTACTATTTTCATAAATATACACTCCTAAATTTAGAATTTTTCTAGTTTTTCTAGTAATTCTGTGTTGAGAGCACTTATAACGTTAAAAAAACTCGATACTTGATTTGCGTAACCACCTCCTTTAAGTGAATAAAAATTCAATAGAGAGGGTTAGCAAACAGCACCGAGTACCTTACACCAATCCCATAAAATAATGATGTGTAATGTTGCATCATCTTTTAATGTTCAATGTTATTAAATTATGTATCATATATAAAATTGAAGTATTAATCTTCAATTGATTGATCAAAAACAAAAATTGAAATTACTTCATCGTTTTCTAAGTCAAGGTCAGTAAATAATTTCACAAATTTAGCGCCAACAAGCTCTTCCATTTCTGTGGGAGGTTGACGTTTATATAAATCTTTTATTTCTTCTGTACGTCCTTGTTTAAGCATACTCTCGAAATTTTTGTTTTGCAAATAAAAATTCTCAACTTTGCTTAAACTACCGGTCATATGACATATAGCCCAATTATCCTTAAAGAAAACTTTAATATTTTCTGGACCTTTACCAATATATGATTTTCTATAAGCACGCACCAAATTCGCAAATTGTTGTGTCTTATTATTTGAGGCTATAATCGTCACCTTCTTTAACTATAGCAATAAAATTTACTGTCTATATTTATAGTATAACGGATAGTTTAATTTTTAAAGTATTTAACTCACAAGATTAATGATATTTTTTAAAAAATTGAGTATTTATTCATTCTTATGTGATTTGAAAATTGATTAGATTAAATTTAACGAGTTACATAAATCAAATTGATTATAAATTGGTAGAAAGCGATTGGAACAAAATTCTTCTGAATGCGTTGTCCCCAGTTTATTTAACTTGAAGAATTTCTTAGTGAAATACTGCTCCGCCCAAAAAGAAGACTAGAACTGAGAAAAGCTTGATTTAAAGCATATTCTCAGTTCTAGTCAGCGACTGTGCATTTGCAATGTAGCCTTTTAATATAAAGTTTTTCCAAATGCTTTGTGTATCATCTTATATTTTATTTCACAATAAAACGTTTTTCGTCTAATTGTTTTCTAAAAGCTTTTTGATCAGCTTTTGATTTTTTCTTGAAGTCCTTTAAGAATTGCTCATATTTAGGAAGAACCTCTTCTAAATCTCCGTATTCTTTGAGCTTTCCGCCTTCAATCCAAGCAATCTTAGTACAAAATTCACGGACTTGGCGAATATTATGACTTACGAAGAAAATCGTTTTATTCGCTTCTTTGAATTCATAAATTTTATCTAAACATTTTTGAGTGAACGTTTGGTCACCAACTGATAAAGCTTCATCGATAACTAGAATATCAGGATTAATTGTAACGTTAATCGAGAATCCTAATTTAGCACGCATACCACTTGAATAATTTTTAACAGGTTGATGGATAAATTCGCCGAGTTCACTAAATTCTATAACTTGAGGCATAAGTTGCTTGATTTCTTTTCTTTTGAATCCCATGCATAACATTTTAAATTCGATATTTTCTACACCAGTTAAACGACCATTCAGACCTGCATTGATTGCGATGACACTGACTTCACCATTACGTTCAATATTTCCAGAAGTAGGGGAAATAGAACCGCCAATCATATTACTTAATGTAGATTTACCTGAGCCGTTAATGCCGACTAAACCTATGACATCACCTTCGTGAGCTGTTATAGAGACATCATCTAAAGCGAAAAATGTATTATTTTTATTTTTAGGGATTAAGGCATCTTTAATGCGTTCTTTATTATTACGATAAATGCGATATTCTTTTGTCACATTATTTATATTTACAGATACGCTCATGATATTTCCTTCCTTATAAATACTTATATAGATTATAATACATCATACAATAGTTGTTAAATTTATTAACCTAGTGTAAAGTGTATAAGAGATTTTGAATAACTTTTTGTAAACAATAAGTAGATTTTACTTTTTTTGGAAAATTAAGTCCATAGTTATGGTTCTTATTTTCTAGTAATCTTCTCTACAATATAAAATAATACTATATGTACGTAATAATTATATTAAACTTTTCAGAAATTGTTATATATAATGTAGTTATCCTAATTTTAAATAAAAAATGTAAACACATTGTGGATATTTAATTGAAAGCGTGGTTAATTTCAATGTCGGCAGTAGGATCTGTTTTTAAAGAACATATCAAGAATTTTTACTTAGTACAAAGACTTGCACAATTCCAAATTAAAATAACGAATACGAATAACTATCTTGGTGTAGCTTGGGAGTTACTGAATCCAGCATTACAAATCATGGTTTACTGGTTTGTATTTGGTATGGGGATTAGAAGTAACCAACCTATTCATGGCATACCTTTTATTTATTGGCTACTTGTAGGGATTAGTATGTGGTTCTTCGTAAACCAAGGTATTCTTGAAGGTACTAAATCAGTATCTATGAAGTTTAATCAAGTGGCGAAGATGAATTTCCCACTTTCTATCATACCTACTTACACTGTAACCAGTCGTTTTTATGGTCATATAGGTTTATTGTTAATTATTATAGGAATTTGTATCGTTAATGGTATTTTCCCTTCAATTCATATTGTACAATTATTAATTTATGTACCAATGACATTTTTCTTTACAGCATCTGTTGCATTATTTACGTCGACACTCGGCATTATTGTGCGGGATACACAAATGATCATGCAGGCTTTGCTAAGAATTTTATTCTATATGTCTCCAATTCTATGGGTACCTAAAGATTCAGGTATTGGTGGAACAATTGGTGAAATTATTAAATTTAATCCAGTTTATTTCTTGGCTGAATCATATCGTGCAGCAATTTTATTCCACGAATGGTACTTTATAGAACATTGGAAATTATTAATTTATAACGTGATAGTTATTTTAATTTTCTTTGTGCTAGGTTCAATTTTACATCGAAGATATCGCGATCATTTCGCAGATTTCTTATAATTTAAAGTCCTTGATAAATGTTGATGCGTTTATCAAGGATTTTGTGTATACAGCATAATGACAATTTTTGATTTATAATTTTTATAATGAAAATATGAGGGGTAAATGTATGCGACTAATTATTAAAAAAGTATATATGTTGATGATTACATTATTGAATTTTATTTACAAAGGGAGACAAGTTGATAAAAAGCAAATTACGGTACTCATGACATTTCCTGAAGATGTCATTCCGATTATTAACGAATTAGACAATAAAGGTTACAAAATAACTGTAATTGCAAAATTTGAAGAACAATATAGGCTGAAACATCTTAACAACATTACTTTCATACCAGCAGGAAACAAATATATCGTCAAACATATAAAAGCATTAAGTAGTTCAAAAGTCATTTTAATCGATACGTATTATTTAATGCTAGGTGGTTATACTAAGAAGAAGGCACAAACGATTATTCAAACGTGGCATGCATCTGGCGCACTGAAAAATTTTGGGCTGACTGATTATCAAGTTGATTTGACTAATGTAACTATGGTTAGACAATATCAACGCGTGTATCAAGCGACTGATTATTATCTTATTGGTGGTAAAGAGATGGGAACATGTTTTAAAGAGTCATTTGAAGCTACTGAAGAACAATTATTGCCACTCGGTTTACCACGTATATCACAATATTTAAAATTCAATCTTAAGGCCGAGCAAGAACGTTTGAAAAAGCATTATAATATTCATAAAAAATTGGTGGTCTATGTTCCTACTTATCGTGAAGGTTCTGAAAACAATAGACAATTAGATGTTGCTCGCTTTGAAGAAGCGCTACCTGAGTACACATTGATTAATCAATTACATCCATCTATTTCAAAAAGTCAATCTATAGCCACTACACAAGAATTGATGATTATGGCGGATGTGATTATTAGTGACTATAGTTCACTACCTATTGAGGCGAGTTTATTAGACAAACCAACATTATTTTATGTGTACGACGAGCATAAATATGATAAAATTCGTGGCTTAAACCAATTTTATAAAGCAATTCCACAACAATATAAAGTAACAACAGAAGAAGAATTAATTTTAAAAATAAGAAATGATATTGCCTTGTTCAAACCTTTATTTAAAAATTGGCATAAGTATAATCGTGAAGATAGTGTTCGACGCGTTACAGAATTTATTGAAAAGATGGTGAAAAGATGAAAATAGCTATCATAATACCTGTATATAATGCAGAAAAGACAATACGTAGAGCAATCAAATCTATCGATACAACACATGAGGTTGAAATCATTTGTGTAAATGATGGTTCTACAGACCATTCGAGACATGAGCTCACTCAATTACAAAAAGAAGTTAAAAATATCATGATTTACAATCAAGATAATCAAGGTGCAGCTGCAAGTAGAAATTTTGGATTAGCTGCAATGTCTGATGATGTTGAAGCATTTATGTTTTTAGATGCAGATGATCAATTTTTACCGGGTAGACTAGATAAGATGATAGGTTACTATGAACGTAATCAAGAGGTTGATATCGTCATTGGTCAAATTGGTAGAGGTGTCCAAGGAGATTGGAAAATTGTACCTACACATGAGGAAATGAATCGTGAATCACTAGTATCTTTAGCTCAAGCGCCTGAAATTTTGCAATCTATTGGGCCTGGTGGAAAATTATTTAATTCTAAATTTAGTGCATTACGTTTTGATGAAGACGTTGTATTTTGTGAAGAGCATACCTTTGTCACACGAGCTTATTTAACCGCGCGTGATATCCAATTACTACCACTCATTATATATGGCTATAATGACCAAGAAGGTTCAATCACAGATAAACGAGCTGATACATTTATATCTTATATTGAAGATGCTCGACGAGTACGTCAGCGCGTCATGGAGATGCTACTTTTAACAAATGAGAAAGCATACTATAGTTATCGAATGGATGATTTAATTGTTAGTTATCTTATTCAAGCTTACTTATTAAAATGTAGTAAAGTTACACCCGAATTTATTGATAAGGTCACGCATTACATTAAAGATATGCAACATACGAATTACTCAGGCGATGCGCTGTTTAGAATCATTCAAGCAGTTGAGCAAGGTGCAACAAATTGGACACGTGATACTTACGAGAAGTGGCGTCAAACACTTATCGATGTTGGTATTGGAAGACCAGGATATTTTCGTTTTCAAGCACAAGTTATGCCCAAAAAATTTGCATTTAGCAGTAAACAGTTAGTTAAGCGTACTTTAAAGAGATAGTGTAGTATAACTTATAAAATTAATGGTATGTAAATTTTATTTATGCTAAATTAAGATTATGAAAAAATGTTAAAAACTATGTTAAGGAGATAGCGTTTATGAGAAGAGTTATTACTTATGGTACTTATGACTTATTACACTATGGTCATATTGAATTACTAAGAAGAGCGCGTGAAATGGGCGATTATTTAATTGTTGCTTTATCTTCAGATGAATTCAATCAAATTAAGAATAAAAAGTCATATTATGATTATGAACAACGTAAAATGATGTTAGAATCAATTCGTTATGTTGATTTAGTTATTCCTGAGAATGATTGGGGTCAAAAAGAAATCGACGTGGATCGCTTTGAAGTAGATGTCTTTGTAATGGGACATGACTGGGAAGGTGAATTCGACTTCTTAAAAGATAAATGTGAAGTCGTATACTTAAAACGTACTGAAGGTATTTCAACAACTAAGATTAAACAGGAATTATACGGCAAAGATGCTAAATAATTAAAATATAAGGTTTTAATCCTATTAAAAGAGCCAGCAAATGAATTTTTATGAGTTCATTTGCTGGCTTCTTTGTATAACTTAAGTTGCTTCGCGTTCCTGGGATGACATCTCTATAGCAGTTCTTTAAAGTAATTCTAAAAGTAAAAGATATTGTTACTATATAGTCAAAGAGTTATCTATCACTTTATTTACGTTTAAATAATAAATGAATAATTGAACGTACAATAAGTATAAATGCAATTGCTAATAATGCTAATGCGACAAAGGTAACCACTGGATGCTCTTTCCACGTCGTTTGAGCAATGGTATTTGCTTTGTGCAATAGAGGTTTCGTTACTTCAACTTTTGGAGGTCCATCATCTTTTGTAAGAAATTGGCGATTGTAGTCAAGATGAATTGAACCATCTTTAACGATAAATTTATAATCTTTTTTATTCATACCTTAAGGTACTACATCATATAAGTTATCTTTGATATAGTATTTTTTGCCATTGATTTTATGTGTGCCTTTTGAAAGTACCTTTTTATAACTGTATTGATCGAAAGAACGATTCATCATGGCATTTCCCATCATATTACGTTGCTTTTCTCCACCTAAATTCACGTAATCTCCTGCTCCCATAATAACTTGGTTAATGCGGAAGTTGTTACGTTTAGTTGTAATCGTGTGATTATAATCTGCAACATCACTTGAGCCAGTCTTTAAACCATCTGTACCTGGCAAACTCATTTTGGCTCCTTCTAATGAATGATTGAATGTATAATATGTGACACCGTGTTGTGTAGGAGCAAGTTGTTTAGTGAAATGTAATATCTTAAGAGTCTCTTTGATAACATGGTGATCTAGAATTGCAAAGTCTTTCGCAGTGGAAGTAGTATTGTCTTGGTTTTTATATTTTGATGGCGCAAATTCTTTTAATTGCTTGTTTTCAGCACCTGTTGGGTTTACGAAATGTGTGTTTGACATGCCTAATGCTTTAGCTTTCTTATTCATTAAATCAGTAAAATCATTCACATTTCCCGAAACCTCATCAGCTAAAATTAAAGCTGCAGCGTTACTTGAGTTAGAAACTGTAATTTGGAGTAGCTCGCTAATTGTATATGTTTCACCAGCATATAATTTCGTATTACTTAATTCTGGTAAAGTTGACATGCGATAATGCTTGTCCGTAATATGTACTTTGTCATTTAAAGAAAGCTCACCTTTATTCACGGCTTCAAGTGTAAGATACATTGTCATTAGCTTCGTCATTGAAGCGGGGTACCATTTTTGGTTAGATTGATAGTCGTACAAAATTTGCCCGGTTTGACTTACATTTATGCTACCTTCAGGTTGATAGGCATCTGTTACATTCGGGTAACCATATTGTCTAGCAATTTCAGTAGGTGTTGGTTCATATTCGGAAGCGTAGGAGTTAGGTGCTATAATAACAATGGTTAAAAGTAGAGCAAAGGTAATTATTAAGCTTCGTTTCATTCTTATCTTTCCTTTTTCAAAATTTCAACTAAAATATTTTATCATATAAATTTGATAATATGAATTTATTTGTTAAAGCTTTATACTTGGAAAATAAGATAATTAAATTTTTAAAATGAATATAAAAAGAGGGCTAATTTATGAAAGGACAAAATCCGTTATTTTTCTTATTTAAACGATTGTCGTGGCCATATGGACTGATTATTGCGGCAATCATTATTTCTTCGCTAGGGAGTATTAGTGGTCTGTTAATTCCGCTATTTACCGGACGATTAGTTGATAAATTCTCAACAAGTAGTATCAACTGGAATATCGTTCTTTTATTTGCAGGAATATTTATAGCTAATGCACTACTAAGTGGTATTGGTATTTATCTACTAAGTAAAATTGGTGAAAAAATGATTTACGATATTCGATCAATACTTTGGGAACATATCATTAAATTAAAAATGCCTTTTTTCGATAAGAATGAAAGTGGGCAGTTAATGAGTCGTTTGACAGACGATACTAAGGTTATAAATGAATTTATTTCACAGAAATTGCCACAATTACTTCCCGCAGTAATTACACTCATTGGATCCATAGTTATGTTGTTTATTATGGACTGGCAAATGACATTATTAACATTTTTTGCAATTCCGATATTTATGGCAATAATGATTCCATTAGGTCGCAAAATGCAAAAGATATCAATGAACACACAAACTGAAATTGCTAACTTTAGTGGTTTGCTAGGTCGTGTGTTAACTGAGATGCGTTTAGTAAAAGTATCGAATACAGAAAGACAAGAATTAAATAACGCGCATAGTAATTTACGTGAGATTTATAATTTAGGTCTGCGACAAGCAAAAATTACAGCTGTCATTCAACCTATTTCAAGTGTGATTATGTTATTAATGATTGCAGTTATATTAGGTTTCGGTGCGATAAGAATAGCTACAGGTGCGATAACAGCTGGTGCGTTAATTGCGATGATTTTTTATGTGATGCAGTTATCGATGCCATTAATGAATCTTTCAACCTTAGTTACAGATTATAAAAAGGCAGTTGGTGCAAGTAGTAGAATCTTTGAAATCATGCAAGAACCTATTGAACCAATGGAAGATTTACAACCTATAGAAGATATCTCAATTAACGATGGCGAATTGTCATTTGAAAATGTTGATTTTAAATATGATATTAAAACGATTCTTAGCAACGTATCTTTCCGTATACCTCAAGGAGAGGTGAGCGCATTTGTTGGTCCGTCGGGTTCAGGAAAAAGTACAATTTTTAATTTGATTGAACGTATGTATGACATTGAATCTGGAGATATTAAATATGGAACGCAAAGTATTTATGATGTTCCAATTACAAATTGGCGAAACAAGATTGGTTATGTAATGCAATCGAATTCTATGATGAGTGGTACGATACGTGACAATATTTTATATGGTATAAACCGTGAAGTGTCGGATGAAGAATTGGTTAAGTATGCTAAGTTAGCGAATTGTCACGACTTTATTATGCAGTTTGATGATGGCTATGACACGTTAGTAGGTGAACGTGGTCTGAAGTTATCTGGCGGTCAAAGACAACGTATCGATATTGCACGCAGTTTTGTGAAAAATCCTGATATTTTATTATTAGATGAAGCTACCGCAAATTTAGATAGTGAGAGCGAACAAAAAATTCAAGAGGCATTAGAAATTCTTATGGAAGGAAGAACAACTATTGTTATTGCACATCGTCTCTCAACTATAAAAAAAGCAGGCAAAATCATATTCCTAGATCAAGGTAAGGTAACAGGTGAAGGAACACATGCTGAATTAATGCAAAATCACGAAAAATACCATCAGTTTGTTACTACTCAAAATTTAACCGAGTAATGAATATTAGGTAGTTGGGACTTATGTTAGTTCCAACTACTTTTTTAATAAGAAAAATGAAGGATATGTTTTGTCTTATGTAGTTAACTGTGAAATAATCATCAATAATTAAATGACGTATGTGAGTATACAGTCTCACACTTTAAAACTTAAGATTGGAGCATAATTATGTTATATACAATAACTTCCACTTTACCTCCTACACATGGTGGAAGAACTAAATCATTGTTACATAGAGTAAAGTTTTTAGAAACTCAATTGGGAGAAACTTCTACAATTATAACGACGAACTATAACGCTAATTATAAAAATGTATATCGAATTTTTAGAAATAAAGAATTAATAACCGAGAATACAAAATTAGACAACATATACGATTGGCTTGCGAATTATAATTTATTAGAGGAACCAGTTGAACCCAGATTATTTAGAAAGTTACCAATTCAAACTAAAGTTAAAATACGTGGGTTAGAGGCCATTCAAGAAGACGATAACGTAAAATACTATAAATATAATGTTTATGTGTTATTTCGCAAATACTATGCGAATAGACAGGTTATGAAGTTTGAAGATACAATCAATCCTAATTCACAAAAGGTATCTAAACGTAAGGCATTCACGCTAAATGGCAGATTACATAAAATTGATTACTTTGATGATGTAACGGCAATCAAAACAATGGAAGAATATTATGATAAAAAGGGTAACGTGTACTTAAAGAAACATTTTACGAACGATGAAGAGAACAAATTGATTGATATTCAACATCTATCAATGCACGGTGAGCCGCGCACCTTTAATAATGAAAAAGCTTTATTTACTTATTACTATAATCATGTTTTACCTAATGGAAGTGTTGTATTTAATGATGCACGCTTACTCGACAGACCATTGATTGATTGTGAAAATGACATTAAGCGCATATTAATGTTTCATAGCAATCATTTACAAGGGAATAGAGTTCGTCATTCATATAAATTAGCACTAGATAAACAAGAAATAATCGATAAATATATAGTTTTAACAGAATACCAAAAACATGATATTCAATCACAATTTGGTATAGATGATAATAAAATAGATGTCATACCTCATTTTGTTAGTATAGCGCAATCGTATAGTCGAGATGATGTAGAAGATCAATTTTGCTATATTGGTAGATTGGCTCAAGAAAAACAAATTGATCATATTATCAAAGCGTTTGATATTTATTTGAAAAAAGGTTATTCATCTAAGTTGCTTGTATATGGAAAAGATAAAGAGGGTAATTTAAACAAATTGAAGCAATTGGTTAAAACACTTCAACTTGAAGATAAAGTAATATTCAAAGGACACACTAATCATCCTAAAGAAGTCTTTTCAAAAGTGATAGCTTCACTATTGACAAGTCGGTATGAAGGCTTTGGGTTATCAATTATGGAAAGTATTAATTATGGTTGCCCTGTTATCTCATATAACGTACGTTATGGACCGAGTGAGTTAATTACTAATCATGAAAATGGTATACTTGTGAAAAAAGATGACATCGAAGGGTTTGCGGTTGCAATGGAAATGGCTAGAAATATTCATTTCAAAGATGTAAAATTAAGTGAAAAATTTAGTGTAGAACAAGCGTCAAACAATTATCAATCACTCATCGATGACGTAACACATGCGGAGAATAAATAGAAAATTGGAGAGAAATATATTGAATAAATTATCGATTATTATTACGTATTTTAATAATGAAGATTATATTAGTGAGTGTATTCACAGTTTGAAAAGCCAGAGAAATCAAGATTTTGACATTATTGTTGTCGATGATGGATCAACTGATCGCTCAACAGAAATCTTACAAGAAGCATTAAAATCATATGATAAAGACGTTCACTTCATTCAATTGCAAGAGAATACTGGACACGCACATGCACGAAATGTAGCTTTGGAACAAGCACATGGTCAATACGTACTATTCCTAGATGCCGATGATCAATTGGCCTCATATGCTGTTGATTACTATCTTCAACATGTGAATGGTTTAGATACACTGATTGCACCAATTCATAAATTTAGAAGTCAACGACCACAGTATGTAGATAAAGATAAAGTGCGTTTGCAATATGCTTCTCATCAAAAAAGTCCAAATGCAATCTTGAGAAAAGAATCAGCATGTAATATTTTATTTAAAAATGCCATTATTAAAGCACATCAGATTCAATTTAATGAATCATTAGATATTTATGCTGATACGTCATTTGTGCTTGAGTATTTAAAATATGCGGAGCGTTTTGTTAGAATTACCAACTTCCCATTCTATTATCGTGGTGAGGTATATGATCCATTTTATGGTAATACATTAAGTGATCAAGATTTTACAAATAAATTTGAAGATCATGTTAATAGTTTCTTTGATGCTATGCAAAGAACGAATGATAAGCGAATTAAAAATTTCCTAATTCAACGAATGAAAAATGAAATTAAAAGTGGATTCGATCCTGCACTTAGAGATATAAAATCTCGATATGTGTCACTTGAAGATGCGCTTATTAAAATTGTTAAAGCTTTAAAATGGAACATCCTAAAAGATGGGAAAGTATTATACAATTTAGAAATATTATTCTTATCAATGGATGATGTTGAAAATGCCAAATATGTTAATGACTTACGAAATAAAACGCGTTTAGTTAAAAATATTGTGTTAAATAGCAAGATGAAAGAACGCTCAAAATATCAACTGATTGATAATGAAGACTTAGTTGACCCGAACACAATTGTATTTGAAGCGTTTGGTGGTAAAAATTATAGCGATAGTCCTAAATATATTTATGAATACATGCAAAAACATTATCCTCATTTAAATTATATTTGGGTCTTTTCAAAACCAGAAAATAACAATATTCCAGGTAATGCTACTAAAGTGAAAAAAGGATCTCAAGCTTATTATGATGCCTATGCTAAAGCGAAATATTGGGTTACAAACGCTAGATTACCTTTATATTTAAATAAAAAAGAGAATCAAATGTATATCCAAACTTGGCACGGAACACCATTAAAACGTTTAGCTAATGATATGAAAGTGGTTAGAATGCCTGGCACGACAACTGCAAACTATAAGAAGAACTTCTATGCTGAAGCATCACGTTGGGATCGTTTAGTATCACCAAATAGATACTCTTCTGATATTTTTAAATCAGCATTTTGGATGGATGAAGACCGTATTTGGGAGATTGGTTATCCGAGAAATGATGTATTAGTTAACCGTCAAAATGACACTGAATATATTGAACAAATTAAGCGTGACTTGAATTTACCTGCAGATAAGAAAGTTATCATGTATGCTCCAACTTGGAGAGACGATGAGTTTGTGAAAAAGGGACAATACTTATTTGATTTGAAAATTAATTTAGCCAATCTTCAAAAAGAAATAGGAGATGAGTATGTCATCTTATTAAGAATGCATTATCTAATTGCGAATGCTTTAGATTTACATGGATATGATGACTTTGCAATTGATGTATCAAATTATAATGACATTTCGGAATTATACTTAATTTCTGATGCATTAATTACTGATTATTCTTCTGTTATGTTTGACTTTGGTATCTTGAAGCGTCCACAATTTTTCTTTGCATACGATATAGAAAAATATGATAAAGGACTTCGTGGTTTCTACATGGATTACATGAACGACCTACCAGGTGAAATTATTACAGACGAGTTTAAATTAGCTGAAGAGTTAAAACAAATTGATCAACATAAAGTGAAATATCAAGATAAGATAGAAGCATTTTATAATGATTTTTGTTCTATAGAAAATGGAAAAGCATCTCAATATATTGGTGATTATATTTATAAAGATATTGAGAAAAAATCATAATTAAAATGAAAGTAGAAAGCACTAGAGTAGTAAGTTTAACTCTAGTGCTTTCTATTGTACTATTAGAAAAATCTTTATTTTCTCGAACATTACCTCATGGTATAATTAAAAATATATTATTAACGGAACTTTTGGGGTTAATTAGTGAATAAAGTACGGTTCTGTTGTATAGACATGCTATGACATTAATGTCATAAAAAATTAATCAGGTAGGTGCCTTATGTTTTTATTGGTTAACATCATTGGATTACTTGCGTTTTTGGGAATTGCAGTTTTATTTTCAAGAGATCGCAAAAACATCCAATGGAAATCTATTTTAATTCTTGTTGTATTAAACTTGTTTTTAGCATGGTTCTTCGTCTATTTCCAAATTGGGAGAACGATTGTAGAAGGATTAGCTTCAGCAATCGCATGGGTAATTCAATCAGCACATACTGGAACAGGATTTGCATTCAGCAGTTTCACTAGCGGTAAACAGATGGATATGGCGATTAGCGCACTCTTCCCAATTCTACTTGTAGTACCATTATTTGACGTATTAATGTATTTCAATATTTTACCTAAAATTATAGGTGGTATTGGTTGGGTGCTAGCGAAAATTACGCGTCAGCCTAAATTTGAATCATTCTTTGGCATCGAAATGATGTTCTTAGGTAATACTGAAGCTTTAGCTGTATCAAACGAACAATTGAAACGTATGAATGAAATGCGTGTATTAACAGTGGCTATGATGTCAATGAGTTCAATCTCTGGAGCTATTGTTGGTGCATACGTTCAAATGATACCGGGTGATCTCGTATTAACAGCGATACCGCTAAATATTATTAATGCGATAATTGTATCTTCAATTTTGAATCCGGTAAGTGTTGAAGAACAAGAAGACATCATTTATAGCATCAAAAATAATGAAACGGTAGAACGTCAACCTTTCTTCTCATTTTTAGGTGATTCTGTACTTAATGCAGGTAAATTAGTATTAATCATTATTGCATTTGTAATTAGTTTTGTTGCTTTAGCAGACTTAATTGATCGCTTTATAAACTTAATTACAGGTCTAGTTGGTGGATGGATAGGCGTAAAAGGTAGTTTCGGTTTAAATCAAATTTTAGGTTTATTCATGTATCCATTTGCACTTTTACTTGGTTTGCCATGGGGAGAAGCATGGATTGTTGCTCAACAAATGGCTAAGAAGATTGTTACTAATGAATTTGTAGTTATGGGTGAAATTAGTAAAGTCGTTGATTCATATAGCCCTCACAGAAGAGCAGTTATTTCAACATTCCTAGTTTCATTTGCTAACTTCTCTACAATCGGAATGATTGTCGGAACATTAAAAGGGATTGTTGATCAAAAAACATCAGATTTTGTATCTAAATACGTACCAATGATGTTATTAGCAGGCATATTAGTATCATTACTTACTGCAGCATTTGTCGGATTATTCGCTTGGTAAGAAGATACATAACATGTTTAACAATTAAAAAGGATCGTGGAACATCATTCAATTTGAATTTTATTCCACGATTTTTTTGAATTATTTCAGTAGATTTTAGTTAACATGATAAAAACCAAGTATGTAGGGTGAGGAGACACTCTATATACTTGGTTTTTATGGGAAATGAATATTAATGTACTTGTAACGGTAAGGACTAGGTACTGTCACAGTACTTCGAGCAAAATTTGTTTTGTTACTATAAACAACACAAAGGAGATAACTTCTCTTATTAAGAAGTTATACACATTATAGCAAATGTAATTGACAAAGTAAACAAAAAATTCAGAAAATTTATATTTGTTTTTAAATTAGTTCACTTAAACATGGTGAAATAGAAATATACCTTGAAAATAATATAGATATAGACTATTTCTAAAATGCATATTGTAGCTTCACTAGTGATTGTGATAACCTTTTTAATGATATTACATTAAAAGGGGTTGGTGTATTTGAATAAAAATATTAAAGATTTACTTTTAGTTATACTAGGCTCTTTCATATTTTCAGCTGGAGTTAATGCATTCATTATCTCAGGTAATTTAGGAGAAGGTGGCGTAACAGGTATAGCCATTGTATTATATTATGCGTTTCACATTTCTCCAGCCATCACGAACTTTGTAGCAAATGCACTACTGATCATTGTAGGGTATAAATTTTTAAGTAAAAAAGTATGTTATTAACTATTGTGGCGACTGTACTTATCTCAGTGTTTTTAAGTTTAACTGAGTCTTGGCACGTCGAAACTGGAAATGTCATCATTAACGCTATATTTGGTGGCTCTTGTGTTGGGTTGGGCATTGGTATTATTGTTTTAGCTGGTGGTACAACTGCAGGGACAACGATACTAGCACAAATTGCTAATAAATATTTAGATGTAAGTACTGCATATGCGTTATTGTTTTTTGATTTGATTGTTGTACTCATATCATTAACTGTATTACCATTGCAGATGGCCTTAGTAACAGTTATCTCATTATATATAGGTACCAAAGTTATGGAATATGTTATAGAAGGTTTAAATACTAAAAAAGCAATGACAATTATTTCAAGTAAGCCTGACCAAGTAGCGAAAGCGATAGATGAACAAGTTGGACGAGGTCTCACAATATTAGATGGTCGAGGCTATTATAGTCGTGAAGAAAAAGACGTATTATATGTTGTTGTTGCAAAAACACAAGTGTCTCGAGCTAAGAAAATTATACGTAAGATTGATAATCAAGCCTTTTTAGTTGTGCATGATGTGAGAGACGTGTATGGTAATGGCTTTTTAGCAGATGAATAATGAGAATGAATAAGGTTAGGTGTTTCAATATATTGGTGAAGGTGATATGACGACATCAATTAATGAAATACCTAACCTTTGCTTTGTCGATTACAAATAGTCAGTTATTTACAAAGATGTTATAATACATCTATTGACTATGATAATTATTATCAATTGACAAAATCAATCGTACATAAAGTTATTTATTATGAAAGTAGGGAAAGCATGAATCGTTTAAAAGCGCAACAAGTGGAAATTGGATATGGGGATCATACGATTATTAACAATTTAGATGTAGAAATACCAGATGGCAAGGTTACGTCTATCATTGGGCCTAATGGTTGTGGGAAATCTACATTATTAAAAGCATTGTCACGCTTATTAACAATCAAAAATGGCGAAATTCAATTAGATGGTGAAAATATTCATACGCAATCAACTAAAGAAATTGCTAAAAAAATTGCTATATTACCACAAACACCAGAAGTAGCAGATGGTCTTACAGTTGGAGAATTAGTATCTTATGGTCGTTTTCCACATCAAAAAGGGTTCGGCCGTCTATCTGCTGAAGATAAAAAAGAGATTGATTGGGCTTTAAATGTTACTGGCACATCTGAATTTAGACATCGTTCTATTAATGATTTAAGTGGTGGTCAGCGTCAACGAGTTTGGATTGCGATGGCATTGGCTCAAAAAACAGACATTATTTTCCTAGATGAACCCACAACATATTTAGATATCTCACATCAATTAGAAATTTTAGAATTAGTTCAACAATTAAATAAAGAACAAGGTTGTACAATCATTATGGTCTTACACGACATTAACCAGGCGATTCGTTTTTCTGATCATCTTATCGCAATGAAGAAAGGTGAAATCATTGCTTGTGGCGCTACTGAAGACGTGTTGACTAAAGATATTCTAGAAAAAGTGTTTAATATTGATGTCGTACTTAGTACGGACCCTCGTACAGGTAAACCATTATTAGTGACATATGACTTATTCGAACGTAATTATTCATAATATATAGATAAACTAAGAAAAGGGAATTTTTATCATGATGGAGAAAGATAAAAAAGTAAACATAGGTTTTATTGGCTATATTATTTTAGTCTTTGTGTTGTTAATAGGCGCATTGCTTGTATCTATCTTGATAGGTGAAGCGAAAATTAGTTTTTCAACTATTATGGATGCTATTTTTCATTATAATCCTAAAAATCAACAACATAATATTATTAGTGAGATACGTATACCGCGTGATTTAGGTGCGGTATTAGTTGGAATGGCATTATCAGTTGCTGGTGCTGTTATTCAAGGCGTAACTAAAAACGGACTTGCAGATCCAAGTTTAATAGGTTTAAACTCTGGGGCTTCATTTGCATTGGCGTTAACATTTGCTTTTTATCCGGCAGCACCATTCTTAATGCTCATGTGTGCAGGGTTTTTAGGTGCGATGTTGGGTGGCTTTATTGTCTTAACAATAGGTCGATCTAGACGCGATGGCTTCAATCCTATGAGAATCATTTTAGCAGGTGCTGCTGTAAGTGCACTTTTAACGGCTTTGAGTCAAGGTATTGCTTTAACATTTAAGCTGAATCAAACACTTACTTTCTGGACTGCTGGTGGTGTTTCAGGTACGACTTGGAAACAACTTATGTGGAGCGGACCTGTTATTATCATTGCTATTGTTATCATCATAGCAATGAGTAAACAATTAACGATTTTAAATTTAGGAGAGACACTTGCTAAAGGCTTGGGACAAAATATCACGTTGATTCGTGGAGTAAGTTTGTTCTTAACAATGATATTAGCGGGGGTAGCCGTTTCAATGGTAGGACAAATTGCCTTTGTTGGCTTGATGGTACCTCACATTGTCAGATTCTTAGTAGGTACAGACTACGCAAAGGTATTACCATTAACAGCTTTAACAGGCGGTTTACTTATGATTTTAGCTGATACTGTAGCACGAATGTTAGGTGAAGCGCCAGTGGGAGCGATTATTTCATTTATCGGTGTGCCTTACTTCTTATACTTAGTTAAAAGAGGGGGGCGCACAATATGATTCATCCTAAACTAAGACGGAAACAAATCGTTACTTTAGTAATTTTTTCAATATTATTATTAGCCGCATGTACATGGAGTGTGTCTTCAGGAGAATTTAAAATTCCAGTTGATCATTTTTTAAAGACGCTCATAGGTCAAGGTGAATATTATGATCAATTAATCTTAATGGAATTTCGTTTTCCACGAATGTTAATTACTATTTTAGCAGGTGCTGCGTTAAGTTTAAGTGGCGCTATTATTCAAAGTGTCACTAAGAATCCAATTGCGGAGCCAGGTATTTTAGGTATTAATGCTGGTGGTGGATTCGCAATAGCATTATTTATTTCAATAGGACAAATTAACCCTGATAATTTTGTGTATGTGTTACCAGCGATTAGTGTCATTGGCGGTGTAGCTACTGCAATTGTTATCTTTTTATTTAGTGTGAACAAGCGAGATGGCATTACACCTTCAAGTATGGTGCTAATTGGTGTAGGCATGCAGACAGCCTTATATGGTGGTTCTATTACGCTTATGTCTAAATTTAATGAAGATCAGTCAGAATTTATAGCTACTTGGTTTGCTGGTAATATCTGGGGCGATGACTGGACATTTGTAATCGCAACTATTCCATGGCTTATCATTATTATTCCATTTCTTTTATATAAATCTAATGTGCTGAACTTAATTAATACACATGAGCATATTGCAAAAGGACTTGGTGTTAAGATTGAACGAGAACGTGTAGTTTTATTCTTTATTGCTGTTGTTTTATCATCAATTGCCGTGGCTGTTGCAGGTGCTATTGCATTTATTGGTTTAATGGGGCCACACATTGCAAAATCAATTATTGGACCGCGTCATCAACTATTTTTACCAATTTCAATTATTGTAGGTGCCTTCTTACTTGTTTTATCAGATACCATTGGTAAGGTTATTCTTGAACCGACAGGGGTACCTGCTGGTATTGTAGTTGCTATTATAGGCGCACCTTATTACATTTATTTAATGTATAAATCTAAAAGTATTTAAAAATTGGTGAAATAAATAGTAATACTTAAAGATAAAATATATGTAAGACATCGTTTCTAATTAGTTAAATATTAAACTTTTTACGATTGTAGTAATCTTCGTGGGAGTGGACAGACCTTAGTAGTGAATTTTACGATGAAATTCTCTGTGTTTGAGTAAGGATAAATTCTGTTCCATTTCCACTTTTTTATTAAAGTCGATTTAAATGTAAATGATAGCGCATACATTGTGCTTGATTTATAATTAAATTGATAGGCCAAAGGAGGAAGTTGCATATGAAAAAGCTAATAAAACAAAAAGAAGACTTTTTAAAAGATATGTTAGACGGTTTAAAAATAGCAAATAATGATATCGAAATCATTGCAGAAACTGTTGTCGTGCGACGTAAAAAGAAATCTAAAGGCGTAGCGATTGTTTCAGGTGGCGGTAGTGGACATGAACCGGCTCATGCAGGTTATGTTGCGCAAGGGATGCTTGATGCGGCGGTTTGCGGAGAAGTATTTACTTCACCAACACCCGATAAAGTGTTAGAAGCAATTAAGGCTGTCGATACTGGTGATGGTGTTTTATTAATTGTTAAAAATTATGCTGGCGATGTAATGAACTTTGAAATGGCGCAAGAAATGGCGGAAATGGAAGATATTCAAGTAGAGATGGTTGTCGTTAAAGATGACATATCAGTGTCTGAAGAAACGCAAAGACGTGGTGTTGTAGGCACAGTATGCGTTCATAAATATGTAGGTTATTTAGCTGAACAAGGTTTAGCTCTACAGGATATTAAAGAAAAAGCGGAAACAATAGCTTCACAAATTAAAAGTATTGGTATGGCACTGACACCACCAATGGTTCCGACAACAGGCCAATATGGATTTGATATTAATGATGGGGATATAGAAATTGGGATAGGTATTCATGGCGAAAAAGGAATTGAACGAATACACTATGAAGAAATCGATAGTATCGTTGAACGGTTATTAAGTCGATTACTTAAAGAAAATCAAGAGCAATCATTAATCGTTATGGTTAATGGAATGGGTGGTACACCACTATCAGAGTTAAATATTGTGACTAAGTATTGTTCACTTTATTTAGAAAAGCAAAATAGAGATGTAGCGCAATGGTTTGTTGGTGACTATATGACTTCATTAGATATGCAAGGTTTTTCAATCACACTACTTCCTAATAATGAAGAACTACTCAAAGCTTTACAAGCACCTACTACGTCTCGCTACTTTTAAAAAGAAAACTACATTCAAATGAGGTGATTAAAAATGGATGTTAAAGATATGAAACAACGATTATTAAATTTAGAGGCAGTGTTTTCAGAGAAAGAAACATTATTAACGGATTTAGATAGAGCAATTGGTGATGGCGATCATGGTGTCAATATGTTGCGTGGATTTAAAAGTTTGAAAGACAAGATAGATGATAGTAGTATGTCATCGCTATTTAAATCTACTGGTATGGCATTAATGTCAAATATTGGTGGTGCATCTGGTCCATTATATGGATTTAGCTTTGTTAAAATGGCTAATGTTGTTAATGAAGAAATGGACAAAGAAAATTTAAAAGCTGTTGTTACTGAATTTGCTAATGCGATTGCGCAGAGAGGTAAAGTACAACGAGATGAGAAGACGATGTTTGATGTCGTAGATCGAGCGCGTGAAGCTTTAGAAAATGATGAAACAATCACGTTAGAGATACTACAACAATTTGCTACTGATACGAAAGAGATAGAAGCTACAAAAGGACGTGCAGCATACTTTAAAAAGGATTCAATAGGTTATATCGATCCTGGTTCCCAAAGTATGGTTTACGTATTAAGTGCACTGATTGGAGATGACATTGAATGACAACAATTATAATTATTAGCCATAGTGAAGACATTGCGAATGGTACTAAAGCTTTGCTTAATCAGATGGCGCAAGATGTTAACGTTGTAGCTCACGGCGGTGTCGATGGAGGCATAGGTACATCATTTGATGATATCCAAAATATTATCAATAACTTAGATGATGACGCATTGTGCTTTTATGATCTAGGTTCTTCCGAAATGAATTTAGATTTAGCAATTGAGATGTATGAAGGACCACATCATATTAAGAAGATAGATGCACCAATAGTAGAAGGTAGTTTTACTGCCGCAGTGAAACTCTCAGTTGGCGGAACAACTGATGAAGCGATACAAGAAGTCGCTCAAACTTCATTTAAAGAAAATACATTTGACTAATGTTTAAATAATGTGCGTAAATATAATAATCAAATAAATGCGCAAAATAAATTTTATAATTAAGTAATTTATAAAATGAAAATGACAAATGATTGTGATAAAATAGGTTATTATAGTAAAGCGAAAGAGTAGGTGGGCAAGGTCATGCAAAGCAGCATCAAGGAATACGTTTTAAGTGGAGAATTTGAACAAGTAAGACAACTAATGGCCAAAGCAGACTTTTTAGATTTTGAAGAAGCCTACATTTCATGTGCACATGAAAATGAAAGCATGATGTTTTATACTTGTATTTTGGATATGATTAAATTTGAAGAAACGTCTGAATTGCATGATTTAGCATTTCTATTGCTTGTCTATCCCCTAAGTGAGATAGAAGGCGCATTAGATTCTGCTTATTACCATGCGCAAGCGTCCATTCAGTTGACGAATGGTAAAGAAATTAAGAGTCTATTACAAATGTTATTATTACATGCCATTCCAGAACCTGTTATTACTGATTCTGAAGCTTTCAAAGTTGCTAAACAAATTTTGAAATTAGATCCAAGTAATCATGTTGCAAGAAATGCACTTAAAGAAACAGCTAAACGTATGGATAATGTTGTTGTTGATATTAATGAATTACAACAATATGGAAATTCTAATTAATAAGCGTGTGAATATTGTATCATTAAGCAAATAATTACTTTCTAGATTTTAGATATGGAAGTAGGACAGAAATAGTATTTTTCCAAATATCCCCAGGCAAGGATGACTAGGTACGAAAAAAGCTTGATTCAAGATCAATTTCAAATCAGTCAGCTATTGCCAAATTGGTAAAGTAGGCTGAGACATTTTATTTTGTCTCAGCTTTTTTATTTCACGTCATTTTTAAATTTAATTATTTATTTTTAATTTAAAAACTAATGACTAGTGCGATAATAGCCAATATTAAACCTGTAGTTACCCCTTAATTCATTTTTTACCTCTGCTATAATGATTGCTATTAACTGTTTTAAAATGTAGATATGATGTTCATCATTAATATAAAATTAAATATGATTTACTAGTTACTTATTTATGAAAAATAAGATAATTATAATAAATTTTAAAGAATTTTAAATCCTTAACAAGTGTATATAGCATAGTGTTTATAGCCGATAAACGCCGGTTCGTAACCTTTATGCACTGTTGCATATTATTTGAAGTGCGTTATAATGCACAATGTGTCAAATTTAAGGAGGTTATATTTTCGCATGGGATTAAATAAAGAAGCTGTAAAAATTGGTTTCGCCTATGTCGGCATTGTAGTAGGTGCCGGATTCTCAACTGGACAAGAAGTTATGCAATTCTTTACACCATATGGTTTATGGTCTTATATTGGTGTGCTTATTTCAGGTTTGATTCTTGGTTTTATAGGTAGACAAGTTGCTAAAATAGGTACAGCATTTGAAGCTACGAATCATGAGTCAACATTAAAATATTTATTCGGAGAAAAGTTTAGTAAAATCTTCGATTATATATTAGTATTCTTCTTATTTGGTATAGCAGTCACTATGATTGCAGGGTCTGGTTCAACATTCCAAGAGAGTTTTGGCATACCTACGTGGTTAGGTGCCTTAATTATGACTATTGTCATTTATTTAACATTATTATTAGACTTTAACAAAATCGTGAGCGCACTTGGTGTCGTCACACCATTCTTAATAATTATGGTAATACTTATTGCCGTTTACTACTTATTTGCAGGTAGCGTTCCTTTGAATGAAGTTAACAGTACTGTTGATAAAACAAGTGTATTTTGGGGTATAGTTAGAGGATTAATGTACGGTGGTCTAGCTTTTGCAGTGGGCTTTAGTACAGTTGTTGCAATTGGAGGCGACGCTTCTAAACGTAAAATTTCAGGTGGAGGTGCAATGTTTGGCGGTGTGATTTACACTATCTTACTTGCTCTAATTAACTTTGCATTACAATCTGAATATCCTAAAATTAAAGATGTTGAAATTCCAACATTAACATTAGCTAATGCTATTCATCCATGGATTGGTCTTGTTCTAACTGTCATCATGTTAGCAGTTATGTACAATACAATCTTAGGACTATGCTATTCATTCGCAGCACGTTTTACAGAACCATATAGTAAAAAGTATCACATCTTTATCATTATTATGATGATTGCTGCATTTATTTTAAGCTTTGTAGGTTTTGCAGACTTAATTAACTTCTTATATAATATTATGGGTGTTGTTGGTCTGTTTATCGTAGTTGCAGTATTAATTAAATACTATGTACGTAAGAGTGATAATAAAGATCATATAGCATAGATTTAAAATAGCAATACTTTACAATTGAAAGTGAATGTTTTAATCTTAAAAGCAATTCGTATGATTATACGGGTTGCTTTTTCTATTAAATGAACAAGCAAACTTTCTATAATCAATTGAAAGGAACGTAGGGAATGAATACTCAGAAAAAATGGACGATTATCACAGGTGTCATTATCGTGATTGTGAGTGTTGTAGTTGCTTGGGGGCTATACCACCATCAACAAGAGAGTGAGAAGAAAAAACAACAACGTGAAAAAGTTCAAATTAATAATCCTAACGTCAAATTATTTCAAAATATTACCTATAATAATCATCTTCCTGAAAGCCAACTTGATATTATGATGCCTGACGATGTAGATAAGGATACTAAATTGCCAGTTATCTTCTGGATGCATGGAGGGGGTTATGTTGCAGGTGATAAACAATATAAAAATCCATTGCTATCGCAAATTGTGGAACAAGGCTATGTAGTAGTCAATGTTAACTATGCTTTAGCACCTAATTATAAATATCCCACACCACTCATTCAATTTGGTGATGCAATTCAATTTATTAAGCATAATAAAGACCGCTTCCCAATTGATTTAGATCAAGTTGTTATAGGCGGTGACTCTGCCGGTGCACAACTTACAAGTCAATATGTTGCTATGCAAACAAATAGTTCACTACGAAGTGAAATGGGATTTGAACAGCGTTTTACACCATCACAAATAAAAGGCGCTATCTTTTTCGGTGGTTTTTATGATATGAATACAGTTAGAGAAACGGAATTCCCAAGAATTCAAATGTTTATGCATAGTTATACTGGTGCAACAAAATGGGAATCAGAATTCAAAAATATTTCTCAAATGTCAACAATCAATCAAGTGACTAAAGATTATCCTTCAACGTATCTATCAGTAGGTGATGCTGATCCTTTCTACAGTCAAAATATTGAATTTTACCGTAAGTTGAAGGAAGAAGGCATTCCTGTTAGTACATTGTTCTATGATGGTTCACATCATTTACATCATCAATATCAATTTCATTTAGAGAAGCCAGAATCTAAAGAGAATATGAAACGTGTACTCGCATTCTTAAGCAGAAATACTTCATCATCTGGTGTAGAACGAAATCAGCAATCTCCATTTGATGGTTCTACGAGTTCGGATAAAAGTTTCTCATTATCACCTTACTAACCACGATAAAATGATATTATTATCAAACTTTATTGGTTACAACACTATAGCTAAGAATAAAAAGCTTATTTCCTAAATGTTAAATCATTAAGGAAGTAAGCCTTTTTAATTTTTATTATTCTATGATAGTGGTATTTAAATACTATAGGTGTATTGTTATTTAATCTAACATTTTAGTAATGTTGTTTAATATTATTGAGACTAGAGTATAATATAATGATAGTAAATTTAAATATTAAATAAGCAGTTTGGCCATGACATATTTATTGAAGTATTGACCATTAATATATAGCTTATCCTTTAATTCGCCCTCAATATTAAATCCAGCAGCTTTAAAGAGTTCAACTGCGCGCGCGTTTTCAGGGACAACGGAAGCTTCGATACGTCTAATATCATGGTTGATTGACCAAGCTTCAGTCGCATTTACTAATGCCATACCTATGCCATGTTTCTGATATAGTTGTCTAACACCAATTGTGATAACTGCTTCGTGACGTTTGCGCTCAAAATCTTCAGTTGTAATGAATGCGTAACCAACCAGTTGATCATCTTGCTCTGCAACATAAACAGTATTTCTTGGAGAAGTGATAATGCGTTCTAAACGATCGCTAACACTTGAGATGCTGGGCGTATATTCACCCGGGTTATATAATGTATATTCAGATTCATCATAAATTTTGCTTAATAATTTAATAAAGTCTTCAACGTCTTTTATACTAATTTCACGAATAATATGAGCCATAAGGCTTCCTCCCAAATTAATAAACTATTGTGTCTTACATGGTATTATAGCAATAAATCTTAGATATACATAAAATAAAAAACTTTTAAACTAAAGGGGTAATCTTAAATATGAAACCGAATGTACTATTAGCAGGTGGTAGTGGTTATATTGGTAAGTATATAAGAAGTGTTATTGAAAAAGATGCAAACATATATGCCCTATCAAAGTATCCAAATACTAAAAAAGAAGATAATGATCGAATTATTTGGTTGAAAAGAGATATTTATAATTATAATGATGTTGTAAAAGCTATGGAAGGTATGGATATTGCTGTTTTTTATTTAGATCCTAATAAGAATTCAGCAAAATTAACCCAAGCAACGGCACGAGATTTAAATTTGATCGCCGCAGATAACTTTGCCAGAGCAGCAGCTCAACAAGGTGTGTCTAAAATAGTATATATAAGTGGTAGTCGATTTGATAGTGAGACAGTACAAAGGCTAGAGAATTACGGCGTTCCTGTGGAAAAGACAAACACACAAATTAAACGACCACATATAAATGCTGAATTACAGATGTCTAAATATGATGATATAAGAACAGCGATGCGAATGATATTACCTAGGAAATGGACATTATCCTATCTAGTAGACTACTTTATGAAATGGCTTAATGATACACGTGATACATTCATGCACACATATCAAGATAATGATAGATACATTGTTTATGCACGAAAAAAGTCTAAACCATTATTAATTATGGAAAAAGTTGAAGACGACTCGGGACTTATAACACTACACTTGATTTCAGGTTCAATGATAAAATCTAATCAAAAAGAAACAAGGTAAATTAGAATTTAGGCAAATTAAAGGTACAAGATTAGTCATTGTTCATTTATATGATTATATTCCGAAATTACTATGGCCAATTTACTACTTCGTTCAAGCACCATTACAAGGTTTGATTATGCGAGGGTTTGAAATTGATTGCCGAATTAAACATTTTAACGGACGGGTTCAATCAGGGGAAAAAATGAAATATACAAAATAATAGGTGATAAAGTGATGCAAGTATTATTAGTAGAAGATGATCAAACAATCTTCCAAGAATTGAAAAAAGAATTAGAACATTGGGATTTCTTTGTGACAGGTATAGATGATTTTAGTGCAGTAATGGATATTTATGAAGAAACAAATCCTGAAATTGTTATTATGGATGTTCAATTACCTAAATACGATGGATTTTATTGGTGTAGAAAGATTAGACAAGTATCTAATGTCCCCATCTTATTCTTATCATCACGTGATAATCCAATGGACCAAGTCATGAGCATGGAATTGGGAGCCGATGATTATATGCAAAAACCATTCCATACAAACGTCTTAATAGCTAAATTGCAAGCCATTTATCGACGTGTTTATGAATTTGGAGCAGAAGAAAAGAGAACATTGAATTGGCAAGATGCACTTGTGGATCTATCAAAAGATAGTATTCAAAAAGGTGATTCAGTTATCTATTTATCGAAGACTGAAATGATTATTTTAGAAATGTTAATTCAAAAGCAAAATCAAATTGTTACTAGAGATACCTTAATTACTGCGCTATGGGATGATGAAGCGTTTGTAAGTGATAATACGTTAACTGTTAATGTTAACCGTTTGCGTAAAAAGTTGTCTGATATCGGTATGGATACACAGATCGAAACTAAAGTAGGTAAAGGTTACATGGCACATGAGTAACTTGAAATGGTTTTGGTTATTCCTCAAAACGCGAAGTAACTGGATTTTTTGGATTGTGTTTCTACATCTGATTTTATTAGGTATGGCTTACATTGATTATGATATTTCCATCGAGAGTATAGGATTTATAGTAACGTTAAATCTCGGTCTTACAGCGATGTTTTTAATTTTTACTTTTTTAAAAGAAGTAAAGCTATATCAACATTTATATAATAATAAAGAAATTGAAGAAATTAAGCATAAAGATTTAGCAGAAGATCCGTTTCAAAAGGAAGTTGTTAATTATCTTTATCGCAAATTAACGAGTCAAAAGGAACGTGTTGTTGAACAACAATTACACATACAATCGACAGAACAATCTCTAACAGAATTTGTTCATGATATTAAAACACCTGTGACAGCGATGAAGTTGTTAATCGATCAAGAAGAAGAGGGAAAACGTAAAAAGTCATTATTGTATGAATGGGCACGTATTAATGAGTTGTTAGATAAGCAACTTTATTTAACGCGTTTAGAGTCTAAAAATAGAGACATGTATTTTGAAGAGACATCACTGAAGCGTCTTGTGATTGATGAGATCCAATTAACACGTCACATTAGCCAAGCCAAAGGTATAGGCTATGATTTGGATTTAGAAACAAACTTAGATGTATACACGGATGTGAAATGGTGTCGCATGATGATTCGCCAAATTTTATCTAACTCATTAAAATATTCTCAAGGACAAGATATTATTATTCGTTCTTATACAAATGATGGTCATGTAACATTGGAAATTAAAGATTTTGGTAGAGGTATCAGTCACAAAGATTTACCACGTATATTTGAGCGTGGTTTCACTTCGACTGCGAATCGTAATGAAACAACTTCTTCAGGAATAGGGCTATATCTGGTTAACAGTGTAAAAGATCAATTAGGTATTAATGTTCGAGTAGAATCTACAGTAGGACAAGGGACTACTTTTGTATTAACTTTTCCAAAACAGAATGAATTGATGGCCCGTATGACCCAAGTGACAACAATGTAACCTTAAAACTTAGATTTGTTACTCCATCTTCATTTCATCAAAAGCGATAACTTTTATAATTAAACTGATTAAAGTAGTGCGGTATTTCTAAAGTAAACGCACATGTAGATAAAATGAATGGCGAGGTGAACAAAACCGTGGCAATATTACAGGCAAAGCAAATTGCCAAAACTTATGGAAATAAACAAACTGAACAAGAAGTTTTAAAAGATATAGATCTGTCAATTGAAGCGGGAGAGTTTGTAGCTATCATGGGGCCATCGGGATCAGGCAAGACAACGTTATTAAACGTGTTAAGTTCAATTGACTATTTAACACATGGTTCTATTATTTTAGATGGTCAACAATTAGAGAAATTATCTAATAAAGCGTTGTCTGAAATTAGAAAAAAAGATATTGGTTTTATTTTTCAAGAATATAATTTATTACATACGTTAACAGTTAAAGAAAACATCATGTTACCTTTATCAGTTCAAAAGTTAGATAAAAAAGAAATGAATGAACGCTATCAACGTATTACGCAGGCTTTAAATATTTTCGAAATTAGTGATAAATATCCATCAGACATTTCTGGTGGACAGCGACAAAGAACATCCGCAGCGCGTGCATTTATTACGTATCCTAAGATTATTTTCGCGGATGAGCCAACAGGGGCACTTGATACTAAAAATACTCGCGATTTATTACAACGTTTTCAAAAAATCAATGAACTTTATAACGCAACGATAGTAATGGTAACGCATGATCCTTTGGCAGCAAGCTTCTCAGAGCGTGTGATTATGTTAAAAGACGGGCAGGTATTTACTGAAATTTATCAAGGTGAAGATGATAAAAATGTCTTTCACAAAGAGATCTTACGTGCGCAAAGTATATTAGGTGGCATGATGTATGAGTTTTAGTCAAATTATATGGAAGAACTTTCAACAGAATATAATTCATTACGCGATTTATATCTTTTCACTTGTATTAAGTATCGTGTTGTTTTTTAGTTTTATAACAATTAAGTATGTACACCATTTAAATGTGCATCAATCGTTGTCAATGATACAACAAGGAACACAAGTGGGAAGTTATTTTTTATTTATCATTATTGTTGTATTTATTATGTATACGAATATGTTGTTTATCAAACGACGTAGTTATGAATTCGGATTATTGCAAACGATTGGTTTAGGTAAAAAGAGTATTATTTATATGCTAATGCTTGAACAATTATTTATTTTTATTATAACCGCGTTATTAGGTATGATTATCGGTATTTTAGGATCAAAAATACTATTAATGATTGTTTTAAAATTATTAGGTATACATACTTCTGTATCAATCATTTTTAGTTTTCAAGCGATTGCGCAAACATTATTTATACTTGTCATTGCTTATATACTTATCATTATTCAAGCATCTATTTATTTAAGCAAATCTTCAATTAAAAGTTTAATGGCCTCTCAAGACAGTAAAGAAGATAGTCATATTACACTAACATTAGGTGAAGTTATATTAGGTGTTTTAGGTATTGTATTGATATTAACAGGTTATTATTTATCGACGCGTTTTGTCGAGATTGTAGATGATGTGATACTACCGTTTGTTATTCTAATTCTTACTGTTTTAGGAACTTACTTTTTCTTTCGAAGTACGATTTCTCTCATTTTAAAGACGATTAGATACCTTAAAGGTGGTAATGTTTCTGTAAATGATGTTATTTTTACATCATCACTCATGTTTCGAATTAGAAAAAATGCATTTTCATTAACTGTAATGGCAATCATTTCAGCAATAACTGTATCTGTACTGTGTTTCGCTGCGATTAGTAGGGGCTCTTTGACAAATGAAGTTCTATTAGAATCTCCTCATGAGGTTACACTTAAAGAAGAGAAAGTAGCTAATGAATTAGGTTTTGAATTAAATCGACATCATATTCCTTACCATTACGATTTTAAACAAGTTGTTTATTCTCAACTATACAAAGATCATTTATTTGATAAAAATCAGGTGCAACCATACGCGATTACTGTAACGAGTGAAAAATATTTCCCTAATGTTTCTATAGAGAAGGGTGAGGCTAATTTAATTATGCCTGAAGGGTTAATTCATGATTTATCGAAACATACACCGCATGGTACGGCTTCTATAGGAACTAAAAAGCATCATGTAAAGATTAAATTGAATAAAGTGATGGATAAAATTTATTTTAAACAGAGTATTGACTTAGGAGGTCCTACTTTAGTTTTAAATGATACAGATTATAACTATTTGAAAGCACATGCGAAAAATAAATATATCGTTTCACAATATGGTTTTGATTTAAAACACAATAGAGATATACCAAAACTTGAGAGTATAACAAAGGATCTTGATGGTAATGTTCAAACGCGTAGTGAAGTGGTGAGCGAAGTATCAAGTTTGACTGGAATATTGTTATTTGTAACATCATTTTTAGGAATTGCATTTTTAATCGCTACAGGGTGTATTATTTACATTAAACAAATTGATGAAACAGAAGATGAGTTAGAAAGTTATTCTGTATTACGTAAATTAGGTTTTATTCAAAAAGACATGGCAAAAGGGTTAAAACTCAAAGTGGCATTTAATTTTGGTATACCACTTATTATTGCCTTATTACATTCATACTTTGCGGCAGTGGTCTTTATGAAGGTTATAGGCTTTGATAATAAAGTTCCTATTTTCGTTGTAATGGCTATTTATACAATCATTTATAGTATTTTTGCAGTTATCGCCTATAATCACTATAAAAGAACGATAAACCACTCAATTTAAGTCAATATTTATCTAATATTTCGTATTTGTAAAGAATTTGTAAATGTAATTGTGGTTATGTAAATTTTGTGATATTTTCAAATAGGGACAAATTCAGTAATGGAGTATTACGTGAATAACAGTAAAACATTATATTTACATAAAATTTACAAATAGTCAGAAAATAGACTCTTTGAATGTTCTTATTGTAAATGTATTCTTTATCTAAAGTTGTCTTACAATAATAAAAATTTACAAATGTGATTGGAAACGATCGCTATAATGGAGGCTTTATAATGTTTACTAAGAAAAAGGATAAGTTCATGGTTCAATTAGAGGAAATGGTATTTAATTTGGACCGTGCTGCAGTTGAATTCGGGAAAATGGATTTCAATACGCACTTAGATTTAAAAGCTTATTCTGACAATATCAAGACATATGAGTCACATGGTGACGAATTAATGCATCAAGTTATTACGGATTTAAATCAAACATTTATTACACCAATTGAACGTGAAGACATTCTATCTTTATGTAATGCAATTGATGACGTTCTTGACGCAATGGAAGAAACTTCAGCAATGTTTGAAATGTATTCAATTGAATATACAGATGAATACATGGCAGAATTCGTAGAAAATATCCAAAAAGCAGTAGCGGAAATGAAATTAGCTGTTGGTTTATTAGTTGAGAAGAAATTATCTCACATGCGCATTCATTCTATTAATATTAAAGAATTTGAAACAAATTGTGATGGCATTTTACGTCAATCTATTAAACACATTTTCAACAGTGAAACAGATCCAATCACACTAATTAAAATAAAAGATATTTATGAAAGCATGGAAGAAATCGCAGATAAATGTCAAGTTGTAGCAAATAATTTCGAAACGATTATTATGAAAAATAGCTAAGGGAGTTTTAATTTATGGAATATGTATTAATTATCACTATAGCTATCGTTATATTTTCTTTAATCTTTGACTTTATCAATGGATTCCATGATACAGCCAACGCGATTGCTACAGCAGTATCGACACGTGCCTTGACTCCTAGAACTGCAATATTTTTAGCGGCAATTATGAACTTTATCGGTGCTTTAACATTTACTGGTGTTGCCGGTACAATCACTAAAGACATTGTTGATCCATTTAAGTTACATAATGGGTTAGTAGTTGTATTAGCCGCTATTTTAGCAGCAATCATTTGGAATTTATTAACATGGTTTTATGGTATTCCAAGTTCATCATCTCACGCATTAATAGGTTCAATCGCTGGTGCAGCGATTGCAGCACAAGGATTTGGTGTACTTCACTATCAAGGTTTTACTAAGATTATTATTGTTTTAATCATTTCACCAATTATTGCATTTTGTGTCGGATTCATTATGTACACAATTGTTAAAATTGTCTTTAAAAATGCTAACCTTACTCGAGCGAATCGTAATTTCCGATTCTTCCAAGTATTTACAGCAGCATTACAATCATTCTCACATGGTACGAACGATGCACAAAAATCAATGGGTATCATTACATTAGCTTTAATCGTTGCTAATATTCAAGATCCTACAAACGTTGAGCCGGCATTATGGGTAAAAGTTGCCTGTGCAACTGCAATGGGTCTAGGTACTGCAATTGGTGGATGGAAAATTATTAAAACAGTAGGCGGAAACATTATGAAAATTCGCCCAGCAAATGGTGCTGCTGCTGACTTATCATCAGCATTAACAATATTTGTAGCTTCATCATTACACTTCCCATTATCTACTACACACGTTGTATCATCATCAATTCTTGGTGTAGGTGCTTCTAACAGAGCTAAAGGTGTTAAATGGAACACTGCACAACGTATGATAATTACATGGGTTATTACATTACCAATCTCTGCGATTTTAGCCGCATTGATATTCTATGTTATGAACATTTTCTTATAATATATTAAAGAAGGGCTAGCGATACATTGTCGCTAGCCCTTCTTTAATATATATGAAGTAAGACATAATAGAATTTAAATCATCTTTTGAATTCAAGTTGAAACAGTGGGATGATTTATTAAATTTTATTATTTTAATGCAGAAAAAAAGAGCAATCCAATTGAACTTAATTAGCTGCTCTTATACTCTATATTTAATTTCTTAGTGAATGAAGTTGTAGCTTGAAACTACAGATGCAGGAATTGTTCTAGTATTAGTGTTATATGGTCCGTTAGCATAATTCATTTCTGAAATTAAGATACTACCATCAGCATTAACACGTTCAACATAAGCTACGTGTCCATAGTAGCCAGTAGTTGTTTGCATGATTGAACCTACAGTTGCGTTATGATCTACTGTATAACCATCTGCTGCTGCATTGCCTGCCCAATATTTTGCATCTGACCAATAAGTACTAATTGGTTTACCAGCTTGAGCACGTCGGTCGAATACGTACCATGTACATTGACCAGCAGTATATAGGTTTTGGTGACTAAATGTTGGACTAGAATAACCGCCACTTCCGCCTACATTATTGTTTGTACTAGGATTTGTTTTACTAGGTGTTGTAGTTGAACCATTAGGTATTTTTAATTTTTGATTTGGTGTAATTAAGTAACCTGATAAATTATTGGCTTTCATTAATGCATTGACAGTTACACCATTTTTACTAGCAATTGCATATAAAGAATCGCCAGCTTTTACAGTATATGTTGATGAAGAAGTTGTTGCATTTGAACTGGCATTGTTAGAGTTATTACTGCTGCCCCCAATAGTAATAACTTGACCAGGGAAAATCATATTGTTTGAAAGATTGTTGCTCTTCTTAATACTATCTACAGATGTATTATATTTACTAGCGATGCTCCAAAGCGACTCGCCGGATTTTACAGTATGTTGTGTTGATGCTTCAGCATTATGGTTTGATAATACTGCAACTGCTCCGGTTGCGACAGAAGCTGCGACTGCTAACTTTTTCAACTAAATATCCTCCTTGAGAAAATTGATTTTATTTATAATTAATAAATTCCTAAACTATTAATTTATCTTATATATTCATTTACATATATCACGTATTCATACTATCAAAAAAAAGACACAATTTGGGCGTTGTTATTATCTTGTAATATTGTTAATATTTGTCTCTTATTATGTAAAAGCGTCTAATCTATTGATATGATAGCATTCATTAAATGTTTGACTGCACATTTTAGTAAAAAAATTAAGCGATTTGTAATATTTCTATTAGAAATAAATATGAGTTGAGTGGAAAAATTTAAGCTCAAAATGGCTTAACAATAGGCTTTAAGGTTGTGTTAAATTTAATTGCAGTGCATATTTTGCGGTCTAGTATTAATAACTAATGTAAATGTAATTGTAGAAAACATATCATTCGTTAATGATTTATTTTTTGAAAAGTAGTTAGAATGCGATACAATCATGTTGAAAAAGTGATATCTGATAAGGAGAGATTCATTGTATGTCTCAGTCGTATAACAATACACACCACATGAAGACAAAACATCGAGATAAAGATAGAACGCGTGATTACGCCAAGGTATGGCTATTTTTTATGTATTATTGGATTATATTTGGAATTGGATGTTACTTCGGACAATACTTACCTTTGGAATGGAGACGTCCTTTATCTATAGCATTATTAGTACTTATTTTGGCAACGTTATTTATTCAACGTGCGCGTAAGTATGGTTTGGTTATTTCGCATATTTACGCCATTATTGTAGGTCTTTTATCATACGCTACTTTTACAACCTATATGCAAAATTTAGGACCAGAGGTCTTCTATAAGAATGTCTTATTAGCAATTGGCGCATTTATAGTTTTCGGTATTTTAGGTTTTTTCATTATTAATGATGCTTCTAGTATTGGTAAATATTTATTTGTAACATTAATTGCGTTAATTATTGCCGGGTTGATTGGAATGTTCATTCATAATCCTATATATCATACTGCCATTACGGTTGTAGGTTTAATACTTTTTCTATTATATACATTGTATGATTTCAATCGTATGAAGCGGGGGAATTTTTCACCACGTGAAATGGGTTTTAATCTATTTATTAATTTATTGAATATTATAAAAGATGTATTAAGACTTGCAAATCGCTTTAAAAATTAAATAAGAAAGAATATAATGAGAAACTATATCTTTGAGATGTCTACGTGTTGCATTCAATGATTTTATTTTGTTTAGTAATTGTATGATTGATCGTATTACTATATACATGATTGAATTTGAAGCAATAACGGGACATTTTTTTATCAAATTCATAACTTAAATTAATAATAACAAGAAATTAATTTATAAAAAATTGTATTTTTGATTTGTTTATCATGTTGTGGTAAATTTACATTTAATCACCATGATAGTGCTAAGAAACAAAAAGGAAATTAGTACAACATTTAGAAAGACTATCATGAATTAGAAAGAGGTTAATCAATGTCTAATACCAATATTCATATATTGACTAAGAATGAATACAAAATGACACGTTGCCAAGACGGTATTATTCTGTTGTTTCCGATAGAAGGTCAACTTAAACTTCAGCACTTTACTAAAACTGTTAACGTCGAAAATGACATTTACGTTATTAATAATACAGATATTTTTTCAATTCTAAAAAATAAAAAAACCATCATGCTTTATATCGCTAGTGATTGGTTTAGAGATCGCCATTTTGATTTCTTCAATTATAAATACTCAACTAATCTAGTTAAGTCCATTAACTCCATTAAACGCATATTATTGCAACTTGCCCTAAACCATTTAAACGCAGACTCAGTTTCTGAAGATACTACATATATTACTTCTGTTGTTGATATTATTGGGAAAGAAGGCGCCATTGAGAAATCAATCGCAAATCATCAATATAACTTCTCTTTTTACGGTGAATTAAGCGAAATATTAGAATATATCAATCAAAATATTACTAAGAAATTAACGCTAACGGGTATAGCATCAAAATTATTTACTTCTAAATCTAATCTTTCGGCACAGTTTAATCAATTGCTAAATATGGGTTTCAAGACATATGTAGATACTTTAAAAATTGCAAATTCATTTGAATGGCTATTAACAACGGAATACACGATAAGTTTAATAAGCGAAAAAGTAGGATTTAGCAATGCTTCAAGTTATTCTAAAACATTTAAAAATTATGTTGGCATGACTCCCAACGAGTACCGATACTGTGATAGATATGAAAAATCTATTGATATGGATTATGAAATTATAAGCGAAGGAAATATTGACTACATTAATCAATTAATCAAGATTAAACAACAATATTATAACCAACACGATGATCATATAATCTACGCAGATTCAACAATTGGTTCTACTGTGAATCCGTATTATTTAGTGCTTCAAATTAATACTATAGAAGAAATAAGATTATTATTTTTTCAAGATTTTGCACGACCTTTGTATTACGAACACTCAACATTGAAGTTTTATTTAAATGTAGATATGCGTGATATTAAAGATCAAATGACAAAGTATGAGAGACAACGATTGTTTGAATACATCATTATTAATGAATTAAATGTAGTATTTAGACTGGAAGATTTAACGTTAACGGATTTTTTAGAGTCTAATTTTGAGGATGTAGCAAACTACTTCAGAGAACATCAACTTCCTACGAGTGGTAATCATAAATTAGGTCTTATATTTGATTTAGATGAAGTGAATTTGAAATCCATTTATCGAATTATTTTAAAAATACAGCATAAAACGCAACAATTTTCATTTGGGTTAGAAATAAGTAAGCTACTAAACGACCCTGTATTGTTTAAAACATTAGAATCACAAATCAAACGCATTAATTTTGAATTTTTATATATTGATAATGCACAACTAAAAATGCCTTACCTAATTGAACAGAATGAACATTTACTGGTGAAAAATATATTACGATACCAAAATATTAGACAAATATTAAAGCAATTTGATCTAGAAGATCAGAAAATAATATTTTTAAATTTTGAAAACCACAAATTTTTAAATAGTAAATATAATGATTTGAATAATAGTGCACCTTTATTAATTGAGACATTTGTGAGAACAGCGTCATATTTTAACGGAATTGGCTTTAACTTCAAGCATAGTGGTAATTTGTTTAATGCACTTCACATATTCGATGAAAACGGTTTTAAGTCGATATTAGGAGCGATTTTAGAGCAACTCATTGAAATTAGTATGAAACCCAAATTATTTAATGAAAATTACATCTTAATTGACAATGAAGACCAATATACTGTTCTAATTTACGATTGGCGTGTTTTAGAAAGTGAATCATTGCAAGTCAATTATGATCAAACAGATATATTTATTGATTTTACAGATGATGTATTAAAAGATACCTATTTAGTTCAAATTCAACTCATCGATGACTATAACGGTAATATTAATCATCTTATTTCTCAGCGTATTAGAAAAAAACATAAATGGTCAAAACGATTTTTAAGAAAACTAGATTATTTAATTCATCCAACATTTCAAATGATAGAACATAACTTTAATAATGCACCTCTTCAAATTAAACTTAATTACAATGCGTTGTATATCGTTAAAATTTTAAAAAAATAAAATCTACTCAATTGTGTTTTGCGCAACTATATTTAACATTGTTAGTAAATTCGACAAAAATTTCTAAACAAAGTTATAGGACATACCTAAAAATATAAAGGATAATAGTAATTAAGTTGTCTGCTTATATTTGGAGGTGCAAAAATCATTGAATAATGACAAATTAAATAGATTACTAGAATTCTATAAACAATATAAAGCATTGTCAGAGTACATAGATAAACAATATAAGTTGACATTAAATGATTTGGCTTTGCTCAAACTTGCTCATGAACATATTGCTAAAGATCAAATGTTAATGCAAAAATTTCTAAAAATAGCAATTAGTGAGTTAGAGTTAAGTAGAACTAAATTATTAGTCTCAATTCGACGACTTATAGAAAAAGAAAGACTAAGTAAGGTTCGATCAACTGAAGATGAGAGAAAAATTTTTATCTATATGGATGAGAAGAATGTTAAAAAATTCGATGCTTTATTCAATGATGTTGAAGAATTCTTAGATATTTAATTTAATATGTTGAACGAGAATACTGACAAAGACATTCTGTCAGTATTTTTTTATGCTTATTTTTACTTCGTACAATGCGTTTATTTCCTTTTTAGACAATGCTTTATTAATGCTATATAATAAGGAGTATTGAGTATGAAAGTGAGATGACATTATGGGACGTAAATGGAATAATATTAAAGAGAAAAAGGCCCAAAAAGATAAAAATACAAGTAGAATATATGCGAAATTTGGTAAAGAAATATATGTAGCAGCCAAATCTGGTGAACCAGATCCTGAATCTAACCAAGCATTAAGATTAGTACTTGAAAGAGCGAAGACGTATTCAGTACCTAATCATATTATTGATAGAGCAATTGACAAAGCTAAAGGTGCTGGTGATGAAAATTATGACCACCTACGTTACGAAGGCTTTGGACCAAGTGGTTCAATGCTTATCGTAGATGCATTAACTAATAATGTAAACCGTACGGCTTCAGATGTGAGAGCTGCTTTCGGTAAAAATGGCGGAAATATGGGTGTATCAGGTTCTGTAGCTTACATGTTTGATCACACGGCTACTTTCGGCATTGAAGGTAAATCAGCTGATGACATTTTAGAGGCATTAATGGAACAAGATGTTGATGTTAGAGATGTAATTGAAGATGGAGATCTTACAATCGTTTATGCCGAACCAGACCAATTTGCTCATGTACAAGATGCATTACGCCAAACAGGTGTAGAAGAATTTAAAGTTGCTGAGTTTGAAATGTTACCTCAAACTGATATTGAATTATCAGAGGATGACCAAGCAACATTTGAGAAATTAATTGATGCACTCGAAGACCTTGAAGATGTTCAAAATGTTTTCCATAATGTGGATTTAAAATAATGAAGAAAAATGCAGATTATTGGATTAAACAACTTGATCTAACACCTCATCCAGAAGGTGGCTATTATAAAGAAACAATTCGAGAAACAACAAATGAGGCACAACGTGCACCATTCAGTAGTATATACTTCTTGTTAAATACTGGTGATATTTCTCATTTTCATCGTATCGATGCGGATGAAGTATGGTATTATCATGCAGGTGAATCTTTGACCATTCATATGATTACACCTCAGGGGAGCTATCAATCAGTACAATTAGGTGCTTCAATTGAAAATGGCGACGTATTGCAGTATTTAGTGCCTAAAGGTACTATTTTTGCATCGAGTTTAACAGACAGAGAAGGCTATAGCTTGGTTGGATGTATGTGCCAACCAGCATTTGATTTTAATCATTTTGAATTATTCACACAAGATGAGTTGTACAGTATGTATCCTCAACACGAGGCAATTATTAAACAGTATGCCTTATTAAACAGAGACCAATAGACTTAAAAACACAAAGTTAGATTCATCTAACTTTGTGTTTTTTAGAATTCAATAAGGTACTAATTAGCGCTGCCTAATAACTCATTAGATAGCTCTACGACATATTTTAATTTAGTCCATTGTTGTTCTTCTGTGAGCTGATTACCTTCTTCAGTTGAAGCGAATCCACATTGAGGACTCAAACATATTTGATCTAGGGAGATGTATTGTTGTGCCTCTTTAATACGTTGTTTAATTAATTCTTTATCTTCAAGTTCGGGTGTCTTAGAAGTAATTAAACCTAGTACGGCATAAGCATCCTTATCAAAATAGCGTAAAGGCTCAAAGTCGCCAGAACGCTCATCATCATATTCTAAGAAAAATCCATGCAGGTGCTCTTTAAATAAATACGGAGCAATCGCTTCGTAACCACCTGAAATTGCCCATGTTGATTGATAATTACCACGACAAATGTGTGTAGTTAAAATTAAATCTTTTGGAAGACCTTCGACAGCATCATTTATTACCTTATATGCTAATTCACGAGCTTGAACTTTTTCTTCATCTGTACGTTGACGTCCTCGAACTTTATGTGTACCGTCAGTCAGACCAGCCCAATATACATCGTCTATTTGTATGTATCTTGCACCTAAATCATAAAAATGTTGCAATGATTGGCGATAAGCTTCAGAAATATCATGAGCAAAGTCTTCAATATTTGGATAAATATCTTCATTCAATATGTTAGGGTGGAATAATTGGTTTGGACTCGGAATTGATACTTTTGCGGTAGCGCGTCCATTAACTCTGTCATATAAGAACTTGAAATGGTCAAAATGGGGGTGATTAGGATTATATCTAACTTTATCAACTACTCTTACATTATGGGCACGCGTTTCTAGCCCTTCAAATTCTAGCCCGTGTTCAGGAGTGTAACCTTCGACACCATCTAGATTTTCTAAGAAATCAAAGTGCCACCAACTTCTTCGAAATTCACCATCAGTAATACTATGTAAACCTATTTCTAATTGCTTCTCTATAATACGGTCGATTTCCTCATCTTCTATTTGTTTTAACTCTGCACCACTGATTTCATTTTGATTATATTTAGCGCGAGCGTCCTTTAATCTTTGAGGTCGTAACAAACTTCCAACATGGTCTGCTTTAAAAGGTCTGTAAGTCAATAGCAGTTCCTCCTTTATCAATTTATTTAGAATTTTCAGATAATATAAACATAAATTATCAAATACGAGTATTTTTGTCAATTTTCCCTAAAAATTAATTAGTTGTAGTAAAATAAAATTGAAAATTTTTATATGTTTATGTGCGTAATTCAATTAAAAACGACCAAAGATGACATCAATTAGTTAGTTTAATATAATAATGACAAGGAGTTGGTGGCTTTATGAAAATTAAATATATAGATAAACGTCACTGGCGTCGCCTATTAGAACGTGATTACATAGAAGTTAAGGTGAATAATAATAGATTTAAGGGTATTATTGGCTTGGTCACGATGAAGAAGGTTCGTGAACCTTTAGAGGTGACGGTAGTAGGCCAGAATATAATTGTTGCTGATGACAATTATCAATGGTTGCAAATTTTGCCGGAAAAGAAACGATATAGTATTACTGCAATGTTTGATGATAAAGGAAATCCATTGGAGTATTACTTCGATATCAATATTAAGAATATTACTCAAAAGGGCAATGCTAGAACACTCGATTTATTCTTGGATGTGCTTGTGTTACCATCAACTGGAGAATATGAGCTCGTTGATGAAAATGATTTGAAATTAGCATTAAAAAATGAACAAATCACTAAAAAGCAATATCATGAAGCTTATATGATTGCGCATCAATTGATGATTGAAATCAATGAAAATTTTGATGATGTTAATAATCGAATTATGTATTGCTATAACAAGATGGTTGGTAAGTTGAAAAAGCCAAATTATAATAAGACGTATAAAAAACATATTCAACATCATAAGCCACATGTAAATAAAGGGAAATGATGGAACTCTAAGCCTTTAATATTAGGAGCGAAGCGGAACGATAAGTAAATGTGAAGCATTGTTTATATAGTTTTCGTTTCGGTCTTAAATTTTTTTGTTGCTCATAGCCATGTTCATGAATAAACATTAGTAGGGGGAAGCTATGAAAATAGAAGACTATCGATTATTAATTACATTAGATGAAACCAAGACGTTACGTAAAGCAGCAGAAATATTATATATTTCTCAACCAGCTGTAACACAACGACTTAAAGCAATAGAGCATTCATTTGGTGTAGACATATTTATCCGTACAAAGAAACAATTAATCACTACCACTGAGGGTGCTATGATTATTGAGCATGCTCGTGACATGTTAAAACGAGAGCGTGTATTTTTTGATAAAATGCAAGCACATATTGGAGAAGTGAATGGTACCATTTCAATCGGCTGTTCATCATTGATTGGTCAAACGTTATTACCAGAAGTATTAAGTTTATATAATTCACAATTTCCAAATGTTGAGATACAAGTTCAAGTAGGTTCTACAGAACAAATTAAAGCAAATCATAGAGACTATCATGTGATGATAACTCGAGGAAATAAAGTAATGAACTTGACTAATACACACCTCTTTGACGATGATCATTATTTTATCTACCCAAAAGAAAGAAAGAGCGAGGTTTCTAAATTACCTTTCATAGAGTTTCAAGCTGATCCTATCTATATTAATCAAATTAAAGAATGGTATAATGAGAATCTTGGACAAGACTATCACGCAACGATAACAGTGGATCAAGTTGCTACATGCAAAGAAATGTTAGTAAGTGGTGTAGGGGTTACGATTCTTCCGGAAATCATGATGAGAAATATAGATAAAAATATGTTTGAATTTGAAAAGGTAAACATCGACAATCAACCACTTATTCGCTCAACGTTTATGAGTTATGACAGTAGCATGTTACAACTCCCTCAAGTTGAGTCATTTGTTACTTTGATGCTTAACTTTATTCGCTAATCATTGAAACACGTGTAATTAAAAAAAGAATAGAGGTAGAAAAATGTTTGCAGCATTGTTGCATATAAAAAACTACAAATTATTCGTTGTGAATATGATGCTTTTAGGTATGGGGATTGCCATCACAGTACCTTACTTCGTCTTATTCGCGACTAAAGAGCTAGGGATGACAACTAACCAATTCGGTATTCTACTTGCCCTAGCAGCAGTGAGTCAATTTACAGTCAATTCTATTGTCGCTCGCTTTTCAGATACGCATAGCATTAATAGAAAAGTACTCATCATTAGTGCACTTATGATGGGGGCTATTAGTTTCTCGATTTATTTTTATATTCATAATATTTGGTTGTTTATTATTGTATACGCTATTTTTCAAGGGTTATTCGCTCCAGCAATGCCACAATTATATGCATCTGCACGTGAATCCATTAACGTTTCATCTTCAAGAAATAATGCTAAATTTGCCAATACTGTTTTACGTTCTATGTTTTCTTTTGGTTTCTTATTTGGTCCGTTAATCGGAGCGTATTTAATTCAATTTATGGGATATGCTGGACTTTTTGGTGGCACCGTCTTTATTTTATTATTCACACTTGTTTTACAAATCTTCTTCTATAAAGATTTAAATTTATCAGCAAAAGAGCAAGTTGGTGGTACAGCCAATATTGAGAAGACTGCGCCTAATATGATTAAAGATAAAACACTATTTATTCCATTTATAGCATTTATTTTATTACATATAGGTCAATGGATGTACACAATGAATATGCCGCTATTTGTCACAGATTATCTTAAGGAGCAAGAGGGATATGTAGGAACGCTAGCAAGTTTATGTGCCGGCTTAGAAGTTCCCTTCATGGTTATATTAGGTATGTTATCTGCTAAGTTAGCTACTCGAACGTTGTTAATCATAGGTGCTATTAGTGGTGGTGCCTTCTATTTTAGTATTGGTGTTTTTGAAAATATCTATGCTATGATGATCGGACAAATCTTCTTAGCACTATTTTTAGCTATCTTACTCGGATTAGGTATTAGCTATTTCCAAGATATTTTACCTGATTTCCCAGGTTATGCTTCAACATTATTTGCGAATGCAATGGTGATTGGACAGTTGTTAGGAAATTTATTAGGTGGTGCAATGAGCCATTGGGTTGGATTGGAGAATGTTTTCTTCGTTTCAGCAACATCTATTTTCATAGGAATGATATTGATATTCTTTACGAAAGATCAAAAATATACGGAAGCGGATGTGAAAGTTAAGTAATGGAAGTTGTTTTATGGATATTAATACTATTATCATTTGTTTTAGCATTTGTAGGTTTAATTAAACCTATTATTCCATCTGTACTTGTGTTATGGGTAGGATTCTTAATTTATCAATTTGGATTCTCTCAAGATGGGTTATCATGGATATTTTATGTAGCTATGATTTTGTTCACTGTATTTATTTTAGTATCTGACTTTTTAATGAATAAATACTTTGTAAATCGCTTTGGCGGTTCTAAATTGGGTGAGTATGTAGCGTTAATAGGTGTGATTGTTGGATGCTTCGTCTTTCCACCGTTCGGTATTATCATCGTACCTTTTATAGCAGTGCTCATTGTAGAATTAGTGCAAGATTTTGATTTTGGAAAAGCACTTAAAGCAAGCATTGGATCTGTAGTAGCATTTTTAGCGAGTTCGGTTGCACAAGCGTTAATTATGTTCATTATGGTCATTTGGTTCTTTATAGATGTGTTTTTAGTAGGATAATTAAAAAAAGGTTAAGTCATTTATATCAAAGTGGTTTTGAGTTTTCAATTCGTTTTTTGAGAACATCATTGCACACGTATGATACAGATGCTTAACCTTTTTTATTTTTTATAAAATGCTACTTTACAAGTCTTAGTTCATTGTGACAACGTATTATAAGATAGTATTTGAATCCTTGTTAACAAAATGATGTTGTATATAAAAAGCGATTGGCGTAATGATGGCTGAAATTATAATAAATGACCAATTACTAATAAGAATGTAAGGACCAAAAGCTAAAAATGATTGCGGAATAAAAAAGACATAAAATAGAGCGACTAACAGTAAAGCGATAATAGTGTAATTAAATAACCACACCCAATGTGAATTATTGAAACTTTGAAGTTGAACCGTCTTAAATATGACTAATATAAACATAAAGATAATAAATAAACCTGCTATGACACTAATCGGAAATGTATACAAGTAAACTTCATTATTATCTCCACCAATAAAAAAGCCAATAAAGCCTTTAAAGAAACAAAAAATACCAATTAAAAAAATAAAATTCCTAAAAATATACTTAAATATATTTTGAAACGTTTCATTAGGCAATGATTTAATTTCTTTTTTAGCATGTGCTTTTGGATTATGTTCGAAAAACTCTAATGCTAACGTACCTTCATTCTCAGCTTCTAATAATCTTTTTAATATACGACTTAGCATTACCTCACTGTCATGCGGATTGACGCGTAAATCAGCGCGGATGTATGTCATATAATTTTCAAAGATTTCTCTATCTGTATTATTTAGGCGCAATGATTTTACATTATTTTCACGTGCTAATTTCGCAGTGGATTTCATTGACTAAGCTCCTTAACGTCTAAACTTATTTTATTTTTAAAAATAATAGATTATTATATGTTAAATATGGATAATCATACCATAGATAAATATAGAATATAATGTATAACATAAAGGAAGTCATTATGCGAAAACTAACTGTTAAAGATATGGAATGGATTGAATCCATCGCGAAGATACAAGAACATTATATTGAAAAGCGAGAAATACATTACAATGCGACACATCTATCAATTGGATTACGTCAAGATATGATTATTCAACGATTAAAGCACAGTAATGATATAATTTTAATTGAATTGAGCGAAGACACACGACGCTTAATTTCGTTTATTTGGGGTCATTTTGAGGCAGTTCAAGAAAAAGTAATCACTGAGATGATATACACAGACCTTCATTTTCGAGGACTGGGTCATGCTAAGCGTCTAAAGATTGCTTTAGAAAATTGGGCGATTGAAATGGGTGCTAAATCAATTGAAGGTATGGTTGATGCTACAAATGATGCAATGATTGAGTTCAATAAAGCGAATGGTTATGCGATAAGTCATGTAAAAATGCGTAAAGACCTAAGGTAAACAAATGAATAGGTTCTTAATTCATGTTAAAATAATATTACTCATTTGTAATAAAGGAGAAAAGCATGAAAAAATGGTTGATACTTCTACTTTCTGCGACACTTATGTTGTCTGCTTGCGGTAAAAGTGATGAAAGAGCATCATTAGAGAAAGATGTTAAAGAACTACAAAAAGAAAATGATGATTTGAAAAATCAAAAGAAAGATTTAGAAAAGCAAAAAGAAAAACTTAACGACCAACGTGAAAAGCTTCAAAAAGAAGTGGATGATTCAGTTGCGACAGAATCTGCTAAAGATGATTCAGAAAGCGATGAAAGTGATAGTAGTGACTCAAATCAATCATCAGATAGTGATACATACAAACAGTCTAAAAGCCAAAGTACCACTGAAAATAGCACGTCAAGTAACGAAACGAATACTTCTAAGACAAATGGTGGTAGTGATTCACAGAAATCTAACCAATCTAGTAATACTCAAGAGGCTCAATCAAATAGCGGTGAAAATGCTACAAGTGAACAAAGTAGCTCAGACGATACATCATAAAGTAGCCGTTAATAAAATTACTTAAATAATGAAGGCAATTTAGCCGGCCTCATACGTCAAGTTTGACATGTACGGATGTAGGGTAAACTAAATTTAAATCATTTACAATTCACATTTTAATCATTTTATAAATTAAGCTTAACTACATAATAAAACGTTTAATCATAAATTATAACATTGGAGAGATGACATATGCATGAACAAGATTTTCACATTTTAGAAGGGCGCGAAATCACATTACCTGAATTAGGACGTGAAATTGAAAATATTACTGGACGTACAATTGTTGATTCTACTGGTGAAATCAAACGTGTGGTTGCACACTTACCAAACTTTGAATCTGATACCGACACATTTGTAGCTACATTTAAACTTAACCATCGTAATGACTTTGTAGATGCGACTTTTGTTGCACCTAAAAATCAACGTGATCGTTTAAAAGAAATTCCAGTACACATTGAACTCGTTAGTTATATATCTAGAGGTTAATTAGTTACTCAATCAAATTTAAAGACGGATAAAGTGTGCTATGGTCTATATCCATATCGCACTTTTTTACTCATGTATTTCTTTAAAATGGGGTGTTGAAAATGGCTACATATATAGAAACAGAAAGACTTAAATTACGAGACTGGAAGCAAGAAGATTTATTGCCATTTCAAAAGATGAATGCTAATCCTCAAGTGCGACGCTATTTTCCAAGTTTATTAAGTTATCGACGTTCTGAATTAGATATGAAAAAAATGGATGACATTATTAAAGAAAGCGGTATAGGCTTATTTGCAGTTGAACTTAAAGAAACTGGCGAATGGCTTGGTTTTATTGGGGTTAATTATATACCTCAAGATAGCCAATACCCATTTGAGGAATTACCACTATATGAAATTGGATGGCGTCTTATTCCAGAAGTATGGGGTAACGGACTTGCCACTGAAGGTGCAACAGCTGTGTTAGCATTTGCCAAAGAAAAGGGGATTGAAGCTATTTATAGCTTTACTGCAGAAAATAATTTGCCTTCTAGAAAAGTAATGGAAAAAATTGGCATGACATTATATGACCATTTTGAATTACCAGAGTTAAGCAAATATCATATGTTAAAAAGACAAGTACGTTATTATAAACAATTATCAATATAAAATTAAAAGCGACATGAGATTGGATGGTTATATTATGTGATAAATAATCACTTTTATAAATATAATAGTCCAAAACATGTCGCTTTATAATTAATCGTATGTACGTATACCTAGGGGTTTAAAATTAAGTAACCCATTAATTAAATCTTCTTTAGAATTATATAAAGGTGCTAAATGTTTATATTTTTCATCAATAAATCCTTCTTCAATCATACTATTTATAAGTTGTTGAAGTGGATTGAAGAATCCATTTAAATTGTAAACGGCAATTGGTTTTTCATGAATGCCAATTTGCGCCCAACTATAAGTCTCGAAAAATTCCTCAAGAGATCCAGCGCCACCAGGGGCCATTACAAAAGCATCTGCAAGTTCCGCCATTTTTTGTTTGCGTTCATGCATTGAATCTACAAGAATAAGTTCGCTCACTTTTTGACTAGTGATTTCTTTTTCATCTAACATCTTAGGCATTACACCAATAGCATGTCCACCGTGATCTAATACACCATCTTGAATTGCACCCATAATACCTACAGAACCTGCACCAAAAACTAATTCATAGCCTTGCTCAGCCATATATTTACCAAGTTCGTATGCTTCTTTAACATAAATGGGGTCTTTACCTTTACTAGCACCGCAATATACTGCAATTCGCTTCATTATTCTTCCTCCTATAGTTGTTTGATAACAGATTTAAATGCACGCTCAAATTGTTTTTTATCTTCTTTTGAAAAAGGGGGAGGCCCTTTATGACGACCGCCTTGCTTTCTTATCTGTGCATTATTATAACGTTGTTGTAATAACATATCTATATTACTTGAACGATACAAATGCCCTTTATGATGCATTACAATCTTAACTTTAGATAGTAATAAACTGGCAAGTCCATAATCTTGAGTTATTACAATGTCTTCTGGTTTAGCTAGCTTTACAATTTTATAGTCAACAGCATCAGGTCCATCATCAATATAAATTGTTTCAACGTGATTTGGGAGCACTTTATTTGAGTAATGGCTAAAGCTGCGTAAAATGGTAACAAAAATGCCTGTCCCAGTAGTTAATTCAATTACTGAATCAACTACTGGACAAGCATCTCCATCAATGATTACACGTGTCATAAAGCGTTACGCCTTATTGTTATCTTCATTTTTATTTTGTGTAACAACACTTTCAGCTTCATGATCTTTGAACTTTTTCATTTCTTTGATGCGTGCTTTTTCTTCTTGTTTTTGTAATTTCTCTTCTTCTTTATGACGTTTATCAATATTTTTTTGGAGCTTTTTATCTAGCTTATTAACGTCTTTTTTATTATCTTTCTCGAGTTTTTCGCCTTTTTTCTCTGTCTCATCATCAAGTTTACCAGGAGTTAAACCAACTTTTTCTTGATATTTTTGAGTTTTCTTCATGTCTTTAATGCGTTGTTTTTCGTTCTTTTCACGCTCTTTTTCTTCTTCTTTATGACGTTGTACGATATTTTTTTGAAGTTTTTTATTCATTTTGTCAGCTTCTTTATAGTTTTTCTTAGCTAACTTTTCGCCTTTTTTCTGAATGTATTCAGGATCGTTTTCTTTTGCAATTTTCTTTAATTCACGTTTGTTGTCGAATTCTTGTTTTTTATCTCCTAAATACTCTTTTGCACCTGTTGCTTTATTTGCAATCGCTTGTCCTGCATTTGACGTTGCATGAGTTGCTTTTTGTACCTCAGGATGAGATTTAATACGCTTACGTTCTACTACTAGTGGCACAATAATGATTGGTAAAACATTAATCGCCGTTTTAATGATTTTCTTTTTGTCCATACTCGTTGCCTCCATTAGATTTACTATTTATCTTCATTACCCTATGATACATCATACTAAACGAAGGAACTAGCTAGAACCCTTATATTAACTTGAGTAAAACTAGGTAGGTTAAGAGAGTGTCTTAGTCAGCTCATTGACTAAAAAAATCGCCAAAGATTAAATCTTTGACGATGTTATGTGGCATAAAGCCATTATTAGATTGATTTATAATTAACCTGAAATGCCTTGTCCAATTCCAAAGCCGAAGTATAGAATGGCTATAATTATTACCAATACGATTCGATAAATTGCAAATGGTACTAACTTCACTTTATTAATTAAGTGTAAGAATGTTTTGATTGCAATCAAGCCAACAATAAAGGCAGCCAAGAATCCAATTAAGTAAAATGGAATATGTGCAAGTTCAATATATTGATAGTTTTTAACTAATGATAGTGCACTTGCAGCTAGCATAATAGGTACAGCCATAATGAAGGTAAAGTCAGAAGCAGACTTATGATCTAACTTCATCAAGACACCTGTTGAAATCGTAGAGCCAGATCTACTGAAACCAGGCCACATTGCTACCGCTTGAGAGATACCAATTACGAATGCTTGAACATAATTGATTTGGTCAACTGACTTAGGATTTTGAACTTTTTTACTATATTTGTCTGCAATAATCATATAAATTGCACCTAAGAATAAACCAATCATTACAGTAGGAACACTAAATAAATGCGCTTCAATAAAATCGTCGAATAACACACCTAATATACCAGCTGGAATCATACCAACTAATACGTGTAGTAAATTTAATCGACGTGGTTTAGAACGAAATTCTTCATTTATTGAAGTGTTTCTATACTTGCCAATATGTAACATTTCGAAATAACGCTCACGGAATACCCATGCCGCAGCAAAAACAGAACCTAATTGAATTACAACTTTAAATGTAAAAGCTGAATGAGGACCTAGAAATTCAGTCGATTTTAACCACATATCATCCACTAGAATCATATGACCTGTAGATGAAACTGGAGCAAATTCAGTTAAACCTTCGACAATACCTAAGATAAGGCCCTTGATAAACTCGATAATAATCATAAGTAACCTCTTTCTTTTATTAAAAATTTAAAATATTGTTGTCTTTAAATATATTGTTGTCAAAATTCACTTTTCTATAATATCATAACGCATCAAATCAACGCTAATAATAATGAGATAACTAATAATTAATTTTATATACAATATATCGCAGTACCTTTACTAATTTACTGATATAACTAACTTACCGTAACGGACTTAAGGTTGAGATGTTATGTTCATTATATTGTCACTGTTTTTTAAAAGATATTAAATGATAAACAATTGAGAACCTTTTATAATAATAAATTAGGTGAAGATAAAGTGAAAAAACTAATGAATTTAGTATTTAAATATAAAGTATTTCCATTATCTATGGGAATTGTAAGTATGTTATTAGCAATAACAGTAGTGGTTCAGAATATAAGTATTGCGAGTTTTTTAAATCAAGTGCTTTACAATCATTTGAGTTCTTTAAATTCATTATTGATTATCATCTTAATCGTTTTAATTCTTAGAGCAACATTGAATATGATTAACTTAAGATTAGGTGATATGTTAGCTGGCAAAGTTAAACATCAATTGCGTCGAGAAGTTGTTTTGAAAGAATCAACTATTGCTACAGGAACGCAAATTAATATTTTAACAGAGACAATAGACGGACTATCCCCGTTTTTTAAAAATTATTTGCCACAGGTCTTTAAATCTATGATGATCCCTTTAATGATTATCATAGCAATGTGTTTTATTCATTTAAATACTGCATTAATAATGATAGTTACAGCACCGTTTATTCCACTTTTTTATATCATTTTTGGACTTAAAACACGTGATGAATCAAAAGATCAAATGACGTATTTAAATCAGTTTAGCCAACGTTTTCTTAATGTGTCTAAGGGACTGATTATACTTAAACTTTTTAGACAGACAGCCCACACGAAAAAACAAGTATACGAAGATAGTACACAATTTCGAGATTTAACGATGCGCATATTAAAGAGTGCATTTTTATCAAGTTTGATGCTCGAATTCATAAGTATGCTTGGTATTGGATTGGTTGCTTTAGAAGCAGCATTAAGTCTTGTTGTTTTTCATAATATTGATTTTAAAACAGCAGCTATTGCAATTATATTAGCTCCTGAATTTTATAATGCTATTAAAGATTTAGGACAAGCTTTCCACACAGGTAAACAAAGTGAGGGTGCTAGCGATGTAGTTTTTGAATTTTTAGATTCTGAAAACACACCGCTTACTAATCAAGAAATAGTAAAAGAGCAACAAGAATCACTTATTAAGATGCGCAACGTCAATTATCAGTATCCTAATAGTCCTTCTTATGCCATTCGTGATATATCGCTCAAGATAGATAAGGGTGAAAATGTAGCGATTGTTGGACCAAGTGGTGCAGGTAAAACGACTTTAGCCAAATTACTTACTCAAATAGTACGTCCGACGAGTGGGCATGTGTCCTTTAACAAATGTGTTAATCAAATTGGAATGCTAAGTCAAAATCCTTATATTTTTTCAGCATCAATTAAAGACAACATAGCAATGTTTAAAAAAGTTGATGACGACCAAATTCTTCATGTGTTAGAGATGGTTGGACTAAAAGAAAAGGTAATGTCTCTAAAAAATGGTATTCATAGCAGAATAGGTGAAGGTGGAGAAATGTTATCAGGCGGACAAATGCGTCGTATTGAGTTATCAAGGGTGTTATTAATGAATCCTGATATTGTTGTTTTTGATGAACCTACCACTGGCCTGGATTTAGAGACTGAAACTGTTATTCAACAAGTAGTCGCACACCATTTTGAAGGGGTAACGATGATTATGATTGCCCATCGCGATTCAACGATTCGTCAAGCAACGCGACGATTATTTATAAAAGATGGTTACTTAGTTGAAGATGATCAAACGATTTCTGTAAGACTTGAAAAAGGTGGTGACTTAGTGTGAAACCACAAATTCGATTTCGACCTGACAAAGATTTAATATTAGCAATATTGACGGGTGTTATTGGGAGTGTCGTTGCATTAGCAATGTTCTTCTTAAGTGGGTACATGGTAACTCAAAGTGCTTTAGGCGCACCTTTATATGCATTAATGGTGTTAGTTGTATCGGTTAAGTTGTTCGGGTTTATGCGTGCGATTGCAAGATACGGGGAGCGTTTACTATCACACAAAACGACATTTACAATGTTACGAGATGTTCGGGTTCAATTTTTAGAAAAATTAATCCCTAGAGTACCTAATTTATATCGTCAATATTCATCCGCTGATTTATTGACTAAAATGATAAGCAAAGTAGAAGCTTTACAAAACATCTATTTAAGAGTCTATTATCCACCGGTTGTCATTGGTTTCACAGCAATTATTGCAGCAGTAACGTTGGTATATTTTAGTGTTATGCATGCTATAGTTATCATTATAAGTATGTTGTGTTCACTTTGGCTTGTACCGTGGTTGAGTGCTAAACGTGTAGGCAAATTAAAGCAACAAGTTGCACAACAGCAACAAACTACGATTACCCAATTTTACGATTACAAAGAAGGCTATGCTGAGTTAAATCGTTTTAACAATGTAGAAGCCTATCGTGAAGAGTTAATGAATGCATTAGAATCGTATGACAAAATGCAATCGAAAGAAACGCGATTTTTAACTTTATATGATTATATGCTAAATATAATCGCAATGATCGCTATATTTGCTACCTTAGCATTAGGATTTATTCAAGTTAAAGAAGGACAATTAAATGTTGTGTATTTAACGAGTATTGTTTTGATGATGTTAACTTTATTCGAACAAACAGTGCCTATGAGTAACTTTGCATATTACAAAGCAGATACTGATGAAGCGTTAAATAGTTTAAATGATGTTCTATCATATCCAGTAGATCAATCTAAGCAATCATTGGTAACAAAACAGAGTAACGTATACAATATTAGGAATGTATCATTTAGTTACGAACATCAAGAAATACCAACGTTATCCAATATTAATTTAACTGTTGGAAAAGGGGAAAAAGTAGCGATTGTTGGACCATCTGGTTCAGGAAAAAGTACATTATTACAAATTATGAGTGGTTTGTACGATATCGATAAAGGACAAGTTTCTCTCGATGGTCAGAACATATCACAACTAGATGAAGACATTCGCTTTGAAAAGCTTAATGTTCTTTTACAATCACAACAATTATTTGATGGTACATTACGTTACAATATGTTCTCCAGTAAAAATGATGATGTCATTCAACGTGTCCTAACGAACCTTAATTTAGGCTATCTAGATTTAGAAAAAACAATCACATTAGATGGAAACACATTATCAGGTGGTGAGATGCAACGTATTGCATTAGGGCGACTTTTTCTAAAAGGTTCCTCAATATGGTTATTAGATGAACCAACGACTGCATTAGATGAGGATAATACTAAACAAGTGATGCAATTGATTGATGAACAAGTTGAAACATTGGTTATTGCAACGCATGATTTAAAATTACTGCCATATTTCGACAAGATAGTTGTTCTTATTGATGGACAGATTAAAGAACAAGGGAGTTATGATGAACTAAGTCATGGTAACCATTATTTAAGTCGTTTATTAAAAATGAATTAGACAATGTTTAAATACACGCTTACGTTGTCTTAAAACGAAAAACCTGAGGTATCTGTTATAGATAACTCAGGCTTTTCGTTATTGATAAATATATAGTAATTTGATTCGAAACGAATAACTTTAATTGGCTTAGTATTAGCATGTCATTTTACTTTGACTCGGTAAAAGCATCGATGACTTTCCCTAATAGACGATTGAGTTCATGTACTTCATCATTACTTAAAGAAGAAGCATTCGCGACTTTTTGAGATGCATCGCTTAATTCAGGTTTGATTTTTTCGCTTTTCTCAGTAAGATGAATAAATACTTCACGTTGATCAACTTCAGAACGTTCGCGTTTGATGAGGTCAACTTGTTCCATTCTTTTTAATAAAGGTGATACAGTACCAGTATCTAAAGCTAGTTCTGTAACTACCTTTTTAACATTTACAGGAGATTCATCCCATAAAATACTTAGCACTAAAAATTGTGGGTACGTAAGATTGTACTTTTTAAAGACTTTATTTGAATAGTAGCGATTAACTTGTCTTTGTGCATTGTACAAACTAAAGCAGAGTTGCTCTTTCAAATTATGTTGTTCAGACATTAAAGTTCTCCTCCAGACATTCTATCCGTCTCTCTATGTTTCGGATTAAATTTCGTCTATGTTGTATAAAATATAACTTGCAACACACTTCGTTTCAATGCCATGCTAAAATTAAAGTATGTTTAAATTCTAGAAGATATTTCTATTTTAATCAAGTGTAATCTAAAATAAATACATATATTATCATATTCAAATTAATTTTAAAAAGAAAAGAGATTTTAAAATGATAAATAATAAAAATGAAAAAATATCAATTACAATCGTAAATGGCTTTTTAGGAAGTGGTAAAACTACATTTCTAAAACATTATATAGAGCAATTATTAAAAAAAGATGAGAAAATAACAATTATAATGAATGAATTTGGATCATTTGACGTTGATAGTTTATTACTTGGAAATGATGTTTCCATTCATTCATTAATTAATGGCTGCGTATGCTGTGATTTAAATAACGATTTAGTTAACCAATTGAAACAGTTGATTGATCAAACAGATACGAGTCATATTCTTATAGAAGCAACTGGTTTAGCGCATCCCCTTGAGATTTATTCGGCTTGCCAAGACCCTACAATAATAAAAAATGTTCATGAACCAACAATTATTGGTATTGTAGATGCACAAAGATTCACTAAAAAAGAAGTCTATAGTCCTTCAACAACTCAGTTATTAGAAGAACAATTACGTTATAGTGATACGATAATACTAAATAAAACTGATTTAATAGGTGAAGAAGCACTTAACGACGTTAAAGAAAATTTAAATAAACTCAATCCACAAGCGCCTATAATTATTACCACTTATAGTCAATTTAATGATGACCAAATCAACGGTAAAGTGATTCAACATAATGAAATTAAGCATAAACATACACATCATCATGGGATTCAGTCGATGCAGTATACATTTACAGCAGCAATAGACCGTCAGTTATTTTATCAATTTATTATGCGTTTGCCAGATAGTGTACTTCGCTTAAAAGGATTTGTGAAGTTTAGAGATCTACCAGAAGTAACATATGAATTTCAATATGCAATAGGCTTACCTGATTATGGCATTATCGATAAAGACGTACCGATGACTATCGTTATCATTGGAGAGTCATTGGATACAGATAGATTACGTAATCAACTTGATATGATTCAATTCACATAATATCGTTTTGTCACAGTTATGACATAGGCGTTTACTTTTTTATGTTTTATAATAAAAATAGGAGGGTTTGACCATGAATAACGAAGATAAACGTACGAAGCAAATTCGTTTTGAATTTAGATGTATTACGATTCCTTATACAGTTTTTGCTATTATCGTACTACTGTTTAATATATTTTATACCAACATTAAAGTGACAATGGCTTTATTCGGACTCTTTTTTGCATACAATTTAGGTATTTTATTCATAGCTTTTATTAATCGCTTCAAACGAACACTTATTTTATCTTTAATTTTGACTGTTTTGAGTGCGGCTACATTCTTTACGCTATTATATGTGTTTGGCTTGAATCGTGAAATTTTTGGTTAAATAATTTTGTTAAGAATGACATAGACTTTGTGATAGTCAGTAAGACGCTATCACAAAGTTTTTTATGCTTAAAATAATATGAAAAGTGAATATTTTGTGTATTTTCTCACATTAAATCATTGATGAAGCGCTTTCTTGATATACTGAAATTGACGAATTAAGGGAGTGGTATCTATGGAAAAAGTGCAGGCTACACAGGAGAATAATAACCTATTAAAAAATAAAAAGGAAAAAAAGAGTAAAAGTGGTTATAAGCCAATTTGGATTATTATAAGCTTTGCCATTTTATTAATTATCTTGTTATTACCAACACCGGCAGGGTTACCAATAATGGCAAAAGGAGCACTTGCCATCTTAGCGTTTGCCGTTATTATGTGGGTAACCGAAGCTGTGACGTATCCAGTATCAGCAACAATGATTTTAGGTTTAATCATTTTAATTTGTGGATTTAGTCCAGTCCAACAACTGTCAGAGAAACTAGGTAATCCAAAAGAGGGAGATAAAATATTATCTGGCGCAGATTGGTTAGGCACGGGAAATGCATTAACGCATGCCTTTAGTGGATTCTCTACATCTGCAGTTGCATTAGTAGCTGCGGCATTATTTTTGGCAGCAGCGATGCAAGAGACGCAATTACATAAACGTTTGGCTTTACTAGTGCTATCAATTGTAGGTAATAAAACACGTAATATTGTTATCGGTGCAATCTTAGTTTCAATTTTACTGGCTTTCTTCGTTCCTTCAGCAACTGCAAGAGCGGGTGCAGTTGTACCAATCTTATTAGGTATGATTGCCGCATTCAAAGTATCAAAAGAAAGTAAACTTGCATCACTTTTAATTATTACAGCAGTCCAGGCCGTTTCGATTTGGAACATTGGTATAAAAACAGCGGCTGCTCAAAATATTGTAGCTACTAATTTTATTAATCAGAACTTAGGACACGATGTGTCATGGGGAGAATGGTTCTTATATGCTGCACTATGGTCTATCCTTATGTCAATCGCATTATTCTTTATCATGATGAAAGTGATGCCACCTGAACATAAAGAAATTGAAGGCGGTAAAGAATTGATCAAAGAAGAATTAGATAAATTAGGACCAGTCTCTTTTAGAGAATGGCGTCTGATAATTATATCTGTATTATTACTTTTCTTCTGGTCTACTGAAAAGATTCTACATCCTATAGACTCTGCGTCAATTACTTTAATTGCTTTGGCAATTATGTTAACACCTAAAGTTGGTGTTATTACATGGAAAGTTGTAGAAAAAACAATACCTTGGGGAACAATTATAGTATTTGGAGTAGGGATTTCACTAGGGAATGTACTATTAAAAACAGGCGCTGCACAGTGGCTGAGTGACCAAACCTTCGGGCTTATGGGGTTACAACATATGCCACTCATAGCTACTATTGCTCTTATAACACTATTTAATATCTTGATTCATCTTGGGTTTGCGAGTGCAACAAGTTTATCTTCGGCGCTTATACCAGTATTTATATCACTTACAGCTACATTACATTTAGGTGATCAATCGATTGGATTTGTGCTAATTCAACAATTTGTAATTAGCTTTGGTTTCTTATTACCCGTTAGCGCACCACAAAATATGCTTGCTTATGGTACGGGTACATTCACAGTTAAAGACTTCCTAAAGACAGGAGTACCACTAACTATTATTGCCTATATCTTAGTAATTATATTTAGTTTGACATATTGGAAATGGTTAGGATTGGTTTAAAGGCTTTGGTATTCCATTAAGTCGAAACATAAAGTTTCTGATTTTAATTATTGGAAAAAGGGTAAAGTTAATGAACCTTTAATAACAGGAGTGAAATGATGACTATAGGTGTAATACTAAATCGCGTTTTCCGAATTAATAATAATCCATTATTTGAATATATTCATCAGAATAAAGAGGATATTGAGAAATGCTATCTCATTATTCCACAGGAAATATTTGAAGAAGATGGCACAGACATGAAAGCAAATTATTATTATGGTGTAATGCAATCATTTCTAAATGACTTAAGACAGTATGATATTGAACCCTACTTGTTAGACTATAGTGATTTAGGAGATTTTTGTGAGGATAAATCTATCAGTGAAGTTATTGTTGCTGGCGATATTATGAGTTATCACCAAGAAAGTTATGATATTCGTCATTTAAAGAAGGCTTTCAACAAGCACAATATTACAGTTACCACAGTGCGTGCCAATCACTATTTCAAACCAAGCGCTACGATGAACAAACAAGGGGAACCATACAAAGTGTTTACCAGCTTTTATAAGGCACATCGTTCTAAACTAAGAAAGCATGACTCTTATGCCTATAAATTAAAGGACTTGTCCGATTTATTCGTGAAATCTCAGCAAAAGTTAATCCAAGATTATTCGAAGTTTGGCCTTTCAGAAACAAAAGCAATTAAAAAATGGAATGATTACATAGATCAAGACATACAAAATTATGAAACCAATCGTGAATATTTGCCTGAAGTCTTAACGAGTCAGTTAAGTATCATTTTAGCTTATGGCATAATAGACATTAAACAAATTGTTACTCAATTGTTAGAGCGTTATGAAGAGGACGAACATAATATTGAACAGTTTATACGAGAATTGATGTTCAGAGAGTTCTATTATGTGTTAATGACACAATATCCAAACACAGCTCATGAGGCATTTAATGAAAAATATCGTGACATTAAATGGGAGTATAATAAGGATGAATTTAAAAGTTGGTGTGAAGGGCGTACTGGTTTTCCAATAGTTGACGCAGCAATGACTGAACTAAATCAAACTGGATTTATGCATAATCGTATGAGAATGGTTGTTTCACAGTTTTTAACGAAAGATTTGTTCATTGATTGGACATGGGGTGAGGATTATTTTAGAAGAAAATTAATCGATTTTGATTCCGCATCTAATGTACATGGTTGGCAATGGTCTGCATCTACAGGAACAGATGCTGTTCCTTACTTTAGAATGTTTAATCCAAGTCGTCAGAGTGAACGATTTGATAAAGATGCTTTGTACATTAAAACGTTTATACCACAGTTAAATGATGTTACTCCTAAATTATTACATGAACCTTTTAAACATGAAGCGGAGTTAGAACAAGAAGGTATTAAACTAGGTCAGGATTATCCAAAACCACTAGTCGATCATAAAGAAGCAAGAGACCATGTTATGTCAGTATTTAAACAAATATAAAAAATAATTGGAGTGAGATAGCAATCAAATTAAATGCTGTCTCACTCCAAATTACTTTTGTTAGAAGGGGGTGGGGCAGAAATAATATTTTACAAAAATTATTTTACCCCAGCCTGCTTTGCTTGTAGATTTTCTTGTTGAAAATTTCTTTGCTGGGGCCCCGCACCCCAGCTTGCTTAGCGTGTAGAATTTCTTGTTAAAAATCTCTTTGCTGGGGCCCCGTACCCCAGCTTGCTTAGCATGTAGAATTTCTTGTTAAAAATCTCTTTGCTGGGGCCCCGTACCCCAGCTTGCATTGCTTGTAGATTTTCTTGTTGAAAATCTCTTTGCTGGGGCCCCGCACCCCAGCTTGCTTAGCATGTAGATTTTCTTGTTGAAAATCTCTTTGCTGGGGCCTCGCACTCAACTACGTTTCATTATCTATATTCGAACTACTTACGTAAGTGTGTGAACACTTATCTTCACCAAGGTTTTAAGTGTTATTTTAAGGCAAATAAGCATATATAAACGGCTACGTATTCTAAGAAAGTAACCAAATACATATATTTTAATCGTAGTTTGACATTTAATGGCACTTCCCATTTAGGATAACGGCGTTCATAATAAAAAATTTGAACGAGATACAAACCAATGCCAAGTGGTAATAACATAAGGATAATACTATGTGTCATACTAAAACCATTTTTATGAAAGAAATGTCCAATAATGAGTTGTAAAGCAATAATAATAATTAGAAGAATCATAATGTGCCAAATCATTTTGCCACTCTCACTCCTTTCACGAATATAACGATTACGGTTTGTAGTAATGCCATAAGTAAAATAAATGTTATGGATTGTGTATTTAAAGATGCAATCACCTGACGAATAATAGTGAAAGGTTCAGTAATCAAATGAACAGTATGGAATCTTAAAAAATGTCCCATATAAATACCTAAACCATTTAAGAACATAAGTACTACAATTAGAGTACGATTTAGCCATAATTTTGAAGTAAAATGCATCAAATTTATAAATATAAGAATCATACAATACATTGCTAAAAAGACACCTAATAATAGGTAAGTAAAATATAGCCATTCCATAATATTTAATTGAACATAAAAATCAAATGTAAATTGATTTAAATGAATTAAATCCGTTAGCATATAAAAAGTATTAGGCACTAGCAATACAAAAATTAAACCAAATATTATAAATAGTGGCCATTCATATTTTTTTCTTGGCTTAAATAATCTTAATAGTAAACATAACTCAAATGGTATATAAGCTAAAAAGAGGTTTAAACTCATAAAATTAAATACACGTGTTTCAAATAGTGAGAATGTGAAAAGTATTATGAAATATATTCTGGCAATATAACGCGAAGTCATGTTATACACTACTTTCTTTAAAAAAATGAGAGTTTATTTTAGTTAGTCAATGATTAATAATAAAGGTTACCTAAATGGTAATCAAATATTTAAGCATTATGTTTATCTAGTCAAAAGAAATTTAAAGATATAAAACGCTATTTTAATGTAATAAATGAGGAATACATATAATAACCCATAGATGCATATCTAAATATGTCATCTATGGGCTAATTTAATTTATACATTGCATTAAGGTCTTAATAAGTTCAATTTAGTTTCTTCATCATGTGTACGATTAACATCTAAGTTAGTCATTTGAATTACTATTTCAGCCGTAGCTGATACAACAGCTTTCGTTAAATGACCACTCAATGTTTGGAAATCACGTGTTCCGAATGTTCCATGTAAATGCGCAAATGGTTTATCATCAATATGTGAAATATTGCCAAGTAAACTTGTTAGTTCTAAAGCTTCATTAACTTCACGTGCTTCATATTTTTGAGTGTCTAAATTATAAAAATTCAACGTTACATTGTCACATGCGCCTATACCACTAACTGAACCGAATTTCATTTCTTGTTCCACAGCAAATTGTGTTAGGACTTCTACAATATCTTCGCCTTTGTCTAGCACTAAAAGAAACGTTTGACCATCTTTATTATATTTCATCATCGTCACCTCAATTTGATAAGTTACCTACATTATACTAGCCAGTAAGTTTTATTGCTTAGAATTTAAATCTTACTATTGTAATATAGAAGTTAAATAGTATACAATGTCCTAATATTATGTAATTTTCAACTATGTTATTAGATGTAGCTCATTTATATTTAATCAGAAGCGTGATTAAAATTGATCTTCAATGAAATGATGAAATTTACCAAATAAAAATGAAATGAGGTGTCATCATGAAAAAACAATTATTTACATTGTACTTCAATATTTTCTTAATCTTTGTAGGTATCGGATTGGTAATACCTGTACTCCCCGTTTACTTGAAAGATTTAGGTCTAAAAGGTAGCGACTTAGGCATATTGGTAGCAGTGTTTGCCTTATCTCAAATGATTATTTCACCATTCGGTGGTACGATGGCTGATAAACTTGGAAAAAAATTAATTATCTGCATTGGTCTAGTTCTATTTGCCATATCGGAGTTTCTATTCGCTATCGGTCATCATTTTCCTGTATTAATCGCTTCGCGAATATTAGGTGGTTTTAGTGCAGGGATGGTAATGCCTGGTGTAACTGGTATGATTGCAGATATTTCACCAGCTAAAGATAAAGCCAAGAACTTTGGGTACATGTCAGCTATTATCAATTCAGGCTTTATTTTAGGTCCAGGGATTGGCGGATTTTTAGCGGAATTCTCTCATCGAGCTCCATTTTACTTTGCGGGAACTTTAGGTGTATTAGCATTTATCATGTCTTTATTATTAATTCATAACCCACGCAAAGAAACAACTGAAGGATTCCATTCAATTGAACCGGAAGTATTTACAAAAATTAACTGGAAAGTCTTTATTACGCCAATTATTTTGACATTAGTACTGGCATTTGGTCTATCAGCATTTGAAACATTATTCTCGCTTTATACAGCTGAGAAAGCCAATTATACACCACGTGATATTTCAATCGCAATTGTTGGTGGTGGCGTAGCAGGAGCGGTATTCCAAGTCTTCTTCTTCGACAAATTTATGAAATACATGACTGAATTAACCTTTATTATCTGGTCATTACTCTATTCAGCGATTGTACTTGGTTTATTAATCTTGTCACATAGCTATTGGACGATCATGTTTATTAGTTTTATCGTGTTCATTGGATTCGATTTGATTCGTCCAGCACTTACGAACTACTACTCTAACATTGCAGGTAATCGTCAAGGTTTTGCGGGTGGATTAAACTCCACATTTACTAGTATGGGGAACTTTGTAGGTCCATTAGTAGCAGGCGCTTTATTTGATGTTAACGTGGAATTTCCTTTATATATGGCAATCATAGTTATGTTGTTCGGTATCGTGATTATTTTTGTTGAAAAAGCACTGCAAGCAACGAGACGTCGAAAACACACAACGAAGTAAAGATCATAGAATGGATAAGTAAGAGACAATATGAATATTAAATGAAATAGGCAATGATATCATTCGTTTTTAATTGAAAAATTGACGATGTCATTGCTTGTTTTTACATTTATGTTGTTAAATTGTAACAATATAGCGTCGATTATTAATAGAAGTATTACAAAGATTACAGTTATTTTAAATTGCAGTCTACATAATTATTTTTACTCTCTATATATGTTAAGATAAATAAAAATTTAGAGAGAAATGTGGGTAAGGAGATGAATTTAAAAAACATACTTTTAGGTATGGTGGCTGTAATTTTATCGTTATGTCTAGCTTTCTTATTATTTATAGCTACAAACCAAAATGCCTTAGCTAAAGTGCATCAGACTATTTCTACATTTTCAAAGATGAGTAGTGTCTCTGCAACTGAGAAAATGTTAGATATTACTACAAGTCACACAGCTAAAGCATCAGAAAAAAATGCTGATGAACGCAAAATGGAAACACACTATAATAAAATAGATTCCACTTCCCATGACAACGCAAATAGTAATAAGCATGAATATTCTTCTGAAGAATATAGAATAATTGCTCAAAATTATACGAATCATCAATATGGTAAAGTGGTCAATTTAGAACGTAGTGGTGAAACGAATCAAGATATTACGTATCAATTGAATCCAAACCATCAATCACAAAGTAGTAATATTGCAGTAAATAAAACTGGTAAAATAGAAGCCTTATCTAATAACGCACAATGAGCGCGCCATTTCTTATAATAGAGAAGAGCGCTCTTTTTATTTTTCATAGAAAGCGTAGTAAGATTATAGATAAAGATGAAATTGAGGTGAACGTGTATGAAACATAAGAAAACAAATGCGATGCGTATGTTAGACAGAGCTAAAATAGATTATGAAGTCAAAACATTTGAGGTGGAAGATGGGCATATGGATGGTGAACGCGTTGCAGAATTAGTCGGTGAAAATGTCCATGATGTTTTTAAAACACTTGTATTAGAAAATGCTGAACATGATCATTTCGTATTTGTAGTTCCAGTCAGTGAGTCATTAGATATGAAAGCAGCGGCCAGTGTCGTTAATGAAAAGAAATTACAGCTAATGCCATTAGATAATTTGAAACAAGTAACAGGTTATATACGAGGTGGTTGTTCTCCAGTAGGCATGAAACATTTATTTCCAACTACGATTGATCAATCTGCTTCTTTACGTGAAAAAATTATCGTGAGCGGTGGACAACGAGGAATTCAAATTGTGTTACAACTTGAGGATCTTGTTTCAATGACAAATGCACAAGTAGAAGACATTACTCAAAAATAGCAATATAGTGACAGATATTACAAATGGGATGACAAATTGTGTAATATCTGTTAATTTTTAAACCGAAATGAATGTTTTTGATTGTTTTTGACAATTTGTGATTGAAAAATGTAAGCGTACACATTATAATGTGAGTTGAAGCGGGGTGGTTAAATGATTTCTGAAAAAAGACATGACTTAATACTTCAGGAATTAAGGAAAAAAGATTTTCTCACACTCCAAGAATTAATAGAGCAAACAGGTTGCAGCGCTTCAACTGTTAGAAGAGATTTATCGAAATTGCAACAACAAGGTCGACTTCAAAGAGTTCATGGAGGAGCAACATTAAATAGTAATAGAAATAATGAACCAATTCTGTCGGATAAATTGTCGCAAAATTTAAAAGAAAAAAGAGTGATTGGTCAATTTGCTGCAAAACTCATCGAAGATAATGACTGCATTTTTATGGATGCTGGTTCATCAACGATTGAAATGATTCCATTCATTAAAGCACAAAATATTGTAGTGGTTACAAATGGATTAACGCATGTTGAAAAGTTACTTAACCAAGGCATCAAAACTTTGATGATAGGTGGACAGGTTAAAGAAACAACATTTGCCACAGTAGGTGCTAGTGCACTTGATACATTGAGTCGTTATTGTTTTGATAAGGCTTTTTTAGGAATGAATGGTTTAGATTTAAAATATGGTCTTACGACGCCAGATGAAAAAGAGGCACTAATAAAAGAGAAGGCCATGGAACAAGCAAATCAATCATATGTTTTACTTGATCATTCAAAAATAGATGAAGTTTATTTTGCACATGTACCAATTAGTCAAAACTATGTTGAAATGGTGGTTTCAAAGCAAACAATAGCACTTTCACATTTTGAACAATATAAAGAAAAGTACGTGTTTATAGGAGGGTAACCATGATTTATACAGTAACATTCAATCCATCTATTGACTACATTATGTTTACTAATGGATTTGAAATAAAAGGGTTAAATAGAGCGACATCTACTTATAAATTTGCAGGTGGGAAAGGTATCAATGTATCTCGTGTTTTAAAAACACTAGGTGTACCATCTACAGCATTAGGGTTTGCTGGAGGTTTTCCTGGAGAATTTATAGCTCAAACATTAGAAGAAAGTCAAATTAAAACGGACTTTATTGAAGTTGATGAAGATACACGTATTAATGTAAAACTGAAATCTGGTGACGAAACTGAAATTAATGCACCAGGACCGTCTATTACTGATGACCAATTCCTAGCATTATTAAATCAAATTAAACAGACAACAAAGGAAGATACAGTTATTGTTGCTGGTAGTGTACCTAAGAGTATTCCAAGTGATGCGTATGCTCAAATTGCAGAAATAACTCAAAGCACAGGTGCAAAATTGGTGGTTGATGCTGAAAAAGATTTAGTTAACACAGTGCTAAAATATCAACCATTATTTATTAAACCTAATAAAGATGAATTAGAAGAAATGTTTGATATGACTGTTGAGAGCGACCAAGATGTTGTTAAGTATGGTCGTGAAATCTTAAAAGAAGGTGCACAATCAGTCATTATATCTCTAGGTGGAGATGGTGCAATTTATATAGATAAAACGCGTAGTATAAAAGCCCAAAATCCTAAAGGACAAGTCGTTAATACGGTTGGTTCAGGAGATAGCACTGTTGCTGGTATGGTGGCAGGTCTTGAATCTGGATTATCACTTGAAGATGCATTTCAACAAGCTGTTGCTTCTGGGACAGCAACGGCATTTACTGAAGATTTAGCAACAATAGAAGATATAGAAAAAATTAAATCACAGGTTACTATTACAGTACTTGATGGGGAGTGAAATTAATGAGAATCACAGAATTACTAACAAAAGATACAATTGCTATGGATTTATCAGCTTCTGACAAAAATGGTGTGATTGATGAATTAGTGAATCAATTAGACAAAGCGGGTAAATTAAGTGACATAGCACAATTTAAAGAAGCGATTCATAATCGTGAATCACAAAGTACAACAGGTATTGGAGAAGGAATTGCAATTCCACACGCAAAAGTAGCAGCAGTAAAATCTCCAGCCATTGCCTTCGGTAAATCTAAAGAAGGTGTTGATTACCAAAGTTTAGATGGTCAGCCTGCACATTTATTCTTCATGATTGCTGCTCCAGAAGGTGGCGCACAAACACACTTAGATGCGCTAGCTAAATTATCTGGTATCTTAATGGATGATAAAGTGAGAGAAAGCTTATTACATGCAAACTCTCCTGAAGAAGTACTTCAAATTATTGATAATGCAGATGATGAAGCAACTAAAGAAGAAGAAAAAGAAGCACAAGAACAAGAAGCAGCTGCCGCTGGTGCAACAAGTGGTTCTACAAGCACAACAGACGCTAATGAACCTTATGTATTAGCTGTTACAGCATGTCCTACAGGTATCGCACATACTTATATGGCTCGCGATGCATTGAAAAAACAAGCTGACAAAATGGGCGTTAAAATGAAAGTTGAAACAAATGGTTCAGGCGGTATTAAAAACCATTTAACTCAACAAGACATCGAACGTGCGACAGGTGTTATCGTAGCTGCAGATGTTCATGTTGAAACAGATCGTTTCGACGGTAAAAACGTAGTTGAAGTACCAGTTGCTGATGGTATCAAACGACCAGAAGAACTTATTAATACAGCACTTGATACAAGTCGTAAACCATTTGTAGCACGTGGTGGTAACTCTAAATCTACAGATAGTGAAAGTAATGAGAAACAAAGCTTTGGTAAAGCGTTCTATAAACACTTAATGAACGGTGTATCAAATATGCTACCTTTAGTAATCGCTGGTGGTATCTTGATGGCTATCGTATTCTTATTCGGTGCTAACTCATTTGACCCTAAAAGCTCTGAGCACAACGCTTTTGCAGAACAATTATGGAATATAGGTAATAAGAGTGCTTTTGCCTTAATCATTCCAATCTTATCAGGTTTCATCGCTCGTAGTATTGCAGATAAACCAGGTTTCGCAGCTGGTTTAGTTGGCGGTATGTTAGCAATTTCTGGTGGTTCTGGATTTATCGGTGGTATTATTGCAGGTTTCTTAGCAGGTTACTTAACACAAGGTATTAAATATATTACACGTGGCTTACCACAAGCAGTTGAAGGTTTAAAACCAACGTTAATTTATCCATTATTAAGTGTAACTATCACTGGTTTATTAATGATTTATGCATTTAACCCGCCAGCAGCATGGTTAAATAACTTATTATTAAATGGATTAAATAGCTTATCAGGTTCAAATATTGTATTACTTGGTTTAGTTATCGGTGCAATGATGGCTATCGATATGGGTGGACCATTTAACAAAGCAGCTTATGTATTCGCTACTGCAGCCTTAACAGAAGGTAACGCGGCACCAATAACTGCAGCAATGGTCGGTGGTATGATTCCACCATTAGCAATTGCGACAGCAATGATATTCTTTAAACGTAAATTTACTAAAGAACAACGTGGTTCTATCGTGCCAAACTATGTGATGGGCTTATCATTCATCACTGAGGGTGCAATTCCATTTGCTGCAGCTGACCCACTTCGTGTGATTCCATCAATGATGGTAGGTTCAGGTGTCGGTGGTGCAATTGCATTAGCATTAGGTTCAAGAATCAATGCACCACACGGTGGTATCATTGTTATTGCAGCGACTGACTTTAGTCATATCTTACAAACATTAATTGCTTTAATTGTAGGTACACTTGTTTCAGCGATTATGTATGGTTTATTGAAACCAAAAGTAACTAAAAACGAAATTGAAGCTTCAAAAGCTATGGATGAATAGAAATAAAAATCTCTTGCCCTAATAATTGGGCGAGAGATTTTTTAATACTTTAATTTATTCTTCATAACTAGACGAGGAGTCTATATTATCAAGATTGGGACAAGATAATGAATTCATTATGAATTATGTCTTGCTCCATTTTTGTCTTAGTCATAAATTACAGTGATAATAAAACATTATCATTTCAAATTGGTATAGAGTTATTAAAATATGTAAAAATGGGTAGACATATGAGAGTATGTCATAGGAAGTAAAGCGTTTTAGTGATAAAGAATATATGCTTTGTGACTCCCAAACGCTTTAGTTTAGTCCTCTCTTGACTATTACGCAATATTAGTTTTAAATGATAAGTTGTAACTTTTTAATCAAAAGCGTTACAATCAACTATTTGTAATTAATATATGATAAAATAAAAGTAATACATTTTTTCGGGGGTGTCGCAATGGGAAGGTCTTAACATGTGTTTATATCGTCAAAGCACATTACGAATTAAATTCGTGTTACCCATATGGGACACATTTATTTGGAGGTGAATCCCTAGGAATAGGGAATTAATTGGATACAGTGACCATAATAAATTTAGTAATATTTTTTCTATTAATAGCATTAACAACAGTATTCGTAGGTTCAGAATTTGCATTAGTTAAAGTACGCTCAACGCGTATTGAACAGTTAGCTGAAGAAGGTAATCGTAGCGCTAAAATTGTCAAAAAGATGATTGCAAATCTTGACTATTATTTATCAGCCTGTCAATTAGGTATTACAGTTACTTCATTAGGATTAGGTTGGTTAGGGGAACCAACATTTGAAAAATTGTTGCATCCACTATTTAACTTATTACAGTTACCTGATGCATTAACTACAACAATCTCATTTGTAATTTCATTCATCGTAGTGACTTATTTACACGTAGTATTAGGTGAATTAGCACCGAAATCTATAGCAATTCAACATACAGAAAAATTAGCCCTAACTTACGCTAGACCATTGTACTATTTCGGTAATATAATGAAACCTTTGATTTGGTTAATGAATGGTTCAGCACGTGTGATAATTAGAATGTTGGGTGTTGATCCAGACGCTCAAACTGATGCTATGTCAGAAGAGGAAATTAAGATCATTATTAACAACAGTTATAATGGTGGAGAAATCAACCAAACAGAATTAAACTATATGCAAAATATCTTTTCATTTGATGAGAGACATGCAAAAGATATCATGGTACCACGTACTCAGATGGTGACTTTAAATGAACCATTCAATGTTGACGAATTATTAGAGACGATTAAAGAACATCAGTTTACACGTTACCCAATTACTGAGGATGGAGACAAAGACCATATTAAAGGTTTCATCAACGTTAAAGAATTCTTAACAGAGTATGCTTCTGGGAAACCTATCAAAATCAATAATTATATCCATGAATTACCAATGATTTCAGAGACAACTCGCATTAGTGATGCGTTAGTTAGAATGCAACGTGAACACGTACATATCAGTTTAATTATTGATGAGTACGGTGGCACAGCTGGTATTTTAACAATGGAAGATATTCTTGAAGAAATTGTCGGTGAAATACGTGATGAGTTTGATGATGATGAAGTAAATGACATCGTTAAACTTGGTGAAGATACGTATCAGATTAATGGACGTGTCCTTCTTGATGACCTCAATGAAAAATTCAACATTGAATTTAAAGATTCAGAAGACATTGATACAATAGGTGGTTGGCTCCAAGCCCACAACACTAACTTACAAGTTGAAGATCATATCGATACACAATATGATCGTTGGATTGTGTCTGAAATGGATAATCATCAACTAGTTTGGGTTGTACTTAAATATGAGTTCATCGATAATAGACCAACATTCGGTGAAGACGAAGATGAAAGTGAAGATAAAAAAGATAATAGCGATGAAAGTCGTGAATAATTTAAAGAGTATTGGATGAATTAATACTATACAAAGCTATATCGCAAATTTGCATAAACTGACTGAGCTGAGAAGGCGCTCTAAATGAAGCGTTTCTCAGTTCTTTTTAACTTTGAGGGCTGGGACAACGAATTCAAAAGAATTCTGTCCCAGTCCTTTTAATTGTTCAATACACTCTATTAGAGTTATCCTAATTATTAATAGATTGAAAATTATCAAGAACGTTAGGAGAAGATATTATGGTAAATGACACACAAATTTTAAACAATGCTTATCCGATGCCGAGACTTGGCTTAGGTGTCTATAAGGTTACAGATGAAGAAATGGAAACAGCGATTCAAGCTGCATTAGATGATGGTTATCGTGCATTTGATACAGCATATTTTTATAATAATGAAGAAGCACTCGGTAAAGCACTAAAAAATAGTGGAGTGCCTCGAGAAGACTTGTTTATTACAACTAAACTATGGAACGACCATCAAGGTTATGATAGTACACTTGAGTATTTTAATCGCTCATTAAATAATTTAGGTTTAGAATATATCGATTTATATTTAATTCACTGGCCTTGCGAAAAAAATGAACTTTATATTGAAACATATAAGGCATTAGAAAAATTATATGAAGAAGGTAAAATAAAAGCAATTGGAGTATGTAACTTCAAAGTGCATCACTTAGAAAAATTAATGCGTGAAACTAATATTGTACCTCAAGTTAATCAAATTGAAGTACACCCTTACTTTAATCAACAAGAAGTCCAAGATTTCTGTGATAAGCATGATATAGTAGTTACTGCATGGATGCCATTAATGAGAAACAGAGGATTGTTAGACGATCCTACTATAACAAAACTAGCAAAAGCGTATGATAAAACACCAGCGCAAATCGTATTACGTTGGCACGTGGCACATAATCGTGTTGTCATTCCAAAATCTAAAACACCATCACGTATAAGAGAAAATCATGATATATTTGATTTCAACCTTGAACTAACAGAAATAGCTGAAATAGATAGTTTAAATCGCAATGCGCGTCAAGGTAAAGATCCTGATGAAGTGAGTATAGGTGATTTGAAATAAATTGGTTTCTATTAAATGGAATCAGACATTGAAAATTATAGAATGATTGTATATTTTTTATTTAATTTTTATTAATTGTTTGTTAATTGCATAGTTTTTAGTAGAATAGTTATTTATTTTATTGATAAAATAGTACTAAGAATGATGAAAAGGATGTAATTTAATGAAAATCAGAGTCATTGTGCCTTGTTTTAACGAAGGTGAAGTCGTAACAAAAACTTACGACAAATTGACTGAAATTTTGATGAAAGATAGCTTGGATAAAGGGTATGATTATGACCTTTTATTTGTCGACGATGGTAGTAAAGATAACACAATCGACCATGTTCAACATTTAGCAAGCTTAGATCAACATGTTAAATATATTTCTTTCAGCCGAAATTTTGGTAAAGAATCAGCAATGATAGCTGGTTTTCAACATAGTGTGAAATGTGATGCTGTGGTGATGGTAGATGGAGATTTACAACATCCACCAGAATTCATTCCACAAATGATAGAAGGATTCCAAGAGGGGTATGACCAAGTTATTGCTAAGCGAGATCGAACAGGAGAGAACATAGCCCGTAAGTCAATGACTAAGTTATATTATAAATTGATAAATAGCTTTGTCGAAGACATTGAATTCATAGATGGTGTCGGTGACTTTAGATTATTGAGTCAACGCGCAGTTAAAGCAATGGCTTCTCTTAAAGAATATAATCGCTTTTCAAAAGGTTTATTTGAATGGATTGGTTATAATACTAAAATCTTTACATATCAAAATGTAGAACGAGAAGCGGGTCATTCTAAATGGACATTCACTAAATTATTAAATTATGGTATTGATGGGCTAATTTCATTTAATAATAAACCTTTACGTGCGATGATTTATCTTGGAATGACGATATTCAGTTTAAGTATCGTTTATATCTTGTATCTGCTGATAGGTATAATGGTCAATGGCATTAATAATCCTGGTTATTTTACAACGATAGCTGCGGTATTACTTATTGGCGGAATTCAATTGATTTCTATTGGTGTAGTAGGTGAATATATTGGACGAATTTACTATGAAGTTAAGCAACGACCTAAATATATTGTGCAAGCATCAAATTTAAAAGAACCAACGCACGATCTCAAAGTAGTAGAGCAAGAGAAAGAAAAAGTACATTTATAAAAATCAAAATAAACGCTTGAAGTTTTAAATGATGAAACTTCAAGCGTTTAATTATTTTCTATATGATGTTTTAAATTAGTATTTTTAAGTTGCCATGCTAGATAGATACCTAAAAGAATATAAATGATTAAGAAGATATACCAGAATGGCGTCAAAAAAGTTAATAATACAATCGAAATTATAATAAGCATATAGCCTATAGTAATTGGAAATTTAAGCTTTTTTATAAATTTAAAAATTCCAAGTTCTCCTCTAGAGAAAGTACCTAAAAATATCGCACTAGCACCTATTAAGAATATTGTTGGCGCTAAGTATGGAACAGACATGTAAATTGATTGATCACTTGATCCATAGGTAATAAATAATGAGCAACTTATTATGATAGAAAATATCAAGGCAATCGATTTATACTCGTAAATAACAAGTGTATAGTGTTGATAATTCAAGTAATATTGAAGTCCCAACCAACATATAAAAAAAGCGATTGAGCATAATGTTATAAAATTAAATTTGTCGATGACGATAGCATTAATTAAAGCGTTAATCGTTATTGCTATTAATACGGAGCTAAATTTAAGCTGTTTGAATTGGTGCTTATATAAGTCAAAGCCGAGTACACCAAGCACTACGGCGATATTAATTAATACATATATAATCATGCTGTACTCCTATCTAACATAGTTCATTAGAACATTATACCAATTAAAACAAACTTAATCATTTCAAAACACTTAAAAAATATTTTTCATTTATAAAGTAATTATTAAACACCCTTTTTGTTACTCCACAGTAACGTATGCAACTGTGGTAAAACATAAACTTGGTTCATATCATTACTAGCCATCACTCTATCAACTAATGCTTCATATCGACTTAAAAGTTTTTCTGTATGGTTGTCAACTTCATCATCTAGGTAGGGATTACCGACTTGTAAGTAAAAAGGAATGTTTGGATAGCGATGATGTATCATTTTAGCGAATTCGTAATCATCATCATCAAAAATAACAACCTTTAAATTAAGTGTTGATTCAATGCATTGTTCGATTACACTATCTAATATGTCAATGTTAGGTTTCATGTTAGAGCTTGGTGGTTTAGGACTTATAGTTAAATCGTTAATTTGTCTCATCCATGGTTGGAATTTACTTCCTTGAGTCTCTAAAGCAGAGTATATCTGTTTTTCTTCAAATAAATCCACTAAATCTTGTATACCTTTAATTAGTGCTGGGTTACCTCCAGATATCGTAACGTGATCAAAATGGTCACCGCCGATTTTTTTCAGTTGATTATATATTTCTTCAGCTGTCATTAACTGAATGTCTTCTTTAGCGCTTCCATCCCAAGTGAAAGCAGAGTCACACCAACTACAACGATAATCACAACCTGCAGTTCTAACAAACATCGTTTTGCGACCTATAACACGTCCTTCACCTTGAATCGTAGGTCCAAAAATTTCGAGTACTGGAATTTTAGCAGCCATTATTTATACTCCTTTGGGCGATATACGACATAACTAGTCGGCGTTTCACGTAGATAAACTTGGACACATTGAGGTTGATTATCACAGTTTTGTAGATGAGTTTGGACCATTTTATATATTGTTTGAGCTACAACTTCAGTTGAAGGACTCTTATCTTTAAATTGAGGTAAATCATTTAATAAGTAGTGATCGAATTGGTCGTGGATTAGTTTTTTTAAATCACTAAAATTGATTAAGAAACCATTATGATCGAGTTTATCCCCTGCAATTGTTAAATTAACAAAGTAAGTATGCCCGTGTGTTCTCATACATTTACCGGCATCTTCACTTGGAATGTAATGCGCGGCTGAAAAATTAAAATCTTTATTAAGTTCAAAACTATAGGGGTGGGCAACTGACGGATAGAGTTGTTGAATCATTTTAATTCGCTCCTTTTGCTTCTAAATAATATTGTAGACCACGTTGTCTTAATTGACATGCTGGACATTCTCCACAACCATCACCAATAACACCGTTATAGCATGTAAGTGTATTGTGTCGAATATAATCTAGAACACCTAATTCGTCACTAAGTTCCCATGTCTGTGCTTTGTCTAACCACATTAAAGGAGTATGAATAACAAAGTCTTTATCCATAGATAAACTAAGCGTTACATTCATTGATTTAATAAAGCTATCACGACAGTCTGGATAACCTGAAAAGTCCGTTTCACAAACCCCGGTAATAATATGTTTAGCATTGCGTTGATAAGCTAATGCACCAGCAAATGATAAGAATAATAAATTACGTGCTGGTACAAACGTGTTTGGAATACCGTCTTCACCAGTTTCAATGTCCATATCATGTTGTGTTAAGGCGTTTGGAGTTAATTGTGATAATAGTGACATATCTAAAATATGATGTTTTAAATTTTGCTCTTTTGCGATGCGTGTAGCAACTTCAATTTCTGCATCATGTCGTTGACCGTAATTAAATGTTACCAATTCAACATCTTTAAAATGTTTTTTAGCGTAAAATAAACACGTTGTGCTATCTTGCCCCCCGCTAAATACTACAATGGCTTTGTCCTTGTTTAAATTTTGATTTGTCATGAATATTCTCCTTTTTTGAAAAGATTAGATCATACTTTATGCCGTCTCTAACCTAGCCATGAGAACATAAAAAAAGTCTATCTCTATAAAAAAGATAGACTTAGAAACATTTCAACTAGTTATACAAAAGTAATGTTACTTTCAAACTAAATATTTCGATTATTGTCTAGTTTTTTATAGAGGGTTTCAGCTAGGAACCTCTTTTGAGTTTTTAGTACGCTAGTTAGCGTAATATATTCACTTCTTAAAATCAAGCTATATTTTAAAGCAATATAAATAGTAAACCCTTACATTTTCAAAAAATTATTAATTATAATAAAGTTATAGATGAAGTTATTTAACATAGAGTTGGAGCGACATAAATGATTATAGTTATAGATAATAAAGATTCATTTACATATAATTTAATAGAATATTTTAAGACAGAAACTGATAAAGAGATAGTTGTATACGAGGTAGATGACGTTTCCGTTGATCTATTAAGGTCATCTAACGTAGAGGCAATTGTCATCTCGCCAGGTCCAGGTAAACCTAGTGACTATCCAATTTTAACTGAAATTATGAATCAATTTGAGGGTGAAATTCCTATATTAGGTGTCTGTTTAGGTTTCCAATTTATTTATGAATATTATGGAGGTACGATTATTCATGGATTAAAGCCGGTTCACGGTCATACCACAACGTTAACTCATAGAGGAACTGGACTATTTAAAGGACTACCTCAAGCGTTTGAAGTAATGAGATATCATTCACTCATTGCAGATAAAAATCATATTCCTACCATTTTAGATATGACAGCTTATAACGAAGAAGGGATTATAATGGCTTTTGAACATAATAAATATCCTATTTATGGCGTTCAGTATCATCCTGAATCTATTTTAAGTGAATATGGGCATGAACAGATACGACTATTTTTAGAAAAGTGGGGATAGACTATGAACATCGCGTTTAATTATAGATACTATACGACACCTGACCATTTTGAAACAGTAGCATTAAATTTTGACACGTATGCCTCTAAAAAGGTGGCTTACACTTTGAATGACATCGGTGCAGTAGTTCGCTTTGCTCAAGATGAACAATCAAACGGGCGTTACGTAGCGCTATATCTTACATATGAAGCGGCAAAATTTTTTAATCAAGAAATGGCTACGCACGAATTGAATAATAATCAAGTCATAGCTCTTGCATATAGTTTCAATCCTAATATGGCTAAACATCCGTCTAACAATCTTTCGCAAAGCTACAAACCTAAACATCAGTTTCGCTTTTTGGAAAGTGATGCAGAAATGCAAGATAAGATCAAACAAGTTCAAGACGCAATCACTGATGGAGAAACGTATCAAGTGAACTATACAACACGTTTAGTTAGTGATATCCATTACCCTATCTCTGATTTATATTATTATTTAACTCAGACAAATAATGGTGATTATACTGCATTATTAGATGTAGAAGAGATTAAAGTTGCCTCAATTTCTCCTGAATTATTCTTTCAAAAAGGAGCATTCAATAACCAAGAAAATGTAGTTGTAAGTAAACCGATGAAAGGGACAATGCCACGTAGTATTAATAAAGATGAAGATTTGATGAATTATGACATATTGAAGAACTCTCTTAAAGATCGTGCTGAAAATGTAATGATTGTTGATTTATTGCGTAATGATATTTCTAGAATTTCTAAGCCAGGAACTATACACGTTAATAAGCCATTCTTTATAGAAAGTTATAAGACTGTTTATCAAATGACGAGTATGGTCTCGGGTCGATTAGAAGCCGAAACGAGTTTGACCGATATTTTAAAAGCGCTGTTTCCATGTGGTTCCATTACGGGCGCACCGAAACTTAATACGATGTCATACATTAAAGCGCTTGAGCCTAATCCTAGATATATTTATTGTGGAACAATTGGATTATTATCTCCGGATAATAAAATGATATTTAATATTCCAATTCGAACGCTTGAGTATCGAAATGAGAAAGTTCATTACGGTGTGGGTGCAGGTATTACAATTGATTCTATACCTGAAAAAGAAGTACAAGAGTTTCGAGATAAAACAAAGATATTGGAGATGTTATAAATGAACTTGTTTGAAACGATGCGTCTGGAAAATGGTGAAATTCCAAGACTTCAATATCATATTAATCGAATACAACAATCATGTGGACGTTTGGGTTATGCCTTTTCAAAGGAAAACTGGTTACATCTTGTAAAAGAGATTATAAAAAATCATCAACAGGGCACGTTCCGACTTAAAATAGAAATAGATAAAACTGGCGATATGAATTATGTAATTAAACCTTTATCTCAAAAGTCGCTGTTTACGGCTAAATTTCAGCAAGTTCAAACGCATTATAACGAACGATATATCATTAACAAAACCACAGAACGCCAGCATTTAGCACACAATCATGAAACAGATTTAATATTATTATATGATGAAAAAGGTAAAATTCTGGAATTTGATATTGGTAATATCATGATAGAGGAAGAAGGTACATACTATACGCCGAGTTATGACAACGACTTTTTATTGGGATGCATGCGTCAATCTCTTATAGATGAAGGAAAACTTTCAATCAAAAATTATACTAAAACAGAACTCAGCGAGAAATTAAATAATCAGCAGGTACGTATCTTTTTACTAAATAGTTTACGAGAGGTTGCCGATGTGTCTATTTATCTATAAAATAATATTGGAAGTATATGCGTATTTATTGATAAAAACGAACTAACGGAGTGAAATATGGCAATATTATGGGTTGTAATTATTGTGATTTTAAATGTGATAAGTAAATATTTAGCAGATCGATATTTAAATAATAATGCACTCATTAATGCACGTATTGTGGCAACCGTTACCGTTTTAATTCAATGTGTATTCATTTATTTTTTAATTAAATCAATCATTCCTTATGCGGTTGATTTTCTAAATATATTTTATCATCATTAAATATAATTATTTTGAGGTGGAGTTATGAAGATTTATAGTCAGGGAGATCAAGCAATTGTAATTGCGGTTGAAAAAGATGTATCTAAAAATGTAACAACTGAGTTAATCGCAGTGCGTAATCATTTATTAAAGAAAGATTTACCATTTATAACTGAAATTGTTCCTACTGAATCAGATATGATGATTTGCTATGATGCTCGAGATATGATTAAACATCATAATATTACTTCACCTTTTCAATATATGAAGGCATTAGTAACATCTATACAAGAAGAAATAAAACAATTAGAAATGAACAAAGATGAGAGCACGACCTATGAAATTCCTATTATTTATGGTGATGAATTTGGCCCCGATTTACAGGACTTGCTAGAGTATTACAAATTAACAAAAGATGAATTTATTCAATTACATTCTGATAAGGCTTACTTTGTCTCTATGATGGGCTATGCTCCTGGCTTTCCATATTTAACTGGAATGAATGAAGCATTGTATGTTAATCATACAAGTAATAAGAAGAAACTTGTTACTGCAGGTTCAGTTATTATTGAAGGAAAAAAATGCGGGATTGTAACAACTGATACATATAATGATTGGTTAGTGATAGGGTACACGCCTATGACGTTGTTTACTCCTGAAAAAGAAGATTTTACACTGCTAAAATTAGGAGATAATGTCACTTTCAAACCAGAAAAACGCAAAGATATTGAATTAGGAGAATTTAAACCATGTCAATCATAATAGAAAAAGCCGGATTGTTTAGTAGCTTTCAAGATTTCGGGCGTCATGGATATGAATATGCAGGTGTTATTCCGTGTGGAGCTTTAGACACACTAGGTCATGAAATTGCAAATCGTCTTGTCGCTAATGACAAGAATGAAGCAACACTTGAAATGACACATATTATGGCTAAAATTCGATTCACTGAACCTACTTTAATTGCATTAACAGGTCAAAATTTTGAAGCTTATACACAAAACATGCGAGTAAAACCTTATAAACTATACCTTTTAGGTAAAGATGATGTGTTATCTTTTAAAGAAACAAATAAAACGTCACGTGTATATCTTGCTATAGGTGGAGGATTTAAATTAGACAATTGGCTGGGTTCGAATTCTACAGATTTAAATGTTCACATTGGTGGCTATCACGGGCGTAAACTTGAAAATGGCGATGAAGTTGAAATGAAAAGAGAATATACTGAACGTCATCATAAGTTGTTTGAAAATCTAAAAGAAAAGCGTACTACTGATTGGGGTATTGATGGTTATGCATTGTCGTTCAACTATATCTCTGACGTGTTTCATGTTATCGCTAATAAAGGTACTGAAGACTTTGATAAGGAAACGCAATCCCATTTTATTAAAGGCGAATATAAAGTAACTAATAAATCGAATCGTGTTGGTATGTTATTAGATGGTGAGAAGATAAAAGCATATTACGATGATATGCCTGCACATCAATCTGTTAAAAGAGGAACGATTCAAGTTAAACGAGATGGTACACCGATTATCTTATTAAACGATCATTATACAATAGGAAGTTACCCTCAAATTGGAACGATTGCGAGTTATCATTTGACTAAACTTGCACAGAAACCACAAGGTTCACGTTTGAAATTCCAATTTATTGATATTGAAACTGCTGAAAAAAATGTTGTGAACTTTAGCAATTGGATGAATCAACTGTTTCACGGCATTGAATTCAGAATGCAATTAGAAATGATGAAATAACTGTTAATAATTAATTGAATGGACGATTTATTTATACGGATTTTTAATAGATTGAGTAGGTCTATAGTCTGATTAAAAATATCATATAAGAAGCTATAATAAATAAATCAGTGCGTCATCATTATACTTGTATATATTTGTGACAAACTATTGAGATGTCGATATATAAAGATGTTTTTTCTTGATAAATGAGTAAAAATACTATATATTTATATATTGAACTACGGGCAATATTACAATAATATTACAAAGCTCATAATTTGTTAATACTTTATTAATAATTAAATAGAATAGCATCCAACATTGTATACATAAGGCATTACTAACGTATAGTTCGTCATTGGGATAAAAATGTAAGAGTGAATTATCGTTTGTATTTAATGTATGTGTATGACATATTCTTAATAAATTAAAATAGCGAAATTTAAAAATTAGTAAGTAATTGCATAACGGTCATATTTGAGTAAGTGTTTAAGTCTTCGGTTAAGTCTTTAACATTTCTTCAAAGTTGAATAACTATAAACGGAGGAAACATACATGAGTTTACACAAAAAGAAAATAAGTCTTTTTGCGTTTTTCTTACTGACTGTTTTTACAGTGACATTGAAGACGTATTTTTCATATTATGTTGATTTTTCTTTGGGTGTTAAAGGACTAGTTCAAAACTTAATACTATTGATGAATCCATATAGTTTAATCGCGCTTATTTTAAGTGTGTTCTTATTCTTTAAAGGAAAAAAAGCACATTGGTTCATCTTTATTGGAGGATTTTTACTATCATTCTTGCTATATGCAAATGTAGTTTATTTTAGATTCTTCTCGGACTTTTTAACATTTAGTACACTTAATCAAGCGGGGAATGTTGAGTCTATGGGTGGTGCTGTTGGGGCATCATTTAAATGGTATGACTTTGTTTACTTTATAGATACTATTATTTATCTATTCATCCTTATTTTCAGAGGAAGTTGGTTAGATAAGCGTGTCTTCAGTAAAAAGTTTGTACCGGTTGTAATGGCTGCTTCAGTAGCATTATTCTTCTTGAACTTAGCTTTTGCTGAAACAGATCGTCCTGAGTTATTAACACGTACGTTTGACCATAAATATTTAGTGAAGTATTTAGGTCCCTATAACTTTACAGTTTATGATGGCGTTAAAACGATCCAGAATAACCAACAAAAAGCATTGGCTTCTGAAGATGACCTAACTAAAGTATTGAATTACACGAAACAAAAAAATACAACGCCAAATTCAGAGTATTTTGGTGTTGCTAAGAAGAAAAATATTATTAAAATACATCTAGAAAGTTTCCAAACATTTTTAATCAATAAAAAGGTTAATGGTAAAGAAGTAACACCGTTCTTAAATAAATTATCTACAGGTAATGAAGATTTTAGATACTATCCAAACTTCTTCCATCAAACTGGTCAAGGTAAAACATCAGACGCTGAGTTCACAATGGATAACAGCCTTTATGGTTTACCACAAGGTTCTGCATATTCATTAAAAGGTGATAATACTTACCAATCATTACCTGCCATTTTAGATCAAAAGCAAGGTTATACTTCTGATGTTATGCACGGTGACTACAAAACATTCTGGAACCGTGACCAAGTTTATAAACATTTTGGTATTGATAAGTTCTACGATGCAACATATTATGATATGTCTGACGATAATATCGTTAACTTAGGTTTAAAAGATAAACCGTTCTTTAAAGAGTCAGCAGAATATCAATCTAAAATGAAAGGACCATTCTATTCACACTTAATTACATTAACAAACCACTATCCATTCACATTGAGTGAGGAAGATGCAGATATTGATAAACCTAATACAGGTGATTCAACTGTTGATGGTTACATTCAAACAGCGCATTATTTAGACCAAGCACTTGAAGAGTACGTAACAGATCTTAAGAAGAAAGGTTTATACGACGATTCAGTTATTATGATTTATGGTGACCACTATGGTATTTCAGAGAACCATAATAATGCGATGGAAAAATTATTAGGTGAAAAGATTACGCCAGCGAAATTTATGGACTTAAACCGTACAGGTTTCTGGCTAAAAATTCCTGGTAAAGAAGGTACAGTAGATAAGACATATGCTGGTCAAATGGATGTTATGCCTACTATATTACATTTAGTAGGAATTGACTCTAAAAACTTCTTAATGTTTGGTACTGACATGTTATCTAAAGATCATAATGATGTAATTCCATTCCGTAATGGTGATTTCATTACGAAAGATTACAAATATGTAAACGGTAAAGCTTATTCTAATAAAACTAATGAACTATTAGAAACGGAACCTAAAGATTTAGATAAGAATAAGAAACAGGTTGAGAAAGATTTAGAAATGAGTGACAATGTCTTAAATGGTGACTTGTTCAGATTCTATAAAAATCCTGATTTCAAAAAAATTGACCCGTCTAAATATGAATACAAAACTGGTCCTAAAGGGAATCAAAAATAATCAAGTAAAGTCTATAATATAAAATTTCTAGACTAATGAAAAAAGACAATTTCTATTGAAATAAATAGAAATTGTCTTTTTTATTATGATTTTGATTATGTGTAACATGTTGAGTTGCAATATATAGTTGATGCTATAGATACATGTCTTAAATGATGTTGTCATTTAAATAATTGCTGATTAATAGTTAATTTAAATATCTGTGATAATTGCAAGTTTTATCCAAGCGCTACATCTAAAATCATCATAATTGTAAAGCCTAACATTAGACTTAGTGTTGCTAGATCCGTGTTGTTACCAGATTGCGAGTCAGGTATTAGTTCTTCAACAACAACAAATATCATAGCGCCAGCTGCAAAAGCTAATGCATAAGGTAAAACAGGTGTAATAACTAAAATCAATGCAGCGCCAATAGTAGCAAAGATAGGTTCTACAATCGCAGAAGCTTGCCCGTAATTAAACGCTTTCCAACGAGATGCGCCTGCCGCTCTAATAGGCATAGATAATGCTGCACCTTCCGGAATGTTTTGTATTCCTATACCAATTGCTAACCCTAAAGCACCTAGAAATGTAGCTTGACTATTTCCAGTTGCTATACCACCAAAAGCAACACCAATCGATAGTCCTTCTGGAATATTATGTAACGTAATAGCTAGTACTAATAGTGTATTCTTACTTAAAGAAGTCTTAACACCTTCGCGGTACTGACTCTTATCGCCAATTCTTTGATGTAAATGAGGAATAACTGAATCGAGGACACGTATGAAGATACCACCAAATAAAAAGCCAATTGCAGCAGGTAACCAAGCAGGTAAACTACCATCTTTACCATATTCAATAGAGGGTTGTAATAAAGACCAAAAGCTGGCAGCTATCATAATGCCCGCAGCAAATCCTTGCATAGATATTAGAATTCGTTCATTTACGGATTTAAATATAAATACAGAAGCAGCACCTAATGCTGTGAGTAGCCAAGTAATAATACCTGCTACAAGCGCCTGTAAATAAGGCGGTAAATTTTCGAAAAAGTCAATCATAACTCTTGTCTCCTTGTATCATTTAAGCCTAAAAAGGTGTATAATATATAGAACTGATTTAAGCTTATCAAAAATATTTAAAAAATTCGATATTTCGATTTTGAAAAGGAAGTAGATGCATGGAAGCGTATAAAATAGAGCACTTAAATAAATCATATGCGGATAAAATCATTTTCGATGATTTAAACCTATCTATTTCTGAACATGAGAGAATAGGATTGGTTGGAATAAATGGTACTGGTAAAAGTACTCTACTTAAAGTTATCGGAAATATAGATGATGATTATACAGCTGATATTACGCATCCTAATCAATATCGTATACGGTATTCTTCTCAAAAGCAGGATCTAGATGGAGATATGACTGTTTTTCAAGCTGTACTTAGCTCAGACACAACGACTCTTCAAATTATAAAAGCTTACGAAGAAGCAGTTAATGCTTATACACAACAACAAGATGACGCGCATTTTCAAAAGATGATGGAAGCACAAGAGGCTATGGACCAAAATAGTGCATGGGATTATAATGCAGAAATTAAAACCATATTATCTAAACTAGGTATTAATGACACGACCAAAAAGGTGAACGAACTGTCAGGTGGTCAGCAAAAACGCGTAGTGCTTGCTAAAACGCTTATTGAACAACCTGATCTATTATTATTAGACGAACCTACAAACCACCTAGACTTTGAATCTATAACATGGCTAATCAATTATGTGAAGCAGTATCCTCATACCGTATTGTTTGTAACCCATGATCGTTACTTTTTAAATGAAATTGCGAGTAGAATCATTGAATTAGATAGAGGTAAATTAAAATCTTATCCAGGTAATTATGAAGATTACATAGCAATGCGAGCAGAAAATGAAATTATTGAACAAAAACAACAAGAAAAGCAAAAGGCTTTATATAAACAAGAATTAGCTTGGATGAGAGCTGGCGCTAAGGCAAGAACGACAAAGCAACAAGCGCGTATCAATCGTTTTAATGATTTAGAATCGGAAGTACAAGCTCAACACGTTCAAGATAAAGGGCAACTGAATCTAGCGTATTCAAGATTAGGCAAACAAGTGTATGAGTTAGAACAACTTTCAAAACAAATTAACGGCAGAACATTATTTGAAGATATTACTGAAATTATTCAAAGTGGGCAACGTATTGGTATTGTTGGGCCAAATGGAGCTGGAAAGACCACGTTATTAAATATTTTAAGCGGAGAAGACAACAATTATACAGGCACACTTAAAATTGGCCAAACTGTAAAAGTAGCATACTTTAAACAAACAGAAGAAACGTTAGATAGAGATATACGTATGATTGATTACCTACGAGAAGAGAGTGAAGTGGCTAAAGAGAAGGATGGAACTTCAATTTCTGTAACTCAATTACTAGAACGTTTCTTGTTCCCAAGCTCAACACATGGTAAGAAGATATACAAATTATCAGGCGGAGAGCAAAAACGCTTATATTTATTAAGATTACTCGTGCATCAACCTAATGTACTGTTGCTAGATGAACCAACAAATGACTTAGATACAGAAACATTAACTATTTTAGAAGACTATATTAGTGGTTTTGGTGGTTCAGTTATAACTGTTAGTCACGATCGCTATTTTTTAAATAAAGTCGCTCAAGAGTACTGGTATATTCATGACGGAAAGATGGAACGTATTGTAGGGTCCTTTGAAGATTATGAGTCTTATAAGAAAGAGCAGGATAAATTAGCCGCCCTAGAGAAACAAGCACAACAACCAAAACAAAAAACAACGGTGCGAAAAAAATCAGGGTTGTCTTATAAGGAAAAACGAGAATATGAAACTTTGATGGAACGCATTGAACAAACTGAAACACGCTTAGAAGAAATAGATGAAGAGATGATTGAGGCCAGTGCTGATTATGCCAAAATCAAAGAATTAAATGAAGAGAAAGAACATTTAGAGCTAACATATGAAGCAGACATCACGAGATGGAGTGAATTAGAAGAACTAAAAGAGCAATAAGGGGAATGTAAAGTATGGAAGCAACATTATCGCATTATTTTGGGTATGACAATTTCAGACCTGGTCAAAAAGAAATCATAACTAAAATAATGGATCATCATAATGTTTTAGGTGTATTACCTACAGGTGGTGGTAAATCAATTTGCTACCAAGTGCCTGGATTAATGTTAGGTGGAACTACAATTGTAATTAGTCCACTAATATCTTTAATGAAAGACCAAGTTGATCAACTTAAAGCAATGGGGATTAAAGCAGCATTCTTAAATAGTAGTTTAACTAAGAAGCAACAAAAAGAAATCGAAGATGATTTAATGAAAGGTCATATTCAGTTTTTATATGTTGCGCCAGAACGTTTCGATAATCAATATTTTTTAAGTTTATTAAGTCGAATTGATATTCATCTTATCGCGTTTGATGAGGCACATTGTATTTCTAAGTGGGGGCATGACTTTAGACCTAGCTATCAAAGTGTAATTAAGAAAGTATTCACATTACCTCAAAACTTTACAATCGTTGCACTAACAGCAACAGCTACTGCAGAAGTACAGCAAGATATTATGGGAAAGTTAAACATCGATAGACGAGATGAAGTAAAAACAAGTACGAAACGTCGGAATCTTATTTTTAAAGTGAATCCTACCTATCAACGTCAGAAATTTGTTGTAGATTATGTGCAGAAACATAAAGAACAAGCAGGAATTATCTATTGCTCTACACGTAAACAAGTTGAGGAGTTACAAGAAGCATTAGATGTTATCAATGTTTCTTCGGCAATTTATCATGCTGGTTTAACAAATAAAGAACGTGAGACTGCTCAAAACGAATTTGTATATGATAAAGTGAAGGTTGTTATAGCGACAAATGCTTTTGGTATGGGGATAGATAAATCAAATGTTAGATACGTTATACACTATAATATGCCAGGTGATTTAGAATCATATTATCAAGAGGCAGGACGTGCAGGTCGTGATGGATTAGAAAGTGAATGCATTCTTTTATTTAGTGAACGTGATAAAGGATTGCATGAATATTTTATTACTGTTTCACAGGCTGATGAAGATTATAAAGATAAAATGGGTGAGAAACTCACTAAAATGATTCAATACACGAAAACGAAAAAATGCCTTGAAGCGACTGTAGTACATTATTTTGAACCTAACGAAAAATTAGAAGAGTGCGGGCAATGTAGTAGCTGCATTCAACAAAATAAAACATATGATATGACGCAAGAAGCTAAAATGATCATTAGTTGTATCGCACGCATGCGTCAAAAAGAAAGCTATAGCGTAATCATTCAAGTCTTGCGTGGAGAAACAAGTGATTATATTAAATATAATAATTATGATAAGTTGACGACACATGGTTTGATGAAAGATTATACCACTTCAGAATTAAGTCATTTAATTGATGAATTGCGCTTCAAAGGGTTTTTAAACGAAAATGATGAAATCTTAATATGTGATGAAAGTGTTAAAAAGTTACTTAACAATAAAGAGAAAGTATTTACGACACCATTTAAACAAAAATCCAAAGAAAAAGTCTATATCAATACAGTTGAAGGTGTAGATCGAGCATTATACAGTGAATTAGTTGAAGTTCGACGAAAATTAAGTGAGAAATTGGATATTGCACCGGTTAGTATTTTTTCGGATTACACATTAGAAGAGTTTGCTAAACGCAAGCCAGAATCCAAACAAGAAATGATATCAATAGATGGTGTTGGTAGCTATAAATTGAAACATTATTGTCCGAAATTCTTAGAAATTATACATTCATATAAAGCGAGTATATAAAGTGAAAGGTAAGGTTGTTACTATTTCTGTAGCGAACCTTACCTTTATTTTATTGTCACATTATTAATTTTAAATGTAATTTCTATATTTCGATTAATTTAATATGAATTCATAATTAAACATGTTTAAATAGGGAATAAGAATGCAAACTATTTGAATAAGTAGAGCAAATGAAGGTGACTAAATGATTGAATTTAAAAACGTAACAAAACGTTATGGGAATAATGTGGCAGTTGATGATGTAAGTTTCAAAATAAATGAGGGTGAGTTTTTTGTAATCATAGGTCCATCAGGGTGTGGTAAAACAACCACTTTGAAAATGATTAATAGACTTATTCCGTTAAGTGAAGGTTATATTTATTTTAAAGATAAACCAATAAGTGATTATCCTGTTTATGAAATGAGATGGGATATTGGATATGTGTTGCAACAAATCGCACTTTTCCCACATATGACCATTAAAGAGAATATTGCACAGGTTCCGCAGATGAAAAAATGGAAAGATAAAGATATAGATCAACGTGTTGACGAATTACTTGAAATGGTTGGTTTAGAACCTGAAAAATATCGAGATCGTAAACCAGATGAATTATCAGGTGGTCAAAGACAGAGGGTTGGTGTAGTAAGAGCATTAGCTGTAGATCCACCAGTTATATTGATGGATGAACCTTTTAGTGCACTGGATCCAATCAGTCGCGAAAAACTACAAGATGATTTAATAGAATTACAAACTAAAATCAAAAAGACAATTGTATTTGTAACGCATGATATTCAAGAAGCAATGAAGCTAGGTGATCGAATATGTTTACTAAACAATGGACATGTTGAACAAATAGATACACCACAAGCATTCCGTAATCAACCTAAAAATAAATTTGTAGAAGAGTTTATGGGCAGCCATTTAGAACAAGATAAAGAAAGCTTACAGTTGAAAGATCTTAATATTACTTCGCCACTCACAGAAAAAGAAACACAACATGATTATCCTGTAATCAATAGTGATGTGCAATTACGTTCAGTTTATTCTACATTAGCCCAACATGAAGCAGTTATTGTTAATGATGTATCAACCTCTACGCAATCACTCTTAAAACGTGAAGATATCTTTAAGTATTTATCTGAGATAGACCATGATAAGGAGGTTAAAGCATGAGCGAACTGTTTAGCACACTCAATGATCGTAAAGGCGAAGTACTTACGACCATCTTGGAACATATCCAAATTTCATTTATTGCACTGCTAATCGCAATTTTAATCGCCGTGCCATTAGGGATTGCTTTAACAAAGACGAAGCGGTTATCTGAAGTCGTTATGAATATAGCTGCTATATTACAAACCATTCCGTCATTGGCATTATTAGGGTTAATGATTCCAATATTTGGTATTGGTCGCGTGCCAGCAATTATTGCATTAGTTGTGTATGCACTGTTGCCAATTTTGAGAAATACATATACAGGCATTAAAGAAGTTGATCCGTCTCTTATTGAAGCAGCTAAAGGTATTGGTATGAAGCCGATGCGTCGTTTGACTAAAGTAGAATTGCCAATAGCGATGCCAGTGATGATGGCCGGTATTCGTACTGCTATGGTTCTAATTATCGGTACAGCAACTTTAGCCGCATTAATTGGTGCTGGTGGACTAGGGGATTTAATTTTACTAGGTATTGACCGTAACAATACGTCTCTAATCCTTATCGGAGCGATTCCTGCTGCACTACTCGCAATTATGTTTGATTTAATACTACGTTATATGGAGAAATTATCTTATAAGAAACTACTAATCACTGTAGGTGCAATGATTCTTATTATACTATTAGTCATTGTTGTACCACTTTTCGGTAAAAAAGGTGACACAATTACGCTTGCAGGTAAATTAGGTTCAGAACCTTCAATTATTACGAATATGTACAAAATTTTAATTGAGGATGAAACGGATGATACAGTTGATGTTAAAGATGGTATGGGTAAAACATCATTCCTATTTAATGCATTAAAATCAGACGACATCGATGGATATTTAGAATTTACAGGGACAGTTTTAGGTGAATTAACTAAAGAAGATTTAAAATCTAAAAAAGAAGATGCAGTATATCAACAAGCTAAACAAAGTCTAGAGAAAAAATATGACATGACGATGTTAAAACCAATGAAATATAATAATACGTATGCTTTAGCGGTGAAGAAAGACTTTGCTAAAGAAAATAATATTAAAACAATCGGTGATTTACAAAAGGTTGAAGATAAAATTAAACCAGGGTTCACTATGGAATTTAATGATCGACCTGATGGTTATAAAGCTGTGTCGAAAGCTTATGGTCTCAACTTATCTAATGTTAAAAAAATGGAGCCTAAATTACGCTATACTGCAGTGGAAAAAGGTGATATTAATTTAATTGACGCTTATTCAACAGATGCAGAATTAAAACAATATGATATGGTAGTCTTAAAAGATGATAAACACGTATTCCCACCATATCAAGGTGCACCAATGTTTAAAGAAAAATTCTTAAAACAACATCCAGAAATTAAAAAACCGCTCAACAAATTAGAGGGTAAAATTTCAGATGAAGAGATGCAAGAAATGAATTACAAAGTGACCGTGAAAAATGAAGATCCGTATAATGTTGCGAAACATTATCTTGAAAAAGAAGGTTTAGTAAAATAAATAGACACGTGAAAATGTTGGAACAAGACAACGAATTAATTATGAGTTCGTTGTTTTGTTCTTTTTTTAAAGCGCAAAATTTGTAAATACAATTGTAATCTGAATTATTTTTAATTACACTATTCTATAAATACACAAAAAGCGTGTATGGTTTTTTAGGGGGGAGAATATGAATACTAGAAATTATTCGAGACAAGAAATTGTTGAGAGTGTACCTCAAAAGGGATTCTTTGGACATCCCAAAGGTTTAAGTACACTATTCTTTACTGAATTTTGGGAGCGATTCAGTTACTATGGTATGAAAGCGATTCTAGCTTATTATCTGTACTATTCAGTTAGTAAAGGTGGCTTCGGCTTACCACAGGGAACAGCGTTACAAATCGTATCATTATATGGTGCACTCATCTATATGTCTGGAACCATCGGGGGTTGGATAGCAGACAGAATCATTGGTACAAGACATGCATTATTTTATGGTGGCATATTAATTATGTTTGGTCACATCATGTTAACGATACCAGGTAGTTTAACAGTAGTAATGATAGCACTATTACTTCTTATTATTGGTACAGGTTTATTGAAACCTAATATTTCAACTACAGTTGGTGAATTATATGACCATAATGATAGACGTTTAGATGCTGCTTTTACTATTTTCTATATGGGTATCAATTTAGGGAGTTTTCTATCACCATTTGCAACAGGTTACTTACAAACAAGATTAGGGTTCCACTTTGGTTTTGCGGTAGCAGCAATAGGGATGTTCATCGGATTAGTCACTTATTTTATTACAAATAAAAAGAATCTAGGATTGGCTGGTTTAAGCGTTCCTAACCCACTTAGAAAAGAAGAAATCAAAAGATTATCAATTATTACCGGCATTGTCGTAATAATATTCGCAATTATCCTACTTATCTTGCAATTTATTGGAAAATTGAGTTTATCTAGTTTCAGTGTCATTGTAACGATTGTAGGTATCGTATTACCAATTTGTATTTTTGTTTATATGTTATCAAGTAATAAGACGCACAAAGAAGAGCGTTCTAGAATTTATAGTTACATACCGTTGTTTATTACGTCTGTTGCATTTTGGATGATTCAAGAACAAGGTTCGACCGTTTTGGCTAACTTTGCAGACCAGAAGACAGAACTTAGCTTAGCTAAATTGACTAATGGTGCGTTAGATTTCCACATACCAGCAGCTTGGTTCCAGTCTGTCAATCCAGTATTTATTATTATGTTAGCACCTGTCTTTGCTAGTTTATGGACTAAATTAGGCAGACATAATCCAAGTACAGTATATAAATTTGCATTGGGTGCCATCTTTGCAGGTTTATCATATCTAGTCATGATTATACCTTTAAATAGTGATGCGCTTTTGATTCACCCTATATGGTTAGTGTTAAGTTTCTTCTTAATTACATTAGGTGAATTATGTATCTCACCAGTAGGGTTATCTGTAACATCTAAACTAGCACCTGCAAAGTTCTCTGCACAAATGATGGCATTGTGGATGCTCAGTAACGCCACTGCACAAAGCCTCAATAGCCAAATCGTTGTATTATTTAAGATTATTAGTGAGAAAGAGTTCTTCTTATACTCAGGATTGTTTACACTGCTTATTGGTGTTATCTTAGTAGCTATTTCTCCAATAGTTAAGAGAGCGATGAATGGTGTACATTAAGTTAATATAAATTTTTACTAGTCAATGACTTGTAATTTAACAATGTTAGAGGAACAGGTTTATAATTGAATAAACATTTTTAATTTTTTGAAAAAGGAGTGGTTGGCAATGAAACAACAATTAAATCAATTAGCAGCGTATCAACCAGGATTATCACCACAAGCACTTAAAGAAAAGCACGGTATAGAAGGCGAATTATATAAACTTGCTTCAAATGAAAATTTATATGGTCCTTCTCCAAAAGCAAAGCAAGCAGTTCAAGCACATTTAGATGAGTTATTTTATTATCCTGAGACTGGCTCACCTTCATTACGTAAGGCAATTAGTGAACATTTGAACGTGGATTCTTCTCGAATTCTATTTGGTGCGGGGTTAGACGAAGTTATCTTGATGATTTCAAGAGCAGTGTTAACGCCAGGAGATAAAATAGTTACAAGTGAAGGCACATTTGGACAATATTATCATAATGCGATTGTAGAGTCAGCTGAAGTTGTTCAAGTACCTTTACTAAATGGTGGGTTTGATTTAGAGAATATTATTAAAGAGGTCGATGAAGAGACTGCTTTAGTGTGGCTATGTAATCCGAATAATCCGACTGGAACCTATTTTAATCATGATGAATTGGAACACTTTTTAGAACGCGTACCTAGTCATGTGCCTGTATTGATTGATGAAGCTTACTTTGAATTTGTGACAGCAGAAGATTACCCAGATACATTGAAATTGCAAGAACGCTTTGATAATGCATTCTTGTTAAGAACATTTTCTAAGGCATATGGATTAGCTGGGTTGCGTGTAGGGTATGTCGTAGCTACAAATGAAGCTATTGAAAAGTGGAATATCATTCGACCACCATTCAATGTCACTCGTATTTCAGAATACGCAGCGATTGCAGCATTAGAAGATCAAGTTTATTTGAAAGATATTACAGCTAAAAATGCTAAAGAACGTGAAAAATTCTTTGAGATACCACAAAGTGAACATTTCTTACCTAGTCAGACGAACTTTGTATTTGTAGCAACTGAAAAAGCACAAGAATTATATGAAGCGTTACTAAAAGTGGGTTGTATCACACGTCCGTTTCCAACGGGCGTTCGTATTACAATCGGGTTCCCAGAACAAAATGACAGAATGATTGAAGTATTAAAACATTTTGATTATTAAGTTGGTCAAATACGTAAGCTCTTTAACTTACAATGATTAGTTGAGTTTTAGAAGTACATCATAAGTTGATTATGCAAGGGGGGCTACAATAGATTCTAAATGTCTTGTAGCACTCCCTTTTAAATTTTTGCTATACTTTAAAAGTATATAGGTGATGATTAAGGGAGAGATAGTATGTCTAGAAAATCTATAGCAATAGATATGGATGAAGTATTAGCAGACACGTTAGGTGCAATTATTGAAGCGGTTAACGTAAAAACGGAATTAGGAATTACAGTTGAGTCTTTAAATGGACAAAAGCTTAAAAATGTAATACCAGAACATGATGGTTTAGTTCGTGATATTTTAAGAGCGCCAGGCTTCTTTAGAAATTTAACTGTTATGCCTCATGCACAAGAAGTCGTTAAGAAATTGACTGAGCAATATGATGTTTACATTGCTACTGCAGCTATGGATGTTCCAACTTCATTTCATGATAAATATGAGTGGTTACTTGAATTCTTTCCATTTTTAGATCCGCAGCAATTTGTCTTCTGTGGTCGTAAAAATGTAGTGAAAACAGATTATTTAATAGATGATAATCCTCGTCAATTACAAATATTTGAAGGTGAACCAATCATTTTTACTGCGTCTCACAATATAAGTGAAGAACGTTTTAAACGTGTTAACGGTTGGAAAGATGTAGAAGCATTCTTTCTAGGGGAGTAGTTAAAATAAGCGATTAAGGTATGATAATCCAATCATTAACCTTAATCGCTTTTATATTAGTATAATAAATTCTTATTGTTCAGCATTCTCTGGAAAAGTTAGAATCTGAAGTGCTTTTGGTAGAACTTCAATTGTAATTGGCGTTTCAAGACTAATTTCACCGTCAATATCTACTTTCATAACTGGATCCGTCGATAATGTAATATGTTTGCCGGCTATGTGATCAATTCCGTTTGTAATTTCATTCCAATCCATACTATCGCGTTTTTTGAACACATCATTGAGAATAGTAAAACTTTGTTTATCAAAAATAAAACTATTCACTTTACCATCTTGAGGTGATAAATCCATAAGTGGTATTCTACTGCCACCGATATTAGGACCGTTAGCAACGACTAGCATAGAGGTATTACCATTAAGTTCTTTATCATCTACAGTTAATGTATAATCAAAATCTTCTGGATTCATTAATGTTTTAACAGTTGAACCAACATAGCTTAATTTACCGAAGATATCTTTACGACCTTCTTGCACGTTTTCCGCGTTTTGAACTATAAGTCCTAATCCCACAAAGTTAAGCACATAAGTGCCATTCACTTTCATAACATCATATGATTCCAAGTGAGACGTTTTAAGTTGTTCACTAGCTTTACTAAAGTTAGGGTTCAAGTTTAATGTTTTAGTGAAATCATTAAATGTACCTCCAGGAATAATTCCAATAGGTACATTTAGGTCATTTGCCAAAACACCATTAATTAATTCATTAACTGTACCATCGCCACCTAGTATAAAAACGATATCAACATCACTACTATATTCTTGATTTTTAATTCTTTCACAATACTTAATAATGTCGCCTTCATTTTCACTTAGTTGAATTGATAGGTGTTTGCACATAGTAGTAAGTGATTTAGTTACTTCTCCTAAACCTTCATATATATCTTTGAGACCACTATGTTCATGGTAAAAAAGAACACCATGATTAAATTTTTGACCCATACGTATGCCTACTTTCATTTATTTACTCTGATTTAACATTTATTTACCCGAAATGTTATTTGCTTAATTATAATTTGAGTAAAACAAGTGCTTAAGTATTTATCATTACATTTTTTTAGTTGATATACAAAGAAAATGACAAGATAGAGGGAGCAAGGCAGAAATAATATTTTCTCAAAATTTATTTCGTTGCCCCGCCCCGGCAAGGTTGACTAGAATTAAAAAAAGCAAGTTACAAGTGCATTTTTAATTCAGTCAACTACTGCCAATATATATTTGTAGCCTGAGACATTGAATTATGTCCCAGGCTCAGGCTCTTGTCAATGTCTCAATAAAGATAAGAATTATAAAAAACCCCTTCATAGTTTATAAAAATACTATGAAGGGGCTCAAGGTAACTACATGTCTTGATTAAATTATATCTTTTAACAACACAAAGGTGATTAATGAATACCTTTCATTGCTTTTGAAATTTTAGGAGTGAAAGCTAAGATGATTACTGTAATTACGATAGCAACGCTTCCTAAGAAGATGAAATAATTCGTTTGCCCTAAAGGCTTGATTAATTTAACTAATGTACCATTAAGTGCTTGTGCAGATGCGTTTGTTAATAACCAAACACTCATCATTTGAGCATTAAATGCTTTCGGTGCTAATTTAACAGCCGCACTATTACCAGTAGGTGATAAACATAATTCACCAACTACACATACAACGTATGATAGGATAACCCAGTTTACTGAGAAGTGTGTATCACCATAACTCATACCGATAAGTCCCATTAAAATGTATGAAGCACCAGCTAATAGCGTACCTATTCCAAATTTTACTGGGAGGCTTGGTTGTTTTTTACCCATTTTCAACCAAATCGCAGATACGATTGGTGCAAATAAAAGAATAAATAATGGGTTAATTGATTGGAACCATGCTTCACCGAAATCTGTTGTCCAACCGAATAAATTCATTTTCATATCAGAACGTTCTAAACCATAAATGTTTAATACGTTTGATCCTTGTTCTTGTATTGCCCAGAATAACATTCCTAAAATAAATAACGGAATGAATGCTTTAACACGAGAACGTTCTACATCTGTTACATCTTTACTGCGAATCATAGTAGTGAAGTAAATGATTGGTAAAGCTATACCAAGTACTAGAACCGTATCACTAATAAGATTGAATGATAAAGTGTTTGTGAAATATGTAACTAATAGTACAATCGCAATGACTGCTACAATGATACCTACGATTAATCCATATTTTTTCTTTTCTTCAGAAGATAGTGGGTTGGTTGGATTCATACCAACAGAACCTAAATTCTTTTTATTGAAAATCATATACCATACTAAACCTAATGCCATACCAATCGCTGCAATTAAGAAACCACCGTGATAGTTTTTCACGTCTAGGAAATGTTGCAGAATGATAGGTGAGATAAGCGCACCTAGGTTAACTGACATATAGAATATAACGAAACCGGCATCCATACGAGTATCATTCTCAGGATATAATCGTCCAACGATGTTTGAAATATTTGGTTTCATTAAGCCTGAACCAATAATGATAAAGAACATTGATGCAAATAAACCGAACATTGCGAATGGTAAACTTAGACAAATATGTCCGATGATAATGAGTACTGCACCAATCAAGGTTGCCCCTCTAGTACCGAATAGTCTATCTGCGACCCATGCACCAGGAATTGAAGACATGTAAATTAATGCGCCATAAACTGACATGATAGACATGGCAGTCGTTTGATCAATTCCTAAACCACCATTTTTAATTTGATCATACATGTAGAAAATAAGCATGGCACGCATGCCGTAATAACTAAATCTTTCCCAAAATTCTACAAAGAATAGTACTCCTAAACCACTTGGGTGTCCGAAGAACCCTCGCTGAGGTATTGTTTGAACAGCTTGTTCATGGGAATTGTTTGTTGCCATATGTATCCCAATCCTTTCTTTCTTTAAAGACTGAAATTTAAAATCAAAAATATGATAAGTAAAATTGATTAATTTCTTAAAAATAGAAATTTTTAGAAATTTCAGTCAATGAGTTGATGATTTAAAATCGAATGAGAATAAGTTGCTTTATTTAGATCATCTTACTCTTTTGGAATTTTAAATGATAATAATAAAATACGCTTTAATTCACTAATAGGCAATAGTAAATTTAAATAAAATCTCACAAATAATGAAAAAATCCACTAAATTGTTTGACAATTTAGTGGTTAAGTTAATCTTTTATCTGTTATCTATTTTTTCTGGATATAAATCATGATTCATTAATCGGTGGTCAGCCATCTTCTCATATTTAGAATTTGGGCGTCCATAATTAGTGTATGGATCTATTGAAATACCGCCTCGTGGAGTGAATTTGCCCCAAACTTCAATATAATGTGGGTCCATTAAGTCAATTAAGTCATTCATAATGATATTCATACAATCCTCATGGAAATCCCCATGATTTCTAAAGCTAAATAAGTACAATTTCAATGACTTAGATTCTACCATTTTAATATTTGGAATGTACGAAATATAAATCGTTGCGAAATCTGGTTGACCTGTAATTGGGCAAAGAGATGTAAATTCAGGACAATTGAATTTTACGAAGTAATCGCGTCCTTGGTGTTTATTATCAAATGTTTCCAAAACTTCTGGTGTATAGTCAAATTCATATTTATTATTTTGATTACCTAATAAGGTAATATCTTGTAGTTCTTCTTTTTGACGTCCTTGAGTCAATTGAATCACTCCTTAGTGTTAGATTGTTGTTTAGTTATAGCGGTTTGTCGTCGTGCCTTTTCGAACATATAATAGCTTGCACCAATAATAATGACATAACCGATTAAAGCATAGAAATCAGGTGTTTCACCGAATAAAATAAATCCGAATATAGCCGTGAAAATGATTGAAGCATACGTAAAGATAGAAATATCTTTTGCAGGTGCAAAACTATAGGCTAGTGTAATACCGATTTGGCCAACTGCAGCAGAAAGACCTGCCCCTAAAAGATAAACCATTTGTATTGTCGTCATTGGCTCATAAGTTGCGATTGAAAACGGTATTAAAACGACAACTGAAAATAATGAAAAATAAAAAACTATAGTATATGGTGCTTCTCTAATACTTAATGCACGAACACATGTGTATGCAGAGGCAGCAAAGATACCTGAAAATAATCCAGCTAAAGAAGTAATCATTGTTGAAGAAAACTCTGGTTTAACGATAAATAACATACCTAAGATTGCTACAATCATAGCAATGATTTGATATTTTCGAACTTTCTCATTAAGAAAAATTAAACTGAGTAAAATAGTCCAAAAAGGGTTGAGTTTCATCAGTGTATCCGCATCGCTTAATACCATATGATCTATAGCATATATATTTAATAAGACACCTATAAGGCCTAGTGTAGATCGAGAAATTAAAAGAGGTTGGCTACTTAATTTCCCAAACATAGGTTGTTTATATTTAAATATGAAGAATAATGGTATGAACATTGCAACAAAATTTCGAGCTAGGGATTTTTGAAATACAGGTAAATCTCCGGCGAGTCTAAAAAAGACTGACATAAAACTAAAACCGACAGCTGAAATTAAAATTGCAATAATACCTTTAACTTTTGGATTCAAGGTTAATCGCCTCATTTGTAAAAAATTACCGTATATATAGTAGCATAATTCAAATGCTAATGCATGAATACTTGAAAATAATACCAAGATGTATTATTATTTATATACGAACAAACGTTCTGTTAATATTAAAAACACGTTAAATACTATTTTTTTACAAATGTTATATTCGTGTTTTTGAAGCAAATTATAATTAACATTTGAATAATTGTGCAAAATATATTGATAATTTAAATGATTGGACTTCAAGAATGCCGACAATTCAATAGTTTATTTAGCTGCTAAAAATGCAACTAAAACACATCAAATATTCAAAAATAAATATTTGCGTCAATTTAAGTTTGGTCTGATGCACATTCAGACGTTTTCCCGAACTTTTGTCACGAAATAGTTACTTTTAATTAAGAGAGCAATTCTGTATAATGAAACACAGAATATAGTATTGAATTTTAAAATGAACCACAACATGTTGTGGTTGTATAAAAAGTTTGTGTTATACAAATTATTCATTTTAAAGGCAATTTCACACTGATTTTAAGTTGGAATTCCCAATTTAATACTATTAATACGAACGAGCATATAGATGAAATAGTCTCGAAATTTTAGTCTGAACACTACATGTAGTGGCTAGAAATGAAAGTCACTTCTTTTAGTATATTAATCATCAGCTAGTTGACATCCAATTAAATGTCTAAAATATGTCGTATTTATTGTCTAGCAAGTTTTCTTATCTATTAAGAGAACTTCTTTTTAATTAATATTATGGACTGACGAAAGAAGGCGTTCCAATGAAAGTAGTTTATTTTTCTTTTTCAGGTAATGTAAGAAGATTTATTAAACGAAGTGAAATTTCAGATGTAATGGAAATTACTAAGGATAATTGTACAGATCCATTTGAAGAACCTTATATTTTAGTTACGGGAACAATTGGATTTGGTGAAGTGCCTAAAGAAGTACAATCGTTTTTAGAAGTTAATCATCATAATTTACACGCTGTTGCGGCAAGTGGTAACCGTAACTGGGGACAAAACTTTGCGAAAGCGGGTAGAACAATTTCCGAAAAATACCATGTACCTTTATTAATGAAATTTGAAGTACAAGGTTCTAATAAAGATGTTATTGAATTTAAAAATAAGGTGGGGCATTTCAATGAAAATTATGAACGAGAAAAAGTACAATCATATTGAACTAAATAATGAAGTTACGAAACGTAAAGACAATGGTTTCTTTAACTTGGAGAAAGATCAAGAAGCATTAGCGGTTTATCTAGAAGAAATCCATGACAAAACAATTTATTTTGACAGTGAGATTGAACGTTTACACTATCTAGTAGATAATAATTTTTATTTTAATGTCTTTGACAAATATAGCGAAGAAGATTTAGTTGAAATCACTGAATTCGCCAAATCTATCAACTTTGAATTTGCAAGCTATATGTCTGCTAGTAAGTTTTATAAAGATTATGCGCTAAAAACTAATGATAAATCACAATATCTAGAGGATTATAATCAACATGTCGCAATCGTTGCACTATATTTAGCGGATGGTAATAAGCAGCAAGCGAAACAATTTATCTTAGCAATGGTTGAACAACGTTATCAACCTGCAACTCCAACTTTCTTGAATGCTGGTCGCGCACGTCGCGGTGAATTAGTATCATGTTTCCTACTAGAGGTAGATGATAGCTTGAACTCTATCAATTTCATTGATTCTACTGCCAAGCAATTAAGTAAAATTGGTGGTGGTGTAGCAATAAATCTTTCTAAATTACGTGCTCGTGGTGAAGCCATCAAAGGTATTAAAGGTGTAGCCAAAGGCGTGCTACCAGTTGCCAAAGCATTAGAAGGCGGATTTAGCTATGCTGATCAACTAGGCCAACGTCCAGGTGCGGGTGCAGTATATTTGAATATCTTCCATTATGATGTAGAAGAGTTCTTAGACACTAAAAAGGTAAATGCTGATGAAGACTTACGTTTATCAACAATTTCAACTGGTCTTATAGTGCCATCTAAATTCTTTGATTTAGCAAAAGAAGGCAAAGATTTCTATATGTTTGCACCACATACGGTTAAACAAGAATATGGTGTAACATTAGATGATATTGATTTAGAAAAATACTATGACGACATGGTTGCAAACCCTAATATCGTTAAGAAGAAAAAAGACGCAAGAGAAATGTTGAATATGATTGCGCAAACACAATTACAATCAGGTTACCCATACTTAATGTTTAAAGATAATGCTAACAAAGTACATGCCAATTCAAATATTGGTCAAATTAAAATGAGTAATTTATGTACAGAAATCTTCCAATTACAAGAGACATCAGTGATTAATGATTATGGTATCGAAGACGAAATTAAACGCGACATATCATGTAACTTAGGTTCATTAAACATTGTAAATGTGATGGAAACAGGTAAAATTAAAGATTCTGTTCATACAGGTATGGATGCATTAACAGTAGTTAGTGATGAAGCAAATATTCAAAATGCACCAGGCGTGAGAAAAGCTAACAGTGAGTTACACTCTGTCGGTCTAGGCGTAATGAACTTACACGGCTATTTAGCTAAAAATAAAATAGGATATGAATCAGAGGAAGCTAAAGACTTTGCAAATACTTTCTTCATGATGATGAACTATTATTCAATAGAACGTTCAATGGAAATTGCGAAAGAACGTGGAGAAGTATACCAAGACTTTGAACAATCAGATTATGCTAGTGGTAAATACTTTGAGTTTTATACTTCTCAAGAATTTGAACCTAAATTTGAGAAAGTGAAACGACTATTTGATCATATTGATATTCCAACTGCTAAAGATTGGAAAGCATTACAAGAACAAGTTCAACAACATGGTTTATATCACGCATATAGACTTGCAATTGCACCTACACAAAGTATTTCTTATGTACAAAATGCAACAAGTTCAGTTATGCCAATTGTTGATCAAATTGAACGTCGTACTTATGGTAATGCTGAAACATTTTATCCAATGCCATTCTTGTCTCCTGAAACAATGTGGTATTATAAATCAGCATTCAATACTGACCAAATGAAATTAATAGATTTAATCGCTACGATTCAAACACACGTGGACCAAGGTATTTCAACAATTTTATATGTGAATTCTGAAATTTCAACACGTGAATTATCAAGATTATATGTTTATGCTCACCATAAAGGGCTTAAATCGCTATATTATACTCGTAACAAATTATTGAGTGTAGAAGAATGTACAAGCTGTGCTATCTAATTTAAGAAACTTAAGATAACAAATTTTGAAAAGGAGGAAGGTTGTAGAGTCAAAACTTAAAAATGACTCTCGACTTATCCTCTAAACGAATGAGATTTGCTTTTTAGTAATTAAGGAGGATTTATAAATGAAGGCCGTCAATTGGAATACCCAAGAAGATATGACGAATATGTTTTGGCGTCAAAATATTTCTCAAATGTGGGTAGAAACAGAATTTAAAGTATCAAAAGATATTGCAAGTTGGAAGACACTAACTGAAGACGAGAAGAATACATTCAAACGTGCGTTAGCAGGATTAACAGGATTGGATACACATCAAGCAGATGATGGTATGCCGTTAATTATGTTACACACAACAGACTTACGTAAAAAAGCAGTGTATTCATTTATGGCAATGATGGAACAAATTCATGCGAAAAGTTATTCACATATATTTACAACTTTACTTCCATCTAGTGAAACAAACTATTTACTAGATACTTGGGTAATAGAAGAGCCTCATTTAAAATATAAATCTGATAAAATTATTGAAAACTATCACAAATTGTGGGGCAAAGAAGCCTCTATATATGATCAATATATTGCAAGGGTATCAAGTGTATTTTTAGAAACCTTCTTATTCTACTCTGGTTTCTATTATCCTTTATATTTAGCTGGACAAGGTAAAATGACTACTTCTGGTGAAATCATTAGAAAGATTTTACTAGATGAATCAATCCATGGTGTGTTTACAGGATTAGATGCTCAAAGTTTACGTAACGAACTATCTGAAAATGAAAAACAAAAAGCAGATAAAGAGATGTATAAATTATTAGAAGATTTATACGCTAATGAAGTATCTTATACACATATGTTGTACGATGATATCGGCTTAAGTGAAGATGTATTGAACTATGTCCAATACAATGGAAACAAAGCATTGTCTAACTTAGGTTTTGAACCATACTTTGAAGAAAAAGAATTTAATCCTATCATTGAAAATGCATTAGATACTACAACTAAAAACCATGATTTCTTCTCAGTTAAAGGTGACGGATACACATTGGCATTAAATGTAGAAGCCTTACAAGACGAAGATTTCATTTTTGATAATTAATTATCAAAGACTAACATTAATAAGCCACTAGATTCAATGTTGTTGATAACAACTACGAATTTAGTGGCTTATTTTTGTATGAAAAAGAGTACATCGTATTTGAACAAAAATAAATATTTACTTATGTATAAAAATACTATTGAAATTCACGTCTGTAATCTTTAATATTAATATTGACGACAATGATAATCATTATCGATGATAACGATTATCATATCGATACATATAGCAAGATGAGGAGAATTATTAGTGAAGTTTTTATTTAAGGGTTATGTTTTACTTATTTTATTAGTTTGTTTAACTATAGTCTCCTTATTTGTTGGAGTGAGTCAGCTCTCTCTTTCAGATATTTTCCACTTAAGTGAAGAGCAACAAAATATTTTGTTCTCAAGTCGTATTCCACGGACGGTTAGTATCCTACTTTCAGGTAGTTCACTCGCGTTAGCAGGATTAATTATGCAACAGATGATGCAAAATAAATTTGTAAGTCCAACTACGGCAGGAACAATGGAGTGGGCCAAGTTAGGTATTTTGATTTCGCTTATCTTTTTTCCGAAAGGTCACATCCTAATCAAGTTGCTATTTTCAGTAGGTTTGAGTTTAGCAGGGACATATTTATTTGTGAAGTTAATTAATTTGATTCGTGTTAAAGAAGTTATCTTCGTACCATTATTAGGAATTATGATCGGTGGTATTGTATCTAGCTTTACTACTTTTATTGCGTTAAGAACCAATGCATTACAAAGTATTGGCAACTGGATGAATGGTAACTTTGCAATTATCACAAGCGGACGTTATGAAGTGCTTTATCTTGTAGTTCCATTACTCATTATCGCATTTATTTTTGCGAATCATTTTACGATTGCTGGTATGGGGAAAGACTTTAGTCATAATTTGGGTGTAAGTTATGAAAAAATTATAAACATTGCATTATTTATTACAGCAGCATTGACGGCTTTAGTTGTTGTTACTGTAGGTACTTTGCCATTTTTAGGTCTCATTGTACCTAATATTATTTCAATGTATAGAGGGGACCATCTGAAAAATGCACTTCCACATACGTTGATGTTAGGGTCAATATTTGTATTATTCGCTGATATCATCGGTAGATTAATCGTTTATCCTTATGAAATTAATATAGGATTAACGATAGGTGTATTTGGGACAGTGATATTCCTAATCTTACTAATGAAAGGTAGAAAGCATTATGCAAATTAATTCTAACAAGAAAATCATCATATTAATTATTGCGACAATTTGCATGGCAGCATTTTACTTATTAGTAGGTTTAGACTTTGAAATTTTTCAATATCAATTTCAGAGTCGATTAAGAAAATTAATACTTATACTCATTGTTGGTGGTGCTATAGGGGCATCAGTTGTTATATTTCAAGCAATTACAACGAATCGATTATTAACACCATCAATCATGGGTCTCGACTCCGTTTATCTATTTGTAAAAGTGTTGCCAGTTTTTTTAGTCGGTACACAAGCTGCAGTGGTTACAAATGTGTATTTAAACTTTTTTGTGACGTTAATTGCGATGGTCTTATTTTCATTATTGCTTTTTGAAGGCATGTTTAAATTAGGACATTTCTCAGTGTATTTCATTTTACTTGTAGGAGTCATCTTAGGAACATTCTTCCGAAGCATTACTAGCTTTATTCAATTAATCATGGATCCTGAGTCATTCTTAGCGGTTCAAAGTGCCATGTTTGCGAGTTTCGAAGCATCAAACTCACGATTGGTATTAGTATCTACATGTTTATTGCTTGTCTTAATTATTATTACCGTGATAATGCGTCCATATTTAGATGTACTACTACTTGGAAGAGCACAAGCAATAAATTTAGGTGTTTCTTACGAGACAATGACGCGCTTGCTACTCATATTAGTGGCACTATTAGTTTCTATTTCCACTGCTTTAGTTGGTCCTGTTACATTTTTAGGATTACTAACTGTAAATTTAGCCCATGAATTAATGAAGACATATGAACATAAATATATATTGCCAGCGACGATATTAATTAGTTGGATTAGTTTATTTATGGCGCAATGGGTCGTTGAGAATTTATTTGAAGCGACAACAGAGTTTAGCTTAATCATTGATTTAATCGGTGGAAGTTACTTCATTTACTTACTTGTCAAAAGGAGAAGTGCAAATTGATTGAAATAAAAAATTTAGACAAAGCTATACAGAATAAGCCAATTTTAAAAAATATTAACGTCGACATTCAAAAAGGTAGACTAACATCGCTTATAGGACCTAATGGCGCCGGTAAAAGTACTTTACTGTCTGCTGTTAGTCGTCTGTTTGAGTATGAAAAGGGAACAATTAAGATTGAAGGTAAAGCTGTCGTAGATTATAAAAATGATGATTTAGCTAAAAAATTAAGTATTTTAAAACAAACAAATCATACAGAAATGAATATAACAGTTGAGCAATTAGTTAATTTTGGTCGATTTCCATATTCAAAAGGTCGTATGAAGAAAGAAGATTATGAACAAGTTGAATATGCTCTAGACTTATTGCAACTCCAGAGTATTCGTCATCGAAATATAAAAACGTTATCTGGTGGTCAAAGACAACGTGCTTATATTGCAATGACAATTGCTCAAGATACAGATTATATATTATTAGATGAACCGTTAAACAACCTAGATATGAAACATTCTGTACAGATTATGCAGACGTTACGCCGCCTCTGCAAAGACTTAAATAAAACGATTGTCATTGTTCTACACGATATAAATTTTGCTTCATGTTATTCAGATGACATCATTGCACTAAAAAATGGTGAAATTGTCAAAGCAGATACAAAAGATAACGTTATACAAGCTGAGATTTTAAAACAATTATACGAGATGGATGTTCATATCGAAGAAATTAGAGGACAACGAATTTGTTTGTATTACGATGAAGACACTTTTGACTCACTTTTATAATTAAATAATTTAACCTCATATTTCAAAGGGGTGATGCTATTCGAAGACGTAGACAAGAGAGAAGTCCAATTGATGCGCAGCATAAAGGTTAAATATTTTTAGAGGAGTCGTACATATGAAAAAAACAGTCTTATTTTTAGTATTATCTTTAGTATTAGTTTTATCAGCTTGTAGTAATGGATCAAGTAGTAACGATTCGGGTTCTAAGAGTGACAGCAAAGATTCAAAAGAAACTGTGAAAATTAAAAATAATTTCGAAGCTTCAGGTAAAGAACGAGATGGTAGTGACGCTAAGAAAGTAAGCAACACTGTTGAAGTTCCTAAAAATCCTAAAAATGCAGTAGTCTTAGATTATGGTGCTTTAGATGTACTTAAAGAATTAGGTGTGGCTGATAAAGTAAAAGGCTTACCAAAAGGTGAAAACAACGAATCATTACCTGATTTCTTAAAAGAATTTAAAGATGATAAATATGTTAACACTGGAAATCTTAAAGAAGTTAATTTTGACAAAGTAGCTGCTGCTAAACCAGAAGTTATATTTATATCAGGTAGAACGGCAAATCAGAAGAATTTAGATGAATTCAAAAAAGCTGCACCAGACGCTAAAATCGTTTACGTAGGTGCGGATGAGAAAAACTTAGTTAAAGACATGAAGAAAAACACTGAAAACTTAGGTAAAATTTACGATAAAGAAGATAAAGCCAAAGACATTAACGAAGACTTAGATGAAAAAATATCTGAAATGAAAGATGAAACTAAGAAGTTCAATAAAACTGTAATGTATTTATTGGTAAATGAAGGTGAATTATCAACATTTGGTCCTAAAGGTCGATTTGGTGGTTTAGTATTTGATACTTTAGGCTTTAAACCAGCAGATGAGAATGTTAGCAATAGTCCACATGGTCAAAATGTAAATAATGAATATATTAGCAAGCATAATCCAGATGTTATTTTAGCAATGGACCGTGGTGAAGTTGTAGGCGGAGAATCAACTGCTAAAAAAGTGTTAAGTAATAATGTTATTAAAGACGTTAAAGCAGTTAAAAATGATAAAGTATATCAATTAGATCCTAAATTATGGTACTTTGCTTCTGGTTCAACTACAACAACTATGAAACAAATTGATGAATTAGAAGAAGTAGTCGATAAATAAATTGATGGTATAAGTTTTCAATATCGCCCAGAATAGGGCGATATTTTTTTGAATAAAATTAGTGTTGAAAATTATTTTATAATAAAGTAATATAATTTTAAGTGATATTGATAATCGTTATCACTTAATAATACAACTAGAGGATGTTGCAACGATGAAGAAAATAATTTTGTTTTTAATATTAAGTCTTGCTTTAGTCTTAACAGCGTGTGGTAAAAGCTCTGACGGTAACAATGATACTTCGAAGAAGAATGACAATAAAGACATTGTTCAAATTGAAAATAAATTATAAGACAAGAGGCGAGAAAAAAGATAAAAGTGATGCCAAAGAAATTAAAGAAACTGTTGATGTGCCGAAGAATCCAAAACGTGCAAATGTCTTTGATTATGGTGCTGTTGATGTATTAAAAGCGTTTGGCGTTCAAGACCGCATTATTGGATTACCTAAAGGTGAGAAAAATGCTGCGTTACCTGAATTTCTTTCAGAATTCAAAGATGATAAATACATCAATACTGGTAATTTAATACAAATTAATTTTGATAAAATAGCTAAAGCTAAACCAGAGGTCATTTATATTTATGGAAGAACAGCAACAGTGAAGAATATAGATGAACTTAAAAAAGCTGCACCAGACGCTAAAATCGTTTATGTTGGTGCCAGTGAGAAAAATTATATAAATGATATGAAATCTGTAACAACTAAATTAGGAAAAATTTATGGTAAAGAAGATAAAGCTAAATCATTAATTGAAGAGTTGAATAAAAAAATAGCGGATACAAAAGCGAAAGTTGAAAAATTAGATAAGAAAACAATATATCTTTTAGTTAATGAAGGTGAATTATCTACATTTGGACCAGGTGGTAGATTTGGAGATTTAATCTACGATACATTAGGATTTAAACCTACAGATGAGCATGTTAAAGCAAGTCCACATGGCCAAAATATTAATAATGAGTATATTACAAGTAAAAATCCAGATATTATTTTAGCAATGGATAGAGGACAAGTTGTAAGTGGCAAATCAAGTGCAAAACAAACGTTATCTAATGATGTAATTAAAGATGTAAATGCAGTTAAAAATGGTAATGTTTATGAATTAGATCCTAAACTATGGTACTTTAGCGCTGGTTCAACTTCAACAACAATCAAACAAATTGATGAATTAAATCAAATCTTGAAAAAATTAAAATAATAAAAACCTAAAGCATAAAGGCTTAGTAACAATCTTTCAATCGTTACTAAGCCTTTATTATAATTCAAAATATAAATGATAGTGGAATTTACAACGACTATTAAAATGTGCTTGGCATTTAGGACATAGCTCTGTCATCATATAATCTTGAATAGACATTTCATGTTTACATACACCACACATAATTGCCTTTTCATCAAATTCTTGTTCTGACCATCTTTTGATAGGATGTGTTTCGTGTTCTTCGTGACATTGATAACACGGATAATATTTATTGCAGCATTTGAATTTTATTGCTATAACATCTAAAAAAGTATGGTAATGTGTGCATCGTGTTTCATTGTCTACAAGTGAGCCATAAACCTTTGGCATCATTCATCGTCTCCCATCAACATATATAGTTGCTATTCTTCAGGATGCTCTCCAATAATACGAACTTCACGATGAAGTTCGACATCGAATTTTTCTTTCACTACTTTTTGTACGTGATGAATTAGATCTTCATAATCAGTAGCTGTTCCATTATCTACATTAACCATGAATCCTGCATGTTTTTTAGAAACTTCTACGCCACCAACACGATAACCTTGTAAATCTGAATCTTGTATTAATTTTCCTGCAAAATGACCGGGTGGTCTTTGGAACACACTACCACATGATGGGTATTCTAGTGGTTGTTTAGACTCACGGCGTTCAGTTAAGTCATCCATCTTCGCTTGAATTTCGTCTAATTTTCCTGGTTCAAGTGTAAAAGCAGCTTCAAGTACAACTAAATGTTGCTTTTGTACAATACTATTTCTGTAATCTAATTCTAATTCTTTATTAGTAAACTGAATTAAATCACCTTCTTCATTAACACAAAGCGCGTAGTCGATACAATCTTTGATTTCACCGCCATATGCGCCAGCATTCATGTAAACAGCTCCTCCAACAGAACCTGGAATGCCACAAGCAAATTCTAAACCTGTTAACACATGGTCTCTAGCAGCACGTGAAACATCTATAATTGCAGCACCGCTTCCAGCAATAATAGCATCATCAGAAACATTAATATGCTTTAATGATAATAAGCTAATAACAATACCACGAATGCCGCCTTCACGAATAATAATGTTTGACCCATTTCCGAGGTATGTGACCGGGATATCTTTTTCTTTAGCGTATCTTACAATAGCTTGTACATCCTCATTATTAGTGGGAGATAAATAAAAGTCTGCATTTCCACCTGTCTCGGTGTATGTATATCGTTTTAAAGGTTCATTTACTTTGATAATATCTTCAGGTATTAAGGATTTTAAATCTTGTAAGATGTCTTCTTGCTTTAACATAAGTACATCCTTTCTTCTCTTCTATAATCTAATTTTTATTATAGCAATTTTATAGATGATTTGCGAAAACGACAACAGAATTCAAAGTTTTACAACTTTTGAAATATATCTTCAAAGTATTTCTGTTTTTGATTTTCGTATGGTCTTATATAATTAATATGTTGGACAATAGAAGTCTTTTTTTCTGAAAAGTGACGTGCTATATCTGATTGTGTTGCAAGTGCTTTGTCTACTTCAACATACTGTTTAAATAAGGGTGTGTCCATTTGAATGATGTGTAAGCGAATGGTTTGTCTCAAATCAATCATATTATTAAACTTAGCCATCATAACTTTCTTCTTATAGGGATGATGGAGACGGTAAAAGCCTAAATAATTTAATCGTTTCTCATCTAGAGCTGTGATATCATGTAAATTATTTACACCAACTAAAACATCTAAAATGGGCTCTGTTGCATAATTAAAATGACTTGTACCTCCAATATGTTGCGTGAACTTTACAGGAGAATCTAGCAAGTTGAATAATGATGTTTTAGTTGTTTGATATAATGTGTCATATTCAGATTGAGTGTCGTCATGAATAAAAGGTTGAACGGTTGAGTACATTCGTATCTCCTTTAAATTATAAGTTTTGACAAATTCTGAAATACTATAACACAAATCATTTTCAATATAAATAGCTTTAGGTATAATACGTGTTGATAGGAGTGCATTTATGAAGAAATTAGCAATACTTTCTATAATGTTGATATGTGGCATATTGCTCTCATCGTGTGGCAATCAAAGTAGCGCGGACTTAAAGGATTTTCAAACACAACTTAATAAGGTTGAAGATGAGAAGAAAGATCTTAAAACTGTAATGGACAAGATTCACTTGAAACAATTGGATCAATTGAGCAAGACGGACACCACTGATAAGAATAAAAGAGAGTTTGAAGCACTACAGAGAGATATTAACAAACACTTAATTCCTCAATTTAAAAAATATGAAAAGTCAGCTAAACAATTACCAGCTGAACATCAAGATGTTAAAGACTTAAAGAACAAGTACTTAGAAAATGTAAAACAGGAAAAACAATCTATATATGATATTAAAACCTTTGTAGATTTATGTAATAAGTCAATTAAGGCGAATGAAGATATCTTGGATTATACAAAGTTATTTGAAAGTAATCGCTCACAAGTAGAAACGCAAATTAAAAAGGCAAATAATCAAGAAGATGCCAATCAGTTAACATCTAAAATTGAAAGTAACAATCAAAATCTTAAAGAAGCTGCACAAAAATACTTAGAAAGTGATGATACTAATTCTAAGAAAGCAATTGACGAACATATTAAACCGTTAATTGAGAAGCAAATTACAGAATTAAACCAAACCAATATTACTGACCCAAAAGTCAACAGTGCTCGCAAAAATGCGATTGAAATGTATTATAATTTATTGAATTACTATGATACGCGAGAAACTACGATTGAAATAGAGAAAAAACTTTCTAAAATTGATGTAGAAAAGTTACCGAAAACGGGTAAAGAATTAAGTAAGGATAATAATGGTTTTTACGAAGATTTGAAAAAGTTAAAAAAGCAATAGATAGACATAGTTGATAAAATTAAAATTTTTGGTTAACAATGGACTTTGAAATGTGTATAATTGAACCCATTGAGTAGTTTATAAAGATTATAAAGAGCAACATGGGCATAAATAATTTTAGAGGTGAATAGAATGGCTATAAAGCTGAGTTCGATTGACCAGTTTGAGCAAGTACTTAAAGATAATAAATATGTATTTGTATTAAAACATAGTGATACTTGTCCAATCTCAGCAGATGCATACGATCAATTTAATAAATTTTTATATGAAAGAGATATGGATGGCTATTACTTAGTCGTCCAAGAAGAAAGAAAACTTTCTGACTATATCGCTGAAAAGACAAATGTGAAACATGAATCGCCACAAGCGTTCTATTTTATTGATGGTGAAGCAACTTGGAATGCTAGTCACAGTGATATTAATGTATCTTCATTAGCTCAAGCTGAAGAATAACAACTATCAACAATTAAAAATAGTAAACGCGTTTAGGTTAAAAATAATAGTTTAGACTGCATTATAAAGCGCAGTAACTGACAAATCTGAGAGACTGGCCACACGATGGCTTCTCAGCTTTAGTCATCCATGCAGGAGTGAGCAATGAATTCTAGATGAATTCCGTGTCACTCCTGTTTTTATTTATCTATTTGCAGCAGCTATTATTATGAAAAGTAGAGACAACCCATGTATAATGTGAAAGTGAAGTCGAATGTATAACATCTAAATCAATATATAAATAAAGAAAATGGCATGAGGTGAATAACAGATGAAAATATTAGTAGCAATGGATGAATTTAACGGTATAATCTCAAGTTATCAAGCGAATCGCTTCGTTGAAGAAGCGGTAGCCAGTCAAATTGAAGATGCTGATATTGTACAAGTGCCATTATTTAATGGGCGTCATGAACTAATGGATTCAGTGTTCTTATGGCAATCAGGTACGAAATATAGAGTAAATGTGCATGATGCGGATATGAAGGAAGTCGAAACAGTTTATGGTCAAACTGAACAAGGATTAACTATAATTGAGGGGAATTTATTTATAAAAGGACAAAAACCGGTTGAACAACGTTCAAGTTACGGTTTAGGAGAAGTAATTATAGATGCACTGAATAATGGAGCCGATAACATTGTTATTTCACTTGGTGGCATCGATAGTTTCGATGGTGGTATTGGGATGATGCAAGCTTTAGGTGCTCAATTCTATAATGATGAAGGAGAACTTCTAGATGCACGTGAAGGTGCTCAAGTGATTAAATTTATTCGTCGAATAGATTTTTCTGCAATACCTCAAAATTTCAAGGATGCACATATTAAATTGATGTCTGATTTTTCTAGTAAATTATATGGTAAGCATAGTGAAATTATGAAGACGTATGAAACACATCAAATGACACGAGAAAAAGCTGCAGAAATAGATAATTTAATTTGGTACTTCAGTGAGCTTGTTAAAAATGAAATGAAAATTGCTATGGGCCCTATCGATAGAGGTGGCGCTGGTGGTGGTATTGCAGCATTATTAAATGGATTGTACGATGCTGAAATATTAACAAGTCATGAATTGGTTAACCAAATAACACATTTAGATGATTTAGTTTCTCAGGCAGATTTAATCATCTTTGGTGAAGGTGTTAAAGAAGAGGATCATTTACTTGAAACAACGACTTTAACGATTGCAGAATTAGCGCAAAAACATAATAAACCTGCGATTGCTATTTGTGCGACTGATGACAAATTTGATGTCTTTGATCAGTACCATGTTACAGCAATGTTTAATACTTTCGTTGAGATGCCAGAAAGATACACAGACTTTAAAATGGGTATACAAATCCGACACTTTACTGTTCAAGCACTTAGATTATTAAAAACGACATTAAATAATGCATAAATGAATAACTAACAAAAGGCAAACCGCAATTACCTATATAATCATGGTAATTGTGGTTTGCCTTATTCGTTATGTTTATTTATGGTGATGTGTGACTTCTTGAGCAATACCAATGATGACTTGCACTGCTTTCTCCATTACATCGATTGACGCATATTCAAAAGGTCCATGGAAATTACCGCAACCTGTAAATATATTAGGAGTTGGTAAGCCTTTAAATGATAATTGTGAACCATCAGTTCCACCACGAATAGGTGCAGTGTTTGGTTCTATATTTAAATCTTTAAACACTTTTTTAGGAATATCAATAATATATGGATGTGGTTCAATCTTTTCAGCCATATTATAATATTGATCTTCTATATCTACTTTCACTGGGAAATCTTCATAATGGACATTAATATCGTCACGAATTTCTAATAATTTTTTCTTACGTAATTCGAATGATTCTTTATCATGATCACGAATGATATACTGTAATGTTGCTTTTTCAACATTACCTTCGAATTTCATCAAATGATAAAATCCCTCATAGTCTTCCGTACGTTCAGGAACTTCGCCAGCGGGTAGTAGACTATGAAATTGATGGCCTAATGAGATAGCATTGACCATGATGTTTTTAGCAGATCCTGGATGGACATTCACACCATGTGTAGTTATCTTAGCCTCAGCGGCATTAAAACTTTCAAATTGTAATTCTCCAAATTCACTGCCGTCCATTGTATAAGCGAAATCTGCATTGAAACGTTCCACATCGAATTTATGAGGACCTCGTCCAATTTCTTCGTCTGGCGTGAATGCGATACGGATTCGACCATGCTTGATTTCTGGGTGTTCTATTAAATATTTTACTGCTTCCATGATTTCGACAACTCCAGCTTTATCATCTGCACCTAACAGTGATGTGCCGTCAGTAATCATTAGCGTATGACCTATAAGTTTTTTTAATTCTGGAAAAGTTTCTTGACTCAATACTCGACCAGTATCACCTAATTTAATTGTTTTACCATCATATTGTTCTACAATTTGCGGATTCACATTGCTGGCATTAAAATCTGGTGATGTATCAACATGTGCCAGAAACCCAACGGTAGGGACGTCGAAAGATACATTGCTTTCTAACGTCGCAAATAAATATCCATTGTCGTCGAGATCCGTTTCTAAGCCAAAACCTTCAAGTTCTTGTTGTAATAAACGCAATAAATCCCATTGCTTCTCAGTAGAAGGTGTAGTTGAAGATTCCGGATTAGATTGTGTATCGATTTTTACGTAACGTGATAATCTATCTATAAGCTGTGCTTTCATAGCAAGACATCCCCTTAGACTCTATTATTCATATTATATGATTTTCTATATGTTTTACCTTTAATTTTATCATAATACTGCTTTATACGTGTGTAAATATAGTAGAGGATTTCTGCTACTAAAATGCCGAATGCGATTGAACCAGAAATAAGTGTAACTTCTAAGAAAGTATTCACTGCTTGCGTATAATCATTTGAGACTAGATAACGTGTTGCTTCATATGCAGTTCCACCTGGAACAAGTGGAATAATTCCGGGCACTATAAAAATGATAACAGGGCGCTTATAACGACGACTCATAACATGGCTAAGTAACCCGAGTATTAAACTTCCTAGAAATGAGGCACCTACTTTTCCTAAATCCATATCTACAGTGAATTGATAAATTGTCCATGCTACAGCACCTACAAAACCACATGCTGCGAGTAGTCGCTTCGGTGCATTGAAAATAATTGAGAAGAGTACTGTAGAAATGAAACTAATTGTAAAATGGAATAAATAAAATAACATTTATAAACAGCCTTTCTTAAATAATTAGTAAAACGATGGCTACACCAGCACCGATGGCGAATGAAGTTAATGCAGCTTCCACGCCTCTAGACATTCCAGCTAATAATTCACCAGCCATTAAATCTCGAATTGCATTACAGATTAATATACCAGGTACAAGTGGCATTACACTTGAAATGGTAATGATATTTTGATTCGTGGCAATACCAAGTTTGGTAAATGTGGCTGCAATCGTGATGACGACAGCGGAAGCAACGAATTCTGAGAAGAATTTAATTTGAATAAAACGCTGTACTAAACTAAAAGTAAGAAAAGCAGCTCCACCAGCTATAACAGCAATCCAGCAGTCAGATGCTACACCGCCAAACATGAATAAAAAGAATCCGCAGGCAATTGCAGCAGCAAAAAAGTTTAGTAAAAATGAATATTGCAATGATGCTCGGCGCAAATGAATTAATTCAGACTTTGCTTCATCAATGGTTAATTCATTTCTGGAAATTTTTCTAGATAAACTATTAGTGAGTGCGATTTTTTCTAAATCTGTAGTACGTTCACGGATTCTAATAAGTCGTGTATTTGTTCGATCATTGAGTGAAAAGATAATGGCTGTTGATGTTACAAAGCTATATGTATCATGTAAACCATAACTATGAGCTATACGATTCATCGTATCTTCAACACGATAAGTTTCCGCACCAGCTTCTAAAAGAATTCTACCAGCTATTAAAACTACATCAATCACTTTATTTTCATCGATAATAGTGATTGAATCTGACATAAACGGCACCTCCGTAACATTAGATAATTGAATTTATTTCAATAGACAATTTGAAGTGTACAACTTGCACACGCAACTTGCAATAGTACGCTTAGTATTCATACCACATCTAGGCCGTTGCTAACATGAAATTAAGTATAATTACATATAAAAAAGTCAACATATTTAGATAACCAGATATATTAATAATTTGGTTAATCAATATGTTGACTTCTTTTATGTTTCTATAATTTAATGATTGGATTAAACATCACTTGATTACGACCTTCATTCTTAGCAACGTGAACCATATCATCGGCATCTTTGAAGACTTTTCGTTGTGATTTATGGTCATCTTGCGAAAGGTAACCTACACCAATAGAGACAGATAATTTTATGACTTCCTTATTTGGTAAGTGGAATGAAGACTTTTCAACACCTGTTCGAATATTTTCAGCTAATTTAACGCTTTGATCCAATGAGTAATTACGAATCACGACTGAAAATTCTTCGCCGCCATTACGAAAAATTTGAAACTGCTTTGGTACATAATTCTTCAATAACTGTGACATTTGTTTGAGCACAGCATCACCAGATTTATGTGAATACGTATCATTTACATCTTTAAAACCATCTATATCAATTAATAATAAGGCAAGACTTTCATTTTTATCCTCAGCAATCTGAGATACATGATTTAAATGTCTATCAAATTCTTTTACATTACCTAGTCCAGTAAGATAGTCATACTTATCTTCATTTTCATAGCGTGTGACTAATGAAAAGAAGTGCCACATATCTACAAATGTAATTGCAGAAGCGATGGTTAAAACGAATGAAATTGGGACTAAAAATGCGATTTCAGTAAGATCATATAGCGGACTAAAGATAGATAAAATAAGTAAAATAATAACACTAATCAAATTTAAAACGACTAAAGCTACAATGTCATTTTGTTTTAAAAAAGGTCCAACCATACTTACAATGATACCTATTACAATAAGTACTACACCATAAAGAAGTGAGTTTCCAAATGCGAACACTTCTACTAAAGCAACGATAACTGCCGATACAAGCGTATAGCCCATATTAGTAAAGCGTCCTAAAAATAACAATGGGACAAATGTTAAATGAACTAAGTACTCTTGATGGAATGGAATTGGATAAGCTGCAAGTAGCAATGCAACAATCGTCATTAATACAGTGACATAGCCTTTTGAAAAGACCATTATTTTATTTTCGGAATATTGTAATCGATGAAATAAATAAATGCCAGCTACCATAACTGCAACATTATAAATGATAGATTCAATCATATTGGAATCGACTCCTTTAATTTAACCATTAGTTATTGTAAGTGAAAACTTACCATTTGTCATTAAGTTGTATCAGATTACATAAATAAAATAGATAGAATATTTGAACTTTTATATTCAAATGAATACTGAAGTGATATGATATAAATTGATTATCTTTACAAAAAATTTACAATTAATTAAAAAATAAGGATTAATTTGAAGAAATAGGGTAAAATAGTTGAAGTTTAATGAACTATTTAAAGAATAGTTAGTAATTTACAACTATAGTCCAATACAAAAATGATTTGAAAATTGTTTAAATAGAATGAATAGATAACTCGCAAATATGTAAAATTAAAAGAGATTTATTGAAGGTGAACTGATGTATACTTTACTACTTATTGCTGTAACATTGGTAATCAGTTTAATATTAACACCTATGATTATAAAGGTCTCTATTAAATTTGATTTAGTAGATAGGCCAAATTTTAGAAAAGTACATACAAAACCAGTTTCAGTATTGGGTGGTACTGTTATACTACTTTCTTTCTTAATAGGAATCTGGCTTGGACATCCGATTGAAAGAGAAGTTAAGCCCTTAGTTATGGGGGCTATAGTTATGTATTTAGTAGGATTAATTGATGATATTTATGATTTAAAGCCTATTTTAAAGTTAATTGGTCAAATTGTCGCAGCTTCAATCGTAGCATTTTATGGAATTACCATAGATTTTATTTCGTTTCCTATGGGCCCGACAATTCATTTTGGAATATTAAGTATACCGATTACCATTATTTGGATTGTGGCGATAACTAATGCTATCAATTTAATTGATGGTTTAGACGGACTGGCTTCTGGAGTATCTGCAATTGGTCTTATTACAATTGCTTTTATTGCGATTTTACAAGCTAATGTATTTATTATCATGATTTGTAGTGTACTAATAGGATCATTATTAGGATTTCTATGTTTCAACTTTCACCCGGCTAAGATCTTTTTAGGGGATAGTGGTGCACTACTGATAGGATTTATCATTGGTTTTCTATCCTTACTTGGCTTTAAGAACATCACATTTATTTCATTGTTTTTCCCAATTGTGATTTTAGCTGTACCATTTATTGATACGTTATTTGCAATGATTCGAAGAATGCGAAATGGTCAGCATATTATGCAAGCAGATAAGTCGCATTTGCATCATAAACTTTTAGCTTTAGGATATAGCCATAGACAAACGGTATTATTAATTTATTCAATAGCGATTTTATTTAGTTTATCAAGTATCATTTTATACTTATCTCAACCTTTAGGTGTACTCCTAATGTTCATTTTAATTGTTATCACAATTGAATTGATTGTTGAATTTACAGGTTTGATTGATGATAGTTACCGTCCGATACTTAATTTAATAACAAAAAAGAATGAACAACATCACGGTAATAATGGTGTTGATCAACATGATAAAAAATAAAGCCTTGTTTGTAATAACTACTTAAATGATTAAGTAGTGTTATACAAACAAGGTTTTTTATTAATTAGTGGGTATATCAAAAGGTAATTTCTTTACGTCCGCTTCATGCAATTCGAAATTTCCAGCTGTGTTCTTATTTAAAAATGCAATAAAGTCATCATATTCAGTTTGTACGACATCAATTTGATAACTAACCTTATCGGTATAAGTGGTATCTCTTAGAAAGTACGTTGTAGAGGCCAATTCATATTCTAACTTTCCAGTTAAATCATAATTGATAGTCACGGTAGTAGGAATAGCATCACGCAGTTCTACACGTCCTATATCATAAATGACGTCTCTAACAGCACCACTATATGCCCGTATAAGTCCGCCACCACCAAGTTTAATACCCCCAAAGTATCGAGTAACAACGACACAAACATTATGTACATCTAGTTTTTTTAAAATATCAAGCATAGGGACACCCGCAGTGCCACTTGGTTCACCATCATCATTGGCTTTCTGAATATTCATTTGATCACCGACTGTATAAGCTGAACAGTTATGCGTAGCCTCTTTGTGTTGTTGCTTAATTTCGTTTATGAATGCTTTAGCTTCATCCTCTGATGAAACAGGTTTGATATGTGCGATGAATCTAGATTTATTAATGACATTTTCAATCGAATGTTCCTGTTTAATCGTAATAATATGATTGCTCAAAGATGTTCACCTCCAATAAATAAAAAGAATATTTGACCTTTATTATACACGCTTCATTTTAAATGAATAAATATCTGATTATGAATTTCTTTTTTAATAAAAATAATTTATAATAGCTTTGAGTATAATTGAGGAGGACTACTATGAAAATCGCATTAATGGCAGATTCAACTGGGTATCTACCACAAGACTTTATGGACCAATATGAGATACCTATTGCACCATTAAGTGTTGCATTTGATGATGGAGAAACGTTTACTGAGAATGATAACGTACCAATTGAACGTTTTTATAATAAAATGGCCTCATCTAAAACATTCCCAACAACAAGTCAACCGGCTATTGGAGAATGGATTGAGAATTATGAGAAGTTAAGAGATAAAGGCTACACTGATATTATTGTGATTACTTTATCAAGTGGTATAAGTGGCAGCTATCAATCAGCTACACAAGCTGGAGAAATGGTAGAGGGCGTCAATGTTCATACGTTTGATAGTAAATTGGCAGCGATGATTGATGGAAGTTATACAATCTATGCTAAGGAACTCATTGACAAAGGATTTACACCAGAAGTAATTATTGAAGAATTACAAGAAATCCGAGAACAAGCTGGTGCTTACTTAATTGTTGATGATCTTAAGAATTTACAAAAAAGCGGACGTATAACTGGTGCTCAAGCATGGGTTGGAACATTATTAAAAATGAAACCTGTACTTCGTTTCGAAAAAGATGGCAAAATTCATCCTTTTGAAAAGGTACGTACTAAAAAACGTGCATTTAATACATTAGAAGAGAATATCTTTGAAATTATTAAAGATATTGATGAAGTGACCGTTTTTGTAATTAATGGTGATAAAATTGATGAAGGTAAAGACTTTTATAACCATTTAAAAGAAACATATCCAAACATCAATATCCAGTATTCAGAATTTGGACCAGTTATTGCATCTCACCTTGGTTCAGGCGGATTAGGTTTAGGATATTTCCCAAGAAAAATCGAAATTAATTAATTGTTGATAATTTAAGTCTAAAAGCGTTTAAGAAAGTATTGTTTAGCACATAGTGTTTCAATACTTTTTTAACATCTTTTAGGCTTTTTTATTTTAAAAGGAGTGATTCGTAATAAAATTTTACGGAAAGTTAGTTAGTCCAGATGTGGCGTTAAGTGATGAGACAGTTATTCAAATTACACCTGTTATTATCGCTACAGATGATAATTATCAATGTCTTCAATGTGGCAATTCAGATAAACGTTATATGTATGAATATGAAACACCCTTTTCAGAAGAACGTATTATTTATTGTAGGTATTGTATACAATTAGGGCGCATGGACAATATTACAGAATTTAGAATTACGCAAAGTGAGAATGCTATTTCTGATGGATATTACGACTTACCCTTTCAATTATCAGAACAACAACAATATGCTTCAGAGGCCATTGTACAAGCAATTAAAACGCTTCACCCATTATTATTATATGCGGTTACTGGTGCGGGTAAGACTGAAATGATGTGTGAAGGTATACGGGTAGCGCGCCAACTTGGGTTTAATGTAGCCATAGTATCCCCAAGAGTAGATGTTGTAGTAGAAATTAGTTTGCGCATTAAAGAAGCATTCATTTCAGAAGACATAGATGTATTACACCAAAGTAGCCAACAACAATATAATGGTCACTTCATTGTTGCAACCGTTCACCAATTGTTTAGATTTAAATCTCACTTTGATGTTATATTTATCGACGAAGTTGATGCCTTTCCTTTATCAATGGATCCTCGGCTTATGGAGGCAATTCGATTATCATCAAAACAAAAACATAGCCACATATTTATGACGGCAACACCTCCGAAAAAGCTGTTGAACCTTTTATCTTCTGAGCAAATCATTACATTACCTGCGCGTTTCCATAAACATCCACTACCTGTCCCCAATTTCACATATTTCAAATTAAACGTTAAGCATATACAACTTAAATTGAAAAGAATTTTAATGAATCAAATTACCGAAAAACGATACACACTAGTATTCTTTAACAATATTGAATTGATGGTAAAGACGTACGAACATTATCGTTACCAATTTTCAGATTTAATCTATGTTTCAAGCAAAGATGCACTACGATTTAGCAAAGTTCAAGCACTACGAAACGGTGAACATGCAATCGTTTTTACGACAACAATTTTAGAAAGAGGTTTTACAATGGCACAATTAGATGTCATTGTCATCAATGCACATACTTTTGAAAAGGCTGCACTTATTCAAATTGCGGGTCGGGTTGGTCGTAAACAAGAAGCACCTACAGGAAAAGTGATATTTATGCATGAAGGTGTGAGTATAGCTATGATACAAGCTAAAAGAGAAATTAAAAAAATGAATCGATTAGGTATAGAACGTGGGTGGGTAATTGGTTAAATGTATACAATGCGGATTGCCAATATATGAATCGCTTAATGTTTTTAACTTTTATCGAGTACCTCAACGTATGTGTTCATCATGTCTAGAAATGTGGGATAGTGTGAAATTAATTAAGAATGACCAACGTTGTCCTAAGTGCTTAAATTATCGGGATAATAAAGAAAATGACTGCTTGGATTGTCAATTTTTAGCTAAAAATTTTAAACTAATGGAACAGCTTTATTGTGACTACCAATATTCCGGTATTATGAAAGAAATGATACAGCAATACAAACTAATGAAAGATTATTATTTAGCTGAGGTTATAGCCTCACAACTCAAATTACCAAAAACATCTTATGATCTGATTGTACCAATTCCATCTCCAATTGAACGAGACACTCAAAGAACATTTAACCCAGTCGCAACAATATTAGAAAAAATGGGGGTTCAATAATCGAACCTATTGGCAACTGAATTGCGTCCCAAACAGTCAAAACTTGGGAAAGTAGAGAGAGCAAGAGCTATAAATCCTTTTTATATTAAAGAAGATGTGGACTTAACTGATAAAGAAATATTACTCGTTGATGATATTTATACAACAGGATTAACAATTCATCATGCAGGATGTAAATTATACGATAAAAATGTCAGAAAATTCAAAGTGTTTACGTTTTCAAGATAGGTTAAACGTGGTATTATAATAGTAAGAATTACCAACATAAGAGGTTAAAGGAGAGATAGCTATGATTAGATTTGAAATTCATGGAGATAACCTCACTATTACAGATGCCATCCGCAACTATATTGAGGACAAAATTGGTAAACTTGAACGTTATTTTAACGATGTGCCTAATGCAGTCGCACACGTTAAAGTAAAAACGTATCAAAATTCTACAACTAAAATCGAAGTAACAATTCCATTGAAGAATGTTACATTAAGAGCAGAAGAAAGACATGATGATTTATATGCAGGTATTGATTTAGTTACTAGCAAATTAGAACGTCAAGTACGTAAATATAAAACACGTGTTAATCGTAAGCATAAAACGCATGGAGAACCAGAAGCGTTTGTAGCTGAAGTACAAGAAGCACCGCCAGAAACTGTTGATGACGTTAATGTTGAACCAACAAATGATAGTGAAATTGAGATTATCCGTTCTAAACAATTTAGCTTAAAACCAATGGATTCTGAAGAAGCAGTATTACAAATGGAATTATTAGGACATGATTTCTATATCTTCACTGATCGTGAAACAGATGGTACAAGTATTGTTTATAAACGTAAAGACGGTAAATATGGATTAATTGAAACGACTGAATAATTGATTAATAGTAAGTTATTAATTTAAATCAATTTTGAAATATATTTATGGTGTTAAGTTCACAATGACAATTTGCAGATATAACTAAGCTGAGAAGGTAATAATAATTAAATACACTCAGTTATAGTTATCCTTATAAGGGTGGGACAATGAATTCAAAATGAATTTTGTTCCACTCTTTTTTGTAACTTATATTATAGTAATTCGTGGACGCTAATATCATGCTGTGCTAATGTAATGAGGTAATTGGATATTAAAATAATAAATTAGGCTTAGCGATTCAAATTAGGGGAAAAAGGAAGTAAGTTATTTAAGTTGCGCACAATTAAGCGTCGCACTTATATGAGTATTTAAGTATAAATTCTAAAGTATAAATGATATGATAAATTGTTGTAAGCCAAACAGTTTTTAAGCTAAAGGAGCGGACGTAATGGGATTTTTATCAAAAATTGTTGACGGCAATAAAAAAGAAACTAAACGTCTAAGTAAAATAGCCGATGAAGTACTTTCGTTAGAGGAAGATATGGCTATCTTAACTGATGAAGAAATTAAAAAAAAGACGAAGCAATTTCAACAAGAGGTACAAGAAATTGAAGATGTAAAAAAACAAAATGACTATCTAGATAAAATCTTACCTCAAGCATATGCTTTAGTAAGAGAAGGGTCAAAACGTGTCTTTAATATGACACCTTATAAAGTGCAAGTAATGGGTGGTATCGCCATTCATAAAGGTGATATCGCTGAAATGAGAACCGGTGAAGGTAAAACTTTAACAGCGACGATGCCTACGTATTTAAATGCGCTTGCAGGTCGTGGTGTGCACGTAATCACAGTTAACGAATACTTATCTAGTGTTCAAAGTGAAGAAATGGCAGAGTTATATGAATTCTTAGGCCTAACTGTAGGATTAAATTTAAATAGTAAATCAACAAGTGAAAAACGTGAAGCTTATGCTCAAGATATTACTTATAGTACGAATAATGAATTAGGATTTGATTATTTAAGAGATAATATGGTGAACTATGCCGAAGAGCGTGTAATGAGACCATTACATTTTGCAATCATCGATGAGGTAGACTCTATTTTAATTGATGAAGCTAGAACGCCTTTAATTATCTCTGGGGAAGCAGAAAAATCTACGTCGCTTTATACACAAGCGAATGTATTCGCCAAAATGTTAAAAGCTGAAGATGATTATAAATATGATGAAAAGACAAAAGCAGTTCATTTAACTGAACAAGGTGCAGACAAAGCTGAACGCATGTTTAAAATTGAAAATTTATATGATGTACAGAATGTGGAAGTTATTAGTCACATTAATACAGCATTAAAAGCACACGTAACATTACAACGTGACGTGGACTACATGGTTGTTGATGGAGAAGTACTCATTGTTGACCAATTTACTGGACGTACAATGCCTGGTCGTCGTTTCTCTGAAGGGCTTCACCAAGCGATAGAAGCTAAAGAGGGCGTTAAAATTCAAAATGAATCGAAAACAATGGCATCCATTACTTTCCAAAACTATTTCCGTATGTATAATAAATTAGCTGGTATGACTGGTACTGCAAAAACAGAGGAAGAAGAATTCCGTAATATTTATAATATGACGGTTACACAAATTCCTACGAATAAACCTGTTCAACGTGATGATAAATCTGATTTAATTTACATTAGTCAAAAAGGTAAATTTGATGCAGTCGTTGAAGACGTAGTCGAAAAACATAAACAAGGTCAACCCGTTCTTTTAGGTACTGTTGCGGTTGAAACAAGTGAATATATCTCAAATTTACTTAAAAAGCGTGGTATTAGACATGATGTTTTAAACGCTAAAAACCATGAACGTGAAGCGGAAATTGTTGCAAATGCAGGACAAAAAGGTGCTGTGACAATAGCTACAAACATGGCTGGTCGTGGTACTGATATTAAACTAGGTGAAGGTGTAGAAGAAATTGGCGGTTTAGCAGTTATTGGTACTGAACGACATGAATCTAGACGTATAGATGACCAATTACGTGGTCGTTCTGGTCGTCAAGGTGATAGAGGGGATAGTCGTTTCTATTTATCACTTCAAGATGAATTAATGGTTCGTTTCGGTTCTGAAAGACTTCAAAAAATGATGAACCGTTTAGGCATGGATGATTCAACTCCTATTGAATCAAAAATGGTATCCCGCGCTGTTGAATCTGCTCAAAAACGTGTTGAAGGTAACAACTTTGATGCACGTAAACGTATACTTGAATACGATGAAGTGTTACGTAAGCAACGTGAAATTATCTACAATGAAAGAAACAATATTATCGATTCAGAGGATAGTTCACAATTAGTTAATGCAATGTTACGTTCTACATTACAACGTGGTGTGACCTATCATATAAGTGAAGAAGATGACAATCCTGACTACGCTCCGTTTATTAATTACGTTAATGATGTCTTTTTACAAGAAGGCGATCTTAAAGAAGAAGAAATTAACGGTAAAGATTCTGAAGACATCTTCGAAGTAGTTTGGTCTAAAATTGAAAAAGTATATGAAAGTCAAAAAGCCAAAATTGGTGACCAAATGGCTGAATTTGAGCGTATGATATTACTACGCTCTATAGATACTCATTGGACAGATCATATTGATACTATGGACCAATTACGTCAAGGTATCCATTTACGTTCATATGCACAACAAAATCCACTTCGTGATTATCAAAATGAAGGTCATGAGTTATTTGATATGATGATGCAAAATATTGAGGAAGATACATCTAAATTCATCCTTAAATCTGTAATTCAAGTTGATGAAGATATAGAAAGAGAGAAAACAACTGACTTTGGAACAGCTCAACATGTCTCTGCTGAAGATGGCAAAGAAAAAGCTAAAAAGCAACCTATTGTTAAAGGCGACAAAGTTGGTCGTAATGACCCATGTCCTTGTGGTAGTGGCAAGAAATATAAAAATTGTCATGGAAAAGAAGAATAGGTATTATGTTCAATAATAAGTGGGAGTTGTGAAATAGAATTCACGCTCCTACTTTTTACATATCCAATCAATATGAATTAGGTAAGAATAGGAGAGATAAATATGGAATTATCTGAAATTAAGCGAAATATAGATGAATATCGTAACAACTTAACACAAATTAGGGGGTCTCTTTGACTTAGAAAATAAAGAGACAAATATTCAAGAATATGAAGAAATGATGACTGAACCTGACTTTTGGGATGATCAGAATAAAGCACAAGATGTTATTGATAAAAATAATGCATTAAAATCAGTTGTAAATGGTTATCATGAATTAGAAGAAGAAGTTGAGGATATGACGGCAACTTGGGAATTATTGCAAGAAGAGTTAGATGATGATGTAAAGAGTGATTTAGAACAAAATGTTCTCGACTTCAAAGAGAAAGTTGATCAGTTTGAATTGCAATTATTATTAGATGGTCCACATGATGCGAATAATGCAATTTTAGAATTACATCCGGGTGCTGGTGGTACTGAATCACAAGATTGGGCTAGTATGTTACTACGTATGTACCAACGTTATGGTGAACAACAAGGGTTCAAAGTTGAAACTGTTGATTATTTACCAGGTGATGAAGCGGGCGTCAAAAGTGTCACATTGTTAATTAAAGGGCATAATGCGTATGGTTATTTAAAAGCCGAAAAAGGTGTTCATAGACTAGTTAGAATTTCTCCATTTGATTCATCTGGGCGCCGTCACACGTCATTTGCTTCATGTGATGTCATTCCGGAATTTAATAATGATGAAATTGAAATAGAAATTAATCCTGACGATATTACAGTAGATACATTTAGAGCATCAGGTGCTGGAGGTCAGCATATAAATAAAACAGAATCTGCAATTCGAATTACGCACCATCCAACAGGCATCGTAGTTAATAACCAAAATGAACGTTCACAAATTAAAAACCGTGAAGCAGCGATGAAAATGTTAAAAGCTAAATTATACCAATTAAAATTAGAAGAGCAAGAACGTGAAATGGCTGAAATACGTGGTGAACAAAAAGAAATTGGTTGGGGAAGCCAAATTCGTTCATATGTTTTCCATCCTTATTCTATGGTAAAAGATCATCGAACAAATGAAGAGACTGGTAAAGTTGATGCAGTCATGGATGGGGAGATTGGACCATTCATTGAATCGTATCTAAGATATACAATGAATCAAAGTGATAATTAATGTAAAAGAATTGAAAATAGGAGTGAGATAGAGTTCGTTTTGAATTGATTATCTTACTCCTAATTTTTTTGAGAATCTAAATAATAGCTAAGTAAATGTAAATTGAAATGTTATTTATTACTAGAGTATATAATTTCATATGTTATTTAAGCCCTTTTTAACCTTTATATTACAAGCCGATAACATTGAACTTCTATAAAATATGTTGTGCTACAGTATAAAAGAACAATAATATAAAACAACAAAGGAATGACAACATGATTAATAAGACTCTTACAGTAACATTGACTTCTATTGCAGCTTTAGCAGGTTTAAGTGGTTTAGCTAATGCACAAGAACATACAAATTCAACACATACAACTTCACAACAATCAAATACATACAATAGTCAAGTGGAGCAAGAAACAAATCTAGGATTAACAAATAAAGATATCGTTAAAGTTAAAGCTGGCGATACATTATACCAAATTGCGTTATCACATCACTTATCACTTGAACAATTATATAACTTTAATCCAGGTGTAACTGCATTAATTCATCCAGGTGACTTAATTGCAGTAAGTGAAAAAGGTGCAGCAAAATTAGAAAATAAAGAGATCAATTATGCACAAACTTATGCAGAAACAACAGCATTTAATCAATCAGATGTGGTAGCTCAATCGGTAAGTGCTAGCACAACAAATGTGACTGGTTACAATATTGTACCTACAAGTGCACCTACAACTACTACGCACGATTCATACTACTCATCAGTGAATACACCAGTATCGTATCAACATATTACAACTGCCAATCAAGGAAACCGTTATAGTTTCGGAAATTGTACATACTATGCATTTGATCGTCGACAACAATTAGGGCGCTCAATTGGTAGTTATTGGGGTAACGCCAATAACTGGGCATACTCAGCAAAAAATGCTGGATTAACAGTAGATAATCGTCCAGAAGTAGGTGCTATTTTCCAAACAACTGCTGGTTATTATGGTCATGTTGGTGTCGTGGAACATGTTAATCAAGATGGATCAGTATATGTTTCAGAAATGAACTGGAATGGTCATTATAACCATGTTACAAATAGAACAATTACAAACACTTCAAGCTATAATTTTATTCACTAACAAATTTAAAGACATTATTTTTAATATATTCAAATGTCAGAGTTCAATGGCTATGCAATTTAGCATAGTTATTGAACTCTTTTTTTATGAGGTATGCCGTTTTATAAAAATTTATAGGAAGACTAAACGAAATAGCGCGGCATAGTTAGAGCAAGGGGTGTTTATTTTATATAAATAGTTAGGAACCGGTTTGTGTACATTTTAGGAAAACAATCTAATCTTTAATTAAAGTACTTATCACAATACATTTCTATGTAACTAGTATATATTGGGTAATAAATGAAAATGAAATAATTGTTATGTATTGAAGAAAGCTCAATGTAAGCGAATATTTATTAATAGTTTTGCTCTTTTTACGCATAATTATGTTTTAAAATAGAATATAAAGGTGGACTCATTTATGGGAAAAGTCATTTTAATTACAGGAGCAACGAGTGGTATTGGTTATAAAACAGCAGAATATTTAGCAGCACAGGGAAATATTGTTTATGGCGCTGGTCGTAGGATAGAAAGCCTTGAAAAAGTAAACCAAGTTAACCCTTTAAAATTAGATTTAACAAATGAAGCATCAATCAAAACGGCAATCGATACAATTATCGCAAACGAAGGAAGAATTGATGTGCTCGTTAATAATGCCGGTTATGGTTCATATGGTGCAATCGAAGATGTCACAATTGAAGAAGCGAAACAGCAATTTGAAGTAAATATATTTGGTTTAGCACGTATTACACAGCTAGTTTTACCACATATGAGAACGCAAAAATCAGGACATATCATTAATATTTCATCAATGGGTGGACGACTTACAACTTATTTTGGCGCTTGGTATCATGCTACGAAATATGCATTAGAAGCCTTTAGCGATGCTTTACGAATGGAAGTAGAGGAATTCGGGATAGAAGTATCTATTATTGAACCAGGTGGGATTAAAACAGATTGGGGGATTATCGCTGCTGATAAATTAGCTGATTCTGCAAAAGGCGGTGCCTATGAAGCTACTGCGATGAAAGTGGCTCAAAGTATGAAAAAGCAATATCATTCTAATATGCTTTCAAATCCAATGGTAGTCACAAAAGCGATTTCAAAAGCAATAGATAGTAATAAACCTAAACCACGTTATCTATTAGGATTTGCAGCTAAACCCCTTGTGTTTTTACATGCTATATTGCCAACCAAAGTATTTGATAAGATGATGAAAGCTTCAAATTCAATTTAACGAATCGTAATATAATCATTCGACAAATTGTATACATAAGACTCCTCGATAGTTCATTTAAGCGTGAAACTATGTTGAGGGTCTTATTTTTTATACTTCTTCAACATTTTACAATATATAAAGAATTGACACTTCTCATAGAAATGTTGATTGATATAATAAATGTAAGTATAATCTTTATTTAATAGAGTATGGAGGTAAGGTAAAATGGGTGTTCATCAATACTTTAAGAGACTTTCTGATTTAGAGAAATTAATTCGCTTACCAGGTAAATTTAAATATTTTGAACATAATGTTGCTGCTCACTCTTTTAAAGTTACTAAGATTGCACAATATTTAGCGACTGTAGAAGAACATCATGGTAATACTATTGATTGGAAAAGTTTATATGAAAAAGCACTGAATCATGATTTTGCAGAAGTGTTTACTGGTGACATTAAAACACCAGTGAAGTACGCTAAAACGGAATTGAAAATGTTGTTTTCTCAAGTTGAACAAGATATGGTGGACACGTTTATTAATGAAGAAATACCTGAACCTTATAAAGATATTTATCGAGAACGACTACAAGAGGGGAAAGATGATTCGTTAGAGGGTCAAATTTTATCTGTAGCCGACAAAATTGATTTATTGTATGAAACGTTCGGCGAAATACAGAAACGTAATCCCGAGGACCTGTTCTTTGAAATTTATGAACACAGCTTGGAAACAATCATGCAATTTGATCACTTAAGTTCTGTTCAAGATTTCATAGAAAATGTCATACCTGAAATGCTAACTGAAAACTTCATTCCTCGAGCAGAATTGCGAGAAACTACAATGGCGATTTTAAATCGAAGAAATGGGTGAGATAAATGATTTGGTACGCTTTAGCTGCATTTTTTCCATGTGTATTAGTCGTGTTGTTTAGTGTGATAACTCGAAGTAAATGGGTTGGTGTTATTGCGACATTAATTTTGATAGCTGCTTCAATTTACAAAGGATTCTTTCACAATGAATGGATAATCTTTATCGATGTAGTGTCCTTATTAGCTGGATATGTCATCATAGATAACCTTGAGTTTCATAAGCATCAAGACTAAACATTATTAAACAGAACTTTTGAATGTTGCTGTAAGTTGGTTTATAGTGTAAATGCACAATTTGTCCAAATGGAAGTAAATATTTAAAGTATATTTAAGAGCGGGCGTCATTAAATTATATATGAATAAATCACACGCATTAGTGGAATATAAAATAAGAATAAATGTTTTTGAAAATACAAACGTAAGCGAACAAACGTTTGTATTTTTATTTATATGTTTGATAAAATAGCCTTAAGTGAGAGTAGTTTACAAATAATAGGAAATTTTTAAGTGAATGAATTTATGAATTTCACTTAATAAGGTGGTTTAAGCTATTTCAGTAGAATTTTTATTAATAATAAAGATACAATTTAAAACAAATCATTGTTAAATTTTCATACATCATTTATTTACATCAAAGTTTAAATAAATAGTTAAGAATGCTTAATTCAAGGAGGCGCTTATCAGAATGGTGGAACATTACCCGTTTAAATTGAATTCTGAGTTTGATCCACAAGGGGACCAACCGCAAGCAATAGAGAAAATAGTTAAAGGTGTTAAAGAAGGAAAGCGTCACCAAACGCTTTTAGGTGCCACTGGTACAGGTAAGACATTTACAATGAGTAATGTTATTAAAGAAGTGGGAAAACCAACGCTCATCATTGCACACAATAAAACATTAGCGGGACAACTTTATAGTGAGTTTAAGGAATTCTTTCCAGAAAATAGAGTAGAATACTTTGTTAGTTATTATGATTACTATCAACCAGAAGCCTATGTACCTTCTACAGACACGTTTATTGAGAAAGATGCCTCAATTAATGACGAAATTGACCAACTACGACATTCTGCCACAAGTGCATTATTTGAACGTGATGATGTCATTATCATAGCCAGTGTCAGCTGTATCTATGGTTTAGGTAATCCGGAAGAATATAAAGATTTAGTAGTAAGTGTTCGAGTTGGTATGGAAATGGATCGAAGTGAACTGCTTCGTAAACTCGTAGACGTACAATATTCTAGAAATGATATTGATTTCCAACGTGGTACATTTAGAGTACGTGGCGACGTGGTGGAAATTTTCCCAGCTTCACGTGAAGAAATGTGTATTCGCGTTGAATTTTTTGGCGATGAAATTGATCGGATTCGAGAAGTTAATTATTTAACGGGAGAAGTCATTCGCGAACGTGAACATTTCGCGATTTTCCCGGCGTCTCACTTCGTAACACGTGAAGAAAAAATGAAAGTTGCCATAGAACGTATTGAGAAGGAATTAGAAGAACGATTAAAAGAATTAAAAGATGAGAATAAGTTATTAGAAGCTCAACGTCTAGAGCAACGTACAAATTATGATTTAGAAATGATGAGGGAAATGGGATTCTGTTCGGGTATCGAGAACTATTCTGTACATCTAACGTTAAGACCTTTAGGTTCAACACCTTATACGTTACTAGATTATTTCGGTGATGACTGGTTAGTAATGATCGATGAGTCTCACGTTACATTGCCACAAATAAGAGGAATGTTTAACGGTGACCGTGCGCGTAAGCAAGTTTTAGTAGATCATGGTTTCCGATTACCTAGTGCGATGGATAACCGACCATTAAAATTTGAGGAGTTTGAACAAAAAACGAATCAATTGGTATATGTATCAGCTACACCAGGACCTTATGAGATTGAACATACCGATGAAATGATTGAACAAATTATTCGTCCTACTGGTCTTTTAGATCCTAAAATTGATGTTCGACCAACTAAAAATCAAATTGATGATTTACTTAGTGAAATTCAAGAACGTATTGATAGAGATGAACGTGTCTTAGTCACAACGTTAACTAAAAAAATGAGTGAAGACTTAACGACATACATGAAAGAAGCGGGTATTAAAGTAAATTACTTACACTCAGAGATTAAAACGTTAGAACGTATTGAAATTATTCGTGACTTAAGAATGGGAACGTATGATGTTGTTGTCGGTATCAATCTATTGAGAGAGGGAATTGATATACCGGAAGTTTCATTAGTTGTTATTTTAGATGCAGATAAAGAAGGTTTCTTACGCTCAAACCGCTCATTAATCCAAACGATAGGTCGTGCTGCACGAAATGAAAAAGGTGAAGTGATTATGTATGCTGATAAAATCACCGATTCAATGCAATATGCGCTTGATGAAACGCAAAGACGTCGTGATATACAAATGGCACATAATGAAAAATATGGAATCACACCTAAAACAATTAATAAGAAAATTCATGATGTTATTAGTGCCACGGTTGATAATGATGAAACAAATGAAAAACAACAAACCGAATTACCTAAGAAAATGACTAAAAAAGAAAGACAAAAAACAATTGAAAATATAGAAAAAGAAATGAAAAAAGCAGCTAAAGATTTAGACTTTGAAAAAGCAACAGAATTAAGAGATATGTTATTTGAATTAAAAGCAGAAGGGTGACAGTTAAATGAAGGGACCAAGTATTATAGTAAAGGGTGCACGTGCACATAACTTAAAAGACGTAGACATTGAACTTCCAAAAAATAAATTAATTGTTATGACAGGGTTATCTGGGTCAGGTAAATCGTCTTTAGCATTCGATACGATTTATGCTGAAGGGCAAAGACGTTATGTAGAATCATTAAGTGCATATGCGCGTCAATTTTTGGGGCAAATGGATAAACCAGATGTCGATACGATAGAGGGATTATCACCAGCTATTTCAATTGACCAAAAGACGACAAGTAAAAATCCCCGCTCAACAGTAGCAACGGTAACGGAGATTTATGATTATATTCGTTTGTTATACGCACGAATAGGCAAGCCATATTGTCCTAATCATAATATTGAAATTGAATCTCAAACTGTGCAACAAATGGTTGATCGCATTTTAGAACTTGAAGAACGCACTAAAATTCAAATTTTAGCGCCAGTTGTTTCTCATAGAAAAGGTAGTCATGAGAAACTTATCGCAGATATTGGTAAAAAAGGCTATGTACGTCTTAGAGTTGACGGCGATATTGTCGATGTCAATGAGGTTCCTGAATTAGATAAAAATAAAAACCATACTATCGAGGTAGTCGTAGACCGTTTGGTAGTTAAAGATGGTATTGAAACACGTTTAGCAGATTCAATTGAGACAGGTTTAGAATTAGCTGATGGCAATATTACTGTCGATGTAATTGATGGAGAGGACCTTAAATTTTCTGAGAATCACGCTTGTCCAATTTGCGGGTTCTCTATTGGTGAATTAGAACCTAGAATGTTTAGTTTCAATAGCCCATTTGGTGCTTGTCCAACTTGTGATGGTTTAGGCCAAAGATTAACAGTCGATCTTGATTTGGTAGTTCCAGACCCTAATAAGACTCTAAATGAAGGTGCGATTGAACCATGGGAACCTACGAGCTCAGATTTTTACCCAACTTTATTAAAACGCGTATGCGAAGTATATAAAATTAATATGGATAAGCCATATAAAAAGTTGACTGATAGACAGAAAAACATATTAATGAATGGTTCAGGTGATAAAGAAATTGATTTCTCTTTCCACAGTCGTAACGGTGGGACACGTCATAGAAGAATGAAATTCGAGGGTGTTGTTGCCAACATTGACCGTCGTTATCATGAATCACCATCGGAATATACACGTGAAGTAATGAGTAAATACATGACTGAACTGCCTTGCGAAACTTGTCACGGTAAACGTTTAAGTAAAGAAGCGCTATCTGTTTACGTTGGTGGATATAATATTGGAGAAGTTGTCGAATATTCTATCAAGAATGCATTAAATTACTATGAAAATATTGAGCTTTCAGAACAAGATAGAGCTATTGCAAATCAAATTTTAAAAGAAATCATTTCAAGATTGTCATTTCTAAATAATGTTGGATTAGAATATTTAACACTTAATCGTGCGTCAGGCACTCTTTCGGGTGGTGAAGCACAACGTATTCGATTAGCGACACAAATCGGTTCACGCTTAACAGGGGTACTTTATGTGCTTGACGAACCCTCTATTGGTTTACACCAACGTGATAATGATCGTCTGATAAGTACATTGAAAGAAATGCGAGATTTGGGCAATACACTTATTGTTGTTGAACATGATGATGACACTATGCGAGCAGCTGATTATCTCGTAGATGTCGGTCCTGGTGCAGGTAATCATGGTGGTGAAATCGTCTCTAGTGGCACTCCAAGTAAAGTCATGAAAGATAAGAAATCTTTAACAGGACAATATTTAAGTGGTAAGAAACGTATCGACGTTCCTGAACATCGTCGAGAAGTAACTGATCGCAAAATTAGTATCAAAGGTGCACGAAGTAATAACTTAAAAGGTGTAGATGTAGATATTCCATTGTCTGTAATGACAGTTGTAACAGGTGTGTCTGGTTCAGGTAAAAGTTCACTAGTTAATGAAGTATTATATAAATCATTAGCTCAAAAAATAAATAAATCTAAAGTTAAACCGGGTGCCTTTGATAGCATTGAAGGTATTGATCAACTAGATAAAATTATTGATATTGACCAATCTCCTATCGGTAGAACACCACGTTCTAATCCAGCCACTTATACTGGCGTATTTGATGATATACGTGATGTATTTGCTCAAACAAATGAAGCGAAAATTCGTGGTTATCAAAAAGGACGCTTTAGCTTTAATGTTAAAGGTGGACGTTGTGAAGCTTGTAAAGGTGATGGCATTATTAAAATTGAAATGCACTTTTTACCTGATGTGTATGTTCCATGCGAAGTTTGTGATGGAAAACGCTATAACCGTGAAACATTAGAAGTTACTTATAAAGGTAAGAATATTGCTGAAGTGCTTGAAATGACAGTGGAAGAAGCAACGTATTTCTTTGAAAATATTCCTAAAATACATCGTAAATTACAAACACTTGTAGATGTTGGTTTAGGTTACATCACGCTTGGACAACAAGCCACAACACTATCAGGTGGAGAAGCACAACGTGTTAAATTAGCTTCTGAATTGCATAAACGTTCAACTGGTCGTTCCATCTATATTCTTGATGAACCTACAACCGGTTTGCACGTCGATGATATTAGTCGTTTGCTAAAAGTGCTTAATCGTCTAGTCGAAAACGGTGACACAGTTGTGATTATTGAACATAATTTAGATGTCATTAAAACAGCAGATCATATTATTGATCTAGGACCTGAAGGTGGCGATGGTGGTGGTACACTAGTTGCTACTGGTACACCAGAAGAGATTGCAAATGTAGAATCATCATACACAGGTAAATATTTAAAAACGGTACTTGAACGAGATAAAGTAGAATAAATTAAATTATAGATTATGGAAATTAATAGTAATTTAAGGGATCATAGTCATCTCGCATTAATTGACTTAACTGAGAAGACGCTCATATCGAGCTTTTCTCAGTTTTTTTAATAACAAAACATCAAACCCAACAAAGGGAATTGTAATAAGAAATTCAATAAGTGAGGTTAAGTAATCCAATACAAACTATATGTTGCTCCCTTAATGATTTAAAAGCAATCTAAGGTGTATATGAAACAAATATATTAGGATTTCTTCTTTTTTATATTAATCTTGTCTTTATTTTTGATATGATAATAGGTGAATGAATTCAAGTGAAAATTTTGAGGTGAACTCATGTTAACGACAGAGAAATTAGTCAAATTACTTAAATTAGAATTGTTTACAGGTGAAAAAGGATTACATAAACCTATTAAAAATACGGATATTTCTAGACCAGGTCTAGAAATGGCTGGATATTTTTCACACTATGCTGCAGACCGAATTCAATTACTAGGTACTACAGAATTATCGTTTTATAATTTGTTACCAGACGAGGAACGTCATGGACGTATGAGAAAATTATGTCGTCCTGAAACACCTGCAATTATTGTGACAAGAGGATTAGAACCTCCGCAAGAGCTGATTGATGCCGCTCAAGAAATGGATACACCACTCATCGTATCAAAGGATGCAACTACAAGTTTAATGAGTCGATTAACGACATTCCTTGAACATGAATTAGCTAAGACAACATCATTACATGGTGTGTTAGTCGATGTTTATGGTGTGGGTGTGTTAATCACTGGAGATTCTGGTATAGGTAAGAGTGAGACTGCACTTGAATTAGTGAAACGAGGTCATCGACTTGTAGCTGATGATAACGTAGAAATTCGTGAAATAACTAAAGATGAATTAATAGGGACACCACCTAAATTAATTGAGCACTTACTAGAAATTAGGGGTCTCGGTATCATCAATGTCATGACATTATTTGGAGCGGGGTCAATCCTCACACAAAAACAAATTCGTCTTAACATTAACCTTGAAAATTGGGATAAAGATAAACTGTATGACCGAGTTGGATTGAATGAAGAAACATTACAAATTCTTGATACAGAAATCACTAAAAAAACAATTCCTGTAAGACCAGGACGAAATGTTGCAGTCATTATAGAAGTCGCAGCAATGAATTATCGTTTAAATATAATGGGGATTAATACAGCTGAAGAATTTAATCAACGTTTAAATGAAGAAATCTTAAAAAAAGGTCATCAAAGCAAGGAGAACTAGAACATGCTTTTTAATCTGAATTATATTGATCCTACTGCATTTAGCATAGGTCCACTCTCAATAAAATGGTACGGTATCATTATTGCGGTAGGAATCCTTATTGGTTATTTCATAGCTCAAGAAAGCTTGAAATATGTTGGTTTACATAAAGATACGCTTGTTGACGTCATCTTTTACAGTGCCATCTTTGGGTTTATCACTGCACGTATTTACTTCGTGATTTTTCAATGGCCATATTACGCCCAAAACCCTATTGAAATTCCAATGATATGGCATGGCGGTATTGCAATACATGGTGGTCTTTTAGGTGGATTTATCACTGGTATTATTGTATGTAAAATTAAAAATTTAAATCCATTTCAAATTGGTGACATTGTGGCACCAAGCATTATTTTAGCTCAAGGTATTGGACGTTGGGGTAACTTTATGAATCATGAAGCTCATGGGGGTCCAGTCTCAAGAACCTTTTTAGAAAATTTACATATTCCAGAGTTTATTATTCGTAATATGTATATTGAAGGGATATACTACCATCCAACATTCTTATATGAATCTATATGGGATATATTGGGATTCATCATTTTAATTACAATTAGAAAGCATCTTCGCGTAGGTGAAACATTCACACTTTATTTAATATGGTATTCAATTGGACGTTTCTTTGTAGAGGGGTTAAGAACGGATAGTTTGATGCTAACAAGTCATATTAGAGTAGCGCAATTGGTATCAATTATTTTAATCATAATTGGTTTGGTTATTTTAATTTATCGTCGCATTAAATACCAGCCACCATTGTACAAAGAAGCAGGTCCGTTAACTTGGAATAGCTCTAAGGCGAAAGTGAAATCATGAGACGGTTAACTAAAGAAGACCATCATAAGATTAATCCACTATGGCGGATTTATAGTTTAGTACGTTTTCCCAAAGTATTTACCAATACATTGCTTATTGAATTATGTCGTTTTATACCAAATTTAAAATGGAAACGTTGGATATATATTAATCTATTGAACATGACCATTGGACAACATACTGCTATTGCCTATAAAGTAATGCCTGACATCTTTTATCCGCAACTCATTACAATTGGCAATAATTCTGTAATTGGTTATAATACAACAATATTAACGCACGAAGTATTAGTGGATGAATATCGCTATGGCCCAGTGTACATTGGTGACCATACATTAATTGGTGCAAATTCGACCATTCTACCAGGTGTACATATTGGTAATCATGTAGTCGTTAAAGCTGGAACAGTTGTATCAAAAGATATACCAGATTATGCCATTGCATATGGCAATCCTATGCAAATACATCATAAATAAAGAGAGGTGACAAAGAATGGCGCAAAACAATGATAAAATTATCTCGATGAAATTTGATGAACCATTTTATCGTAAAATGGCTGATCAAAAATATAGAATGCAAGATTTTAATAAGGCAGTAGAATACTATAAAAAAGTGCTTGATTTGTCACCACAAGATTTTGATATTAAATTAAAGTATGCTTATTGCTTAAATAAACTTAATTTAGGTAGACGAGCTGAGCATTTGTTTTATGACAGCATTATTGAAGGTAATCATGTTGCCGACAGTTTCTATCAACTTAGTCAATTAAACATTGACCTTAATGAGCCAAACAAGGCCTTCTTGTTTGGTATTAATTATGTGATTTTAACTGATGATACTGACTTTCGAGAAGAATTAGAAAAAACATTCGAAGTGTCTTATATGAGTGAAGATAAAATTCAGCTCGAAGCACAACTTTTCTCAACGCAATTACTATTCCAATATTTATTTTCTCAAGGAAGATTACAAGATGCACGTAAATATATTTTGAATCAAGAGGAGAAAATTCAAGAACATAGAGTCATTCGCAACTTATTAGCAATGTGCTATTTGTATTTAAGTGAATATGAAATTGCTAAAGATATGTTTGAAGCGTTATTGGCAGAAGATAATTCAGATGTACATGCACTATGTCACTATACATTGCTACTTTACAATACGAATGAAAAAGATAAGTATCACAAATATCTTAAAATATTAAGTAAAGTAGTACCAATGAATGATGATGAAAGTTTTAAATTAGGCATAGTACTAAGCTATTTAAAACAGTACGATGCATCTCAACAAATATTATTACCACTTTATAAAAAAGGTAAGTTTGCCTCAATTCAAATGTTTAATGCATTGAGCTTTAATTATTATTACCTCGGAAATAAAGAACAGAGTAAAGTATTTTGGGAGAAGTTACTGCAAATTTCTAAAGTTGATGTGGGCTACGCACCTTGGGTACTTGAAGAGAGTAAACAAACATTTGATCAAAAAATATTACCACTGTTATTAGATGATGATAGCCATTATAGACTTTATGGTGTGTTTTTATTAAATCAATTAAATGGTAAAGAAATATTAATGACTCAAGAGATTTGGTCTATTTTAGAAACAATGAATGACTATGAAAAACTTTACCTTACTTATTTAGTACAGGGACTGCATTTAAATAAATTAGATTTCATTCACAAAGGTTTAGTGAGTTTATATGAAATGGACGACATACAGAAAGATACGGAATTATTTATAAGTTGGATTGATAAAGGTGAAGGGTTAATTGCGAACGATGTTGATTTTAGTGAAGTTGACAGATATGTAGCTGCACATGCTTATCTATATCATCGTTATTATCATAGCCATATGACTAAAAAGAAAATTATGGAATTGTTTAATATATCAAGTTATAAGTTAGATAACGCAATTGATCAATTGTTGAGCATATAAATTTAAAGATTTCAAATATTAATATATAATGCGCATGATATTAAAAACGTAGGAGGCATAAAAATGACTGAAGTAAATTATGATGTTGCAATTATCGGTGCTGGACCAGCCGGTATGACTGCAGCAGTTTATGCATCACGTGCAAATTTAAGCACAGTAATGATTGAACGAGGCATGCCTGGTGGACAAATGGCAAATACAGAGGAAGTAGAGAACTTCCCAGGATTCGAAATGATTACTGGTCCAGATTTATCAACTAAAATGTTCGAACACGCTAAAAAATTCGGTGCTGAATATCAATATGGAGATATTAAATCAATTGAAGATAAAGGTGACTATAAAGAAATTAATTTAGGCAATAAAGAGATAACAGCTCGTGCGGTAATTATTTCAACTGGTGCTGAATATAAAAAAATTGGTGTCCCTGGTGAACAAGAACTAGGTGGACGCGGTGTAAGTTATTGTGCAGTATGTGATGGTGCATTTTTCAAAAATAAAAACTTATTTGTAATAGGTGGCGGGGATTCTGCTGTTGAAGAAGGTGCATTCCTAACTAAATTCGCAGATAAAGTTACAATTGTACACAGAAGAGATGAATTAAGAGCACAAAAAATCTTGCAAGATCGTGCGTTTAAAAATGACAAAATCGATTTTATATGGAGTCATACTTTAAAATCTATTAATGAAAAAGATGGAAAAGTAGGTTCTGTAACACTTGTTTCTACCAAAGATGCCTCTGAACAAACTTTAGATGCAGATGGGGTGTTCATCTACATTGGTATGAAACCATTAACAGCACCATTTGTGAATCTAGGAATTACGAATGATATGGGCTATATTGTAACTGAAGATAATATGAGTACGAAAGTGCCAGGTATATTTGCGGCTGGTGATGTTAGAGATAAAGGTTTACGTCAAATTGTAACAGCTACGGGTGATGGTAGTATAGCAGCACAAAGTGCTATTGATTACATTGAAGAATTAAAAGATAAGCAAGAAGCATAAATAAGATTAGGCTAGAGCATGCAATCACATCATATAGTGATTAAAGCATGAATTCTAGCCTTTTTTATTTAATTCAATATTAGATTCAGATATCGCAATAATAGTTACGATAAGTAGCTCATATGATATTATGAAAGTAAATTAACGATATTCTAAAACGTATGTATATATTAAAAAGATTAACTAGGCGGTGTCAAAATGACGAACCATAAAGAAAATGAAATGAGTAAAAGTGAACTATTAGTAGTAACAGGTCTATCCGGTGCGGGTAAATCAGTGGTCATACAATGTTTAGAAGATATTGGTTACTTCTGTGTTGATAATCTACCACCTATTTTACTCCCTAAATTTGTAGAATTAATGGAACAAGGTAATCCTTCTTTGCAAAAAGTAGCTATTGCTATAGATTTAAGAGGTAAAGAATTATTTAAATCATTAGTAGAAGAAATTGATGCAATCAAAAGTAGAAACGATGTAATTGTAGATGTCATGTTTTTAGAAGCGGAAACAGAAAAACTAATTTCTAGATACAAAGAATCTAGACGAGCTCACCCTTTAAATGAAAATGGACAAATGTCTTTGATGGATTCAATCTTAGAAGAAAAGCAATTGCTTAGCAATATTCGTACAATCGCTAATTATATTGTAGATACAACTCAATTGACGACGAAAGAACTTAAAGCTAGAGTGAAAGAAAAATTTGAAGATGAGAATTTTAAATCCTTTAGTATCAATGTATCAAGTTTCGGCTTTAAACATGGTATACAAAAAGACGCAGATTTAGTATTTGATGTCCGTTTCCTCCCAAATCCTTATTATGTTGAAGACTTAAGACCGATGACAGGAGAAGATGAACCAGTTTACCATTATGTTATGAAATGGAATGAAACTGAAATATTTTTCGAAAAATTAATGGATTTACTGAAATTTATGATACCAGGTTATAAAAAAGAGGGTAAATCACAATTAGTAATTGCAATAGGTTGTACAGGAGGTCAACATCGCTCTGTTGCGTTAGCTAAACGCATTGGTGAAGAATTAACAGAAATATTTGATTATAATGTCTATGTTCATCACAGAGATGCACATATCGAAAGTGGCGTGAGAAAATGAAACAATTAAAGATTGTACTCATAGGCGGTGGAACAGGCCTATCAGTATTGGCGAGGGGGCTGAGAGAGTACCCCATTGATATAACGGCCATCGTTACTGTAGCTGATGATGGTGGTAGTACTGGTAAAATACGTAGTGAGATGGATATACCTGCTCCAGGTGATATTAGAAATGTTATAGCGGCACTAAGCGATGCTGAACCAGTCATAGAAGAATTATTTCAATATCGATTTAAAGAAAATCAAATCGAAGGACACTCACTAGGTAATTTATTACTAGCAGCCTTAACAAACATAAAGAATGACTTCGGTCATGCAGTTAAAGAATTAAGTAAGATTTTAAATATTAAAGGTAAAGTGATTCCTTCAACGAATACTAATGTTATGCTAAACGCAGTGTTAGAAGACGGAGAAATTGTACGAGGAGAATCTCAAATACCAAAGAAAAACAAACGTATTGATCGTGTTTTTTTAGAACCTGAAAATGTTGAACCTATGGAAGAAGCAATTGACGCATTAGAAGATGCAGATTTAATCGTGCTCGGACCTGGCTCACTATACACAAGTGTTATTTCGAATTTATGTGTTAAAGGTATGTCAGAAGCTATTTTACGTTCTAAAGCACCTAAATTATACATATCTAATGTTATGACTCAACCGGGAGAAACATCAGATTACGACGTTATGGACCATATTCAAGCAATACATAAACATGCTGGAAGTGATTTTATTGATTATGTCATCTGTAGTAATGATAAATACGATGATAAAGTGTTAGAACGTTATAGAGAGCGTAATGCTAAACCGGTTGTTATGGATGAACATAAAATTACAGATCATAATATTAGAATGATCACGTCATCTAATTTAGTCGAAATATTAGATGATCATTTAGTACGTCACAATACTAAAGTTTTAGCAAGATTGATCTATGATTTAGCACTTGAAATGACAAGTACGATTCAATTTAGACCTAAAAAATAACACTTCTAATCATCTGTATAACTATGGTATGATATAGGGCGTATGTTTATTAATGTATTCGCGTAATATAGTGCAACTATATAGGATGTTAGTTACTTGTATATATAAAATTGATTAGAGGGGGAAATGTGATGAGTTTTGCATCAGATATGAAGAATGAATTAACACGCATTGATGTTGATGAAAGCAATGCCAAAGCAGAGCTTAGCGCATTAATTCGTATGAACGGTGCACTTAGCCTATCTAATCAACAATTCGTAATTAATGTTCAAACAGAGAATGCTACGACCGCTAGAAGAATTTATTCATTAATTAAACGCATATTTAATGTAGAAGTGGAAATTCTAGTTCGTAAAAAAATGAAATTAAAGAAAAATAATATTTATATTTGTCGTACAAAAGTGCGAGCTAAAGAAATTCTAGATGAACTTGGTATATTAAAGAATGGTATTTTTGTTCACGATATTGATGCTAGCATGATTAAAGATGATGAAATGCGTAGAAGTTATTTAAGAGGCGCATTTTTAGCTGGAGGATCTGTAAATAATCCAGAGACATCATCCTACCATTTAGAAATATTTTCTCAATATGAGAATCATTCTGAAGGTTTAACTAAATTAATGAATAGTTATGGATTAAATGCTAAACATTTAGAACGAAAAAAGGGTAGTATTGCTTATTTAAAAGAAGCTGAAAAAATTTCTGATTTTCTAAGTTTAATAGGTGGATACCAAGCATTATTGAAGTTTGAAGATGTGCGAATTGTTAGAGATATGAGAAATTCAGTGAATCGTTTAGTAAATTGTGAAACTGCAAACCTTAATAAGACTGTAAGTGCCGCTATGAAACAAGTAGAAAGTATCCAGTTAATTGATCAGGAAATCGGATTAGATAATTTGCCTGATCGCTTAAGAGAGATTGCTAAACTTCGAGTTGAGCATCAAGAAATCTCTTTAAAAGAACTGGGAGAAATGATATCGACGGGTCCGATATCTAAATCTGGAGTCAACCATCGTTTAAGAAAGTTAAATGAACTTGCAGACAAAATTCGAAGTGGTGAAAAAATAGAATTATAAGTATAAACGCGTCATGGATTGGCGAGTTCTTTTTTTAGAACTAGGGACTTGGATCCCTGAAAAGTCCCTGAAATTTAATTTTCTTTGTTTTTTTATTAAAAGACAAATAAAAAAGAACGAGCCTGGAACATAAATAATATGATGATGCTATTTTGCAAATTCGCAGTAGATGACTGAACTGAGAAGGCGCTTAAATCAAGCTTTTCTCAGTTCTAGTCATCCTTGTGGGGCCCCAACAAAGAGAATTTCACTAAGAAATTCTACAAGCAAAGCAAGTTGGGAGTGGGACGACGAATTTAAAAAGAATTCTGTCGCACTCCCATTCTTGAAATTAAAATGTGCATAATTAAAGCTATTAGCCCCCTCGAGAGGAGTCGAACCTCTATCTTAAGAACCGGAATCTTACGTGCTATCCGTTACACTACGAGGAGATATTAAATGATAAAGACAAATTTCTGTACTAATTGTTATTTTAAAAGTACAATCTGAATGTATGTTTATAGTGTACAAAATCTATTAAAATATGGTCAACTTTTCTTAGTGCTAGATGAGTTTAAATTTTGACCATTTTTGACTTTTGATGTAAAATACTAATTAACAGTTAATCACAAGGAGGAAATATAAATGAATTTAATTCCTACAGTAATTGAAACAACAAATCGCGGTGAACGCGCATACGATATTTATTCACGTTTATTGAAAGACCGTATTATTATGCTAGGTTCTGCAATTGATGATAATGTAGCAAATTCAATTGTATCACAATTATTATTCTTACAAGCTCAAGACTCTGAGAAAGACATCTATCTATATATTAATTCTCCAGGTGGTAGTGTTACGGCTGGATTTGCAATTTATGATACGATTCAACATATTAAACCAGATGTACAAACAATTTGTATCGGTATGGCTGCATCAATGGGTTCATTCTTATTAGCAGCTGGTGCAAAAGGTAAACGCTTTGCATTACCAAACGCTGAAGTTATGATTCACCAACCATTAGGTGGTGCACAAGGACAAGCGACTGAAATCGAAATTGCTGCTAACCACATTTTAAAAACACGTGAAAAATTAAACAAAATTTTAGCTGAACGTACAGGTCAAAGTATTGAAAAAATTCAAAAAGATACTGATCGTGATAACTTCTTAACTGCTGACGAAGCTAAAGAATATGGTTTAATTGATAATGTTATGCAACCAGAAGATAAATAATCAAATTTAACCATGGCATACAAATGGGAGTAGGACAGAAATAATATTTTCTCAAAATTTATTTCGTTGTCCTACCCCGGCAAGGATGACTAGGTTTGAAAAAAGCTTGATTCAAGCGCATTTTCAAATCAGTCAGCTACTGACAAAATGATAAAGTAGGCTGAGACATTTTATTTTGTCCCAGCCTCATTTTTTTATGACTATTTTAATTGTTTGAAGAACGTTTTAGGAACAGTCGAATAGATATAATAAGTAAAATAATGCCAATTAATATGAAGAATATGGACATTAAAATAATTACTAAATTATGTTCGAAAGCGAAAACACCATTGAGTATAAGAAATAGACTTGCGATGATAAGTAGAATATAAGTTAATTTCTCGTCATTCATTTTCAAAACTCCAATTAAATTATTATGCATCTATTAAATCTTCGAAAGCAATTTTTAGGTTAGGATAGTTAAACGTAAAACCGAGCGCATCCAGTTTATTTGGTAATACCTTTTGCGTATCTAAAACAACCGTAGACATTTCACCAAGTGCTAATCGCATTAGGAAGGATGGCACCCATGTTTCATGAGGGCGATGCATGACACGCGCAAGTGTGTACCCAAATAAATTTTGGCGTTCAGCAATTGGTGCAGCCATATTGAATGGACCTTTTGCTTTAGGATTATCGATTGTGAATAGAATTGCGCGCACTAAGTCATTAATGTGAATCCATGAATACCATTGGAATCCAGATCCTAATTTACCACCTACGAAGAATTTATAAGGAAGCTTCATCGTCTGTAGGGCGCCTCCATCATCAGATAAAATCATGCTGAATCTGCCAAGTACTACTCGCGTACCAAATGACTCAAAGCGTTTAGCAAAACGTTCCCACTGATAAACCACATCAGATAGAAAATCAAACGGATGTGTTTGATATTTCTCTGTATACGTATGATATAAACTAGGTGGATAATAACCCATTGCACTAGCATTAAAGAGCACTTCAGGTTTATGTTCTCGTTCGCTAAATAAATCAACTAGTGCTTGAGTTGACTGAATACGACTAGTCATAATCAATTGTTTATATGATGGTGTCCAACGTTTATTTAAAGTTGCACCAGCCAAATTAATTACAACATCTATATCTGGAACTTGGGACATCCAACCGTCTTTTGACCAATTAACATAAGAAATCTTTGGATCATCACTTTGCTTATCACTACGAGTTAGTATTGTAATATGTACATCGCGATTCTTTAATTCATTTACTAATTGACTGCCTACCATTCCAGTTCCGCCAGTTATTAAGAATTGCTTCATATTTACACCTCTATTAATTTATAGTATTAAGATAGCCTTTCTATAATCAACATTGAACTTTTCTTGTTCAAAAAATGTACAATGATTAGTCAATAATATGTCATTTACTAAGCTGTAAACAGGATTTAAATTATCTAAAGTTAAGTTATAATTAATTTGTACCTTCGCTATAGTAGATTTCAATATCTTTGAGTAAATTGAGTATACCCCATAGACTACACAAAATAAACGAAGGTCAATTTTGACTCCCTTTAGTAGAAGCCCATGCGAGAATCGTGTGGGCTCTTTGTATATCTATTATAGTACTAATGAATAAAGATTAAGAATAATATGATTAGAGGAATGAAAATGACTGATAAAAATATAAAGTCAAACTGAGATGTATGACTGTCATCATAATCATCATTATTCAACATCATAGATTTTAGATTATGTTTAGGGACATTTTCATCTTCAAACATATCTTCAGAAACAAATTTTTTCATTATGACTCACACTTTCACATTTTAATAAAATTAAATTTGCATAATTGATGTTTGTAATTACTTATGATGTTATCATATATAAGTGATTATGTATCATTATAATTAATGTCTTAAACCTTTTTATTTCATTTCCGTGCGAATTACTGTAAAATTATATGCTACATTTAGGGGACTAGACAATTTTAATATATTAAAGTGAGGTAACTTATGTCTAAGAACAATAGAAATAGAGATGACTTTGGTGAACCGGAAAAGAAAAAAATGAGTGGCATTTCGAAACTTATTAGTACGATTATCGTTTTATTATTATTAAGCGGATTAGCATTTGCGATTTTTGCATTTGTAGATCATTCAAATCGTTCAAGTGAACGCTTAAACAATCAATCAACTGAAGAGCACAAAGATAAAAATGATAAAAAAGACAAAGAAGATAAAGACAAGAAGGATAAGTCAGATAAAGATAAAAAAACAAGTGAAGATAGTTCGAATGTGACTCAAGAGAATGTTACGCAGCAAACAGCTCAAACCCAACAACGTCAGACACAACAAGCAACACCTCCAACTCAGCAAAGAACTAAACATCAACCATCAACGGAGGAGAAACAAAGAACCAAAGAAGCACAGACTAAGGAAGAAAAAACACAAGAGAAAACAACTAAAGAAGAAGCTACAACAGAAGAAGCTCGCACTAAAGAACAAGCAACTCAAGAAAGTAACAGTAATAATAGTAGTGATAATAATTCTAGTGAATCAAATACGGATAAGTCTAATAGTAACCAGACAAGCAATCAAACTAGAACGCAACAATCACCACAGACACAACAATCACCACAGACCCAACAACGATCAACAACTCAGTCGTCTACGCAGCAATCAACCTCAAGACAAACTTCACAACGAAGTGCTACGTCTAGTCAAAGTCAGTCAAGCCAAGAATCATCAAATAGTAATGAATAATATAGTTAGTAGTTATCAAAGTGAGATTTTGAAACAGTCATGTTTCAAGTCTCACTTTTTACTTTTTTAAAACATCCAATTGAGTAAAAAGGTAAAAATAATTGAAAGCAAAATAGAAATGATTAGTGAAGAAAGGCAACCAAATGGACAACCACAACCATAATGATATCTTATCGAATAGTTGTTACGTTCATTATGATCATTACCATTAAAATAGTTATCATCTTTATATCTACGATCTTCAGGGTCAATGACTTCTACATTATTATCATTTTCTCGAGCCATTTCTTCATCCTCCTTAAATGAATTTCTTATATTATAAATTAAAATAGTTTAAACAAGAAAGTGTTTTGCAAAAGAATAATTTCTAAACTTTAAGGGTAATACTATAAAATAAGGGTTTAATTAAACTTTGCGCCACTTTATAAAAAGGGAAATACTACTTAAATTAGGGAATTTTACAGATAATTTTAAATATTAGAGTTTTTCTCTTGCATTTTCAACAACACAATAGTACTATTGCAAGTGTAAAGAGGTTAGATTTTGTCCCACGCGGGACGCAATAAGTCAAACCAGGTTTATGCTATTGGTTACCTTTTATATATAAAGGAGGAAGGTAGTAGTGAAGGACTTGATTAAAATTCAACAGAAGCTGATACCTGATTTAATTGATAAAATGTATCGACGCTTTTCTATCTTAACTACTATCTCAAATAATCAACCAGTAGGTAGAAGAAGTTTAAGTGAGCACATGGATATTACTGAACGTGTTTTAAGATCTGAAACTGATATGTTGAAAAAGCAAGATTTAATTCAAGTCAAATCGACTGGAATGGAAATCACTGAAGAAGGCAAGTCAGTTTTGAATCAGCTTAACGAATATTTCAATATTTATACTGATGATAATCAATTAGCTGATCAAATTAAGTCAACTTTTGGTATTAAAGAAGTTCACGTTATACCTGGTGATGCAGATGCTCAAGAGAATGTTAAATCCGAAATGGGAAGACAAGCTGGCCAATTATTGGAAAGCATCTTATATGAAGACGCTATTGTTTCAGTAACAGGTGGTTCAACAATGGCAAATGTAAGCCGAGCCATGCATCTTCTACCATTTAATGTATTTTTCGTACCAGCTCGTGGTGGTCTTGGTGAGAATGTTATTTATCAAGCTAACACGATTTCAGCGAGCATGGCGCAACAAACAGGTGGTTATTATACAACACTTTATGTACCAGATAATGTAAGTGAATCAACGTATAATACACTTCTGATGGAACCCTCTGTGGTTCATACATTAGATAAAATTAAACAAGCAAATATAACAATTCACGGTATTGGTGATGCGCTGAAGATGGCGTATCGTAGACAATCGTCAGAACAGGTGATTGAAAGCCTTCAACATCATCAAGCCGTCGCAGAAGCTTTCGGTTACTATTTTGACGCTCAAGGAAATGTAGTCTATAAAGTAAAGACAATAGGACTACAACTTGAAGATTTAGAAACCAAAGATTTTATATTCGCTGTTGCAGGTGGACAATCTAAAGGTGAAGCAATTAAAGCTTACTTAAGTATTGCACCTAAAAATACAGTTTTAATTACTGATGAAGCAGCAGCAAAGGTAATATTAAATTAGTAATAAAAAGTTTAAAGCTTTTTAAATATCATTTTAAAGGAGGCCATTATAATGGCAGTAAAAGTAGCAATTAATGGTTTTGGTAGAATTGGTCGTTTAGCATTTAGAAGAATTCAAGACGTAGAAGGTATTGAAGTAGTTGCAGTAAACGACTTAACAGACGACGAAATGTTAGCTCATTTATTAAAATATGACACTATGCAAGGTCGTTTCACAGGAGAAGTTGAAGTTGTTGATGGTGGTTTCCGCGTAAATGGTAAAGAAGTTAAATCATACGAAGAACCAGATGCAAGCAAATTACCTTGGGGCGATTTAGATATCGACGTAGTATTAGAATGTACTGGTTTCTATACAGATAAAGAAAAAGCAGAAGCACACATCAATGCAGGTGCTAAAAAAGTATTAATTTCTGCACCAGCTAAAGGTGATGTAAAAACAATCGTATTCAACACTAACCACAATGACTTAGATGGTTCAGAAACAGTTGTTTCAGGTGCATCATGTACTACTAACTCATTAGCACCAGTTGCTAAAGTATTAAGTGATGAATTTGGTTTAGTTGAAGGTTTAATGACAACTATTCACGCATACACTGGTGACCAAATGACTCAAGACGGTCCACATAAAAAAGGTGACAAACGTCGTGCACGTGCAGCAGCTCAAAACATCGTACCTAACTCAACAGGTGCTGCAAAAGCAATCGGTAAAGTTATTCCTGAAATCGATGGTAAATTAGACGGTGGTGCTCAACGTGTACCAGTTGCTACAGGTTCATTAACTGAAGTAACAGTTGTATTAGAAAAAGACGTTACTGTTGAAGACGTTAACAAAGCAATGAAAAACGCTTCAAACGAATCATTCGGTTACACTGAAGACGAAATCGTTTCTTCTGACGTAGTTGGCATGACTTACGGTTCATTATTCGATGCTACTCAAACTCGTGTAATGTCTGTTGGTGACCGTCAATTAGTTAAAGTTGCAGCTTGGTATGACAACGAAATGTCTTACACTGCTCAATTAGTTCGTACTTTAGAATATTTAGCAGAATTATCTAAATAATTTAGAAGCATAGTTAAATAAACTTGTGCTCAGTATGGATGTACTATTCACAGTACACTTGTACAAATTATTGAAATAAGTTAGCTTATGAGTAAGCGGGGAGCACTAACGCTTCTCCGCTTATTTTTATATTAGTAATTCCTATTTAGAGGAGGAAATTATAATGGCAAAGAAAATTGTTTCTGATTTAGATTTAAAAGGGAAAGTTGTTTTAGAACGTGCTGATTTCAATGTACCTTTAAAAGACGGTAAGATCACAAATGATAATCGTATTGTTCAGGCTTTACCAACAATTAAATATATCATCGAACAAGGTGGTAAATTAGTACTATTTTCTCACTTAGGAAAAGTTAAACAAGAAAGTGATAAAGAAGGTCTTACATTAAAACCTGTTGCTGATGCTTTATCTGAAAAATTAGGTAAAGAAGTTACTTTCGTACCTGAAACACGTGGTGAAAAATTAGAATCAGCTATCAAAAACTTAAGTGAAGGCGATGTATTATTAGTCGAAAATACACGTTACGAAGATTTAGATGGTAAAAAAGAATCTAAAAATGATCCTGAATTAGGTAAATATTGGGCATCACTAGGTGATGTATTTGTAAATGATGCTTTCGGTACAGCTCACCGTGAACATGCATCTAACGTTGGTATTTCAACTCATTTAGAAACAGCGGCTGGTTATTTAATGGAAAAAGAAATTAAATTTATCGGTGGTGTTGTTAACGACCCACATAAACCAGTAGTTGCAATTTTAGGTGGCGCAAAAGTATCTGACAAAATTGGTGTCATTAAAAACTTAGTAAATATCGCTGATAAAATTCTTATTGGTGGTGGAATGGCGTATACTTTCTTAAAAGCACAAGGCAAGGAAATTGGATTATCTTTACTAGAAGAAGACAAAATCGACTTTGCTAAAGAATTACTTGAAAGTAACGGAGATCAAATTGTGTTACCAGTAGATGCGAAAGTTGCGAAAGAATTCTCAAATTACGCTGAAATTACTGAAGTATCAATTGATAACATCCCTTCTGATCAAGAAGCAATGGACGTTGGCCCTAAAACTGTTGAATTATTCTCTAAAGAATTAGAAGGTGCACATACAGTAGTATGGAATGGACCTATGGGTGTATTTGAATTTAGTAACTTTGCTCAAGGTACAATCGGTGTATGTAAAGCCATTGCTAACTTAAAAGACGCTACTACAATTATCGGTGGTGGTGACTCAGCAGCAGCTGCAATTTCTTTAGGTTTTGAAGATGACTTCACACATATTTCTACTGGTGGCGGTGCATCATTAGAATACCTTGAAGGTATTGAATTACCAGGAATTAAAGCAATTAATGATAAATAATCACCTTATAAAAGGTGTACGTTTTTCTAAGCATTTTCAAGGGAAAATGTATAAAGAATAAGACTTTACGTCTTAAAAAATTATTTAATGCTAAAATTACAATTTTAAATATATAGGAGTGTAATCAATGAGAAAACCAATCATAGCTGGTAACTGGAAAATGAACAAAACAGTTAAAGAAGCTAAAGACTTCGTTAATAATTTACCAACATTACCTGATGAAAAAGAAGTTGAATCAGTAATTTGTGCACCAACAATTCAATTAGACGCATTAATTTCATTAGTGAATGATGGCAAAGCAAAAGGATTAAAAATTGGTGCTCAAAACACTTATTTTGAAGATAATGGTGCATTCACAGGAGAAACTTCTCCAGTGGCATTAGCTGACTTAGGTGTTAAATACGTAGTTATTGGACACTCAGAACGTCGTGAATTATTCCATGAAACAGATGAAGATGTGAATAAAAAAGCACATGCGGTATTTAATCATGGCATGACACCAATTATTTGTGTTGGTGAAACTGATGAAGAACGCGAAAATGGCAAAGCTAATGAAATCGTTAGCAATCAAGTTGAAAAAGCATTAGAAGGTTTATCAGAAGAGCAACTTAAAGAAGTTGTTATTGCATACGAACCAATTTGGGCAATCGGTACTGGTAAATCAGCTACTTCTGATGATGCTAATGAAATGTGTGCTCACGTGCGTAAAACAGTAGCGAAAGTGGCTAGTCAAGATGTTGCTGATGCAACACGTATTCAATACGGTGGTAGTGTTAAACCTAACAACGTTAAAGAATACATGGCTCAATCTGACATTGATGGTGCATTAGTAGGTGGCGCATCATTAAAAGTTGAAGATTTCGTACAATTGTTAGAAGGTGCAAAATAATTATGGCTAAACAACCGACAGCTTTAATCATTTTAGATGGTTTCGCTAATCGTGAAAGTGAACATGGTAATGCTGTAAAACAAGCGCATAAACCAAATTTTGACCGCTATTACAGCAAATACCCAACTACACAAATTGAAGCAAGTGGTTTAGACGTAGGTCTTCCAGAAGGCCAAATGGGTAACTCAGAAGTTGGTCATATGAACATTGGTGCAGGACGTATTGTTTACCAAAGTTTGACTCGTATTAATAAATCAATCGCAGATGGCGATTTCTTTGAAAATGATGTGTTAAATAACGCCGTGCAACATGTTAATGAGCATGATTCTGCATTACATGTCTTTGGATTACTATCTGATGGTGGTGTACACAGTCATTACCAACATTTATTTGCATTGTTAGAACTTGCTAAACAAAAAGGTTTAGATAAAGTTTATGTACATGCATTCTTAGACGGTCGTGACGTAGACCAAAAATCAGCACTAAAATACATTGAAGACACAGAAGCTAAATTTAAATCATTAGGTGTAGGAGAGTTCGCATCTATTTCTGGCCGTTATTACGCTATGGACCGTGATAAACGTTGGGATCGTGAACAAAAAGCATATAATGCTATCCGTAACTTTGAAGGGCCTACTTATGCTTCAGCAAAAGAAGGCGTTGAAGCTAACTACGCTAATGATTTAACAGATGAATTTGTTGAGCCATTTATTGTTGAAGGTCAAAATAATGGTATCAATGATGGAGATGCAGTTATCTTCTTCAACTTCCGCCCTGATAGAGCAGCTCAGTTGTCAGAAGTATTTACTAATAAAGCATTTGATGGCTTTAAAGTAGAACAAGTTAAAGATTTATTCTACGCAACATTTACTAAATATAATGACAATATAGATGCTGAAGTTGTCTTCGAGAAAGTGGATTTAACAAATACAATTGGTGAAGTTGCTCAAAATAATAACTTAAAACAATTACGTATTGCTGAAACTGAAAAATATCCACACGTAACGTACTTCATGAGTGGTGGACGTAATGAAGAATTTGAAGGTGAGCGTCGCCGTTTAATCGATTCACCAAAAGTAGCGACTTACGATTTAAAACCAGAAATGAGTGCGTATGAAGTTAAAGATGCGTTATTAGAAGAGTTAGATAAAGGTGATTTAGATTTAATTATCTTAAACTTTGCTAACCCTGATATGGTTGGACATAGTGGTATGTTAGAACCAACTATCAAAGCAATTGAAGCAGTGGATGAATGCTTAGGTGAAGTTGTTGATAAAATCTTAGACATGAATGGTTATGCAATTATTACAGGTGACCATGGTAACTCTGACCAAGTATTAACAGATGATGATCAACCAATGACTACTCATACGACTAATCCGGTTCCTGTTATTGTAACTAAAGAAGGCGTTACATTACGTGAAACTGGTCGTCTAGGAGATTTAGCACCAACACTATTAGATTTATTAAATGTAGATCAACCATCAGACATGACTGGTGAATCACTTATTAAACACTAAAAATTAGTCCAGTTATAAATGGTAAGAATATTGTAATCCCTAATACAATATTTGAAACTTTAGGGATTCAGTCCTTATCTGATATAAATATTTTATTTAAAGATTAAATCAAGCTATAATAGCTTTAGAATCTAAATTAAAGGAGATTTTTCACATGCCAATTATTACAGATGTTTATGCTCGCGAAGTCTTAGACTCACGTGGTAACCCAACAGTTGAAGTTGAAGTATTAACTGAAAGCGGTGCTTTCGGTCGTGCATTAGTGCCATCAGGTGCTTCTACAGGTGAACACGAAGCAGTTGAATTACGTGATGGAGATAAATCACGTTATAGCGGTAAAGGTGTTACTAAAGCTGTTGAAAATGTTAACGAAATTATTGCACCAGAAATCGTTGAAGGTGAATTTTCAGTATTAGATCAAGTATCTATTGATAAAATGATGATTCAATTAGACGGTACACCTAACAAAGGTAAATTAGGTGCAAACGCTATTTTAGGTGTATCTATCGCAGTTGCACGTGCAGCAGCAGACTTATTAGGTCAACCTTTATACAAATATTTAGGTGGATTCAACGGTAAACAATTACCAGTTCCTATGATGAACATCGTTAATGGTGGTTCTCACTCAGACGCACCAATCGCATTCCAAGAATTCATGATCTTACCAACAGGTGCAGAATCATTCAAAGAAGCATTACGTTGGGGTGCTGAAATCTTCCATAACTTAAAATCAATCTTAAGTGAACGTGGTTTAGAAACAGCAGTAGGTGACGAAGGTGGTTTCGCTCCTAAATTTGAAGGTACTGAAGATGCTGTAGAAACAATTATTAAAGCTATCGAAAAAGCAGGTTACAAACCTGGCGAAGATGTATTCTTAGGATTCGACTGTGCATCATCTGAATTCTACGAAAATGGTGTATATGATTACACTAAATTCGAAGGTGAACATGGTGCGAAACGTAGCGCAGCTGAACAAGTTGACTACTTAGAAGAATTAATTGGTAAATACCCAATCATCACTATCGAAGATGGTATGGATGAAAATGACTGGGACGGTTGGAAACAATTAACTGATCGTATTGGTGATAAAGTTCAATTAGTAGGTGACGATTTATTCGTAACAAACACTGAAATCCTTTCTAGAGGTATTGAACAAGGTATTGGTAACTCAATCTTAATCAAAGTTAACCAAATTGGTACATTAACTGAAACATTCGATGCAATCGAAATGGCTCAAAAAGCTGGATACACTGCAGTAGTTTCTCACCGTTCAGGTGAAACAGAAGATACTACAATCTCTGATATCGCAGTGGCTACTAATGCTGGTCAAATTAAAACTGGTTCATTATCAAGAACTGACCGTATTGCTAAATACAATCAATTATTACGTATTGAAGATGAATTATTTGAAACTGCTAAATTTGATGGTATCAAATCATTCTACAATTTAGACAAATAAGTCTAATAATTTAACCTATTTAAAACAATAATAGAGTTCACGCTTATGTATTACCTGTCACAGAGTTGAGACTGTGGCAGGTTTTTTCAATTATTAAACAATGTAAGTGATTAACTAATTGTAAAATCATAATGACAAAATCATTAATGTAGCTTTTATCACATATATCTAACCTACTAATGATTCTTAACGAACATGGAACAGATTTAATTTAGGTATACAAACTGATATAATAGCTATGTATATAAAAGAAGGAGAAATAAAGATGGAGAATCAACTTAATCAACCTAGTCAAAGAGAACGCAATGCAGGTAAATTAATAGGCTACAGTTCTTTAATTTTATGTATTTTATTGATCATCCATAACTTTATTGCATTAGATACGTTAACAGCTAAGACACTATTATCACAGGTAGGACAGAAAGCAAGTGATAGTGCAGTAGCTAATATTTTAAATAGCTTTAGATATACTGGCATTATGTATATTTTGGCATATTTAGCAGGTGTCATTGCATTATGGAATCGACATAAATATCTGTGGTGGTTTATGTTTGCAGTCTATGTTTCAAATGTATTATTTACATTAGTAAACGTAACTATGGTTATTAATGCGATAATAACAGCTAAATCAGTGTTGTTTATTATTCCTATTATAATCGTAATTGTGGGCTCTACAGTATTAGCATTATACATGCTAGTTATTTCAATCATCCGTAAGAGTACCTTTAATCGATAGTCATTGATTATAAAGACTAGTATATGATATAATTCGGAACGTATATAATGAATGGAGGACAATTTTCATGCATACACTTTTCATAGTACTATTAATTATTGATTGTATTGCATTAATCACTGTTGTATTACTCCAAGAAGGTAAAAGTAATGGACTTTCAGGTGCTATTAGTGGTGGCGCAGAACAGTTATTTGGTAAACAAAAACAACGTGGCGTCGATTTATTCTTGCATAGATTAACAATTATTTTAGCAGTCATTTTCTTTTTAATAATGATTGGTATCAGTTACTTTGGTTTATAAGGTCCGACGATGTTAATGTCGGGCTTTTTTATTTATAATGAATAGTGACGGACGACGTCATTGATATTTAGTCAGGAGACCTAAGGTCCGATTTAAATAATGTATATTTCCGAGAAAATAAGGGAATATTTAGTTAAATATAATATTAATACGAAGCATTGTATTTGAATTAAAACATATAATGCAAGAATAATTTTGAGATAATGATGGAAGAGGGATTTTAAATGCAAATTAAATTACCACAACCGTTTTTCTTTGAGGAAGGGAAACGAGCAGTCTTACTTCTACATGGATTTACAGGTAATTCATCAGACGTAAGACAATTAGGAAGATTCCTACAGAAGAAAGGTTACACTTCTTATGCGCCTCAATACGAAGGGCATGCTGCACCACCTGAAGAAATTCTAAAATCAAGCCCACATGTGTGGTTTAAAGATGTGCTTGATGGTTATGATTATTTAGTGGACCAAGGCTATGAAGAAATTGCCGTAGCAGGCTTATCTCTCGGTGGTGTATTCGCATTGAAATTGAGCTTAAATCGTCCTGTAAAGGGTATTGTAACTATGTGTGCACCCGCTGAAGGTAAAACGCAAGGTGCGATATACGAAGGCTTTTTAGAATATGCAAGAAACTTCAAAAAATATGAAGGCAAAGATCAAGCAACGATTGATAAAGAAATGGAAGACTTCCATCCTACTGAAACGTTAAAAGAGTTAAGCGAAACATTAAATAACGTTAGAAACGAAATCGATGAAGTGTTAGATCCAATTTTAGTAGTACAAGCTGAAAATGATGAAATGATTAATCCTCAATCAGCAAATTATATATACGAGAATGTCGACTCAGATGAAAAAGACATCAAATGGTATGCAAATTCAGGACATGTCATTACAATCGATAAAGAAAAAGAACAAGTATTTGAAGATGTATACAGTTTCTTAGAATCTTTAGATTGGTCTGAATAATAAATTTAAAAATATTAAACGAAAGAAGAAAGGAGGGGCATGATGAATTTAAAGCAATCCATTGAAGAAATCATAAAGCAACCTGATTACGAACCAATGTCGGTATCTGATTTTCAAGATGCTTTAGGTCTTAATAGTGCCGACTCGTTTAGAGATTTAATAAAGGTGCTAGTAGAACTTGAACAAGCAGGTTTAGTTGAACGAACTAAAACAGATAGATACCAACGCAATCAATCGCATAAAAGTTCAAATTCTAAGTTAATTAAAGGGACGTTAAGTCAAAATAAGAAGGGCTTTGCATTCCTACGTCCTGAACAAGAAGATATGGATGATATCTTTATTCCTCCAACTAAGATTAATCGCGCATTAGATGGTGACACAGTTATTGTAGAAATACAGAAGTCTAAAGGTGAACATAAAGGTAAAATTGAAGGCGAAGTTAAATCAATTGAAAAACATTCAGTAACGCAAGTAGTGGGTACGTATAGTGAAGCGAAACATTTTGGCTTTGTTATCCCAGATGATAAACGCATTATGCAAGACATCTTCATTCCGAAAGGTCAAAGTCTTGGTGCGGTAGATGGTCATAAAGTACTCGTTCAAATTACGAAGTATGCAGATGGTACAGATAATCCTGAAGGACATATATCTGCGATTCTAGGCCATAAAAATGACCCAGGAGTAGATATCTTATCAATCATTTATCAGCACGGTATCGAAATCGAATTCCCTGATAATGTATTGAAAGAAGCCGAAGCGGTTCCTGAAGAGATTAAGCCTGATGAAATTAAAGGTCGTACAGACTTGCGTGACGAGTTAACGATTACCATTGATGGTGCAGACGCAAAAGACTTAGACGATGCTATTAGTGTGAAAAAATTAAAAAATGGTCACACAGAATTAACTGTAAGTATTGCGGATGTCAGTTACTATGTTAAAGAAGACTCAGCACTAGATAAAGAAGCTTACGATAGAGCGACAAGTGTTTATTTAGTAGACCGTGTTATTCCAATGATTCCACACCGTTTGAGTAACGGTATTTGTTCATTGAACCCAGAAGTCGATCGCTTAACACTAAGTTGTCGTATGGAAATCAATGAACGAGGTGTAGTGGTTAATCATGACATTTTTGATAGTGTCATCCATTCTAATTACAGAATGACATATGATGCAGTTAATCAAATTATCACTGAAAAGGACCCTGACGTACGTAAGCAGTATCAAGAAATTACACCAATGCTTGATTTAGCACAAGATTTATCAAATCGTTTAATCCAAATGCGTAAACGTCGTGGTGAAATTGACTTTGACATCAGTGAAGCTAAAGTGTTAGTGAATAACGAAGGCTTACCAACTGATGTGGTTTTACGTGAGCGAGGCGAAGGTGAACGTTTAATTGAATCATTTATGCTAGCTGCTAACGAAACGGTGGCAGAACATTTCAATAAACTTGAAGTTCCTTTCATTTACCGTGTTCACGAACAACCTAAATCAGATCGTTTAAGACAATTCTTCGACTTTATTACAAACTTCGGTATTATGATTAAAGGTACAGGTGAAGATATCCATCCTTCAACATTACAATCTATCCAAGAAGAAGTTGAAGGTCGCTCTGAACAAATGGTTATCTCAACAATGATGTTACGTTCAATGCAACAAGCACATTATGATGATACAAACTTAGGTCATTTCGGTTTATCAGCGGAATACTATACACATTTCACATCACCTATTAGACGTTATCCGGACTTAACAGTTCATCGTTTAATTCGAAAATATCTCATCGATAATTCAATGAATAATAAAGAATTACACAAATGGGAAGATAAATTACCTGAATTAGCTGAGCACACGTCTCAACGTGAACGTCGTGCAATTGAAGCAGAACGAGATACTGATGAATTGAAAAAAGCTGAGTATATGATTCAACACATCGGTGATGAATTTGAAGGTATTGTAAGCTCTGTTGCAAATTTCGGTATGTTTATCGAACTACCTAACACAATTGAAGGTATGGTTCATATTTCAAATATGACAGATGATTATTATCAATTTGATGAACGCCAAATGGCACTTATTGGTGAGCGCCAAGCAAAAGTATTCCGTATAGGCGATCAAGTTACAGTGAAAGTCACACATGTCGATGTAGATGAACGAATGATTGATTTCCAAATTGTTGGTATGCCATTGCCAAAAAATGATCGAAGTCAACGACCATCGAGAGGTAAAACGATTCAAGCTAAAACACGTGGCAAGTCTTTAGATAAATCAAAAGATGATGATCATAAAGGCAAGAAGAAAAAACGTAAGCAACGAAAAGGTAAAAACCAACGTAGTCGTGATAAGCAAGGTAAAACGAATCACAAACCATTCTATAAAGATAAAAGTGTGAAGAAAAAATCACGTCGTAAGAAAAAATAATCAGCAAAGAGGTGACATAGATTAATGGCTAAGAAGAAAACGAAATCACCCGGTACACTAGCTGAAAACCGTAAAGCCAGACATGATTATAATATTGAAGATACAATTGAAGCGGGTATTGCTTTAAAGGGAACAGAGATTAAATCTATTCGTCGTGGAAGTGCCAATTTGAAAGATAGCTATGCGCAAGTTAAACGTGGCGAGATGTTCATTAATAATATGCACATTGCACCTTATGAGGAAGGTAACCGTTTCAATCATGACCCTTTACGTTCTAGAAAGTTATTACTTCATAAGAAGGAAATTATTAAACTTGGGGAACGTACGAGAGAAATTGGCTATTCACTTATTCCATTAAAACTTTATTTAAAACATGGTCAATGTAAAGTCTTATTAGGCGTAGCATATGGTAAGAAGATACATGATAAACGACAAGCTTTAAAAGATAAAGCAATGAAACGTGATGTTGATCGTGCAATTAAAGACCGTTATTAAGCGTGTTTGTTGCTTAATCGGGTGCTATTTGGTATGATAACTGATGTTGTGAATAAAAAATACGTTAGATAGAAAGTGAAGTAGGATTCTTTCGATTGTGTTATTTCACTTTAGTATGAATGACTAGAACTAAGAATTGCTTATATATATTGCTTTCTTAGTTCAGTCAGTCACTACGTATTGTAATGATTTATAAATTTTGTTATGGGGGCGTTTTTGGATTCGACAGGGGTCCCTCGAGCACATTAAGCGTGTCGGAGGGTTGTCTCCGACATCAACACATTTCAGTAAATATAACTGACAAATCAAACAATAATTTCGCAGTAGCTGCGTAATAGCACTCTGCATCGCCTAACAGCATCTCCTACGTGCTGTTAACGCGATTCAACCCTAGTAGGATATGCTAAACACTGCCGTTTGAAGTCTGTTTAGATGAAATTTAATCAAACTAGCATAATACTGGTTGTCTGTTGCTTACTATTATGCGAAATTTATCAATAGACTACACACGTAGAAAGGTGTGTATCAGGACCTCTGGACGCGGGTTCGAATCCCGCCGTCTCCACTATATAGCCTATAACCCTTGTGGTTATGGGCTTTTTGTTTTTTGGTGCCACAGTATTGCCCCAAAATTGCTATACAAAAAATACGCCCTATAATTAGGACGTAATATTTTTGTATAAAACTATTTCCTTTTTATCTTTGTGAATTTAAGGAATTATATCATAAATTTTCTCATATTCAATATAAGTATCTTCATTTCATTGTATTTAAAATATACTAACTTCTATTTATTCAATAGTGCATTAACGCTAACAAACGTTCTATGTTGCAGTGGGGAATAAGTATGTGTAATTATTGTATGTAACACTTGGTATATAATATATATAGGATGAGTTATATGAGTATAATTACAAGATTGTTAAACAACAGTGATTTTAAAAAATTAGATTAACTATGTAAATTCATTTATCGATGCAGCAAAGAGTGAATGTCATATACATAAAATTAATTTAATGATAAGTAGAATGATTACTAAAATGAAAAGATAACTGATAGGATGATGTGAAATGATTGAATATGAATGGTTTCATTTGAAAAGTGAAAATAGATCTGGAAATAAAGTTCTAGATATTTTGCATCCAAACTTTAAAGAGTTTGGAAAATCAGGAGAAGTTTATTATAAAGCTGATATAGATCAAATTCGACTGGATAATGATGACTATAAAATCAGTGACTTTGAAGAATGTTCTTTGTCCGAAGATTGCATATTATGTACATATACTTTGTTTAATAAAACAAATAATACTATAACGAATCGAAGTTCTATTTGGAAATACTATGAAAATGATTGGAAATTATTATTTCATCAAGGAACAGTTAAATATTAACTAAAAGAGAATAATTGTATTAGTTTTTCAATAAATCACAGATTTTGAAAGTGAAATTAAAAGCAAAGAGTGCATAACTTTCTTTTGTTTTCAATTTCAACATTTTAAACTCAACTGATTAGACAATGTAAATGCTGATACGACAATACTCATAGCGATTTGAACTTTGATTAATAAACGCTCTAATGACCTCCCACCGTTTCCACTATGAAGCCTATAACCACAAGGGTTATAGGCTTTTTGATTTTGTATTTAAACTTTTATGGGTTAAAATATATAAATGTTGTATTTATTATATAAAAATATTATAATATAATTAAGTCAACGACCATGCGTGGACTTTGAAAAACAAAATCATGTACAGTAGTAGCCGTCTGCTATGAGACTAGGCATTATAATTGAATATCATAGTGTTGATAAAGAGATATGATTAATGAGTGATTAGTCATATCTCTTTTTTACATATGCAAACATACAAATCAAACCATCAAATTAATGTGTAATGAACTAAAGTTAACCTTATAAGTAGAAGAGGTGGTTATTTGAGATATGTGAATAACGAGAAACATAGACATGCTTTAATCAGTCAATTAACTGAGAACCAAAGAGAAATACTGTTTAAGTATTATAAATACAGAAAAAAGAATATATTAATCAATGATATGTATCGCTATTCAGAAGAGTGGGAACTTATCGACTTTAAAGTAAATGAAAATTACCGAACGAGTTGTAATGATAACCCGCTATATTGTGAATGCGGAAAAGAATTAAAGTATCAATATATACTACGATCAAAGTCAAAAGACACAATTGTGAAACTTGGGATTGAACATTTTAAAGAACATAGTGGCATTCCAAATCGTATTGCTTATCAGGTTAGAAAGAATATGTTCTTGTTAGATGATTGGTTGGATGATGTACTCTTAAATCATGAGAAATTTATGAATGATTCAGAGTATCATCGTAAAGTGATAAACATGTATAAAGAGTGGAATACGATCTCTGAGTTAGACGTGGAAGAATTTAACTCGAATTCATCAAAGCCTATTACGAGTAAGAATATTGAATTAATTAATGATTTTAAAAAGTATAGTATGGCTTTGCCCACTAACATCGAACAGAAAGTTTTTGCTTTGATTGATTATTTTCATAGAAAGAAATATCTTGCGTATATAGAAGAACTAGAACGAGAAAGACGCATTCAAAGAGAAAAAGAACAAGAAGCATTGAGAAAAGAGCGAGAGTTAAAGCGACAGCAATTATTAAAAGAGGCTGAAGCACGTAATAGTCAAAAAAGAAAAATTATGGCCAAAGAAAAGACTGATAAGATGTTAATTGCTGAATGCAGAGTGAAAATAACAAAACTATTAGACGTACAAAATGTGATTGATATCACTACAATTTATAATGAATGTAAAATAGAGATAAACGAATTATTAAAATCGCATGTTAATACAAAGATTGTAAATGATATCGTAAATTCTATTAATAGATACACGATGTATACTGTGAAGTTTCAAAACAATAAGCTATTTAAAGCATGGACTAAGCGTTTTTGATAAGCAACATAGTCATATCCAAAATATATTGGATGAGTACAACTAAATTATATCACATTTATTAGTATTGAAATATTTAATAAAAATGTTATAATATAAATATCAACGACAATGCGTGGACGTTATAAACCGAAATACATTGCATAGCTAAGAATAAGTTTTAAATAACTTAGGAAAGAGAGCAAGTAGGACTTGTTCTCTTTTTAGTTAACGGTCGTGCGTGGACTTTAAAACAAGTACATTGATTATCTGATTTGAAATGCAAATTTCAATAAATGTAGACGAAGCGTTAGAACGAAGGGTTCTAACGCTTTTTAAAGATTTTTCAACATAAATAATATGATAATGCTATTTGGAAAATTTACAGTAGCTGTCTGAATTGATGAGACACTTAAATTAAGCTTTTCTCAGTACAGTCGGGCCCCAGCAACGAGAATTTCGAAAAGAAATTCCACAAGCAAAGAAAGCTGGGGTTAAAAAGGATTTAAAATTCTGTACCACGCTTCAATGATGTTACATCCAATTTCGATGTGGTATATATATAGTAAGCAGACTAAAGTCAGCATGATGAATTAAGACAACTCGTTATTAAAGGAGCTGTTGTAATATGGAATTATTAACGAAAGCGATTAGTTTTACGATGTCATCTCTTTCAACATGGCTAGGAAGTAAAGATTTATTAAAAGATGTCGGAAAACTATTTGATAAAGATCGCAATTAAAAGTAAGTCAACGTATCGTTTTAAGCATATGTAAAAACAAAAAAACAAGCATTTACTGTTTCAATAAATGAAACATGTAAATGCTTGTTTTGCTATTAGTTATCGTTAATTTTTTTACCATCTGTACGATCTGATTCGCCTTTATCTTTATGAGCCTTAGGGTTGTCTTTTTTGTGAGAACTTTTCTTAACATTATCTACTGAATCATCATTGTTACCACATGCCCCTAATAGTAAAAAACTTGAGAGTAGTACAAAAGCTACTTTCTTCATAAGTGTCACCCTTTATTTAATTATATTTAATATCTAATTGATATAAATATTATTACTATAAGTATGTCACACTTTTCTAAAAATTCAACAGTTAATAATATTTGATAATTTAAATAAAAAACACCGGGATAAGTCGAAAAGTTGATTATCCCGGTAAAAGTAATTGAATTAATTAGTTTATATATTGATTACACTAATTAGTTTGCACTATTATTTGATTCATTTGTATTAGTCTCAGTTGTTGCTTCGCCATTGTCAGATTGTTCAGCGGAGCTATTTTCTGAATATGTCTGTGTTTGATTTTCATTAGACTGATTCTCAGTACTTGAACTATCCTCTGTAGAAACATTTCCGTTTGAACCGCTATTATCACCATTGTTATTACTATTTCTATTACTTTGATTATAGTTTTGATTTGTGTCGTTTGCTTGATTCGCATTTTGATTATTATTAGAAGAAGTATTATTTTGATTGTTTACAGTATTATCCTGTGTAGTATCTTGTTGAGTAGAAGGTGCTTCGTTATTTGATTCTTCAGTTGTTGGTTGCTCTTGTTGTGAACTTTGTTGTTCTTGAGTATTTAATTCTTCATTAGTTGATGTTTCTTCAGAACGATTTTGTTCTTCTTGAGTAACATTATTATCATCTTTGTCGTCATCTTTTTTTGTCTTTTTTCTTTTTATCTTTAGATGATTTATCCTCTTTAGATTGCTTATCTTTAGATTGAGTTGCTTGATTTTCAGAAGGATTATTACTTTCAATCATTTTATGAATGCCTAAAGCAAGCATACTTAGTAGAATAATCGTAATAGCCATCGCAAAATATTTAAAATAATTCTTATTTTTAAATACTGCCACAATAGCGAACAAGATTAATATAATCGCAATAATTAGTAATACCGTGCCTGTATAGAACAACAGTTTCTCCATACGCTACTTCCATTAAATTTACATCATTAATTGTATTGTACTACACATATAATATAATACATATTACCTTGTAATTAACATCTAATTACTATTTAAAAACAGTTGTGTAAACGTATAATTGATTAAGCTATTTCACCTTATCGAAAATGTTAATCTCTTTATGCTCTTTACTTACAGATACATATAAGTTTTCATCGTTAAGTTGTACTTCGTTTGATGTTTGATTTAAGTTGATTTCAGCTAATATTTTGAAAGATCCATTATGATAAGGTTCAACAATAGATATTTCATTCGCATGTTCTTGAATCATCAAATGTCTGTGGGATTGGTTATTTATTTTCCAGTTAGTCATATATTCACCTTTTCCATAAAATAAAACTACGCTAGCAATAGTCTAACGTAGTTGATTAATTATTTAAAACTTTGCTCTATTTCGGTAAAAGCTTTGTTAGTAACGGTAATGTCATCAATTCTATCTGCTGTAAGTTGTCCTTCAAGATAACCATGATCGATTAGAACTTTACAATTCTCTAAAAAATCATCGTATTCACGATCACAGAAATAATCATCTTGTGCTTTTATACTATCTCCAAAATAATTCGCTTCACTTTCAGATTGCCCTTCATTAGAACGTTCCATGTATAATTTATAAAATTTAGCTATCGTATATTTTTGTTCTTGCGTTAATGAATCTAACATGACATGTTCCCCCTCACTATAATACGTTATACCCAAATTAAATATGATTGAAAACGTAGCGTAGGGGTTAATAAACTACTGTGCATCTTCAATGCCTTTATTAACTGCTTTAGCGAATTTGTAAAATGTATGTGTGTAATTGTCTGGGTTCTTTCTTGTATTTTGATCTAATTGTTTATCCTTAAAGAATAATGCTCTTTGCCCAGTAGTTAATTCAAGTTGAACGCCTGAGTCATTATCACTTCTATTAATAATATTAGATGATGATGTTGCTTCAATACCTTTAGGACTCTTTTGAACGGTGAAGCCTTTATTTTTTAATGATTTAGTTATTGATTTCGCTAATTTTTTATCTTTACCGCCAACGTAAACAATAGGGTCTTCACCTGAATAGCCATGAATAGATATTGTCTCATCTGAGTGGTCTAACATTTTTAATAGCGTCGGTTCATCAAACACAGTTGAGGTGATATGCAAGCGTTCGTTATGCTTTGGCATTAATCCTTCGAATGTGTAAAAATCATATTCACCTATATTGGCCACACGACGTGCAAGTTCAGTTGTACCTGGTTCAATACCTCCGCCATGTATTGCTGTGACAAGAATGTGATTATCTTTACGATTTTTCGTTTTAATACGCCAATCTTTACCTTCTGTTGTGTTTTCTTTTAGCTCTTCGAAATTTGAATAATAATCTAATGAACGATTTTGTTTATCTTCACGCGTTTTATAAAGTATAAATGCAATAACTATAATAGTAATAATTAAGACAGAAATAAAAATATAATATAATTTAGAATACCAGTTTTTTCTTTTTCTCATATGACCTTCCTTTATATTGATTGTAATAATAAAAATGTGTAATTTAACTTTTATATTATAAATTATATTACTGATAAGCTCAAATATTGTTTAATTTAGAAAAATAAGTAAATAATTGAAATAAGGAGGAATGAAAGTGACGAAAATAACAATTCAATCAGCGAAGCCTCACCATAATGAAGGGGGTCAGTTAATTTACTCGGCAATAGATGACATGGCTAAAATTATATTAGGTAAGTCAAGTGATAATGAAATTATTGATGACTTACAACAACTTTGGAAAAATCGTGCGAATCGCTTTAGTCATGATATGTCATTTGTAGCTCATGAAGATAATCAAGTGCTTGGGGCTATAACGTGCAATCCTTTAAAAAAGATTGATAGAGCGATGACGCCAACAGTACTTCAAATTATTTCAATGAATAAGTTGAAACCTTTCTTATCAATCATCTCACATCCGAAATCCTTTTATTCACTTGTAACGATGGACGAGGGTAATGAAGATGAATACCATATTAGTATGCTAGCGACTATGCCTAATGCAAGGGGAAAAGGAGTAGGGCAACAATTATTAAATTTTGCTGAACAAAAAGCTAAAGAATCAGGCTTCAGTAAACTTTCTTTAACAGTAGTACAAGATAATGATCCAGCATTGAAACTATATCAAAAAATGGGATTTGAAATTGTTGGAGAAATTAATAAGAAACCGTACTATCTATATCAAATGAGAAAAGAAGTAAAATAGAGAGATACATAGTCACATCACATATTTAACATGTGATAGCTTGCCTCTCTCTAAGTCCATGAACTTTATTAATTATTCTTATATTTATCGTATTTACCGTTAGCTATATCTTGTTCTCGTTGTTGTATTGTTTGATAAACTTCTTCAGCATCATCACCATCATAATAGCCTTGTTCAATTGCATGCTTAGTTTGAATCTCTCCAGAAGATAAACCGCCGTTATATTTTTTTCTCAAAGCATCTACGTATTCATCCTCATTAGTTGCAGCGTTGATTTCTGCATTTGGATCGTCTGTGTTTTCTTCTTCTGAAGACTGGTTAGACTGATCATAAACAGATTTTTCTTGACCACTTTCCACGCGTAGTGAACTTGCATAAGCTTCACTTGCAGGGCCTTCCATTACATTACCTTGTGGAATAACACCATTTGCAACTGCGCTATTATAGGCAGCAATTTTATCTATTTCAGAGTAATTGTTACTGTTTATAACTGCTTCTAATGTGGCGCGGTCAGTTATATTGTGAATATCGATTTGCTTTGCATTCTGAGAAGACGAGTTAGAAGTAGATTGCTGTTCGTTGGAAGAACTGTCTTCATTGCTTTGATCAGTAGATTCATCATCGCTTTCAGCATCATTTTTTGATGAATTAGAATCAGAATGTTGTTCATTTTTCTTTTTAGTATCATCATTCTCTTTTTTATTCTGTGAGGAAGATTTAGATTTAGAATGATCTTCTTCCTTATCTTCATTCGAAAAACTACAACCAGTTAATATAAAAAGACCTAATAATAATGTAAATAAAACTTTTTTCAATATAGTCACTCCTAAATTTAATATAATATTATTTTATAATGAAATGACTAGTAAATGTTTTAAATTTTTGAAAATATTTTAAAAGATATATTTACATAAATTATACGGTAATTTCATTGTTATTTTACAAAATTATGGTAAATATGAAGTGAATAGGATGTGAGATAACATGGATAAAAAATTATTAAAAAAGTACTTTGATAATAATGATTTTAAAGCAATTGCGATTGTAGTGGGTTCTAAAAAAATGGTATTAGAAAATGATATTCATCTAGATTATGAAAATGAAATTATTATCTATCCTTTAAAAAATTGTACGCGTATTATCCCGTTTAGCTCTATTTCTTATATTGATTTATTAGAAGAAAATGAGCATTTCATAAATTATTTCAAGGAAACTGTCTAACGAAAAAAGAGTAGCTATTTCAAAGCTACTCTTTTTACTATGGATATTCAGTATTGTTTAACTAATTTGAGTTGATAATCTTTCGTGAAATTATCTACAAGCGCGTATGGAGAAATGATGAGTAAACCATGTTCGTTAATTGAATTTTTACTTACGCCATATTTATAAGCTTGATAAATAATCTTAGTACAGTATGTAAATCTTTCACTTTTAAGATTTAAAGTGACTAGATATGTCTTATCTGTATCTTTATAGTGTTCTTCAGCCCATTTAGCTGCTCTCTCTCCAGCTCCAGGCATAGAACAACGGTAGATTTTAATCCAATCATCTTTGCCTTCACCAAATCGTTGTTTGAAAGAATGGAATGACTCTGTAATGGGTTTGTCTCCAGGGCCTTCTATTTGTAAAACGGTATCGTGATCAAGTGCGATACTAGAATGACCAAAGAAACCAAATAAAACTGGGCCCTTAGTGAGTATAATATCACCTGGCTGTAAATCAAAATCATCTTCAGTTGGTGAGAGTGCATTAGAGTTACTCGTATAAGCTAATAAGTGTGTTGGAAAAGTTATAAGAATTATCAGTGTAACAAAGAATATTTTTATAAATGGAGAAATTGAATATTTCACTTTGATACTCCTTAGAAATTAACAAATCATATTTGATGAGTTATTAATGAATATTACATATAGATATAAATAAAAAAGAACAAAAATAACAATGTCATTTTGTTCTTTAATTCTACGCTATAATATACCAAATATGAATACGTAGATGAGTAAAGCAAATCCAAAAATATAAAATATTACGGTAAAACCTAAATATGATTCTTTACGTTCTTCTTTTTTAGATTTAAGTAATAAGCCCAATATAATTGAGGCTGCTATTACAAAAATGATACCAAGCCATAACAATATAGTTAAATGCAAACTCATGCGTAAGCCTCCTAAATTTATATTAAAAGAATGTATATACCATAGGATAAATGTAGTATAAAAGCATAACAATATTGATTAGAAAAATAACTTCGCTAACCAGGTTCTTGCAAATGAGCGCAGTACTTAAGCTTAGTACAATTGTAATACCACTAATTGTAAGTCCTGGAATTAGCCAGAAGAAATCATCTAAGCCTGCATTGTAAGTGACAATGATATTGAAACCCAAAAATAATAACGTAATAAAAATATTTATCTAAAAAATTTTATTATTATTCATGGGTGTCACCTCTTATTAAATAGTTAAACTTTATATAATCATATCATTTATTGTATACCGGTAAAACGAGTTAATCAAAGTAATTGTATGTTTTTATCTTAATATTAGAATTTGTCAAAAATTTAGTTGCTAATATTGTAAAAGTGAGCAATAATATATATCAAACTTATATTTAATCTTCTTTATATACAAAAATGCCAACCGACTTAATGAAGCGGTTGACACAACATCCCTTATAACTTTTGATAAATGTTTTAATATTTATATTCATTTTTGCGTGAAGCTACATAACTAAATAAATGAACTTCGATTTCTTCATCATATTGTAACAATTACGACAAGTTACTATCTTAATAAATAACAAATTAAGTGATTAATTATTGGGTAAATGATTTAATAATCTTAAACAGTATATTTAATGCAATGAGTTATATACTAGAAATAAGCAAAAGTTGCTAATTACATGTTAAAGTTGAGTTATCTTATATGTTTAGAAAATATTAATAATGAAATATTTTAAGAGAGATTAATTAAACTGAGGAGGGGAACTATGACATTCTATGATTTTATAATTGGATTTATAAACGATGATACACCTCTAGGAAGTTTAGCTCAATATATCGAAAACGACTGTGAGTTTCCAAAACACGAACGAAATAACAAAGCTATTAGATCGTATGTTATGTCTAACTACGTCGATCATCAACTTATTGAAAGTACTAATAGAGCAATAAGTCTTTATAAATTAATTTGAGTGAGCGTAATACCAATTTTGGGTGTTTAGCGCATTCCACACATCTTTAGTTTTAAAGTTAATTTCATTATCTTTTATTGAAAAAGGCTCAATAATATTTCTGTCCATCCAAGAATTAATTAATTCTTTTGGAACACCATCTAATAACATATCTGTTTTACTTATGATTAAACATTCCCAATCTAACGAGAGCTTATTTGGATTAACATAATTATATTGATTATGGTCGCTCATGAAAGACACTCCTTTTAGAATTGTGAATCTTATAATAATTTATACCCACCATGACGGGACTCAAACCACTTTATAAATTTTTTCTATGTTCTTGTTTTTGAAAATTAAAAAATTAATGTATACTATTACTCGAAAATACAATTGTACTTAGGAACGGTTAATAACAAATAAACGCGTTCAATTAATGTCAGTAATTTGAAACAAAAACTAAGTTTGAGGTGTATACAATGTCAAAAACACTTTATTTAATGAGACATGGACAAACAATGTTTAATTTACGAGGTAAGGTGCAGGGGGCAAGTGACTCTCCTTTAACAAGTTTAGGAATCTCTCAAGCCAAACAAGCTGGTCAATATTTTAACGAACATAATATTTCTTTTGGAAATTTATATTCATCTAGCTCTGAACGCGCATGTGATACATTGGAATGCGTCGCACCAAACCAAGATTATAACCGTTTAAAGGGACTCAAAGAATGGCATTTTGGTATTTTAGAAGGCGAAAGTAATGATTTATTAAACGCAAATTATGATATTACAGATGCTTTTGGGGATCGTTTAGTAGTGTTTGGCGGAGAGTCTAAAAATGAAGTGGAAGACCGTTTTATAGGTACTTTAACTGAAATAATGCGCACATCAGATAGTGATTCGAATTTAGTTGTAAGTCATGGAACTACGATTGACGTATTTTTGAGAAAAGTTATTGGAGATACAGAAGCAATTAATTACTTTATTGGCAATTGTCATATTCTAAAATTTGAATATAGAAATTATGAATTTCAGTTTATTGAAAAGATTGATCCAGAAAACGGTGAAATTACTAAACATGAAAATTAAAATATAGCAAATATAGATAGGCACAAGTCAAAAAATAAAATATTAACTCAACATTCTCTACAAGGTCAATTACTTGTAGAGATTTTTTGCTTTTTAAATCTTCAAAACAGAAATGGCTAGAACCTAAAAACACTTATGATAAGTTATTTTAAGTTCTAGCCTACTGCTATATTTAAGAAAAGCATTTTTAAAATATGAGTTGATAAATTTTTTGAAGTATCATTAATGCAACGATTAAGATAATAATACTTGAAATCTTATTTAGTAAGATCAATAGGCGACCTGATTTATCAAAATGACCTACAGTACGACCAGCAATAGCTAGAAATATAAACCATAGCCATGAAACGCTAATTGTCGCAATAGTAAATGCTATCTTTACAGAGCCATCATAGGCAGAAGCGCTTGTACCTATTACGCCAATGGTATCCATAATTGCATGAGGATTAAGTAATGAAACAGAGAGTGCGAAGCTTATTTGCTTTGCAGGTGAGATGCCACCTTGTTCATCAATATCACTACTTTGTTCATGCCACAATGTCCACGCCATATAAAGTAGAAATACTAATCCTATTATGTAAACAATCATTTGAAGTATTGGAAATGACATAAGTATAAGGGACACGCCAACCACTGCTAGTATGATGAGTAAAGAATCACATAAACCAGCTGTAATAACAGCAGGAAGTGCACGCCTAAATTTCGTTTGATTAGCGCCTTGGTTAAAAACAAATATGTTTTGAGCGCCTAATGGTAGTATTAAGCCTATAGCTAACAATACTCCATGTAAAATAGCTTGTAACAATATAATCCCCCTAGACTTATGAATTTTTAAATTTTATAAAATCTGAAAATTTAGAATATATCAATTATTATAAAGGTCATAAATTAAATGTCTAGAGAAAAATTTTTAAAAGTATAGTTAAAATAGGGGTTAAACAATATCATATAATAGCCAATGAACATCAAAATATTCGTCACCAATTTTTGAAGACTTCGATTCTAGACCCAAAGTTTCAAATCCCATAGATGAGAAAAAGATTTTGCCACTAATGTTATTAGAAGTTACACAAGTCATCAATTTTTCAATGTTGCGAGATTTAGCGTGATCTATAGCAAATTGCATTAAATTTACAATCGTACTTTCATCTTTTTTATCAAGTAAGAATAAATTCTCTATCATAGCTTTGTGAGAACTTCCAACTTGCTTTAATTGACGTAAAGTAACACATGCTACAAGTTTATCATCTTTAAAAGCACCGATAATATTACAAAATTCATCATCATCGGATAGCATTTGTTTAAGATCTTCGTTTGAAAGATTTTCTAAATAGACTTTGTCCCACGAATAAGTGTGCGTGTTGCTGGATAATAATTGAGTATAATGATCTAAATCATCATGCTTTAGTATACGAATATTTGTCATCATGTCCTCCTATACCTGTCATAGAATAACGTTTTTAAAATTTTATTAATTATATAAATAATAGGGTGAACTCAAAAGATTGAAGTAAAAATAATTTTATAAAAACTATTTGAGTTTTAATATGTATAAATGATTTATAAAGTTTTTTATTTACTGTATTTATAGAATAACTTAAATTGGCAAAATTCACAAAAAAGAAGACACAAAAATCCCCAAAAGATTTTTGTGTCTAAAATAATGAGTACATGATTAAAATAATCACATATTTATTTTATATATAAATTTAATCTACTACTTGAACGTTTAAATCAACATCGATGTTACCACGAGTTGCTTTAGAATATGGGCAGAATTCGTGTGCATCTTGTAAATATTTTTCAGCGTCTTCTTGAGACAATACATTTTTAACTTTAGCGTCAATCGCTACACTTAATTTTGGACTTTCCGCATCTGGATCATCTTCAAGGCGAACCGTTAAAGTAACTTCTGGTTCAGCGTCACGTACTTTATTTTGTTTTAAGATAAGATCGAACGCACCATTGAAACATGAAGCGTAACCAGCAGCAAATAATTGCTCAGGGTTAGTTGCGTTTCCGTCTGCTTGTTGTGGTGGTAATACATCTACATTTATTGCATTATCGTCAGTGTTTACATGTCCTTTACGTCCACCAACGTTAGTAGCTTTTGTTTCATATTGAACTGCCATTATTATTACCTCCTAAATTCGTATACATTTATTATTTACCCATTTACATATTTTTAAATCATTGATTATTAATTTTATTGAAAAGTATGTTACTCGAGGTTGGAGAGTGACGGCCTTTAGTTTAAAATAAATACAAGTTAAATTGAGGAAGAAGGGATCATTATGACGAATGTTGAAGTGGCTGCCACAGTTGCTCCCAATCAATTACTGGATACATTAACATTAGATAGTATCAAAGAATATAGTAATGATATTGATATAATCGAATTACGGATTGACCAATGGGAAGATCGACATCTTGAGTTGCTTAAATCCAATTTAGAACAACTACAAGAATTAAATATAAACGCTAACATCTTGGTAACGTATCGCACGGTCTCACAAGGCGGTAAAGGTAAAATGATATATGAAGCATACATGACATTATTAAAAGAGATTATTAAAAATCATCATTGCCAAATGATTGATATTGAATGGGATAGTGATTTTGATGTTTTCGCGCATCGTGATTTAATTGACCTAGCACATCGATATAATAAACAAGTTGTTGTATCTTATCATAATTTTCAAGAAACACCTGATATAGATGTTTTAAAATTTACATATTATAAAATGAATCAATTAAACCCAGATTATGTCAAAATAGCTGTCATGCCACAAGACAAAGAAGACGTAGCTACTTTGCTTGAAGCGATAGCAACAAGTGCCGACACTCTTGATGCTAAGGTGATTGGTATTTCTATGTCTGGTGCTGGCTTAGTTAGTAGAACAGCTCAAGGTGTGTTTGGAGGCGCTGTATCCTATGGATGTTTAGGTGAGCCCCAAGCGCCTGGACAAATACATGTTAAAACTTTAAAACAACAACTATTATTTTATAGTAATCATTAAGATACATTTGAAATTAAGAGGCAAAGGTTTTATAATTGAGAAGAGTTATCAACAATAAGGAGCGATAATTGTGGAATTACAAGAGGCAATTGCTTCAAGAAGAAGTATAAAGAAATTTAAACATGATATGACAATAGATGATGATAAGCTTTATCAAGCGATCGAAAAAGCTGCAGATGCTCCAAACCATGGCATGCGAGAACCATGGAGAATTATCCATATAGCCAAAGATAGATTAGGTGAAATGAGCAGAGATGTAACGCATTTTGCATTTCCAAATCATCCTGAGAAACAAGAAGATCATTATAATAATGTGACTAATCTTGGTGGTATGTTAGTGTTAGTACTTAAAACTGACCCAAGACAACGACAAAATCGTGAAAACTTTTTTGCAATGGGTGCGTATGCTCAAAACTTAATGCTTCTATTACATGAACAAGGGATTGGTACATGTTGGAAGACACCACCTTACATTTTTGAACCAAAAGTTCGTAAGGTATTTGGCGTTCATGGAGATGAAGTCATTGCAGGTTTCCTTTACCTAACAGATTTAGAAGAAGTGCCACCAAAAGCACCGCGTAAAAACAAACATTTAATTTCAAAATACTAGAATTAATAAAGACGGCTGGACAAATAAATGTCTCAGCCGTCATTATTATTATACGGGCACTAGCTAACAGAATTGAGAAAGCACTTATATCAAACTTTACTCAGTTCTAGCCATCTATGCCAGAATAGTATCATCAAATTAAATTTTCGAATTAGATAACTATACTATATCCTATTTGTTAAATGTTTCTGATAAGAATGATTCTACTTGTTCAGGTGATTTAGCATTAGCAGAGTGTAAATGTGCAAGTTTATTACCATTTTCAAATACTAATAAGCTAGGAATACCCATAACATCATTATCTGCAGCTACATCTTCGAGTTCATCACGATTAACAGTATACCAATCATAGTCGTTATATTTTTCGACGATTGGATCAATCCACATGTCCATAGCTTTACAATCAGGACACCAACCAGCTTCAAATTTTACAATAACTGGTTTATCGCTTTCAATTGTTGATTTAAACGCATCAGTTGTATTAATACTTTGCATAACAAACGCTCCTTTAGATAATTACTAAATGTATTATAACGAATAATTTCCTTTAATTGAAAAATTAAGCTTAAAATATTGAGCGTTTACATAGATTATCTGATATATTTAAAATAAGACAGAATAGGAGGTTACATCTGAATGATTAAATTTTATCAATATTCAAATTGCACAACTTGTAAAAAAGCCGCAAAATTTTTAGATACACATGGCGTAAGTTACGAACCAATTGATATTGTACAACACACACCAACTAAAAAAGAGTTTGAAGAAATTATCGATAAAACAGGTGTAGAGGTTAATAAATTATTTAATACCCATGGTGCTAAATATAGAGAACTAGGGTTAAAAGATAAATTAAAAGATTTATCAACTGATGAAAAATTAAATTTATTAGCTTCAGATGGCATGTTAGTTAAACGACCATTAGCTATTTCTGGAGATAATATCACATTAGGATTTAAAGAAGATCAATACAAAGAAATTTGGCTATAGTTTAAAATTACAAATTTTATTTATATAAATTATTGTAACTTTTTGTTTTAATAGTTGAATGAAAACTTACGGTATGGCATCATTAAATTGTAATTAATTTTAGGAGGGGATTCTCGTGGCAGTACCGAGCGAATTAAAATATTCTAAAGAACATGAATGGGTAAAAGTTGATGGCAACACAGTAACAATTGGTATTACTGAATACGCACAAGGTGAATTAGGTGATATCGTATTCGTTGAATTACCAGAAGTTGATGACGAAATCAACGAAGGGGATACTTTTGGTAGTGTAGAATCAGTTAAAACTGTTTCTGAATTATATGCGCCAGTATCTGGTAAAGTTGTTGAATCAAACGAAGAATTAGAAGATAGTCCTGAGTTTGTTAACGAATCACCATATGAGAAAGCATGGATGGTTAAAGTTGAACTTAGCGATGAAAGCCAATTAGATGATTTATTATCAGCTGATCAATACAAAGAAATGATTGGTGAATAATTAATTTAAACTCCTTGATTACGGTCATGGAGTTTTTATTTTGCCTATTTTTCTAAATAATAATCAACAAATTTTAAAATTTATACTTTGTTGATATAAAATGTTAAATAATCGTAAATAATGTTTAATCTATTAGCGTTCTGTGAAAAAGTAACTGATTGTTTATTATCGACTTAGAAGGTGGATTATCATGGCAATTTTAAATAAAGTTATTATTGTTGAAGGCAAATCTGATAAGAAGAGAGTACAACAAGTCATCGCTGAACCTATAAATATTATTTGTACGCATGGTACAATGAGTATTGATAAATTAGATGACATGATTGAAACATTATATGATAAGCAAGTCTTTGTTCTAGCAGACTCAGATGACGAAGGTGAAAAGATAAGAAAATGGTTTAAACGTCATCTTAGCGAATGTGAACATATCTATGTGGATAAAACATTTTGTGAGGTAGCTAGATGCCCAAAGAATTATCTTGCGCATGTATTGAGTAAACATGGCTTTACAGTTCGTAAAGAGAAACGTCTAATTCCTAATTTAACGACTGAAAGGTTAGTAATCATGCATGAGTAAATCTGTAGAAATAGAAGATATTTGTGAGAATTTTAATAAAGAAAAACATCTAATTTTTGGATACACACCGATGTGTGGTACTTGTAAAATGTCAGAGCGAATGCTAGATACCGCAAATGAAATACTACAATTACCCGTTAAAAAAATCGATTTGAATTACCATCCTAAATATAGTGAGCGTAACAAAATTATGTCAGTTCCTGTTCTAATAGTAATGAATAAAGATATAGAGATAGATAGAATCTACGCTTTTCAATCTGTTCCTTATTTGTTAGAAAAGTTAAAATAATTGTTGACGAAATTATAGTGCAATGGTAGGATATAAATTAATTAAATAGTGCGAAAACTCTTATCAAGAGAGGTGGAGGGATGTGCCCTATGAAGCCCGGCAACCGTCTAGTTATAGAAATGGTGCCAATTCACATAAAGTTGATTACTTTAGAAGATGAGAGAAAGATGAATCAATGCTTTCTCAACTTTTCTAAAGTGAGAAAGCATTTTTTAATTACATAATGATTTTTAAGGAGGCACTAAACGTGATTGAGTTAAATCAAGTTGTAAAACGTTATCACACTAAAGATAAAGATGTACTAGCAGTTGATCACGTTAACTTAAATATAGAAACGGGCTCTATTTTCGGAGTTATCGGATTCTCTGGTGCTGGTAAAAGTACGTTAATCAGAATGTTCAATAATTTAGAAGAACCTACTTCTGGCGATATTATTATAGATGGCGATAATATTAACAAACTTTCAAAAGCAGAATTAAGAAGAAAACGACAAAAAGTAAGTATGGTATTCCAACACTTCAATTTATTATGGTCACGAACAGTACTTCGAAATATCACGTTCCCTTTAGAAATTGCAGGGTATTCTAAAAGCAAAGCAAATGAAAGAGCGAGAGAATTAATTGACCTTGTTGGTTTAAATGGCAGAGAAAATGCTTATCCATCAGAATTATCAGGTGGGCAGAAACAACGTGTGGGAATTGCAAGAGCTTTGGCTAATGAACCTGACGTCCTCTTATGTGACGAAGCTACAAGCGCATTAGATCCACAAACAACAGATGAGATTTTAGACCTACTGCTAAAAATTAAAGAACGTGAAAACCTTACAATCGTGATTATCACTCATGAAATGCATGTTATCAGACGTGTTTGTGATGAAGTAGCCGTTATGGAAAGTGGACGTGTAATTGAGCAAGGTAAAGTAACGCAAGTGTTTGAAAATCCACGACATGAAGTTACAAGACGATTTGTGAAAGATGATTTGGATGATGATTTTGAAGAATCAATCAAACATCTAGAACCATTAGATTCAGATGCGTACATTGTTAGGCTCAACTTCAATGGTGATAATACGACTGAACCAGTTGTATCTTACATAAGTAAAACGCATAACATTGATATAAATATTCTTGAAGCAAACATAAAAAATACCCGTGGTGGTTCTGTTGGATTCTTGGTGGTTCATATTCCACATATTGCTGAAACAGAGTTTGAGACATTTAAAGAAGATTTACATCAGCAACATGTAAATGTGGAGGTGGTTAAGCATGGATAAATCTTATGGTGATATTTTTAAAGAGATGATTACAATGCCTAACGTCCAATGGCCTGAAGTATGGCAAGCCATTTATGAAACATTATATATGACTGTAGTTTCAACTATTTTTGCATTTATTTTTGGATTGATTTTAGGAGTACTATTATTCTTATCAGCTAAGAGTAATTCCAAAGGTGCTAGAGTCTTTTATAGCATCGTTTCATTTATTGTTAACTTATTCCGAGCGATTCCATTTATCATTTTAATCTTGTTATTAATTCCATTTACAAGTGTGATCCTTGGAACAATAAGTGGTCCAACTGGTGCCTTACCAGCTCTAGTTATTGGTGCAGCACCATTCTATGCAAGATTAGTAGAAATTGCCTTCAAAGAAATAGATAAAGGTGTTATCGAAGCGGCTTGGTCAATGGGAGCTAGTACTTGGACAGTTGTCCGAAAAGTATTACTACCTGAGGCAATGCCAGCACTAGTTTCAGGTATTACTGTAACAGCAATCGCATTAGTTGGTTCTACTGCAATTGCAGGTGTAATTGGTGCAGGTGGTTTAGGTAACTTAGCTTACTTAACAGGTTTCACTCGTAACCAAAACGATGTCATTTTAGTTTCAACTGTATTTATTTTAATTATCGTATTTATAATTCAATTTATTGGGGATTGGATTACAAATAAAATTGACAAACGCTAAAAGAAAAGAGGAATGATTCAATGAAAAAACTTTTAAGCTTATTTTTAGTATTAACATTAACAGTCGTTTTAGCAGCTTGTGGTAATGGTAGTGGGGATAAAGATAAGAAAATCGTTGTAGGCGCATCTCCAGCACCTCACGCTGAAATTCTTGAAAAGGCTAAACCTTTACTTAAAAAGAAAGGCTATGACTTAGAAATTAAAACAATTAATGATTACACTACGCCAAACAAATTATTAGATAAAGGTGAATTGGATGCTAACTATTTCCAACACGTACCTTATTTAAAAACTGAAAGTAAAGAAAAAGGATACAAAATTGAAGACGCAGGTAAAGTTCACTTAGAACCAATGGCTGTTTACTCTAAAAAATATAAAAGTTTAAAAGACCTTCCTAAAGGTGCAACAGTTTATGTATCAAATAACCCAGCTGAACAAGGACGTTTCTTAAAATTCTTTGTTGATGAAGGATTAATTAAAATTAAAAAAGGTGTAAAAATCGAAGATGCTAAATTCGAAGATATCACTGAAAACAAAAAAGACATCAAATTCAACAGTAAACAATCAGCAGAATATCTTCCAAAAATCTATCAAAATGAAGATGTAGATGCTGCAATCATCAACTCTAACTATGCGATTGATCAAGGCTTAAGCCCTCAAAAAGATTCAATTGCTGTTGAAAAACCAAATAACAACCCTTATGCTAACTTAATCGCAGTTCAAAAAGGACATAAAGATGATGAAAAAATTAAAGCTTTAATTGAAGTGTTACAATCTAAAGAAATCCAAGACTTCATTAAAGACAAATATAAAGGTGCAGTTGTACCAGCGAAATAATAATGAAAGAAACTCCGTAACCATTTTGATTACGGAGTTTCTGTTATTTAGAAAGATTTTCTGTCCTTATACAATATACCGACGCCTTGTCCACCAGATCCCATTGTATAATCAAATTTAATAACTTCGATATACGGATTCTCCTCTAAAAAGCGATTTACTTTTTTAGTTAAACCACTTTCAGTCATAGCGGTAAAATTAATAAATTTCATCATATACCTCCTTTAATTTTATTGTTACAGTGTCATTATATAAGAATTATTAAATAGAATGAAAAATATTCTATAATATATAAAATTTATGAATAAGGTGTTTAATGAAAAGACTATAGGGGTATGTAATTATTAAGTAAAGATACAGACAATCAAGGAGGAATTTTAAATGGCTGAAGATAAATTTGAACAAGCAAAAGGTAACTTAAAAGAAACTGTTGGTAACGCAACTGACAATAAAGATTTAGAAAAAGAAGGTCAAAACGATAAAGCTTCTGGTAAAGCCAAAGAAGCAGTTGAAAACGTTAAAAACAAAGCTAACGACCTTATCGATAAAGTAAAAGGTAATAACGATAATAAATAATTTAATGATTATTTGAAGCATGAGTGCAAAGCACTTGTGCTTTTTTTTATGTGTAAAAATTAAAAGTATTGGCACAAGTTAATTATTTTTAAAAATTATTAAAAAAATTAGATAAAAAGTGTTACCACGTCTATCAAATTAAATTATAATCAAATTATAAAATAGGGGTGGGTGATTTAAAGTGAAAACAGATTATATTTTAGGATTAGATATAGGTATAACTTCAGTTGGATATGGCATTATCAATTACAATGACAAATCAATCATTGATGCCGGAGTGAGATTGTTCCCTGAAGCTAATGTAGAAAATAATGAAGGCCGTAGAAGTAAGAGAGGCGCTAGAAGATTAAAAAGAAGAAGAATTCATAGATTAGAGCGTGTTAAACAATTATTATTAGATTACAAGTTACTTGATTCTATTGATATCATTCCTCAATCTACAAACCCTTATGAGATAAGAGTGAGAGGGTTACGAGAAAAATTAACTAAAGATGAATTAGTAATTGCATTACTACATTTAGCTAAAAGACGTGGAATACATAATATAGATGTTATTGATCAAGAAGAGGATGCATCAAACGAACTTTCTACAAAAGAACAATTATCAAAAAATAATCTTTTACTAAGAGATAAATTTATATGTGAAGTTTTACTTGAGAGATACAATGAAGGTAAAGTTAGAGGAGAAAAGAATAGATTTAAAACTTCAGATATTGTTAATGAAATAAGACAAATTTTAGAAACGCAAAAAGAAGTACATCATTTGGATGATAGTTTTATTGATAAATATATTGAATTAGTAGAGACAAGAAGAGAATATTATGAAGGTCCAGGCGAAGGTAGTCCTTATGGATGGGGTGCTGATTTAAAAAATGGTATGAACATTTAATGGGCCGTTGTACATACTTTCCTGAAGAATTAAGAAGCGTCAAGTATGCATACTCTGCTGATTTATTTAATGCACTCAATGATTTGAATAATTTAGTTATTCAAAGAGATGGACTAAACAAGTTAGAGTATCATGAAAAATACCACATCATTGAGAATGTTTTTAAACAAAAGAAAAAACCTACTTTAAAACAAATTTCTAATGAAATAGGTGTTAATCCAGAAGATATAAAAGGTTATAGAATCACTAAATCAGTGAAGGAAAATTTCACTGAATTTAAACTTTATCATGATTTGAAGAAAATTTTAAAAGATCAAAGTATTTTGGAAAATATCCAATTATTAGATCAAATTGCTGAAATAATAACTATCTATCAAGATAAAGAGAGCATTAAAAAAGAATTAGAGCAATTAACTGAACCTATTAACGAAATAGATAAAGAGAATATTTCTGACTTAGCCGGTTATAACGGTACACACCGACTTTCCTTGAAATGTATAAATTTAGTATTAGAAGAATTATGGTATACTTCTAGAAATCAAATGGAAATATTTGCATATTTAAATATTAAACCTCGCAAAATTGACTTGCAGAAAACTAATAAAATACCTAAAGATATGATTGATGAGTTTATACTATCACCAGTAGTTAAAAGAACGTTTGGACAAGCAATCAATGTTATTAATAAAGTAATAGAAAAATATGGTGTTCCAAAAGATATTATAATTGAGTTGGCTAGAGAGAATAATACTAAAGATAAACAAAAATTTATTAATGAATTGCAAAAGAAAAATGAAAAAACAAGACAGAGAATAAATGAGATTATCGGAAAGACAGGTAATCAAAATGCTAAGCGATTAGTTGAAAAGATTAGACTTCATGACGAACAAGAGGGTAAATGTCTGTATTCTCTAGAGAGTATACCATTGGAAGACTTATTAAATAATCCTAATCATTATGAAGTTGACCATATTATCCCTAGATCTGTATCATTTGATAATTCATATCAAAATAAAGTTCTCGTTAAGCAAACAGAAAATAGTAAAAAGGGTAACCGTACACCATACCAATACCTGAATTCAGGGGAATCAAAACTGTCTTATAATCAGTTTAAGCAACATGTTTTAAATCTTAGTAAATCAAAAGATAGAATTTCGAAGAAGAAAAAAGAATATTTACTCGAAGAACGAGATATAAATAAATTTGAGGTACAAAAAGAATTTATTAATCGAAACTTAGTTGATACGCGATATGCTACAAGAGAATTAACAAATTATTTAAAAGCATATTTTAGTGCTAATGACATGGATGTTAAAGTTAAAACAATTAATGGTAGTTTCACTAATCATTTAAGAAAAGTATGGGATTTTAATAAAGAACGTAATCATGGTTATAAACATCACGCGGAAGATGCGCTAATTATCGCTAACGCTGACTTCCTATTTAAAGAAAATAAAAAGTTGAAAGCAGCAAATAAAGTTTTAGAACAACCAGAACGAAAAGAAATAGAAACTAAAATTGAAGTGAATAGTGATGAAAATTACCAAGATTTATTTGTCATTCCGCAGCAAGTAAAAGAAATTAAAGAATTTAGAGATTTTAAATATTCACATAGAGTGGATAAGAAACCAAATAGACAATTGATTAATGATACGCTTTATTCAACAAGAGTAAAAGATGATGACTTATATATTATCTCTCCGATTAAGAATATTTATAGTAAAGATAATACAGATTTAAAAAAACATTTTAATAAGAATCCTGAAAAATTCTTAATGTATCAAAAAGATCCTAAAACGTTTGAAAAATTAGAAGTGATTATGAAGCAATATGCAAATGAGAAAAATCCATTGGCTAAATATCACGAAGAAACAGGAGAATATTTAACCAAGTACAGTAAGAAAAATAATGGACCAATTGTTAAATCGATTAAAATGTTTGGTAAAAAGGTTGGAAATCATTTAGATGTAACAAATCAATACAACAATTCGAGAAATAAACTTGTGAAATTATCATTTAAGTCGTATCGTTTTGATGTGTATCTGACTGATAAAGGCTATAAATTTGTTAGCATTACATACTTAGATGTACTTAAAAAAGATAACTATTATTATATACCTGAAGTCAAATACGATAAATTAAAGTTAAATAAAGGTATTGATGATAAAGCCAAATTTATCGGAAGCTTTTATTATAATGATTTAATTGAATTAGACGGTGAAGTATATACAGTTATAGGAGTTAATGAAGATAAGAGAAATGTTATAGAGCTCAATCTTCCTGAAATAAAGTATAAAGAGTATTGTGAGATTAATAATATTAAAGGTAGCGGAAGATTAAGAATAACAATAGGTAAAAAAGTGAATAGTATTAGAAAATTATCTACTGACGTTTTAGGAAATAGATATTATCAATCTTTCGCTAAAAAGCCTCAATTAGTATTTAAAAAAGGAATTTAAGCTATGAGTTGGAGAATTGTGTATATAACAGAAGTTAATCACATGTCACTTAATTTAAATAGCTTAAAAATTAAAAAGGGGGATCTAGAAACTAAAATTCCTTTAGCTGATATTTTTGCTTTAGTTATTGAAGATTTAACTGTTACGTTAACATCCAGGTTATTAATAGAACTTTCAGATTATAATATATTAGTCATCTTTTGCAATCAAAAGCATTTGCCAGAGTGTACTTTACAACCTATATCAGGTCATTTTAATCAATATACGCAGATGAAAGCACAACTAACATGGGATGTAGCTCGTAAAAGTGAATTATGGAGAGTTATTGTAAAGCAAAAAATTCAAAATCAAATTGAATGCATGAAGTACATGCATATTGATACTATGCGAATTAAAAAAATGACAGAGTTAAAGCATTCAGTATTGTTATATGATCGGAATAATATTGAGGGTCAAGCTGCGAAATACTATTTTAATAGTTTCTTTGAGGATTTTACGCGAGACAATGATGCACTTATTGAGAATGCGGTTTTAAATTATGGATACACAATTTTAAATTCTGCAATAGCTAGAACGATAGTTGCAAAGGGCTTAATACCGGCAATTGGCATCCACCATATTGGAGGGAGAAATCATTTTAACTTAGCATCAGACTTAATTGAACCATTTAGAGCGCTGGTTGATTTGTTCTTGTTAAAGCATCCGCCTGAAGACTACTTAACAAAAGCGTATCGATTAAAAATAATTAATCTATTGCATGCACGTATTGAAATTGATGGCAAAATGCAGACGGTTATTCGAGCTATTGATATAATGGTGCAATCTATTATTGAGTATTTTAAAGACGGTGACATTAAATCATTAAAGTTTCCTAGTTTGAGTAAATATACATTTTATGAGTTATAGATTTATGAGAGTCCTATTAATGTTTGATTTACCTGTAGAAACTAAGAAGCAAAGAAGAGTTTATAGTAAGTTCAGAAAGAGACTTATTGAAGATGGATTTTTAATGATGCAATACTCAATTTATATAAAGAGTGTCATAAATAAAGATGCGGCAAACCAAACTATAAAAAAGTTAATACATTCTTGCCACAAGAAGGGCATGTCAGGGCATTAATGATAACTGAAAAGCAATATCAGCATATGCAAATACTTTTAGGAGAAGAAAATCATAATATAGAACTATTAGGTGATAATAGAACTATTATTTTTTGATAAAAGAAAATATGGAACATATCATATGGCAAATAAAATCTGAAGCGGTACCTACAATCAACTTAAATATTGGTCAATACACTGCTATTTATAATGAATTTGAAACCATTGAAGAGGACATACTTGAGCTTATTGATCAATATTTTAAGAAAAGAAATTCAAATAAGAATGAAGTCTCTATTATAGAATGCTCTAATCATGAACTTATTTCTAATCTTGAGTACGAGAGTTTTATTATTGATAATAATAAGATAGAACTTGAGCATTCATTAGGATCCACTTCTATTTTGAATAAGAAACTTCATAGAGATTTTGCTAATCATATTGAAAGTTCAGGATATTTGAATTCTATTAATCAACTTCTAAATGATTTATTAGAGATGATTAATTATAATGAATTACCTTTAAAAATAAAGTCTTTAGATATTAAATATTTCATTAAGTTATTGAGCTTTGAATATGAATTGAAAAAGGATTATACAAAATTAGTTAATAGAATAGAGCAAGTGCTACCTTTAATAGTCGATGAATTAAACAGGCTATATAATAATCGTTTATTATTGATATACTTATATCCCGAAGCAAATTTAAGTCCTAAAGAACAAATAAAGTTAAAGAAATTATTGTTAACACTCGATACAAACATAATTGTATTAACAGGATCATTACATTTCCTATCTGAAGAGTGGAAATACAATAACTATATTAGAGATGGGAAACAAAAAAACACATCTGAATTTCTAGAAGAATTAGAGTGGAACGCGCCACTTGATTTTGATAAGAAGGATCTAGAAGAAAGTTTGAACCGATTCATTTTAACTTATCAAGATAAATTAGAATTATATCCCATAATATCAAACTATCAAATAGCACAAATTATGTTATTTAATGCCATAGATATATATGTTGGGATTTCATATATGCAACATTGTAATCATAAATTTAAATTAAAAATCAAAAGTGAATTGCTGCCTAAAAGCATCAATAAATATTTAAATTTAATAAAAATATTAGTTGACTAAGCATCCAAGATAGCAATATAATTAATTTATAGAACAAGTTTAGCTAACTTGTACTTATACCTAAAATTACAGAATCTACTAAAACAAGACTTTATGTCGTGTTTATCCCATTAATTTATTAATGGGATTTTTTCTTTTTAATTAGACAAATCGCCAACGATGATGACTATCGTTGGCGATTATTTTTGTTTAATGTCATTTAATTACACATTATCATCAGTAATTTGACCGATCCAATAACTCGCTGCAAATCCAATGATTAAAGTGATGATTGAAAGTGTCCACTCAATACCAGTTTGAGGAAGACCAGGGAATACAGCATATATGGAGCCAATAACGAATCCAGTTATTAATGCGAATGTGGTATAGAAATGATGATGTAGGAAGTATTTAATAATACGACTTGATAATAAAAATCCTGCTAACACACCTAATCCTACAACAATTAATAATGGTAGGCCATCGAAATTCAATTTAACTAGATCAGCAATGGCTAACATAATTGTTCCATAAGCACCAAATACTAGTAGCATAAACGATCCGGAAATACCAGGTAATAACATTGCGCTTGAAGCACACGCACCAGCTAAGAAATATTTAATAATAAGACCGAATGATAGATCTAGTGATGTATCAGCACTTTGATTACCTGAATTCATTAATGTAATTACTATTAAAATGATAATGCCTACTACCATAATGCTATAATGTTTTGCTTTAAACGTTTTATTAAATTTCGCAGTTCTTAATAAATAAGGGATGATACCAATAATTAAACCGGTAAAGAAGAACATTGTAATTACTTGGTGATGTTCTAATAAATAATTGATTAGATTACTTAATATACCGATAGCTAAAGCCATACCTATTAAAATAGGAAGTAAAAACTTTAAACTAGGCCAAAATCGTTTTGAGAATAAGCCACTAATTGAAGAAATAAATCCATCATATATGCCTAATAGTAAGGCGATGGTTCCTCCACTTATTCCAGGAACTAAATCGGTTGTTCCCATACCGAACCCTTTTAATATATTTATCCATTTAAAATTTTGCATGAACGTCTCCTTTCAATTAGGTTAAATAGCATCATAACAGAATTTTGAATAATTATAAAATATTCAGTTTGTAAAATTATAATTTTTATAAAAATCGTGCTAAATTAATAACATTTGTGTCGGAATTATTTCTATTGAGAACAATAAGCCTTTGATTATCAGTTGCGAGAAAAAATTGAGTATCAGATAAAAATCATTTTAGATAGATAATCACTATAATTTAGAGTTTTAATAAGTTTATATTAAGGGCTATTTACGTTATAATGAAGTGTATTAAAGTACACAAAGTCTTTTTGACTACAAATTAAAATTATTATAAACTAGTTAAGAAAACTTTATATTTTACGGAGGGAATATAAATGTCATCAACATTAGAAATTAAAGACCTACATGTGTCTATTGAAGATAAAGAAATTTTAAAAGGTGTTAATTTAACTATTAATACAGGTGAAATACATGCAATTATGGGACCAAATGGTACTGGTAAATCAACATTATCATCAGCGATTATGGGACATCCATCATACGAAGTAACTCAAGGTGAAGTGTTACTAGATGGCGTTAATATTTTAGAATTAGAAGTTGATGAAAGAGCAAAAGCTGGTCTGTTCTTAGCAATGCAATATCCATCAGAAATTACTGGTGTGACAAATGCTGACTTCATGCGTTCAGCTATTAACGCGAAACGTGAAGAAGGACAGGAAATCAACTTAATGCAATTTATCAAAAAATTAGATAAAGAAATGGATTTCCTAGACATCGATAAAGATATGGCACAACGTTACTTAAATGAAGGTTTCTCTGGCGGTGAGAAAAAACGTAACGAAATCTTACAATTAATGATGTTAGAACCAAAATTTGCCATCCTAGATGAAATCGACTCAGGTTTAGACATTGACGCATTAAAAGTTGTATCTAAAGGTATCAACGAAATGCGTGGCGAAGAATTTGGTGCTTTAATGATTACACACTATCAACGTTTATTAAACTACATCACACCAGACAAAGTACATGTTATGTACGGTGGTAAAGTAGTTAAATCAGGAGGCCCTGAACTAGCTAAACGTCTTGAAGAAGAAGGTTATGAATGGGTTAAAGAAGAATTCGGTGCTAAAGAATAATCTAGCAATCGTTTATTTTAAATGATGAAACTAGAAACATGGTGTTAATGTGAAACATTGCATTAATATCAACGATTAAATAAGTGAGACTTAGACATCGTATAAACTTAATCATTTAAGTATACTAAATATCTACAGTCGTTAAATTTTTCATCAAGTAGGAGGAAAAGAGAGTTATGACAACTGAAACTTTAAACATTTCTGAAGAACAACTTGTTGATTATTCTAAAGCGCACAATGAACCTTCTTGGATGACTGAGTTACGTCAAAAAGCGTTGAAATTAACAGAAACTTTAGAAATGCCAAAACCAGATAAAACTAAATTAAGAAAATGGGACTTTGATTCATTTAAACAACATGAAGTTGAAGGTCAATCTTTCAATAATTTATCAGAGCTTCCAGAAGCTATTAAAAAAATTATAGACGTTGAAAACACTAAAAATTTAGTTGTTCAACATAATAATGCTTTAGCTTATACTCAAGTATCAGATCAAGCACAAAAAAATGGCGTGATAATTGAAGGATTATCAGAAGCTTTAATTAATCACGGGGAGTTAGTTCAAAAATATTTAATGACAGATGCAGTAAGTGTTGATGAACATCGTTTAACTGCATTGCATACAGCTTTAATTAATGGTGGCGTGTTTGTTTATGTGCCTAAAAATGTAGTTGTTGAAGATCCAATTCAATATGTTGTGTTACATGATGATGATAATGCTAGTTTCTATAACCACGTTATCATTGTTACTGAGGAAAGCGCTGAAGTAACGTATGTTGAGAACTATTTATCAACTGCAAGTGGTGAAGGTAACCAATTAAATATTGTTTCAGAAGTTATTGCCGGTGCTAATTCAAATATCACTTATGGCTCAGTTGACTATTTAGATAAAGGATTTACTGGTCATATCATTCGTCGTGGTACTACTGCTGCAGATGCATCAATCAATTGGGCATTAGGTCTAATGAATGAAGGTAGTCAAATCATAGATAATACAACTAATTTAATTGGTGACCGTTCAACAAGTGAACTTAAATCAGTTGTTGTCGGTACAGGTGACCAAAAAATCAACTTAACATCTAAAATTGTTCAATACGGTAAAGAAACTAATGGTTACATCTTAAAACACGGCGTTATGCGTGAAAATGCATCATCTGTATTTAATGGTATTGGATATATTAAACATGGTGGTACAAAATCTATCGCTAACCAAGAGTCACGTGTCTTAATGCTTTCTGAGAATGCAAGAGGCGATGCCAATCCAATCTTATTAATTGATGAAGATGATGTAGAAGCAGGACACGCAGCGTCTGTTGGCCGAGTTGACCCTGAGCAACTTTACTACTTAATGAGTCGTGGTATTTCTCAAAAAGAAGCTGAACGATTAGTAATTCATGGTTTCTTAGATCCTGTAGTACGTGAATTACCAATTGAAGACGTTAAACGTCAATTAAGAGAAGTAATTGAACTTAAAGTAAATAAATAAACATATAAATCTAAAAGAGATTTTTAATATTAGAAAGGTCGTGAAAAAAGTGGCCGAAACTTCATTAAATGTTGAGGAAATCATCAAAGATTTTCCAATATTAGATCAAAAAGTTAATGGAAAAAGATTAGCATACCTTGATTCTACAGCTACCAGTCAAACACCTGTTCAAGTGTTGAACGTATTGGATGATTATTATAAACGTTATAATTCAAATGTACACCGTGGTGTTCATACACTTGGTTCACTTGCTACTGACGGATACGAAGGTGCTCGTGAGACTGTAAGACGTTTCATTAACGCTAAATACTTTGAAGAAGTCATCTTTACTAGAGGAACAACTGCAGCAATCAATATTGTTGCGCGCAGTTACGGAGATGCCAATGTTGAAGAAGGCGACGAAATAGTTGTTACTGAAATGGAACACCATGCCAATATTGTTCCATGGCAACAATTAGCTAAACGTAAAAATGCCTTATTAAAATTCATTCCAATGACAGATGAGGGTGAATTAAGACTTGAGGATGTTAAGGCGACAATAAATGATAATACAAAAATTGTAGCAATAGCACATGTGTCTAATGTGTTAGGTACAATTAATGATGTCAAAGAAATCGCTAAAGTTGCCCATGAGCATGGTGCAATTATTAGTGTTGATGGTGCACAATCAGCACCTCACATGAAAATAGATGTTCAAGATTTAGACGCTGATTTCTTCAGTTTTAGTGGTCATAAAATGTTAGGACCTACTGGCATCGGTGTGTTATATGGTAAACGTGATTTATTAAAAGATATGGAACCAGTTGAATTTGGTGGAGATATGATTGACTTTGTAAGTAAATATGACGCTACATGGGCAGATTTACCTACTAAATTTGAAGCTGGTACACCTATTATCGCTCAAGCAATTGGCTTAGGTGAAGCCATTCGTTACATTGAGAAATTAGGCTTTGATGCTATTCATGAACATGAAAAAGCATTAACAGAATACGCTTATGAACAAATGTCATCTATTGAAGGACTTGAAATTTATGGCCCTCCAAAAGAACGTCGTGCTGGTGTTATCACATTTAATTTGGCTGATATCCATCCACATGATGTTGCTACAGCAGTAGATACAGAAGGTGTTGCTGTAAGAGCTGGACACCATTGTGCACAACCGTTAATGAAATGGTTGAATGTATCATCTACTGCACGTGCAAGCTTCTATGTTTACAATACTAAAGAAGATGTAGACCAACTTGTTGAAGCATTGAAACAAACGAAGGAGTTTTTCTCTTATGAATTTTAATAATTTAGATCAACTTTATCGATCTGTAATTATGGATCATTATAAGAATCCTAGAAATAAAGGCGTTTTGGACAATGGCTCAATGACTGTAGACATGAACAATCCAACTTGCGGTGACCGTATTAGATTAACGTTTGATATTGAAGATGGCATTATTAATGATGCTAAATTCGAAGGAGAAGGTTGTTCTATTTCGATGTCTAGTGCATCTATGATGACTGAAGCTGTAAAAGGTCATTCTCTAGGTGAAGCAATGCAAATGAGTCAAGAATTTACTAAGATGATGCTTGGTGAAGACTATGAAATCACTGAAGAAATGGGAGATATTGAAGCACTACAAGGTGTATCCCAATTCCCAGCACGCATCAAGTGTGCAACATTAGCCTGGAAAGCACTTGAAAAAGGAACAGTTGAAAAAGAAGGTAAAGCAGAAGGTACGACAGAAGAGTAAACTGTAGTCGTATGTGAAACTTTATAGTGATGATAGATAGCAATTTCTAAAGTCCAACCTTAACTTTTTACACTTTTGACTTTTTATGAAGGTTGCATATTGTTACAATGGCAATAGACAATAATGAATATTAAAAATCTCACGCACGTCGTTTTAAATATATTTAAGGAGTGATTGAAATGGCTAAAAAAGCACCTGATGTTGGAGATTATAAATATGGTTTCCACGATGAGGATGTTTCCATTTTCAGATCAGAACGTGGTTTAACAGAAAATATCGTTAGAGAAATTTCAAAAATGAAGGAAGAGCCTGAATGGATGCTCGACTTCAGATTAAAAGCTTTAAAATTATTTTACAAAATGCCAATGCCTCAATGGGGTGGCGATTTATCAGAATTAAACTTTGATGACATCACATACTACGTTAAACCTTCAGAGCATACTGAACGTTCATGGGACGAGGTGCCTGAAGAAATTAAACGTACATTTGATAAATTAGGTATTCCAGAAGCTGAACAAAAATATTTAGCAGGTGTTTCTGCTCAATATGAATCAGAAGTTGTATATCATAATATGGAAAAAGAATTAGAAGAAAAAGGTATCATCTTTAAGGATACAGATAGTGCTTTACGTGAAAACGAAGACCTATTTAAAGAATACTTTGCTTCTGTTATTCCAGCAGCTGATAACAAATTCGCAGCATTAAACTCAGCAGTATGGTCAGGTGGTTCATTCATCTATGTACCTAAGAATGTTAAATTAGATACACCATTACAAGCATACTTCCGTATTAACTCAGAGAACATGGGTCAATTCGAACGTACATTAATTATTGCTGATGAAGGTGCTTCAGTAAACTACGTTGAAGGTTGTACTGCACCTGTTTATACAACAAGTTCATTACACTCAGCAGTAGTTGAAATCATCGTTCATAAAGATGCACACGTACGTTATACTACAATTCAAAACTGGGCTAACAACGTTTATAACTTAGTTACTAAACGTACGTTTGTTCATGAGAATGGTAACATGGAATGGGTTGACGGTAACTTAGGTTCTAAGTTAACGATGAAATATCCAAACTGTGTTCTTTTAGGTGAAGGTGCGAAAGGTAGTACATTATCTATCGCCTTTGCTGGTAAAGGTCAAGTACAAGATGCTGGTGCTAAAATGATTCATAAAGCACCAAACACATCTTCAACAATCGTATCTAAATCTATTTCTAAAAATGGTGGTAAAGTTATTTATCGTGGTATCGTTCACTTCGGACGTAAAGCGAAAGGTGCACGTTCTAATATTGAATGTGATACTTTAATTTTAGATAACGAATCTACTTCAGATACTATTCCTTATAATGAAGTATTCAATGATAATATTTCATTAGAACATGAAGCGAAAGTTTCTAAAGTATCAGAAGAACAATTATTCTACTTAATGAGCCGTGGTATTTCAGAAGAAGAAGCGACAGAAATGATCGTTATGGGCTTCATTGAACCATTCACTAAAGAATTACCAATGGAATATGCAGTAGAAATGAACCGTTTAATTAAATTCGAAATGGAAGGCTCTATCGGTTAATTTAACCTATATTACCAACTTTTTCTTATTAACAATAACAAGTACCAAAGTGTTCCAACTAAGTGAATGCTTTGGTGCTTTTTTTATCTCTAAATAGTTAACACTTATTTATATTAATTGTTTATTTTCATTATGATATAATTTTATATAATATTTAAAAAGTAATCGATTTAACAAAATACATGTTGTGAGAGGACTCTACAATGTTTGACTTTTATGCGAATTGGTATTCGTTGATTATCATTGTTGAATATCTTGCTATATTTTTAGGTTCAATTGGCTTAATCTTTATAGCAATGGTCAGTTTAAGACAAATTCAAAAGAAAAAGAAGATTTGGTATTTAGGAATATTCTTAATTTATTCATCATTACTTGAATTGTTAATACATTTTACAGGGGAAGATATTCATACTTACAACTTGGTCTTTGTCGTAACACTTCTTCCTTTTTTATTGATGTGTTATTTATCGAGTCATTATTTGGTAAAACGGCCATTCAAAACAAAATTAGAATTTGTGAAAACTGGTCACGGTAAAACTAACAAAGTTACCAAGCAAGAAATGAAAGATATGAAAGACGAATTGCAATCGGCTAATATAATTGCATGGTCAGGTTCAATTGGAGCCGCTTTTCTAATAGTTGCTTGGTCAGCTAAAGTAAGATTTATACATAATAAGGAATGGATGATGGCGCAAGAATTGACCAAAACTACTGATAATTTGTTAGGGTTTGGAGGCTTTATGTTTTTAATCTCGGCCTTTTTAATTGTTATTTATTTCATTATTGACGCAGTGTTATGGAATAGAAGAGGTAAATTTCGTGGTCTAGTATTTCGACCAATGATTTTGTGCTTATGGCAATTTTTGTTTTTGATTTCGATTTAAAAATTAATAATTAGATAAGTATCAATTTTAGAAACTTCCTAATTTTAAATATCTTTTTGACATACATAAATATGTGATGTCTGCATAATTAAATAATTATCTATTTATCAAGTGCACTATTGTCAAATCATCATTTTATAAGTAAGGCTAACTTACATAAGTTCAGGCCTTGCTTTTATTTTTTCAAAAATTAGCAAAGTTTACTGAAAATGGGAGTAGGGAATACTTTGAATAATTATTTAAGTGAAATACGCATAGTAATTACCCCAAATTAAAGAAAAGGTGATTTTAAATGTGGTATAACAATCAACTAACGCAATCTTTAAATATTCAATATCCTATTATTCAAGCAGGTATGGCTGGTAGTACAACTGCGGAACTTGTTGCAACTGTAAGTAATAAAGGTGGTTTAGGCTGTATTGGAGCGGGCTACTTTACTACAGAGAAGTTAGCGCAAGAAATTCAAAAAGTGCAAGGACTAACATCACAACCATTTGGTGTGAATTTGTTTGTACCAAGTCATCAATCATACACTAATGAACAAGTCGAACATATGAATGCTTGGCTGAAGCCCTATCGTAAGGCATTAAATCTTGAAGAGCCAGTAGTCAATATTTCTGAAGAACAACAATTTAAAAATGCAATTCAAACTGTGATTAAATATAGAGTACCAGTATGTTGTTTCACCTTTGGTATCCCGTCAAAAGAAATCATAGAACAATTAAAAGGTGCTAAAATTACTTTAATTGGTACAGCTACCACTGTAGATGAGGCAATTGCAAATGAGCATGCAGGTATGGATATTGTAGTTGCTCAAGGCAGTGAAGCTGGTGGACATAGGGGGTCATTTTTAACAACCAACAATCAGTGTGAACCGCTCATAGGAACAATGAGTTTAATACCACAGATAGTTGATCATGTATCGATACCAGTTGTTGCTGCAGGTGGTGTTATGGATGGTCGTGGTATATTAGCGAGTCAGATACTAGGTGCACAAGGTGTACAAATGGGAACAGCTTTCTTAACTACTGAAGAAAGTGGCGCAAATCAATTAGTTAAACAAGCAGTGCTTCATAGTAAAGAGACTGATACAGTAGTCACTGACGTATTTAGTGGTAAATCAGCACGCGGTATCAACAATGAATTTGTAGAGACGATGAAACAATACGAAGGGAACATACCGCCATATCCTGTACAAAATCAATTAACTAACTCTATTAGAAAGACAGCCGCTTCTACAGGGCATCGTGAATGGACGCATATGTGGAGTGGTCAATCGCCACGTTTAGCTACGTCACAACATGTCAATCAATTGATGGATCGACTTGTTGAACAAGTAGAAACATTATTGACGGTTATTCAATGATTTTTAGAAAAATAGAGTGTGCATGAGAATGTAACATTTCCGAAAATAATAAGATAATGTAAAGATGATATAGAACAAGTGATATCATAAAATTGAATATGGTATCATATAGCTGGTGATAAAAATGATAAATATAGGTCTTACTGGATGGGGAGATCACGATTCTTTATATGAGGATTTAGAACGACAATCGGATAAGTTGCAAACATACGCTAGTCACTTTCCAATCGTTGAACTTGATGCATCTTACTACGCCATCCAACCTGAAAGAAATATCATGAAATGGATTAAAGAAACACCTGATCGTTTTGAATTTATAGTGAAGATTCATCAAGCACTTACACTACATGCAGATTATAAAGATTACGCAGAAACAAGAAGTGAATTATTCGAGCAATTCAAACAAATGCTACAACCACTTATAGATCATCACAAACTAGCTATGGTCTTAGTTCAATTTCCACCTTGGTTTGATTGTACGGCACAAAATATCAAGTATATCTTGTATGTTCGTCAACAATTGGCTGATATACCGATTTGCGTCGAGTTTCGACATCAATCATGGTTTAACGATCAATTTAAGGAACAAACGCTGTCATTTTTAACTGAGCATCACATTATCCATTCAGTAGTAGATGAGCCACAGGTGCGTGAAGGCTCAATACCACTAGTTAATCGTATTACTACTGAGACGGCTTTTGTACGCTATCATGGAAGAAATAGACAAGGCTGGACCAAAAAAGACATGACCGACCAAGAGTGGCGTGATGTGAGATACTTATATAACTACAACAAAGAAGAGCTTACCGATTTAGCTAATAAAGTTAGAATTATAGAACAAAAAGCTAAAAAGGTTTATGTCGTATTTAATAATAACTCGGGTGGGCATGCTGCTCAAAACGCTAAAACATATCAGGATATGTTAGATATTGAATACACAGGTTTAGCTCCGCAACAATTAAAATTATTCTAAGAGGCGAAATATAATGTTAGTGACAATTATTTTATTAGTGCTTATCGGCCTTTTCTCTGCTATTTTAGGGTCATTAGTAGGTATTGGTGGTGGAATCATTATTGTTCCAACACTGGTATACTTGGGCGTTACACACGATGTTTTACATGGTATTACACCACAAATAGCGATAGGAACATCATCGGTGATTCTAATCGTCACAGGCTTATCTTCATCATTAGGCTACTTAAAGACGAAGCAGGTAGATATTAAAAATGGCTCTATCTTCTTGTTTGGATTATTACCAGGTTCATTGTTAGGTTCATTTTTAAGTAGATATCTTACTTTAGAGTCTTTCAATTTATATTTCGGTATTTTTATGATTATTGTTTCAATTATTTTAATGGTAAGACATAAAATCAAACCGTTTAAGATTTTTGATAAAGAGAAATATCGTAAAACGTATGTTGATTCTGAAGGGAAGACATATCACTATAGCGTACCACCTTTATTTGCATTTGTTGCGACACTGTTCATTGGTATTTTAACAGGTCTATTCGGAATTGGTGGTGGCGCATTAATGACACCACTAATGTTAATTGTGTTCAGATTTCCACCACACGTTGCAGTTGGTACAAGCATGATGATGATTTTCTTTTCAAGTGTTATGAGTTCTATAGGTCACATTTTACAAGGACATGTTGCATGGTCATATTCTATAGTTCTTATTATTTCAAGTTATATTGGCGCCCAAATTGGCGTACGTGTTAACCACTCGATTAAATCTGAAACTGTTGTAACGCTATTACGTACGGTTATGTTGATAATGGGTGTATACTTAATTATTAAATCTTTTCTTTAAATAAATATAGGGGGAATTTAAGTGAAGTTAACCATTTTTCACACGAACGATATTCATAGTCATTTAAACGAATATGCACGTATTACATCTTATATGGCAGAACATAGACCTCAACTTCAACATCCCTCACTCTATTTAGATATAGGCGACCATGTGGATTTATCAGCACCAGTGACTCAAGCAACGATAGGTCGCAAGAATGTCGACTTGCTTAATGAGGCTCAGTGCGATATTGCGACGATAGGTAATAATGAAGGTATGACCATCTCTCATGAAGCATTAAATAATTTATATAATAATGCGACATTTAACGTCATTTGTACGAATGTTATTGATGAGGAAGGGAAGTTACCTCATAACATAGCCTCATCATGTATTAAAGAAATTGAAGGCGTACGTATTTTATTTGTGGCGGCAACAGCACCTTTCACACCATTTTACAGAGCACTTGATTGGATTGTAACGGATCCTTTAGAAGCGATTAAAGATGAAATCGCTAATCAACAGGGTAATTATGATGTACTTATTGTGATGAGTCATGTAGGCATCTTTTTTGATGAAAAATTATGCCAAGAGATTCCTGAAATTGATGTGATTCTTGGGAGTCATACACATCATCATTTTGATGAGGGTGAAATGAATAATGGCGTACTTATGGCAGCTGCCGGTAAATATGGTTATTATTTAGGTGAAGTTAATTTAACTATTGAAAATAAAAAGGTTGTTAGTAAAGAAGCGATTATTTATCCGGTTGAAACATTACCTATGGTTGAAACAGATTATGAGTCAGAAGGAAAGGCATTGATGAGTGAACCGGTGATTGATTATCCTATCAACTTAAGCAGTAAAACAGACGTCATTACTAAAACGACTTATTTATTAGCTGAAAGTGTATTTGAATTTACTAATACAGATTGTACTATCATAAATGCTGGTTTAATTGTAAAAGGAATTGAAGCGGATAGACTAACGGAATATGATATTCATAAAATGTTGCCACATCCAATTAATCTAGTGCGCGTACGTTTGACAGGTAGTGAATTGAAAAAAGTAATTGAAAAAAGTCAGAAGCAAGAATATATGCATGAACATGCTCAAGGACTAGGTTTTAGAGGAGATATATTTGGAGGCTATATTTTATATAATTGCGGTTTTATCCAGTCAGAAAATAGATTCTTTGTGAATGGTGAAGAGGTAGTTGATGATAAAATATACACTTTAGGAACAGTTGATATGTATACGTTTGGTAGATATTTCCCTATATTGAAAGGGAAGTCAATTGATTATATTATGCCTCAGTTCCTTAGAGATATCTTTAAAGATAAGTTATTGAGACTGCAATAGAATAACACAAATAGATTTATGTATATAATGGAATTAAATTCAAGGTTGAAATTTATGGTTTATTACGTTTTAATTTAATGTAAATTTCGTTATAATAGGAAAAGATAGATTATACAGGAGGGTATACGTGGTTATGGCTACTAAAAATGAAGAAATCTTACGTAAACCAGATTGGTTGAAAATTAAGCTTAACACGAACGAAAACTATATTGGCCTCAAGAAGATGATGCGTGAAAAGAACTTACACACTGTTTGCGAAGAAGCAAAGTGTCCAAATATACATGAATGTTGGGGAGCTAGACGAACTGCTACATTTATGATTTTAGGTGCAGTATGTACAAGAGCATGTCGTTTCTGTGCAGTTAAAACTGGCTTACCTAATGAATTAGACTTAAATGAACCAGAACGTGTTGCAGAATCAGTTGAGTTAATGAATTTAAAACACGTTGTTATCACTGCAGTTGCACGTGATGACTTAAGAGATGCAGGTTCTAACGTATATGCAGAAACTGTACGTAAAGTACGTGAACGTAATCCATTCACTACAATTGAAATCTTACCATCAGACATGGGTGGTGACTATGAAGCACTTGAAACATTAATGGCTTCTAAACCTGATATCTTAAACCATAATATCGAAACAGTACGTCGTTTAACTCCAAGAGTTCGTGCACGTGCAACATATGAAAGAACATTAGAGTTCTTACGTCGTTCTAAAGAACTGCAACCAGATATTCCTACTAAATCAAGCTTAATGGTTGGTTTAGGAGAAACGATTGAAGAGATTTATGAAACAATGGATGATCTTCGTGCAAATGATGTAGACATTTTAACAATTGGTCAATATTTACAACCATCACGTAAGCATTTAAAAGTTGAAAAATACTATACACCATTAGAATTTGGTAAATTAAGAAAAGTAGCTATGGACAAAGGTTTCAAACACTGTGAAGCTGGCCCAATGGTACGTAGTTCTTATCATGCCGACGAACAAGTAAATGAAGCGGCTAAAGAAAAACACCGTCTAGGTGAAGAAAAATTACAACAAAATTAATTTGAACAATTAAACGGTTTAGATTAAGTTTTTAGAGACTTAGGTTGCACATTTTAAATTGAATTGTGTAATCTAAGTTTTTATTATACGAGTTAAAGGTGACAAATTATGATTAAGATAGGTCAACAATATTTTGAAATCATTGAAGAATATAGATCATGCTTTGATGAAGAATTATTTGCATCGAGATATTCAGATATATTAGATAAGTATGATTTTATTGTAGGGGATTTTGGATATGATCAACTACGATTAAAAGGTTTTTATAAGGATACGAATAAAAAAGCTGAAATCTCGAAACGTTTTTCGAGTATTCAAGATTATATATTAGAATATTGCAATTTCGGTTGTCCTTATTTTGTATTACGTCATTTATCTAACAAAGAGGTACAACAATTAAATCATGATGAAGAGGATGTTATTTTGTCTGATTCTGAAGATAAATTACATGATGTTAAAATTAAACCTACCATTCAGGAAGTTAAGCACCAAGATGAGTAACTATAGAATTAATAAAATGAGCTGTGAAGAAATCTAAGAGAAGAGATTTTTTCACAGCTTTTAAAATAGTAATTATTGAATGACTTGATTAAGATATTCAATGATTTCATCACTTTCTTCTTGACTCACACCTAAAATATGCGCGATATATCCTTCTTCTTCAATATCATCTGTCCCGATAATACCGAATTTGTTTGTTTGCATATTTAGCACAAGTGTCTTACCGTAATGACGATCTGTTTGAACGAGCATTAAATCATAACGGCTATGTTCACCTACAAAGCCTACAAACTTTACTTGGCTTTGTTCTTCATCATCATATAAGTACATATCTATCATAAGAGTAGAACTCCTTTTATCTTGTATTTTTAATTAAGTATAACGACAAATGAAGACCTATGCAAAACTGTGATATGATAGACATATTAAGAGGTGAAGGATATGTATTTTGTAGATAAAGATCAGCTTACTTTAAAATTAACTTACTTAAATCAATTAATTAAAGATTATGAATCGAATAAAGGAAATCATTATGCATTTGAACGTATCGCACAAATGTTAATTGAATCATCTGTGGATATAGGTAATATGATTATTGATGGTTTTATCTTGAGAGATCCAGGAAATTATAAAGATGTCATTGATATTCTTGAACTAGAAGGTATTATTTCGAAATCTACTCAACAATATGTTAATGAAACAGTTGACGTTAGAAAACAGTTCGCACACCATTATACAGAACTTGATAATAGCAAGATTCAGCCATTATTTGACGAGGCTTTGCCTTATTATGAACAGTTTATTCAAGAGGTAACTCAGTTCCTTGAGAAAGAGAATGTTCCAGTTACCGCTTTTGGAAAAGGAGACAACAAGTAATGAAGAATTATAAAGGTTATTTAATCGACTTAGATGGAACTATGTATCTAGGTACAGATGAAATCGATGGTGCAGCACAATTTATTGACTACTTAAACAATCATCAAATCCCGCATTTATATGTTACAAATAACTCTACAAAGACGCCTGAAGAGGTAACGCAAAAATTAAAAGAAATGAATATTGATGCGAAACCTGAGGAAGTTGTAACGTCTGCCTTAGCAACAGCAAATTATATTTCAGATGAGAAAAGTGATGCTACGGTATACATGCTTGGCGGCAGTGGCTTACGCACAGCTTTAACTGAAGCTGGATTAACTGTAAAAGATGATGAAAACGTTGATTATGTTGCGATTGGTTTAGATGAAAACGTTACTTACGAAAAATTAGCTGTGGCAACGCTTGCAGTACGTAAGGGTGCAAGATTTATTTCAACGAACCCTGATGTATCGATTCCTAAAGAACGTGGCTTCTTACCAGGTAATGGTGCGATTACAAGTGTTGTTAGTGTATCTACAGGTCAAGCACCACAATTTATTGGTAAACCGGAGCCGGTCATTATGGATATTGCTTTAGACATCTTGAAATTAGATAAATCAGACGTAGCAATGGTTGGCGATTTGTATGATACCGATATCATGTCTGGTATTAATGTCGGTGTTGACACAATTCATGTACAAACTGGTGTAACGACTTATGAAGAACTAAAAGAAAAAGACCAACAACCTACACATTCATTTAAAGACTTAAATGTAGCAATTTCAGAATTAGAAAGAAATGCCCAAAAATAAAAAGAGGGGTGGCATGACATGGTTAAAATTCTAGTCACACGTCAAATTCCAGATCGTTTCGTAGAGCAATTGGAACAGTTCGGCGACGTTAAGGTGTGGGAAAAAGCATTTGAACCTATGCCTAGAGAGCAATTTTTAAAAGAATTAGAAGATGTTGATGCATGTTTCATCACATTAAGTGAAAAGATTGATGCCACATGTCTCGAACATGCTAAACATGTAAAGGTAATAGCAAATATGGCGGTTGGTTTTGACAACATTGATGTTAAATTAGCTCAAGAAAAAGGTATAGTCGTTACTAATACACCTCGAGTACTTACGGAAACGACAGCCGAGTTAGGGTTTACGTTAATGTTAACTGTGGCACGACGTATTGTTGAAGCTGAAAAATATGTACAAGATGGTGAATGGAAAAGTTGGGGACCATACTTATTATCTGGTAAGGATGTTCATGGTTCAACTGTAGGTATTTATGGTATGGGTGATATTGGAAAGAGTTTTGCACGTCGACTTCAAGGATTTAATACAACTATCTTGTATCATAATCGTTCAAGACATGAAGATGCGGAAACAGAACTAAATGCAAGTTATGTATCCTTTGATACATTATTAGCAGACAGTGATTTTGTCGTTTGTACTGCGCCATTGACACCTGAAACTGAGAATAAGTTTAATAAAGATGCATTTTCAAAAATGAAAAACGATGCAATCTTCATTAATATCGGCCGCGGTGCTATTGTAGACGAGGATGCTCTAATTGATGCATTGGACAATCATGAAATTGGTGGATGTGGTTTAGACGTCTTACGTGAGGAACCTATTAAACTTGATCACCCTCTCTTGAAAATGGAGAATGCAGTCATACTACCGCATATAGGTAGTGCTTCTGTAGCAACTAGAGATCGAATGATTCAATTATGTGTTGATAACATTGCTGCGATATTAAAAGGAGCAAAACCGTTGACTCCGATTACTAATAAATAAATTTTAAGAACTTCTAACGTTCAGGTAAAGATTTAACCATGAACGATAGAGGTTCTTTTATTATAACTAACAGTTTTGTTATACCGTATGTAATTGTTAAGCTAACTATTTGGTACTAATATAATTATTGTCATTTGAATTCATCATTGCCACTAATGCAGTGTTGTTGATAGTAACATTAACGCATAAAATCTTATTAATTTTTTAAGTGTTAATTTAGCATCATTAGCACAATAGTTTGAAGTGAAAAATTTAATTTGCCTTAAAATCAAATTTTAATTATAATAAGATGAATGTATAATATATAAAAATTATATTTAATGAATTTTGTTTTGTTTTCGGGAATTCGGTTTTAACTCAGGAGTAGGACGAATACTTCACTCCGATATTTGAAATGATAGTGAGGTGCAATAGTGCATTGAAAGAGAATAATCATAAGATGATGCAATATTATGAGAAAGCTAAACCTTATTTATTAACACTTTTATATTTAGCGATATTTATTGCGCTGTACCTAATTTATGGTTCCGGCGATACACATAATAATTTCATTTACAATGAATTTTAATAAGGAGTCTAATTATGACAGATATCATAAATTTAATAAATGACTTCGGTCAAAGTAATCCTGAACGTGTAGCAGTTAGACATAAAGATGAAGAATTAACATATCAACAATTAATGGATGAATCTAGTAAATTAGCGCATCTATTACAAGATAATCATAAGCCGTTAATCGTTTATGGACATATGTCACCTTACATGTTAGTAGGAATGATAGGTGCTATCAAAGCAGGTTGTGGCTATGTACCTATTGACACTTCAGTACCAAGTGAACGTGTGAATATGATTATAAATAAAGTACAACCGGACATTATATTTAACACAACAGATACACAATTAAATCATTCCAATATACAAGAACTTACAATCCAAAGTATCCAAGATTCTGATAATCCAACACTATTTGACAGTCAAATGGGATTAACGGATGTTGTATATACTATTTTTACATCTGGTTCAACAGGTGAGCCTAAAGGTGTTCAGATCGAATATGCAAGTTTAATAGAATTTGCAGAATGGATGGTATCACTTAATGAATCAGAAGGTTCACAAGAGTGGTTAAATCAAGCACCATTCTCGTTCGATTTATCAGTCATGGCAATTTATCCTTGTTTAACATCAGGTGGCACACTTAATTTAGTAGATAAAGAAATGATCAATAAACCTAAATTACTCAATGAAATGTTAGTTAATACACCAATCAATGCATGGGTATCTACACCATCATTTATGGAAATGTGCCTGCTATTACCTAACCTTAACGAATCAAGTTACCCAAGCTTAAATCATTTCTTCTTCTGTGGAGAAATCTTACCTCATAGAACTGCGAAAGCACTTTTAGATAGATATCCAAGTGCAGTGGTTTATAACACGTATGGACCTACGGAAGCGACAGTAGCTGTTACAGGTATTAAATTAACACCTGAAATTATTGAAGCTTATAACCCGCTACCTGTTGGTGTTTCAAGACCTAACACATCATTGTTTACAACAGACGAAGATGAACTTGTTATTAAAGGTAATAGTGTTAGTCTTGGGTATTTAGATAACAAAGAAAAAACAGATGCGGTATTTAACTTTGAAGATGGACTTCGTATATATCATACGGGTGATAAAGCCATCGAGAAAGATGGGCAATGGTTCATACAAGGAAGAATTGATTTCCAAATTAAACTTAACGGTTACCGAATGGAATTGGAAGAAATTGAAACGCAACTTAGACAATCAGAATTTGTTAGAGAAACTGTTGTCGTTCCAGTATATAAAAATAATAAAGTAATACATTTAATCGGTGCTGTCGTTCCGACTGAAGAAGTTAAAGATGATTTAGAAATGACAAGACAAATTAAATCTGAACTAAAATCTCGCTTACCTGAATATATGATTCCGAGAAAATTTGTTTGGATGAAACAGTTACCATTAACGTCAAACGGAAAGCTTGATCGTAAACAAGTCGCAGAGGATATTAACGCATGATTCCATATGGCACGTTTACCTTCTTCTTAGTTGCATTTATAGTACTTTTACCAGTCATCATACTCGGTTTTTTAGGTAAGCGAAGCTATATTTATAACGGTTTAAGTACTGCAATTATGATTGTCGTCATCTTTTCATCAGATAAACATAATTTATTCGGTAATAAATATTTAAGTATTCAACTCATTAGTTTTGTAATTTATCTCATATGGCAAGTGTTATTAATCATGGGATATTATAAATCAAGACAGAAGAGTAATACATTTAGCAAATTTGTCATTGTTATGATTTTATCCATTTTGCCATTAGCGATTGTTAAAGTATTACAAAGCTCATGGCTAGGTGGTCAACAAATCCATTTCCATGAACACAAGCTTATAGAATTTGTAGGTTTCCTAGGTATTTCTTATGTAACGTTTAAAAGTGTGCAATTAATTATGGAGATTCGAGATGGATCTATTAAAGAGATCAAAGTTGGGAAATTATTCCAATTCATTTCTTTCTTCCCAACGGTGTCTTCAGGGCCAATTGATCGCTATAAACGTTTTGTTAAAGACGATAAAAAGGTTCCTACAAGTGAACAATATAGGGAAATGGTTGCCAAAGCGATACACATGATTATGCTTGGATTTTTATACAAGTATATTATCGCTTATTTAATCAATGTTTATGCAATTCATCCATTATTAATGAATCTAGATGGATTTACTCATAAATGGCTATATATGTATGCTTATAGTTTCTATTTATTCTTTGATTTTGCAGGATATAGCTTGTTTGCTGTAGCAGTAAGTTATTTATACGGTATTAATACACCGCCTAACTTTAAGCAACCTTTCAAAGCTAAAAATATAAAAGACTTCTGGAATAGATGGCATATGTCATTATCATTCTGGTTTAGAGATTGTATTTATATGCGTACATTATTCTATATGTCACGTAAAAAAACATTTAAAAGTCAATTTGCGATGTCTAATTTCGCATTCTTCTTAAACTTCTTTATCATGGGTGTGTGGCATGGTTTAGAGTTATTCTATATCGTTTATGGTATTTACCATGGACTAATGTTTATTGGTTATGGATACTATGAACGTTGGAGAAAGAAACATCCACCACGTTGGCAAAATGGTTTTACTACAGCGTTGAGTATTATCATTACTTTCCATTTTGTAGCATTTGGATTTTTAATCTTTTCAGGAAAATTAATTTAAAAGGAGTCATAAATTATGGAATTTAAAGAACAAGTATTAGATTTATTAGCTGATGTGGCAGAAAATGATGTTGTAAAAGAGAACCCTGATGTTGAAATCTTCGAAGAGGGTATCATCGATTCATTCCAAACGGTAGGTTTATTACTTGAGATTCAAAACAGATTAGGCATTGAAGTATCTATCATGGATTTCGATCGTGATGAGTGGGCAACTCCAAACAAAATTGTTGAAGCATTAGAAGAATTACGATGAAATTAAAACCATTTTTACCAATTATTATTAGCGGCATTTTATTTCTAGCCTTCGTGTTAATGCCTGCTAGCTGGTTTACTGGATTAGTTACAAACAAGGCTGTCGCTAATAATAGAATATCTTTAACAGATCAAGTTCTTAAAGGTACGCTCATTCAAAATAAACTATTTAGTAGTGATAAATATTATCCAATATATGGGTCAAGTGAACTAAATAAATTAGATCCATTTAACCCTGCATTTGCTCTAAATCATAGAAAACATACTAAACCAATTTTTCTAATTGGTACGGGTGGTAATACAGATTTAATCAATGCAATTGAATTAGCTGGTCAATATAATCAACTAAAAGGGAAAAAGATGACATTTATTATTTCACCACAATGGTTTAGTACACATGGTGTTAATGATCGTGATTTTGCAGCACGTACAACACCAAATCAAATTAATCAGTTATTTCAACAAAAAGATATGCCTTCAGAATTAAAAGAGAGATACGCCAAACGCTTATTACAATTTAAAAGTGCGTCGAATAAAGAATTCTTGAAAGACGTCGTAAATAATCACGGTGAAGTAGATGGTAACTATGTTTCTCGTTTTAAAGAGAATCAGCTATTAAAAATTGAAGCGATTAAAACTTACTTCTCATTAGATAAGTCGCCATTATCAAATGTGAAACCTGTGACTGAGCCAAATGTATCATGGCAGGAAATGCAAGATAAAGCTGTGACATTAGGTGAGAAACGCTCATCATCAAATAATTATGGAATACGTAATGAATATTGGGAAAAACTTATGCATAAAAAGCCAATGAATCATCGTAAATATGAGTTTAAAATGAACTCTCCAGAATTTAATGATTTATCATTGTTAGTGGATACAATGCATAATGCAGGTGCAGACGTACAATATGTTATTTTACCGGTGAATGGTAAATGGTATGATCACTTAGGTATTGAACGCTCAACAAGAGAACCAGTCTATAAGAAAATACATCAAACTGTAGTAGCACATGGTGGTAAGGTGTATGATATGTCAGATAAAGATTATGAGAAATATGTTCTTAGTGATGTCGTTCACGTAGGTTGGAAAGGTTGGGCTCACATGAACCAACATATTGTTCAACATATGAATGATGACAAAAACCCGCATAACAAAGATTATAATAAACAACATTAACACCAATAATTAACAAAAGCACCAACGCGCAGAGTTTAAGAACTCTGCGCGTTGGTGCTTTATTGGATATATATCATATATGTTAGACGCTTAGAATACTTGTTCAACTTCAATAACGCCTGGAACTTCTTCGTGTAACGCACGTTCAATGCCGGCTTTTAATGTGATTGTTGAGCTAGGACAAGTACCACAAGCTCCGTGTAATTGTAATTTCACGATACCATCTTCTACATCTACTAATGTACAGTCTCCACCATCACGTAATAAAAATGGACGTAAACGTTCAATGACTTCAGCTACTTGATCAAACATTGTTGCATTCTCAGTAGGCATGAGATATGTCTCCTTTCAAGTAAATTACTTCATAAATTCATTATTAATTTATTATAATAGATAAAGAAAGAAAAATCTATAAAACAAAACGGGGGATTTGAGTATGACTAAAGTAAGCGTGATAGTATATGGCGCTGATGTCGTATGTGCAAGTTGCGTCAATGCACCAACATCTATTAATACATTTGAATGGATTAAGCCTTTATTAGAAAGAAAGTATCCAGACATTCAATTTGAATACACATACATTGATTTTCAAAATCAAACAGATAATCTAAGTGATCATGACCAACAGTATATTGAACAAATTGAGGAAGATGAGTTATTTTATCCTTTAATTACAATGAATGATGAGTATGTAGCAGATGGTTACATTCAAACAAAGCAAATTACAAACTTTGTAGATAAACATTTTGCAAAATAATTTAAAGTATAATTCTTGAGAAAAAGAGGTTGGGGTAGGGAGTGGGACAGAATTCTTTTAAAATTCGTCGTCCACTCCCAGCTTGCTTTGCTTGTAGAATTTCTTGATGAAATTCTCTTTGCTGGGGCCCCGCCCGCAAGGATGACTAGAACTGAGAAAAGCTTGATTTAAGCGCCTTCTCAGTTCAGTCAGCTACTGCGAATTTGCTAAATAGCATTATTATATTATTTATGTCCCAAACTGTACCCCATATTTTAATACTAACCATTATGGTATTTATATAACCATAAGACGCCCGATTTAAGTATATGAGCAAGACGTCCGGTAACTGTACGGTCCATAATATAGGCAAAGCCTTTTTTCTCGCCAAGAGAACCAAGGAAACCTTGTACTTTTAATTCAGGCATTTTATCTGGTAATGGTTCATTATTCCATTGTTTCTTAAGTACATCAGCGATTTGATCACCTTGAACTTCAGCTAATTGTGCACTTGGTGCATGAGGTAAATCAGCACAATCTCCGACTATAAATACATTAAGGTATGTTGGAACTTGATGATATTGGTTGATGATGACACGTCCACTTCGATTGATATCAATCGGTAAATGTCTTACAACTTCAACCGGTTGAATTCCAGCAGTCCAGACAACTAAATCAACATTTTCTGGTGTACCACTATTATAGATTTTTCCTGGTTCCACTTTATCAATTAAAGAATTAGGCACTACTTTAACATTGTTTTCACGGAACCATTTAGCGATATAATTGCTTAATTTTTCAGGGAAATTCCTTAAAATTCGCTCACCACGGTCATATAGTATGACTTCTAAATCTTCACGACTTTCACGAAGCTCACTTGCTAACTCGATGCCGCTTAAGCCAGCACCAACAATACCTACACTGGCGCCACTAGGTAATTCACTAATACTATGAAATGTTTCGCGCGCTTTGGAGAGTGTTTGAATACTATGCGTGTATTCCTCAGCACCAGGAACATTATGATATTTATCTTCACAACCTAAGCCAATAACTAATTCATCATAATCTACTTTTGTATTACCAACAGATACGATTTGAGCATCTAAATCAATATCATTAATTTCTCCATAAATTGTATTAACGCGTTTTGAATCAGGAAAATTCATACGAACATCACTATCAGACTTAGTACCCGCAGCTAAAGCATAAAATTCTGGTTTCAAGCCATGGAATGGCATACGATCAATTAACGTTAAAGTATAATTTTCTGGTAATGCATCAGGTAAGATACGCGACATGATACGCATATTACCATAGCCGCCACCAAGTAATACTAAATTTTTCATCTGTTATACCCCTTTATAAAAATTTGTTATTCCGAAATAATTTTGACTAATACCCTTTGAATTAAGCAAACTTTAGTAAATTGTTTGAAACTTTTATTTAAAAATTTCAAACAATCAAAGTAGTTTATCAACCACATTTATTGCCCCTAACAATAAAGTGTATGATATATGTATATGGTTATTATATCTTTTTTTTAAAATGACTACAATGAAATGTGTGGTAGGGAAACTAAGCTAAAGATATAGGTGTGTATTGTTGTTCTAAATAATATGAAAATGATGAGCGAGGACAATGCAGTCCAAGTTAAGATTTGTTATAATAATATAATTAAAAAATGAAGAAGAAGGTGAAGTATGTTTCCATTAGTCGAATTTTGCATTTCAAATATGGCAAAAGGCGGAGACTACGTTTACGATAAACTTGAGAATGATCCTGATGTGGATGTATTAGAATACGGATGTTTAAATAATTGTGGCGTATGTTCATGTGGGTTGTATGCATTGGTAGATGGTGATACTGTTGAAGGTGATACACCAGATGAGTTATTAAATAATATTTATAAACATATAGAAGAGAATGACTTTACTAACTTATTATAGGAGGAATGGTTTATGTCAACTGTAACATTAACTGAAGCAGCAGCTTATGAAGTAAAAGATATGTTGAAAAGTAATGACATGGAAGATGGATATTTAAAGATTAAAGTAAACGGTGGCGGCTGTACAGGTCTAACATATGGTATGTCAGCTGAAGAACAACCAGGAGAAAATGATGAAGTACTTGAATTTTATGGATTAAAAGTATTAGTAGACAAATATGATGTGCCTGTATTAAATGGTACGACAATTGATTTCAAACAATCTTTAATGGGTGGAGGATTCCAAATTGATAACCCTAATGCAATCGCTTCATGTGGTTGTGGTAGTTCATTTAGAACTGCTAAAGTAGCTGGAAATCCGGAAGAATGCTAATATAATTGCAAGTAATTTATCACTAAGGGTAATCCTTTAAGACAGTAATTTTCAGGATAATATGATTATTTTAATAATAGTCTTGTTGTTGCTTGAAAATGAACTATAAAAGCTATAAAATTGAAGATGGATTGAACTTTGTCTTTTTTGTGAACTAAAGTTCATAAAATCGAACTGAAAATGAAAGTGTTGACTAAGACTATAAATGGGGATGAACAATAGGTTAAGTGCAAAGTCTTTTAAATGAATCAGATAAACATATATTAAGGTAAAATATATTGTTACATCTGAACTTTGTTATGTTCTGAAATTTGTAGCCTTTTTCTACATTTAAGAAAATAATTATGAAAGCTTAGGTGAATGAAATGGCACAAGATCGTAAAAAAGTACTTGTTTTAGGTGCAGGTTATGCTGGTTTACAAACAGTAACTAAATTACAAAAAGAACTTTCTGCTGACGAAGCGTATATTACATTAATTAACAAAAATAAATATCACTACGAAGCAACTTGGTTACATGAAGCTTCAGCTGGTACATTAAACTATGAAGATTTAATTTACCCAATTGAAAGTGTAATTAAAGAAGATAAAGTTAAATTTATCAATGCAGAAGTAACTAAAATCGATCGTAACGCTAAAAAAGTAGAAACTAATCACGGTATCTATGATTACGACATTTTAGTAGTAGCATTAGGTTTCGAAAGTGAAACATTTGGTATTAATGGTATGAAAGACTATGCATTCCAAATTGAAAATATTGAAACTGCACGTAAATTATCTCGTCACATCGAAGATAAATTTGCAAACTATGCAGCTTCTAAAGAAAAAGATGATAAAGACTTAGCTATCTTAGTTGGTGGTGCAGGCTTTACAGGTATCGAATTCTTAGGTGAATTAACTGAAAGAATTCCTGAATTATGTAATAAATACGGTGTTGATCAAAATAAAGTTAGAGTAACTTGTGTTGAAGCTGCACCAAAAATGTTACCAATGTTCTCTGATGAATTAGTTAATTACGCAGTTAACTACTTAGAAGACCGTGGTGTTGAATTCAAAATTGCTACACCAATCGTTGCTTGTAACGAAAAAGGTTTCGTAGTTAAAATTAATGATCAAGAACAACAATTAGAAGCTGGCACAGCAATCTGGGCTGCTGGTGTTCGTGGTAGTAAATTAATGGAAGAATCATTCGAAGGTGTTAAACGTGGTCGTATCGTGACTAAACAAGATTTAACTATTGAAGGTCATGATGATATCTTTGTTATTGGTGACGTTTCAGCATTCATCCCAGCTGGTGAAGAACGTCCATTACCAACTACAGCACAAATTGCAATGCAACAAGGTGAACACGTTGCGAAAAGCATTAAAAACATCTTAAACGGTCAAGCAGCTACAGACTTTGAATATGTTGATCGTGGTACTGTATGTTCATTAGGTGCACATGATGGTGTTGGTATCGTATACGGTAGAGACATTACTGGTAAAAAAGCTGCATTCATGAAAAAAGTTATCGATACTCGTGCAGTATTCAAAATCGGTGGCGTAGGCTTAGCATTCAAAAAAGGTAAATTCTAAGTTTCTAATATAAATTATCTAATATGATTTTGAAAATAAATATTAATTTAAAGCTACAATGCAAATTCGCAGTAGCTGACTGAACTGAAAAAGCACATAAATCAAGCTTTTCTCATTTCTAGTCATCCTTATGGGGGTGGAACAACGAATTCATTGTGAATTCTGTTCCACTCCTTCTTTTATATGATATAAAAAGGAAGTGTAGAGGTTATGGTTAATTTCAATATAAGTAATACAGTTTTAAATTCAGAAGTACTTATTATAGGGTTGCCTGATCACATCAATCAACTTGGTTATATTAGTTACAATAATGAAGATATAACAAAACAAATTGATACATACCGTCATCATCATTTAATTAGTAGTCAATTAGGTAAAATATCTTCAACTTTGTTACCTTTAAAAGACTCATCAAAACGACTTATTACTATTGGATTAGGAAATTTAAAGACGCTTGATTATGGTGCGCTATTGAGAGCTTTCGGCAATTTATTTCAATTTTTAAAAGAAGAACGTGTAACTGAAGCAGATGTATTATTCGATTCATTGATTTCAAAGAAAATGGAGCAAACCAAAGTCGCAGAGGTTATGGGACTACAAAGTGAACAGGCAGTTTATAGTTTTGACAACTATAAATCTGATAAATCTGCACCCTATCAATTAGAGTTAAACATAAGTACGAATAAAGAAGACTTGCATCGATATTTTATCAATGGTGCTGTAATCGGACAATCGGTTAATGTTGCACGTGACTATAGCAATATGCCACCTAATATACTGACGCCTAATTATTTTGCTGAACAGGTTACGCAACACTTTGATCAAACATCAGTAAAAGTTGATATTAAAGATGGAAAACAATTATTAGATGAAGGATTCGGACTTATTCATGCTGTTGGTAAAGGGTCGGAAAATCCTCCTGTTGTAATAACTATGACATATAATGGTGGTGACATTGAAGACGCACCAATTGCATTAGTAGGAAAAGGGATTACATATGATTCAGGTGGCTATAGCATTAAATCGAAGATAGGTATGCAGACTATGAAATTTGATATGTGTGGCGCAGCTAATGTAGTTGGAATGATTGATGCGATATCACGCTTGCAACTTCCTATCAATATTGTAGGAGTTATTGCTTCTGCTGAAAATATGATCAGCAGTAATGCAATGAAACCTGATGATGTATTGACGGCATTGAGTGGTGAAACAGTTGAAATGTTAAATAGTGATGCGGAAGGGCGTCTAGTACTAGGAGATGCTGTATTCTATGCTAGTCAATTTCAACCTAAGATTATTTTAGATTTCGCTACATTAACAGGAGCTGCAGTTGCAGCACTAGGTGAAGATAAAGCAGCTTTATTTAACTCTAATGCAGATAAAGAGATTGAGGAAATACGAGTTAGTGCTAAAGAAATGGATGAATATGCTTTTGAATTACCTATGACTCAAACTGAGCAACGATTAATACGTCAATCTGACGTTGCAGATTTGGTCAATCATACAAACGGTCATGGAAAAGCACTCTTTGCAGCCACATTTATTACTCATTTTAGTGGATCTACACCACATATCCATTTCGATATTGCTGGTCCTGCGACAACTAACAAGACGAGCTATAAAGGTCCAAAAGGCCCAACTGGCAGCATGATTACTACTGTATTAAATTGGTTAAGATAAATAGAAAAGTAGAAATTATTTGGTTAAGGAGTAGAAACATGTGCTGTTGCATGTTTTTACTCCTTATTTAATAAGCATAATCTTATTAACTTAGAATGTAATTCTACATTGACAACGTATCAGCTACTTGGTATGATAAGGAACATATTAAATACTTTAGTTCGGTAGAGAGATAAAGGATGTGTTGTTATGTTTAATGCAGTTGTAATAGCCGTATTATTAATGATTGTTTTATGCTTATGTAGACTAAATGTAGTTATTAGTCTGTTCATTAGTGCATTAGTAGGCGGTCTCATTTCTGGAATGAGTGTTGAAAAGGTAATCAGTGTATTTGGAAAAAATATTGTAGACGGTTCCGAGGTAGCGCTAAGCTATGCATTATTGGGTGGATTTGCAGCATTGATTTCATATAGTGGTATTACAGATTATCTTGTAACTAAGATAATCCGCGCAATTCACTCTGAAAATAGCAGACTATCAAGAATAAAAGTAAAAATCATTATTATCATAGCTTTACTTGCGATGAGTATAATGAGTCAGAACCTTATACCGGTTCACATTGCTTTCATTCCAATAGTTATACCACCACTATTAAGTCTGTTTAATGATTTGAAAATTGATAGAAGACTTATTGCTCTAGTCATCGGATTTGGTTTATGTTGGCCATATGTCTTATTACCATATGGCTTTGGACAAATTTTCCACCAAATTATTCAAAGCGGTTTCCAAAAAGCACATCATCCTATCGAATTTAATATGATTTGGAAAGCCATGTTGATTCCTTCACTTGGTTATATTGTTGGTTTAATCTTGGGTATGTTTTATTACCGTAAACCACGAGAATATAAAACAGAAACTTATGTGGAAGATGAGAATACAATTAATGAAATTAAACCTTATGTACTCGTAGTTACAATAGTCGCTATATTAGCTACATTCTTAGTTCAAACTTTTACAGATTCAATGATTTTTGGTGCATTAGCAGGTGTACTCGTATTCTTTGTTTCAGGTGTCTACAAATGGAGAGAATTGGATAGTCAATTTGTTGAAGGTATTAAAATCATGTCATTTATAGGTGTTGTTATTCTTTCAGCTAATGGTTTCGCAGGTGTCATGAATGCAACAGGAGATATCGAAAAATTAGTATCAAGTTTGACTGACATTTCAAGTGGTCACAAGTTATTAAGTATTGTCATCATGTACATTATTGGTTTAATTGTAACTTTAGGAATTGGTTCATCATTTGCAACGATTCCTATAATTGCGACATTATTTATTCCACTTGGTGCTTCACTCGGCTTAAGCACTATGGCTCTAATCGCTCTAGTAGGAACTGCGAGTGCTTTAGGTGATTCAGGATCTCCTGCAAGTGATTCTACACTAGGGCCAACAGCTGGGTTAGATGTGGATGGACAGCATGACCATATTCGCGATACATGTATCCCGAATTTCTTATTCTATAATATACCTTTAATGGTATTTGGTACGATTGCAGCTATGATATTATAGGTGTAATGAGGTGAACAATTAAATGACTAACTTATTGGAAACGTTCGAAATGCAGATTGAAGAAACATCAGAGGGTAAAGTAGTAATTTCAATGCCTGTTACTGATAAAGTTAAACAACCATTTGGTTATTTGCATGGTGGTGCAACAATTGCTTTAGGTGAAACAGCGTGTTCATTAGGCGCTGCTAATCTAATCGATACGAATTCGTTCATACCACTAGGTTTAGAAATGAATGCTAATCATATTCATTCGGTTAAAGAAGGTCGTGTTATTGCTACAGCAACGATTATTCATAAAGGAAGTACAACTCAAGTTTGGAATATAGAAATAAAAAGTGAACAAGGCCAATTGATAAGTGTTATGAGAGGAACAATTGGAATTAAACTTTTAAAGCAATAAAATACCAAACGCTGCTTTAGTTCGATTAAGCATCGTTTTAAATATCCTAATTGTAAAAGTATTTGTCTAAGAAAGAACGCAGGCGTGGGACGGTAAATTCATAAAGAATTCTGTCCTGCGCCTGCTTTTTTATAAGAAATATACAAGAGATCGCATTTAAAAATAGTTTATAGTTGTTACGTTGACAATTACTTCTAATGAAATTAAGCATGTTTTTGGATAGGTTGAGCCGATAAACGTTTATAGGCCTGCTTAATTCTTTGAGCGGCTTCTCTTCCACCCATGATATTTCTAGCAAAAGGACCCAGTTCTAAATCTGCTAAACCACCTGACACAAACAATTGAGGTAACCACTCTAATTCAGAACTAATAGAAGGTAATCCACAATGTGTTAAAGGTGCATCTTCATTTTTAATTAATGATTGAATCATAGGCTGTTTTAATAGTGTTGGTTCAAAACCGGTTGCTAATAAAATGAAATCATACGGGACAGCCGCTTGTTCTGTATGAATTTGATGTTGGTCAACTGATAAAATATTCTCTTTATGAATTATAAGTCGTCCAGATTGAATATGTTTCTTAAGTCGTAAATATAACTCTCTAGGCATTGAACCTTTATGTCTTTCGTGTTGAATGATAGACTGCCGTTCTAAAGAGGATTCAATATTTAAAAAGTGATTCATATTTTTAGGACCTAACCAACCTGGATCTGCATCGAAATGTTGGATATCAATGTCTTTATTCATCCATAAATGAATAACTTTATCATGAGATTGATTTATAAGTTTTAAAGTTAAATGTGCAGCAGAAATACCACTTCCTATAACGTGAGAACTATGTCCATACATAGTTGTATTAAATGATTTATCGAAGATGTGGCATACATCATCAGCATCTTGATAAATATTAGGAATGTAAGGTTTATGCGTACATCCATTTGCTAATATAACGCAATCCGTGTGTATGACTTGATTATCATTTAATTGTATTTGCCATTGCCCATCTTTCTTTGCTAATGCTTCTACATAGCCTTGAATATGATTTTCGTTTAAATCATAATGATGAACTTGTTCGTGAACATGATGCATAAACATATCTGTTTGTGGACGTTGGTATTGACCATATGTACCGTGCGCATATTGTTGAACTTTAGCGAATTGTTTTAAATGGAATGGGTTAGGGTGGATGTGATGTACAATTGGTGAACGCAAATAGGGCATGCTGATACGATGAGAAAAATCATTAAATTGTTCACATAGTGTGGCATAAGGGTCTATAATTGTTAATTTATCTCTAGATAGCCCTAATTCTCTTAGTTGAATCGCAATTGTTGTACCTTGTAAACCGCCACCGATAATTGTCCAATGCATAATAACACTTCTTTCTTTATAAAACGTAATAATTACGATTTATATTATCATAAATATGTAGACTAGACAATAAAAAAGGGCGGGGACAGAAATCATTTTGAATTCTGTCCCCGCCCGCAATTGTGGTTTGAGCTATATAAAGTTTGCTATAAGAACTTTTTCAATTTAGTCAGTTGCTTGTATTAGTTAAATCATTTTATCTTTAAATTCATTTTTTAGTTCATCGATTTTCGTATCTTTAGTATAAGGTGTTTTATTATTATATGCTGCTCTCATTATTAAATGACTTGAAAGTGGGCCAGTTATAAGAATAAAAAGAATACCAAAGATTAATTGCATATTAATATATCCATCTGTAGCGATAAAGTATAAGAATGTGCCAAACAATAGAAAAATAGCACCTAAAGTTGCTGATTTGCCTGCAGCATGGCCACGCGAATAAATATCTTTTAATCTTATAATACCAATAGCAGTAACGGCACTTATAATAGCTCCTAAAATGACAAAGATAACTGCTAAACTAATGATGATGTTCGTTATCACGTTCGATCACCTTACCTTTATCCATATATTTTGAGAAGACGGCTGTTCCTAAAAAGGCCAAAATACCAATTAATAAAATAGCAACGAGTAAATATTCTGAACCTATGAATATACTATATAACGCGATACACGCCATTAGTTGTAAACCGATTGCATCAAGCGCTAAAATTCTATCGGCTAATGTGGGACCTTTGATGATACGTACAAACATCGCTAACATTGATATTGCAACAACAATTAAAGCAATAATCATGATGATTTTTACCATTAGTCTTCGCCCACCTCTCTAACTACTCTCTCTAATGAAGATTTTATACCTTCAACTTCTTCTTCTTTAGTACTGAAATCTATAGAGTGAATATATATTTTTCTTCTATCATCACTAATACCTAATACGACTGTTCCTGGCGTCAATGTTATTAAATTAGATAATAAAACGATTTGCCAATCAGTTTTTAAATCAGTGTGATATACGAAGAAACCTGGCTCATTCTTAAGTTTAGGTTGTAGAACAATTTTTAAAACGTCGATATTAGCTTTTAATAATTCTACAAAAAATACAACCGCTAATTTTAATATCTTATAAATTTTTATGAAATAAAATCTTCCTGGTAATATTCTACTAAATAAATATACAAATCCGAGTCCTAGTATGAAACCGAGTAAGAGGTTATTTAATGTATAGCTACCACTTAAGAAAATCCAAATAAAAGCTAAGATAAAGTTTAAAATAATTTGAATAGCCATTATGATCTACCTCCTAAGACACTCTCAATATAGATGCTAGGATCGTAAAACGATTGAGCCGCCTCAGAAATCAATGGATATAATAAATCAGCAGATAATCCAAATACGACTGTGATGACGACAGCAATTATTGAAATAGTAGTAGCGTGTTTAACGTTAACACTTTGAGTAGGCTCATAACCTCTAGGTTTCCCGAAAAAGCCTTTTAAGAAAATATGAATGACTGAATATAGCACAACTAAACTTGAAAGTAATACGATAATACCACTTACATAAAACCCTTTTTCAAAGGTTGCTTGTACAATGTAATATTTACCATAAAAACCACTTAGAGGTGGTATACCAGCGAGACTTAGCGCTGCGATGAAGAAAGTCCATCCTAGTACAGGGTAGTGTTTAATTAAACCGCCAAAGTCTTTAAGACTTGTAGATTTCGTAATTTGATACATCACACCTATAAGTAAAAATAGGGCAGTTTTGACTAACATGTCATGAATTGTGTAGTAAATCGCACCTATAATACCTGCTTCATTCATCATTGCTACGCCAACTAAGATAACTCCGACTGCAATCATGATATTATAAATAATTATCTTTTTAGTGTCATCGTATGCAATCGCACCGACCGAACCAAAAATGATCGTCAATAACGCTAAGAATAAAATTGTATAGTGCGAGAAACTCATTGTGTTGTGGAAGAACAAGCTTAAAGTTCTTAAAATCGCATATACGCCTACTTTTGTTAGTAGAGCACCAAAAAATGCAATGATTGCAAATGGTGGTGCATAATATGAACCTGGCAACCATACGTACATAGGGAAAGCACCAGCTTTAGTTGCGAACACGAAGATAAATAAAATAAAGACTATACTTAAGAGTCCGCTATGTGTGTTAGACAATGTAGATAATTTTTCACTAATATCTGCCATGTTTAACGTACCAACGATGGAATATAAAATCGCTACTGCAATTACAAAGAATGTTGAGGTAACTATATTAACTAATAAATATTTGACAGTTTCACGTAATTGAATTTGAGTGCCACCTAGTACAAGTAGTGCGTAAGATGACATTAGGAAGACTTCGAAAAATACAAATAAGTTAAATATATCTCCAGTTGTAAATGCACCTATAATTCCTACTAACATAAATGTGATAGAGAAGTGATAATAATAACGTTCTCTATCAATTCCTGCTGTGGTATTTGAAAATGCAGTAATTAAAATGGTGATAATGATACTAGTCACAATCAACATTGCACTAAAACTATCTAGTAAAAAGATAATGCCATAAGGTGCAGGCCAAGAACCCAATTCTACTTTAAGCGGACCATCGACATATACATTTCTTAAATTGATTATTGCCACTATTAGTGTCAGGACTAGACCAGTTAAAGTGACATATCGTTTCGCACGATAACGTTGTCCTAAAAAGACCAATATAATTGCTGTAAAGATAGGTACGACTAATGAAAGGACGACTAAGTTATTTTCAATCATCATCTAACACTCCTTTCATTCTTTCTACGTTGTCAGTACCTAATTCTTTGTATGTTCTAAATGCTAAGACTAAGAAAAAGGCAGTTGTCGCAAAAGCGATAACGATTGCCGTTAGTATTAATGCATGGGGGATGGGATCGACATATTGACTAATATTTTTTTCATAGATTGGCATTTCGCCATGTTTCAATCCACCCATGGTAATTAAAAATAAATTTGATGCATGTGTAATTAAAGTTGTCCCCATAACAATTCGTATCAAACTTTTAGATAAAACGAGATAGACACTAATTGAAGCGAGGATGCCACATACAAATATCATAATTATTTCCACTATTCGCTCTCTCCAATCGTTATAATAATTGTCATAATCGTTCCAACTACTGCGCAAAGAACTCCGAAATCAAAGAACATCGGTGTGTTCATATGAACAGGTTGAAGTAGGGGCAACGGTATATTAAATTCCGTGTGTGTGAAAAAGTTTTCACCATAGAACCAACTCGCTAATGGAGTACCAACACAGAATAATAAGCCTATTCCAATTAAAATTTTAAAATCCCACGGAAACACCTTTTCCATCGTTTTAATATCAAACGCAATTGCGATGATAGTTAGTGCACATGATAATAGTAAGCCACCTACGAAGCCACCACCAGGTGTATAATGTCCTGCAAAGAATAAAGTGACCCCAAATAAGGCGATTAGAAAGGCGATAATAACAGCAGCATATTGAAACATTAAATTATTGTTCTGTCTGTTCATCACTCTTCACCTCACTTGATTGATGTTTACGACGCAACTTAATCATTGTATAGACACCTAAACCGGCAATACCTAATACAGATGATTCAAATAAAGTATCCATACCACGGAAGTCAACAAGTATGACATTTACCATGTTCTTACCGTGAGCTAAATCATAAACATGTGCTTTATAGTATTCTCCAATAGATGTAAAATGTCTGTTTCCGTATGCAATTAAACCTAAGATAATGACAACAAGTCCGACACCAATTGAAATAAGTGCGTTCGTTAATTTAAATGACCGTGTTTCATTATAACGATTTAAATTAGGTAAATGATAGAAACATAATAAGAATAACGCTGTAGAAATCGATTCTACTACGAACTGTGTTAAGGCAAGGTCTGGTGCTTTGAAAAATACAAATAACACAGATACTGAATAACCGACCACACCTAGCATGATAACGCTAAACAAACGTGATTTAGCAATAACAACCATAAATGCCGCGATAATTAATAATATTAAAATCGCTATTTCATAAATATGAATATTATTTATATCTTTAAAATTAAAGTCAAAAGGAACACTTAGTAACGTCACAATCGTAACGACAATAAGCATACCAAATATAATGACTAAGCTATCTCTAACATAACCATTTACATAACTATTCGTCATATTCGCTGAATAATTAGGCAAGTATTTTCCAGTAGAATCGTACCAATGATTTAATGTTAGACGTGTTGGCTGAGCGTGTAAGAGTCTGATCCAATAACTAAATGTTAGTAATAAAAGAATACCTAATATCCAAATAATTAATGTTGAAATAAATGCAGGCGTAATACCATGGAATAAATGGAATTCCGCATTAACATTACTCATACCACTAATTGCAGTAGTCGCTGGTTCTACAATAGATTGCGTTAATAATCCTGGGAATAACCCAAAGACAACAACGAGTACTGCTAAAATGATTGGAGATAATAACATTAATATTGAAGCTTCATGTGCTTTTTTAGGTAAAGCATTCGGTTGATGTTTACCAAAGAAAATATACATAATAAATTTAATTGAATAAACAAACGTAAATATACTACCCACAATAGCTAAAATAGGAAAAACAATACCTAATGTATCTAAACTGAAAACATTAGCGTGAGAAATCTCAATCATGGCTTCAAGAAATTTTTCTTTAGAAAGGAAGCCGTTAAACGGTGGAATACCTGCCATACTTAATGCTGTAATAACAGTAATTGTAAATGAAATAGGCATAATCGTTAGTAAACCACCAAGTTTTTTAACATCTCTTGTGCCTGTAACATGATCTACAGCACCTGTAATCATGAATAACGCACCTTTAAATGTGGCGTGATTCACTAGATGAAATACTGCTGCAGTAAAACCAGCAATGTACAATTGGCTTTGACTTCCCTCGAAATGATAACTTACGGCACCAATACCTAACATCGACATAATCATGCCAAGTTGAGATACTGTTGAGAATGCAAGTATACCTTTCAAATCTTGTTGTTTTGTTGCATTTAAAGATGCCCAGAAAAGTGTGATTAGACCAACTAAAGTAATTGTCCAAATCCATCCTTGTGATATCGCAAAAAGCGGTGTAACACGTGCAACTAAATATAATCCTGCTTTTACCATTGTTGCCGAGTGTAGATATGCACTGACTGGGGTAGGTGCTTCCATAGCGTCAGGCAACCAAATATAAAATGGAACTTGTGCAGATTTAGTAAATGCACCCAGCATAATAAGTACCATTGCGAAGATAAAGAATGGACTATGTTGAATCTCAGATGCATTAGCAATTAGCTCGTGTAAGCTAAGTGAATCACCTGCTAGAGAAATTAAAATGAATCCCCCTAATAAACTTAATCCACCAAATACGGTAATGATTAATGACTTCTGTGCACCATAAATAGATGCCTTTTTTTCTCTCCAGAAAGAGATAAGTAAAAAACTTGAAAACGAAGTCAATTCCCAAAATAGATATAGAATTATTAAATTGTCTGAAAGGACAACGCCTAACATTGCACCCATAAATAGTAATAAATAACAATAAAAATTACCAAGCTGTTCAGATTTACTTAAGTAACCAATGGAATATAAAACCACTAACGATCCTATACCTGTTATAAGTAAACTGAATAAAATGCTTAAGCCGTCAAGATACAAATCAAAATTCATACCTATATGTGGCATCCAGTTTAATGTTTTTATTACTGTATTACCTGACTGAGTAGTCGAAATAAGAGATAAGAAATAGATAAATAAGACAACAGGAATAGGTAATACAAACCAACCTAAATGAATCTTTTTAAAGAATCGATATAGAATTGGAATAATGAGTGCAAATATTAACGGTAAAATGACCGCAATATGTAACAAACTCACTATGTTATCCTCCTTAAAAAATATTTATGAAATATATTATACATGAATCATATTGTTCTGAAAAACGACGAAAACGCATATGAGTAGTGATTTTTCAGAACTTGTTAAATAAGAAGAAACACGTTCAAATGACTTATAAAAATTTTTGTTTATATTGAATTGAATAGTCATTTTTTAAATTTTCAAGATTGTTTAAGGCTAGTTTTGCAAATTCAGTATTTTGCTGTTTTAAATCATTTTCCATTTTTGTAATAGCTTGTTGAAGTGACGATTCATAAGTCATTTCCTCAACATTAAACTCACGCAATTGTGAACGCGTTGCATAACGTTTCTCATAATGACTTAGAGCACGTCTTTCATGGAAAAAGACACCTTCAGTTTGTCCTGGATTATGTAAATCACCTTGTTTTGGATGTTTAATCACTTGCTCAACTTGAACTAGAACTTGGTCGTCATTCTCTTCTTTAATTGTAACGCCGTAAGCGCCAGTCTTATGTGAGAATCGGTATAACATGCTATATTACTTCCTTTCAAATGTGTTAAGATGTATCTATATCATCATAACATGAATGGAGAATTGAAATGACTAACTATCCACAACTAAACAAAGAAATACAAGACAATGAAATTAAAGTTGTTATGCATACAAATAAAGGCGATATGACATTTAAGTTGTTCCCAGATATCGCGCCGAAAACTGTTGAAAATTTTGTGACACACGCTAAAAATGGTTATTATGACGGTATTACTTTCCACCGTGTTATTAATGACTTCATGATTCAAGGAGGAGATCCTACAGCAACTGGTATGGGTGGTGAAAGTATTTATGGAGGTTCTTTTGAAGATGAATTCTCTTTAAAGGCTTTTAACTTATATGGTGCGCTTTCAATGGCAAATGCAGGACCAAACACAAATGGTTCTCAATTCTTTGTTGTACAAATGAAAGAAGTTCCAGAATCTATGGTTAACCAATTAGTAGATGGTGGCTGGCCTGAACCGATTGCCAAAGCATATGCGGATAATGGTGGCACGCCTTGGTTAGATCAAAAACACACTGTGTTCGGACAACTAATTGGAGGCGAAGCAACTTTAGAAGATATTGCAAATACTAAAGTAGGTGCACAAGATAAACCTGTACATGATGTAGTTATTGAATCTATTGATGTAGAAGATAAATAATAATTGATTATGAACAAATCTTTCGAATCGACGGTTGATGTCGATTCGTTTTTTTTATGGTTTAAACTTTCAATTCAATTGCAATTTTTAAAACGATAACCTTAAATGCGAACGTTAATTTAGTATTTGTCGAAAGGGTTATTATATTTTTGAAAAAATGTGGATTTTTATTGGTTTATAGTTAGTCCAAGTTTGTGATTTATGCTATTATAATTATGTTAAGTAAATCGAAGTAAGGGGTTATCAAGTTGAATAATCACTATAAAGAAGGTCAGCATATTAAAGTGCGTGTGACTGGAATTCAACCGTATGGCGCTTTTGTTGAGACCCCTGACCATACTGAAGGACTTATCCATATTTCTGAAATCATGGATGATTACGTCCACAACTTAAAAAAATTTCTATCAGAAGGACAAATCGTTAAAGCAAAAATTTTATCAATTGATGATGAAGGAAAACTAAATTTGTCTCTTAAAGATAATGATTACTTTAAGAATTATGAACGAAAAAAAGAAAAGCAGTCAGTATTAGATGAAATTAAAGAAACAGAAAAGTATGGGTTTCAAACACTTGAAGAACGCCTACCGGTCTGGATTAAACAGTCTAAACGTGCGATTCGTAATAATTGATTGACTGTTAACACGCTAAGCTAACGTTATATTTTAATATAACGTTAGCTTTTTTATGCGTTTGATTATAAAAAAGCGACACCAATATATGCATGTACAGTCAAGCAGAATATTGGAGGAGCTTTAATTTTGCGTGCTATAGTCTAGTCATAATTAAAAAGGAAAGGACTTACCTATGAATAAAAAATATGAAAAATTATTTGAAACCGTAACTTTGCCAAATGGGGTTGAATTAAAAAATCGTTTTGTATTGGCGCCATTAACGCATATTTCATCTAATGATGATGGTACAATTTCTGACGTGGAAATACCGTATATTGAAAAGCGCTCTAAAGATGTTGGTTTAGCTATCAATGCTGCAAGTAATGTTAACGATATTGGTAAAGCTTTTCCGGGACAACCTTCTGTTGCGCATGATTCAGATATAGAAGGACTCAAGCGTTTAGCACAAGCTATGAAGAAGAATGGTGCTAAAGCTTTAGTTCAAATTCATCATGGTGGCGCACAAGCATTAGCTAATTTAACACCGAATGGAGATGTTGTTGCACCAAGTCCTATCACTTTAAAAAGCTTCGGACAACAACATGAACATGATGCTAGAGAAATTACGCCTGAAGAAATTGAACAAACAATTAAAGATTTCGGTGAAGCAACGCGTCGAGTAATCGAAGCTGGGTTTGATGGCGTAGAGATTCATGGTGCTAATCACTATTTAATTCACCAATTTGTATCTCCATATTATAATAGAAGAAATGATGAATGGTCTGATCACATGAAGTTTCCAACTGCTGTTATAGATGAAGTATTAAAGGCCAAATCAGAATATGCGAGCGATGATTTCATAGTAGGGTATCGACTTTCTCCTGAAGAAGCTGAATCACCAGGTATTTCAATGGAAATTACCGAACAATTAATTAATACAATTACTGAAAAATCAATTGATTATGTTCATATATCTCTTGGAGATATTCACTCAACTACAAGAGAAGGTAAGTATGCAGGACAAGAGCGATTGAAATTAATTCACCAATGGGTGGATGGTCGTATCCCAGTTATTGGTGTAGGATCTGTATTTACAGCTGATGATGCATTAGACGCTATTGAATCAACAGGTGTTGAACTCGTAGCACTTGGTCGTGAAATATTATTAGATTATAATTTCATCAGCAAAATTCAAGAAGGAAAAGAAGATGAAATTTTATCAGAATTTGACCCTCATCGTGAAGATAAGCATGAATTAACACCTAATTTGTGGAAACAATTTAACCAAGGTTTTTATCCGTTACCTCGTAAAGATAAATAGTATTAATGAGTGAATAGATGTTAAACTTTGCGGTTAGTTTTAATCTAGTTAAAAAGAAGATGTTCAAAATATCTTTATAAATTTAATTTGATAAATGTAGATGAACTTAGAGTTTATAATAGATTATGGCAATCTTTCTTGTCATAATCTTTTTTATGTAAATACCAAAGGAATCTTAATTCATTTTATTTATCGGAAAATTTTTAATATTTTGCTTGTATAAATATTGATAGGTATGTCATTATATCTGTAAGGGCTTTCATTTAGAAACGAAGGGCATATTTGATGTAACAATGAGTCATTTAATGCTCTTATTAATTTTGCAAATATACTTCTTTGTATATGACATCGAAAGCCGTAATCGTATGGCCATTAGTTTTAATATAAATTAATCAAAGGGGAGATATTATGACTAAGTCAGAACAAATCATTGAATTAACAAACCATTATGGAGCTCAAAACTACGTACCACTACCAATCGTTGTTGCAGAAGCGGAAGGTATTTGGGTAACTGATCCAGAAGGTAATAAATATATGGATATGCTTTCAGCTTATTCAGCTGTTAACCAAGGACACCGTCATCCTAAAATTATTCAAGCACTTAAAGATCAAGCTGACAAAGTAACTTTGGTTTCTCGTGCTTTTCATAGTGATAATTTAGGTGAATGGTATGAAAAAGTTTGTAAATTATCAGGTAAAGATAAAGCACTACCAATGAATACTGGTGCGGAAGCAGTTGAAACTGCATTGAAAGCTGCACGTCGTTGGGCATATGATGTAAAAGGTCTTGAACCAGATAAAGCTGAAATTATCGCATTTAATGGTAACTTCCATGGTCGTACTATGGCGCCAGTATCTTTATCATCAGAAGCTGAGTACCAACGTGGTTATGGTCCATTATTAGATGGTTTCCGCAAAGTAGATTTCGGCGATGTTGATAAATTAAAAGAAGCTATTAATGAGAATACAGCTGCTATTTTAGTTGAACCGATTCAAGGTGAAGCAGGTATTAATATCCCACCTGAAGGTTATCTAAAAGCTATCAGAGAATTATGTGATGAACATAATATTTTATTTATTGCCGATGAAATTCAAGCTGGTTTAGGACGTTCTGGTAAATTATTTGCGACTGATTGGGATAATGTTAAACCTGATGTTTATATTTTAGGAAAAGCGCTTGGTGGCGGCGTACTACCTATTTCTGTAGTCTTAGCTGACAACGAAGTACTGGATGTATTTACACCTGGTTCACACGGTTCTACGTTTGGTGGTAATCCATTAGCTTGTGCCGTTTCAATCGCTGCGTTAGATGTCATATTAGATGAAGATTTACCTGGCCGTTCACATGAATTAGGGGAATACTTTAAATCTGAATTACAAAAAATTAATCACCCAGCTATTAAAGAAGTACGTGGTCGTGGTCTCTTTATTGGTGTTGAATTACATGAAAGTGCTAGACCTTTCTGTGAAGCATTAAAAGAAAAAGGACTATTATGTAAAGAAACTCATGATACGGTGATTCGATTTGCTCCACCTTTAGTTATTTCTAAAGAAGAATTAGATGATGCATTAGATAGAATCAGAAGCGTATTTAATTAAGTTCAAAAAGTTGTAACATTCATTTTGAAAACCCTTTAAAAAGCAAAGACATGTGTTACAATATGTATGAAAGCGAAATCATTTGTTAAAAAGAGGCGAAAGTGATCATGACTGAGAATAATAATTTAGTGACTTCTACACAAAGTATCATTAAAGAAGCTTTACACAAATTGGGATTTGACGATGGTATGTATGATTTAATCAAAGAACCATTAAGATTTTTACAAGTTCGTATCCCAGTACGCATGGATGACGGTACTGTTAAAACATTTACAGGTTATCGTGCTCAACATAACGATGCTGTTGGTCCAACTAAAGGTGGGGTCCGTTTCCATCCTGAAGTAGATGAAGAAGAAGTTAAAGCATTATCTATGTGGATGACTTTAAAATGCGGTATTGTTAATTTACCATACGGTGGTGGTAAAGGTGGTATCGTATGTGACCCACGTCAAATGAGTATTCATGAAGTTGAACGTTTATCTCGTGGATATGTACGTGCAATTTCTCAATTCGTTGGTCCTACAAAAGATATTCCAGCACCAGACGTATTTACTAACTCTCAAATTATGGCTTGGATGATGGATGAATATAGTGCTTTAGATAAATTTAACTCACCTGGTTTTATTACAGGTAAACCTATCGTATTAGGTGGTTCACAAGGACGCGATCGTTCAACTGCATTGGGCGTAGTGATTGCTATTGAACAAGCAGCTAAACGTCGTGGTAAGGAAATTAAAGGTTCTCGCGTAGTTATCCAAGGATTTGGTAATGCAGGTAGTTTCCTAGCTAAATTCTTATATGACATGGGTGCAAAAGTCGTAGGAATTTCTGATGCTTATGGTGCATTACATGATCCAGAAGGTTTAGATATCGATTATTTATTAGATCGTCGTGATAGTTTCGGTACAGTTACAAACTTATTCGATAACACAATTTCTAACAAAGAATTGTTCGAGTTAGATTGTGACATTCTAGTACCAGCTGCGATTTCTAACCAAATCACTGAAGATAATGCGAATGATATTAAAGCCGATATTGTTGTTGAAGCGGCTAACGGACCTACTACACCTGAAGCTACACGAATTTTAACTGAACGTGGTATCTTATTGGTACCAGACGTACTAGCAAGTGCTGGTGGTGTAACAGTTTCATACTTCGAATGGGTGCAAAATAACCAAGGTTATTATTGGTCTGAAGAGGAAGTTAACGATAAATTACGTGAAAAATTAGTAGATGCGTTTGATACAATCTACGAATTAGCACAAAATAGAAAAATTGACATGAGACTAGCAGCTTATATTGTAGGTATTAAACGTACTGCAGAAGCAGCTCGCTACCGTGGTTGGGCATAAGCCATAATATCAATATAATTAGGCTCTATAATAAATTGGACTGATGACAAATTTCATCAGTCCAATTTTTATATTTGAATACAAAAATGGCGCAATTACCTCTATAATTATTAGTTACCACACAAAATAAAAAAGAAAGGTAATGCGCCTATGTGTAAGTCTATATTAAATACATTAAGAATTAAAGATAAAAATCAAAATTTTTCAGATGAAGTGATTGAGAAAAAACATAAAGGACGAATGAGCTTGTTCTACTATGCCGAGCTCACTTATCAACCTACGCTATTTATGCAAAAAGAGATTAAACAACTTAAGGTTGATTAATCTCAACATTAGGACTCATCAATCCGATTTGACGAAGAGCTTATAATTAAAACGCTATCGTTTGTTTTGATACATAAACAAGCGATAGCGTTTATTTTGTTGTTCTCTAAATTATTAATTTATGAACCATAGTTATACTTTTATTTTTGAGCACTTATTGCTTTATATTGCTCAGCATAATTTGTAAACACACCATCAACACCGTATTGGTTCAAGCGCTGCATATCGGCAGTTTCATTCACGGTAAATGGATGTACAAGGAAACCTAAATCCTTTAAATGAGCTGTATTTTGTGCATTTAAATCACTATATTCAGGACCGACACCAATTGCATAAGAACGAATACGTTGTAAATCTGCTTCACTTTGTTGAGCTAATTCACCTTTGTCCAATAGGCGTATTAATGGCACAGTTGAATTTAATTGATGCATTTTTAATAAGCTAGCTTCTGAAAATGATTGTACCAGGACATGTCCATTTTCTAGAGAATTTGAAGTAAGCATGTTATGTCGGTTTAGTGTGTCTAGCAGTTGTTGTTCCATGCCAGGATAAACATCAGGCTGCTTTGTTTCAATATAATAATTGGCATCTGTACCATAACGTGTCAAAATTTCATCTAATGTTGGAACTGTAGCACCTTTATAACTATCTTTGGCTAATTGAGGATTTTGTTCATTAAATGATGAACCCGCATCTAATTTCTTTAATTCAGCTAATGTATAATCCTCGACACGTCCTGAGCCGTTTGTTGTACGATCAACTGTTTCGTCATGCATTGCAACTAAATGACCATCTTTAGTGCGTTGTAAATCTATTTCAATATATGAGGCACCTAATTCATTATGACTTTTATCGTACGCTGCAAAAGTATGCTCTGGTGCATAGCCACTAGCACCACGATGTGCAATAGTAGTATGGCGCTCTCCTGTTAAATTTCTTGACCAATTAGTATGATTGTTTTGAGTTTTAGATGCATTAGTTAGGTTCGTAGTTGTAGTGTTTGATGATTCACCACCACTTGCTTCAACGGGCGTATGTATAATCGCTAGACTCAAACTGGCTACTGTTAAACATGAAATGATACCTTTATTACTTGCTTTCAACAAACTCATCCTTTCAAAGTTAAATGTATAATTAAAATCTATCAGTGATATTTTGTGTAAGAAAGTGAATTTGCAGAAGCTTTAAATAACTATTATATAATTAATGTTCACTCAATATATTTAACAAAAAGGTTGGGAATGGATAGAATTCATTCAGAATTCGTTGGCCCATACCCAACCTCTAAAATTAATCGTTATTTAATAATTTTTCAGCAACTTTAAGCTGATGACGTACTGCGTCTTGGCCTGTTGAACCATAACTTTTTCTTCGGCTAAGACAGTTTTCCGGTTTAAGATAATCATAAACATCTTGATCAATATTTGAATTTAATTCTTTGTAACGTTCAAGAGGTACATCTAATAAATAGATACCTTGTTGAATGCACTCAAAGACAATTTTACCAACAATTTCGTGCGCCTTTCTAAATGGTACATCTTTAGCTACTAAATAATCAGCTAATTCCGTTGCATTTGAAAAGTCTTGATGCACAGTTTCGTTTAAACGGTCTGTATTAACGGTCATTGTATCTAACATACCTTCAAAAATTCGTAGTGAACCTTTTATAGTACGTACTGAGTCAAATAAACCTTCTTTATCTTCTTGTAAGTCTTTATTATATGCAAGTGGTAACCCTTTTAATGTTACAAGCATGCTCATTAAATGTCCTGTAGCACGTCCTACTTTACCACGAATAAGTTCTGCCATATCTGGATTCTTCTTCTGAGGCATAATAGATGAACCTGTAGAGAAAGCATCAGATAGGGTAATGAATTTCGCTTCATCCGTAGACCAAAAGATAATTTCTTCAGCAAAACGTGATAAATGAATCATAGTTAATGAAATATTATGCAAAGTTTCAATAATGTAATCACGATCGCTCACCGCATCTAAACTATTCTCATAAACTGAACTAAATTCTAATAATTGTTGCGTTTCGTGTCTATCGATAGGGTGTGTTGTACCACTTAATGCAGCTGCACCCAATGGTGAAATATCAATACGTTTCATACTATCAACAAAACGTGAATAGTCTCTTTCTAGCATCCAGAAATATGTCATAACATGGTGTGCAAAAGAAATCGGTTGAGCACGTTGTAAGTGTGTATATCCTGGCATGATTGTATCCACATGTGATTGAGCTAGTTTAAGAATGGATGTTTGGAATGAACGAATAAGGTCTTGAATTTCAAGTACTTCTTTTTTTACGTATAAATGCAAGTCAGTAGCCACTTGGTCATTTCTACTACGGCCTGTATGCAACTTACCTCCAGCGTCACCGACACGTTGAATGAGTTCATGTTCAATGTTTAAATGAATATCTTCAAGCGATTTTTTAAACGCAAGTTTCCCATTATGAAAGTCTTGTTGAATCTCTTTTAAGCCATTAATGATTGCGTCTTTATCATCTTGTGAAATGATATTTTGATTAGCTAACATGGTAGCATGTGCAATACTACCTTGGACATCTTCATCCAACAATGTTTGGTCGAAATCTATGGAAGCATTAAATTCATCTACCCAATCTTCCGGCTGTTGTTGAAAACGACCACCCCATGCTTTACTACTCATTACTATAACCTCCATGAAGATATGCATTTACTTGAGTAGGTAAACCATAAATATCGATGAAACCTACGGCTGCTGATTGATTGAATGCATCTTCTTTAGTGTATGTTGCTAATTTTTCATCATATAGCGTGTATGGAGATTTTCTTCCATTAACAATGGCATTACCTTTAAATAATTTAATTCTAACATCACCTTCAACATATTGTTGCGTGCTATCAATGAATAATTTTAAGCTATCAGTTAATGGTGAGAACCATAAACCATTATAAGTTTGTTCAGCAAATTGTTTTTCAATCACTGGTTTAAAATGAGCTACATCTTTAGTTAACGTTAATGTTTCAAGTGCTTTATGTGCTTTTAATATTACTTCTGCACCTGGAGTTTCATATATTTCACGAGATTTAATACCAACTAGACGATTTTCTACATGGTCGATACGTCCAATTCCGTGTTTTCCAGCTAATTCATTCAAAGTTAATATTAATTGATCTAAGTCATAATCTTGATGATTTAATTGAACTGGAACACCGTTTTTAAATGAAAGGATAATTTCATCAGGTGTATCTGGTGTATCTTCTAACTCTGCAGTTAAATCATAAGCGTCTTTTGGAGGGGCAGCATACGGATCTTCTAAAATACCACACTCATTTGCTCTACCCCATAAGTTTTGATCAATTGAATAAGGAGAATCGTGATTGATGCCAACGGGGATATTGTGTTTAATGGCATAATCAATCTCTTCTTCACGACTCCAACCCCATTCTCTTACTGGCGCAAATGCTTTTAGGTTAGGGTTTAATGCTTTAATAGCAACTTCGAAACGAACTTGGTCATTACCTTTACCAGTACAACCATGCGCGATACCGACAGAATTAGTTTGTTCAGCAATCTCAACTAATTTCTTAGCGATAAGTGGACGAGATAAAGCTGATACGAGTGGATAACTATTTTCATACATTAAGTTACCTTTGATTGCATAACTTACAAAGTCATCACTAAATTCTTTAGTAGCATCAATAATATGACACTCAACTGCACCCATATCTAGTGCTTTAGAGTATACAACATCTAAATCTTTACCTTCACCAACATCTAAACATACAGCTACGACATCATAGCCTTTATCTATAAGCCATTTAACGGCTACACTTGTATCTAATCCACCTGAATATGCTAATACGATTTTCTCTTTCATTAAAATTCACCTCATAATTTTTCTGAAAATTGATATAAATTTATACTAACAGATATCAAATGAAAATAAAACCATTTTTTTACATAAATATACAAAAATTCGGAAATACTTTTATCATCAACATATCAATTGTATAAAAGGATATGTTACATATTGATATGGAAATATAAGTATTATTTTATTTAGAAATTATTCATTTTAAAATTATTAAAAAATGTCTTAAAATTGTTGAATTAATTTGAAAATATTCGAATAGTCAGTCATGTCAATTGAATAGAAGGCTTAAAGTTAGTAAAATTAAATCAACAAGGACATACAGGAGGCTTTTATAAAATGACTCATATTCAATTAGATTATGGAAAAGCATTGGAATTCTTTGGTCAACATGAAATTGATCAACAACAAGATATCGTTAAAACAATTCATAAAACGATTCACGAAGGTACTGGTGCAGGTAGTGATTTCTTAGGTTGGGTGAATCTTCCGGAAGACTATGATAAGAAAGAATTTTCAAGAATTGTGGAAGCATCAAAACGTATAAAATCTAATTCAGATGTATTAGTAGTAATTGGTATCGGAGGTTCATATTTAGGTGCACGTGCTGCTATTGAAATGTTAACTTCATCATTCCGCAATTCAAATGAATACCCTGAGATTGTATTCGTGGGTAATCATTTATCATCAACGTACACTAAAGAATTAGTAGACTACTTATCAGATAAAGATTTTTCAGTAAATGTTATTTCTAAATCTGGTACAACTATAGAACCAGCAGTAGCATTTAGATTATTTAAACAATTAGTTGAAGATAAATATGGTAAAGCAGAAGCTAAAAAACGTATCTTTGCTACTACAGATAAAGCAAAAGGTGCATTAAAACAATTAGCAGATAATGAAGGTTATGAAACATTTGTAGTACCAGATGATGTTGGTGGTCGTTATTCTGTATTAACTGCTGTGGGTCTATTACCGATTGCAACAGCTGGTATAAATATTGAATCAATTATGATTGGTGCAAATAAAGCGCGTAAAGAATTATCATCTGATAAATTAGATGAAAATATTGCTTATCAATATGCGACAATCCGTAATATTTTATATAGCAAAGGCTACACTACTGAAATGTTGATTAATTATGAACCGTCAATGCAATATTTCAATGAGTGGTGGAAACAATTATATGGTGAGTCTGAAGGTAAAGACTTTAAAGGTATATATCCATCTAGTGCAAACTATACAACTGATTTACATTCATTAGGTCAATATGTCCAAGAAGGACGTCGTTTCTTATTTGAAACAGTTGTAAAAGTAAACAACCCTAAACACGATATTACAATTGAAGAAGATAGTGATGATTTAGATGGATTAAATTACTTAGCAGGTAAAACAATTGATGAAGTTAATACTAAAGCATTTGAAGGTACACTATTAGCTCACACTGATGGTGGCGTTCCTAATGTTGTTGTGAATATTCCACGCTTAGACGAAGAAACATTTGGTTATGTTGTATACTTCTTTGAATTAGCGTGTGCAATGAGTGGATATCAATTAGGTGTTAATCCATTTAACCAACCTGGAGTAGAAGCATACAAACAAAACATGTTTGCATTATTAGGTAAACCTGGATTTGAAGATAAGAAGAAAGAATTAGAAGAGCGTTTATAATTCTCTAGTCATTCAATAACGTCAATTAAATATGTCTTACACAGTCGATATGGATCAAATTCCGTATCGACTTTTCTAATATATATCTTTATATTAAAGCTAAGGAATGAGTTCTAACTACTACCTGTGACTGATTTATTGTTATATAGGTAGATTTATAAATGAAACAGTGTACAATATTTCTATGAAATAATAACTGTTAATCCAATAGGAAGGATTTGATGTAACTATGTTTCATCAAATTGAACAATGGTTTGATTTATTACAAGGTTTTGGTTATCTGGCTGGATTTATTATTTTATTTTTTAGAGCCATTGTGCCAGTACTTCCTTTAACATTGTATGTTATTTTATGTGTTCATGCTTATGGCTTTATAGCAGGTACGATTATTAGTTGGTTAGGTGTTGTAGCAGGTACTTATACAGTGTTCTTTTTCTGTAGAAAATTTGTTAATGCTAACTTTATGAAGCGGATTAAATCAAGACGCTCAGTTGAACGCCTTATTCATTTTATAGATAGACAGGGCTTAGTACCAATATTTATATTAATGTGTTTTCCGTTTACACCCAATACACTAGTTAATTTTGTGGCAAGTTTCTCTCATATTAGAGGCAAATATTATTTTATAATTTTACTTATATCTAAGTTAATTTCTATAACATTTTTGGCGATTATGGGAAAAAGTGTAACCTCATTTTTCACACATCCTGTTAGAGCAATAATGGTATTAATAGTTACTATAGCGTTATGGTTTGTTGATAAGAAAGTCGAGGGCTATTTCATGGGTTCGGACAAGGAGTGACAAGGTGCGTAGAGTGACAAGTTGGATTGTAGCATTCCTATTTGCTTGTCTGTTTGTCATGTTTATACAAATGTTCTTAGTTAAAAGTGCTGTAGTTCAAACTGATGATATGTCACCAACTTTGAATAAAGGTGACCGTGTCATTATTAATAAAATTAAAGTTACCTTTAACATGTTGAAAGATGGAGATATTATCATGTATCGACATAAAAATCAATTACACTTTGGTAGATTGGTCGGCAAGCCTGGTGAATCAATTGAAGTTAGAAACGGTAAATTGTATAGAGATGATAGACAAGTTAATAAATTTTATGCTAAAAATAGAGATATTAATAATTTTGCAATAAGAGATTTACATGATTCTGATGGTGATATTATTCCGCCAAATTCATATTTTATTTTAAATGATAATGGTGATAAACAAAGTGATTCAAGAACATATGGATTAATAGATAAGGACGATATTGTAGGAGATGTTAGTTTAAAGTATTATCCATTTAAAGAATTTACCTATCAGTTTAATAAGTAGATGAGGTGTTAAAATTGAAGAAAGAAATAGTTGAATGGATTGTTGCCATAGCGGTAGGTTTATTACTTGTATGGGTAATGGTCAACTTCGTAGCTAAATCATATACTATAAAAGGCGATTCAATGGATCCAACACTAAAAGATGGTGAACACGTCATGGTTAACATTCTAGGATATAAAGTTGGAGACATAAAAAAAGGTAATGTAATCGTATTTCATGCGAATCAACAAGACGATTATGTTAAACGTGTTATTGGTGTACCTGGCGATAACGTTATTTATAAAAATGATAAACTATATGTTAATGGTAAAAAGATAAATGAACCTTATCTTGATTACAATGAAAAACGTAAACAAGGTGAATATATTACGGGTTCATTTGAAACTAAAGATTTACTAAATGCAAATCCTAAATCAAATATCATACCAAAAGGTAAATACTTAGTTTTAGGTGATAACAGAGAAGTCAGTAAGGATAGTAGGGCGTTTGGTTTAATTGATAGAGATCAAATTGTTGGTAAAGTATCATTTAGATTTTGGCCGTTTAGTGAATTCAAATTTAACTTTAATCCAGATAATGAAAAATAAGAAAAATTAGTATTAATGAATTAATTTTTAACATAGCAAGACTGGTAATGGAATGTTCATAGAGGTTCCGCCAGTCTTTTTTTGTTCAATATTTCGACCTAACAAAACATTTTTAAGAACGTATGTTCTGTGTTAAAATAAGTTCAAAGGAGTGTGGGAATAATGGAGTTGAACGCATACATTGGCAGAGCAGGAACAGGCAAATCTCATCATATGATTGATAATATTAAGCAACAAATGAAAGAGGATCCTCTAGGTGATCCAATTGTTTTAATAGCACCAACACAGAGTACTTTTCAATTAGAACAAGAATTTGTTAATGATAAAGAATTGAATGGAAGTCTAAGAACTGAAGTGCTTCACTTTGAACGCTTAAGTTATAGAGTTTTTCAAGAGGTTGGGGGATTAACTGAAGAACGACTAACACAAGCGGCTACAGAAATGATGATTTATGATTTAGTTCAACAACATCAATCGGAATTAAAACTATATCAATCACAAGTAAATTATTATGGTTTTAGTGAGAAGTTAATTGAACAAATTCAAGATTTTAAAAAATATTCTGTTACGCCAGAACATTTACATACATTTTTGCAAGATAATGACTTGAAGACGAGAACTAGACATAAATTAGAAGATATATCGCTTATTTATCAGTATTTTGAGGAACGCATAAATGGCGAATTTATTACTTCAGAGGATAGTTTAAATCATTTTATTGATATTTTAAGTCAATCAGAATGGATTAAAAGAGCAGAGGTATACATAGATGGATTCCACAACTTCTCTACATTGGAGTATCAAATTATTAAAGCACTCGTTCAAAGCGCCAAAAAAGTTACTGTTCTTTTAACAACTGATGGTAATGAAGATCCATTTAGTTTATTCAGAAAACCTTCAGAGGTATTAACGCATCTAAAGGAAATTGCCAATGATTTAAACATAGAATTACAACAACAATTCTTTAAACAACAATATCGTTTTAACAATAAAGATTTAATACAACTGGAACAACAATTTGACGCATTGCAAATTAATCCTATCGCTTACGATGGCAATATTAATATTTTAGAATCCTCAAGTATACGTGAAGAAGTTAATGAAGTAGCTCGCCAAATTATTAAAGATACACGTGATAAGCAATATAGATATCAAGACATTGCTATCTTGTATCGTGATGAAGCTTATGCATATTTATTTGACTCTGTTCTTCCACAGTATGATATTCCATTTAATATCGACACTAAAAGATCAATGACACATCATCCAATCATGGAAATGGTACGCTCACTTTTGGAAGTTATTCAAACAAACTGGAATATTAGTCCTATGATGCGTTTAATTAAAACCAATATTCTAACTAATCACTTTAAGGATAGTGCATATTTAATTGATTTATTAGAGAACTTTGTCGTTGAACGTGGTGTTTATGGCAAACGTTGGCTTGATGAAAAACTGTTTAGTATTGATAACTTTACGAAAATGGGACGTAAAGAACATAAATTAACTACTGAAGAACGAGAAGATTTCGAGCAAGTAGTTCATTTAAAAAATGATATTATTGATAAAATATTAACTTTTGAAAAAGCAATGAACGAAGCAGAAAATGTGAGAGGTTTTGCGACAGCTTTCTATGAGACAATGGAGGCATTTGATTTACCTAATTATTTAATGACTCACCGTGACCAATTGGACGTCGATGGTCGTCATGAAGAAGCTGAAGAAATAGATCAAATTTGGAATGGACTTATTCAAATTTTAGATGATTTAGTCACTGTATTTGATAATGAAGAAATGACTCTTAAACGCTTTTTAGAGGTATTTGATATTGGTTTAGAACAATTAGAATTTGTAATGATTCCTCAAACCCTCGATCAAGTGAGTATAGGGACAATGGACTTAGCGAAAGTAGACAATAAAAAGCATATTTATATGGTTGGAATGAACGATGGTGCTATGCCGCAACCGGTTTCTTCTTCTAGTCTAATAACAGATGAAGAAAAGAAAGTGTTTGAACAACAAGCACAAGTTGAATTAAGTCCTACATCAGATATCTTACAAATGGATGAAGCGTTTGTTTGTTATATTGCAATGACACGAGGCAGTGAACAAGTTACATTTTCATATAGTTTAATGGGTGCACAAGGTGAGGATAAAGAAAAAAGTCCATTTATAGACCAAATACAAGGGTTGTTCAATGGGTTAGAAGTAACGAATATTCATTATCAACATAATGCACAACCTTTATCGTTAATGGAGCATCCACATCAAACTAAAGTCGTCTTATTCGAATCTTTAAAAGCTTGGCTAGAGGCAGAGATGGTCGCTGATGTATGGGTTGATGCTTATCAAGTCATGCGTGATAATGACAAATTGAATAACGGTTTAGAGTACCTATTAACTGCGTTGACATATGACAACGAAACAGTGAAATTAGATGAACCATTGGCTGCATCTTTATATGGTTCAACTATTAACGCAAGTGTATCTAGATTTGAAGGGTATAATGATTGTCCGTTTAAACATTATGCGAATCATGGTTTAAGGTTAAATGAGCGAACGAAATATAAGCTTGAAAATTTTGATTTAGGAAATATTTTCCATACAGCATTGAAGTATATTTCGGATAAGGTAGATGGAGACTTTAAAAATCTTGATAATAAGAAGATACATGCTTTAACTGTTGAGGCTTTAGAAAATGTTTTACCTCAAGTCCAATTTAATCTCATGGATTCAAATGCATACTATCGATATGTGTCAAAACGAATTGGTGTCATTGTCGAAAGTACTTTGAAAGCATTACGCTATCAAAATAAAAATACAAAGTTCAAACCACAACGTTTCGAAGCAGGGTTTAGAAAGACACCGAACAACAGTGAAGAACTTATTGCGCAACCATTAATTACAAAACAGGGCATTCCAGTTAATATACGAGGACAAATTGATCGTATAGATGCTTACACTAAAGATGATAAGAGCTACATTAATATTATTGATTATAAGTCATCTAATCCCAGTGCGAAATTAGATTTAAAAAAGGTTTATTATGGTAAACAAATGCAAATGATGACTTATATGGATATTGCTTTGCAAAATGCCCAACGTCTGGGATTATCTAATGAAATTAAACCAGGTGGCCTATTGTATTTCCATGTACATGATGAACGTCTCAGTTTTAAAGACTGGGGAGAATTGGAAGATGATGCTTTAACACAGGACAAACTTGAACAAGCATTTTTAAAAGAATATAAATTACGTGGCTTAGTTAATAGCGATATGGATGTAGTAGACGCATTGGATATTCGTTTAGAAGAAATTGGTAAATCCGACATTGTTCCAGTTAGCCTGAAGAAAGACGGAAGTATTGGAAGTAGGGGGAGCAGTGTTGCTGATGAAACAACAATTCATAAATTTATCAAACATAATAAAGACAACTTTATAAAGACTGCTACAAATATTATGGAAGGTCATACCGAAGTTGCACCACTTAAATTCGATGACCAATTACCATGCCAATTTTGTAATTTTCAATCAGTGTGCCATGTGGATACTATTATTGATAGTAAACATTATCGCCATGTAGATGAAACTATAGATCCTATCAAAGCAATACAAGATGTCGAGTTAGAAAGCGGTGATCATATTGAATAACATCCCCATCAAACCTAAAGATGCTCAATGGACAGATGCACAGTGGAAGAGTATATACGCTAATGGTCAAGATGTATTAGTAGCTGCAGCAGCAGGGTCTGGTAAAACTGCAGTATTAGTAGAAAGAATTATTCAAAAAATTATTAGAGATGAAATAGATGTTGATAAGTTACTCGTTGTTACTTTTACTAATTTAAGTGCGAGAGAAATGAAGCATCGTGTTGATCAGCGCATTCAACAAGCGTCAATAGAAGATCCTAGAAATGAACATTTAAAGAATCAACGCATTAAAATTCACCAAGCACAAATTTCGACATTACATAGCTTCTGTTTAAAGATTATTCAACAGCATTATGATGTCATTGATTTGGATCCTAATTTCCGCACAATTAGTGATGTTGAGAATGTGCTGTTACTTGAACAGTCTATTGATGAAGTTTTAGAAAAACATTATGATACACCGGATATTGAATTTCTTACTTTAGTAGAACAATTATCAAGTGATCGTAATGATGATAATTTTAGAGATTTGTTAAAACGTTTCTATAATTTCAGTATAGCCAATCCTTCACCGTTCCAGTGGTTGGATTCATTAGTTGAAATTTACACGGACGATAATAAACATAAATTATATTTAGACGAATTAGAAAGATTATCGAAAATTTATATCAAAGCTGCATATCATACTTTGTTAGAAGCGGAAAATAACTTTCTAAATTGTATAGAAGCGGAAAAGCATTTAGATGTTATCAAACTAGAAAAATATAAATGTGAAAAAATGATTGAGGGTAATGTAATAAATTTTGAAGAAATCATCAATTATACCTCTGAAAAATTGCCTACAATTACAAAAAAATTAAAAGATACGAATGAAGATGAAGGTATAAGTTCTCAGTTTTTAACAAACGCTAAAGATTTTTATGATGATTATAAAAAACTATTATCGGAAGTAAAAAATAAGTATCTAATGCGTTCTTATGAAGATTTAAAAGTAGATATGAAACGTTTGGCTCCTAGAATTCAATACCTTGTACAAATCGTTAAGGATATTATTAATGACTTTGCTGAAAAAAAACGTAGTCGAAATGTACTGGATTTTTCTGATTATGAACACTTCGCTTTACAAATATTAACTGACCAAGAGGGCAATGCTTCGCCTATCGCTAAAGAATATCGATCACAATTTGAAGAGATTTTAGTAGATGAATACCAAGATACGAACCAAGTACAAGAAGCAATCATATCTAAAATTAAACGTGGTGACGAATCTAATGGAAATTTATTCATGGTAGGTGACGTTAAACAATCTATCTATAAATTTAGACAGGCTGATCCAACGCTATTTATGGATAAATATCATCGTTTCACAAAAGATGGCGATCAATCAGGGTTACGTATCGATTTATCTAAGAATTTCCGTTCACGTAAAGAAGTACTCGCCACAACAAACTACTTATTTGACCATATGATGGATGAAGAAGTAGGTGAAATTGAGTACGATGCTGATGCGAGACTTTATTTTGGTGCTACTAAATATTCTGATAATTCTATGCCTCTTGAACTACATGCATTAATTCAGGATAAGAGTAGCGATAATGATTTAGAAAAGTCAGAACAAGAAGCTCGCTATATTGCTGAGCAAGTTAAATATATTATTGAGCATAAACAAGTTTATGATATGAAATCAGAATCTTATAGACAAGCTACTTTCAAAGATATCGTCATACTTGAAAGAGGGTTGAAAAATGCGCGCAATTTACAACAAGTATTTAAAGACTATAATATTCCCTTCCATGTAAATAGTAAGGAAGGTTACTTTGAACAAACTGAAGTACGTCTCGTCTTATCATTTTTAAGAACCGTTGATAATCCTTTACAAGATATATATTTAGTAGGATTAATGAGATCGGTTATATACCAATTTACGGAAGATGAATTAGCAAACATTCGAGTTCAAAGTATGAACGATGATTATTTCTATCAATCCATATTGCATTATATGAAAGATCAAGAAGCGAACCCTACGTTAGTTGAGAAATTAGAACATTTTATGGATGATATAAACATGTATCAAGAATATAGTCAATCTCATCCTGTGTATCAATTAATTGATAAGTTCTATAATGATCATTACGTGATTCAATATTTTAGTGGCCTTATTGGTGGTAAAGGTAGACGTGCAAATCTATATGGATTGTTTAATAAAGCAGTAGAATTTGAAAATTCAAGTTTTAGAGGGCTTTATCAATTTATAAGATTTATTGACGAACTAATAGAACGCAACAAAGACTTTGGTGAAGAGAATGTTATAGGACCTAATGATAATGTGGTACGTATGATGACAGTTCATAGTAGTAAAGGTCTAGAGTTCCCATATGTTATTTATTCGGGTCTTTCAAAGAATTTTAATAAAGGCGACTTACGTAAACCACTCATCTTAAATCAAAAATATGGTCTAGGTATTGATTATTTTGATTTAGACCAAAATGTAACCTATCCGTCACTATCGTCAGTTGTCATTAAATCAATTACTGAAAAAGAACTTATTTCTGAAGAAATGCGATTGATGTATGTAGCTTTAACGCGAGCGAAAGAGCAACTCATTCTTATTGGTACTATTGATAAGGAAGAAACATTAGAAAAACTTGAGCGATTGCCAATTTCAGGTAATCAAATTGCATTGCATAAGCGGTTATCAGCAGATCGACCTTTTGATTTAATATATAGTATTTTGGCTAAATACCAATCTACATCTTTATTACCAGAGTATCAGTTTGAGAAATCTATTGATAATCTAGATGAGAGTCTGCGTCCTACTGTAGATATTAAAATTGCACAATTTGAAGAACTTTCGATTGAGGACAGTGAATCAGAACAAGAAAGTCGCGATGTTTCAGATTTAGAAGTAGAAGGCTCGCATGATGAGACATTAAAGCAACAAATTAATGATCAATTATCATTTAAATATCCTTTTTTAAAAGATACGGAGAAACCATCTAAACAGTCTGTTTCAGAATTAAAGCGTCAATTAGAAACAGAAGAAAGTGGTACAAGTTACGAAAGGGTAAGACAATACCGTATAGGTGTATCAACTTATGAGAGACCTAAGTTTTTACGTGAAAATAAAAAACGTAAAGCAAATGAAATTGGTACTTTAATGCATACAGTCATGCAACATCTACCATTTAAAGAAACGCGTATGACTGAAACAGAATTGAATGACTATATTAATGAATTAATTGAAAAGCATATTATTGAAGAAGATGCAAAAAAAGATATTCAATTTGAAGCAGTTATGAATTTTATTAGAAGTGACTTGTATATGACTATTACACAAGCTGACAAAGTTTATAGAGAGTTACCATTTGTCGTAAATCAAGCGCGTGTAGACGAAATGCCTGAATTAGATGAAGATGTGTCAATAATTCAAGGTATGATTGATTTAATATTTTTAAAGGACGGTCAATATTACTTTGTAGATTATAAAACAGATGCATTTAATAAGCGTAGAGGTATGACAGATGAAGAGGTAGGTATACAACTTCGTGATAAGTACAAAATTCAAATGAAATATTATAAAAACACATTAGAAACAATTTTAAATTCTAAAGTATACGGTTACCTTTATTTCTTCCAATTTGGTCAAATGAGTATTGAAGAAGATGTTTAATAGGTTTTTAATCCAATAAATAAAATGTGTATTAAATTTCTAAAATTTCAGACATATATATTTGTGGTTTATCAAAGATTAAAGTTATAATATGTATTAAGATATAGATGAGGAGTTGATACTGAATGAAATTTTTATCATTCAATTATAAAGACGCTGAATCTTACGGCGTAAAAGTTAAGCGTGAAGACGCAGTTTGGGATCTTAAAAAGGTATTTGCGGAATTTGGAGAAGGTGACTTCCACCCTCAAACATTATTAGAGGGATTACAACAAAACCAAACATTAGATTTCCAAGAACAAGTGCGTAAAGCAGTTGTAGCGGCTGAAGATAGTGGTAAAGCAGATGAATTCAAAATCGCCTTTAATGACATTGAATTCTTACCACCAGTTACACCACCAAATAATGTTATTGCATTCGGTCGTAATTACCAAGATCACGCAAGTGAATTAAATCATGAAGTACAACGATTATACGTATTTACTAAAGCAGCATCATCATTAACTGGTGATGAATCAACAATTCCAAATCATAAAGATATCACAGATCAATTAGATTACGAAGGTGAATTAGGTATCGTAATCGGTAAATCTGGAGAAAAAATTCCGAAAGCATTAGCATTAGACTACATCTACGGATATACAATTATTAATGATATTACTGATCGTAAGGCGCAAAATGAACAAGATCAGGCATTTCTATCTAAAAGTTTGACAGGTGGTTGCCCAATGGGACCTTATATTGTAACTAAGGATGAGTTACCAACACCTGAAAATGTTAATATCGTAACTAAAGTTAATAATGATATTCGTCAAGATGGTAATACAAGTCAAATGATTAATAAAATTGATGATTTAATTGAAGAAATTTCTAAATATGTAGCATTACATCCAGGAGATATCATTGCTACTGGTACACCAGCTGGTGTAGGTGCAGGTTTACAACCACCTCAATTCTTACAACCTGGTGATGAAGTCAAAGTTACTATTGATAATATTGGTACATTAACTGCTTATATTGCCAATAGTTGTCAGAAATAAAAACGCACTTTTTACAAGCGTTTTAATTCAGGGGCCCCAGCAAAGAGAATTTCACATGGAAATTCCACAAGCAAAGCAAGCTGGGGTTGGGGCCCCAGCAAAGAGAATTTCACATGGAAATTCTACAAAACCATTATTTTAGTTTCATATCCTTCTCTTATATCGTTTAACAATACGTTCAAGTGTTTATGTGATATGATAGGTAAGTAAAAAGGTAATAAATAGTATTGGGGGAATTCGGTCTTGTTACATATGCATATTGCAAGTTGGGCGTTGACAATTATTTTATATGTAATTGCATTTTTACATATTTCAAAATCACAAGGTCCTACACCTATGTTTAAACCTTTACAAATGGCATTAAGAGTCTTTATGTTACTCACTTTATTTTCAGGGTTCTGGTTGTTAATTCAAGAATTCATGGCTGCTAGCCATGGTGGTGGAGGCAACCATATGTTGTTAACATTGAAGATGCTTTGTGGTATAGCGGTAGTTGCACTAATGGAAGTATCTATTGCGAAACGCAAGAAACACGAAGCAAGTCATGGTTTATTCTGGGCAACAATTATTTTAATAATTATTACTATGGCGTTAGGTATTATCCTACCATGGGGTCCAATTAGTAGTCTTTTTGGAATTAGTTAAAAATTTAAATTACTGATGATATAGGGATAGCCCTTAAATGATTGAATTTGCAGTAATCATTTAAGGGCTATCTTTTATAAATCTCTAGCTTTGTAACCAATCATATTAACTAAATCTTTTGGATGACTGTATGGTGGTGCGTATGCCACTTCAAATTCAGTTAATTCATCAATGGTTAATTCGCTCATCATTGCCATTGATAATACGTCAATACGCTTATCAACACCTGTTTTACCTACTGCGGCAGCACGTAAAAGATGACGATTATTTGTGTCAAAGTAAACGCGTAAGTGGACATTAGTATTTCCAGGGTAATAACCTGCATGAGTGCCAGAATTTAATTCAACCATTTGATAATCAAAATGCGTTAATTCTTCGACTTTGATGCCGACGCTTGCTAATGTATAGTCGAAAAATTTAACGATATTGGTACCTAAAAAACCTTTGAAAATGATATTTTTATTACCAGCTAGTTGTTCTGCAATGACGCTTGCGCCACGATGTGCTCCCCAAGCTAATGGAACTTGTGCGGGTAGATTTACATGACGGTACGAAGAGGTAATCACATCACCCAAAGCATAAATATTTGGGATGTTTGTTTCAAACTTATCGTTAACTTTAACGAAGCCTTTATCATCTAATTCTACGTTAGATGACTCGATAAATTTCGAGTTTGGATGTGTGCCAACGCCTTCAATAATAATATCGAAGTCTTCTTGAATGCCTGATTTAAAAGTAACCAGATGATTTTTAACACTTACAATTTCCTCATTTAACCGATAAGGTATGTGTCTCGAATCTAACTCGTCAAAGATAACTTGATTCATATCTTGGTCCATCAACTTGTTAATTTTATCAGAGCGGTGAATTAGAGTAACATCTAATCCTCTAGCATATAAATTCTCCAAGACTTCTAATGAAATATAACCTGCTCCTACTACTAATGCTTTCTTAGCCTGATGTTGATCTATAAATCGATCGATGGCATCAGTATCCTCCATATTGCGTAAAGTGAATATGTAATCACTATCAAATCCTAAAGAATTAGCACCTGCACCAGGACTCAATATTAATTCGTCATAACTCGCTTTAAATTTTTCATTCGTTTGACGATTTACTACCGTCACTGTTTGATCTTTGTCATTAATAGCAATTACTTCATGATACGTTTTAACTGTAATATTTTTCTTTTCTTTAAACACGTCTGGCGTAATTGGTAAAACATCTTTACGTTCATTAACAATGTTACCTATAAAGTAGGGTAATCCACAATTTGCGAAACTCATGTCGCGGTCTTTTTCAAAAATAGTAATTTCACTGTCTTTATCTAAACGTCGTATTTGGCTAGCACAGGTCGCACCACCGGCGACAGCACCGACTACAATTATTTTACGCATCATACATTCCTCCAGAAAAATATATTAAAATAGTGAGACATTATAAAAGTATACATTTGTCTCACTTAAGAATTGTTGTTTAACCTTTATAAGGTATATTTAATTTAAAGAAATCATTTAAATAACGGCCGATACCATCATCATTATTTGAATAAGTAATATGGTTTGCAATATGTTTTAATTCATCTAGACCATTGTCCATTGCGATACCATATTTAGCATATTTAATCATTTCAATATCATTATCCTCGTCTCCGAAGGCTATAATATGTGAAGGTTCAATTCCTAAATAGTCTTTGACTTGATCAATCCCACGCGCTTTACTAATCCCGCGTTTAACGATTTCGATTACTGGGAAAGGCGCGCCCCAACGTCTGTGCTCAATATTCTCTGCATAGAAACGCGTCAACATTTGCTTGATTCTAGGTATGTAAATCTCTTCTGCTTCTACTAATAACGACGTTGGTGCTTCATATAATTCTTCTAATAAATTACCTGTTTCAATTTTAGGATTACCCATTGAAAAACCCTCAAATAATCTAGGGTCATGATTATTAATAAACACGTGATCGCGAACCTCAGCAATAATATTTGTAACTTTGGCTTTTTGAAGTGTTTCGATCATGTTTCTAGCGAGGTCCACATCTAGAACCTCGTGTGTCGTTTTAAAATCATCTGATTTAGGATGATGAACATAAGCCCCATTGAAGTTTACAATAGGTGTGTCCATGTTTAATTCATGATAATAAATTTGGCTTGCACGGTATGGTCTTCCGGTCGCAATCATAATGCGATGACCTTGCTTTTTTAATGTTGTAAGTACTTGCTTAGTATAATCGCTAATTTCTTTATTATCATTTAATAATGTCCCATCTAAGTCTAAACAAATTAAATAAGGTTTCATATATTTCTCCTTAAGCTACATATCTATAGAATAAAATACATTAACATTTCATATTAAATGTTTTTAAAATTGATACATAAATCAACTTTATAATGTTATTATAACGTCTTTAATCGCTTAGTTGTATCATAGCATTTTATTGGCGTTTTGTCGGATATTTGATATATTAGTGTAAAGATAAATAATGAGAGGTGATACTAATGGAAGAGGCATTAAAAGACAGTATCCTAGGTGCACTTGAAATGGTTATTGACCCTGAATTAGGTATTGATATCGTTAATTTAGGTTTAGTATATAAAGTGAATGTTGATGATGATGGTTTATGTACAGTTGAAATGACTTTAACATCAATGGGTTGCCCACTTGGGCCACAAATTATCGAACAAATTAAAACAGTATTAGCTGAGATTCCAGAAATACAAGACACAGAAGTTAATATTGTTTGGAATCCACCTTGGAACAAAGATATGATGTCAAGATACGCTAAAATTGCATTAGGCGTTGGCTAATTAATCGCTTTTGAACAATAGTACACGATTAGGATGTACTATTGTTTTTTTATTTATAATAGAAACAATTTAAATGTTCATTTTCAATGCTTTTAGTGACAAAGTTAAGTTAATAAATGACATAATTGTAATATAAATTGAATTTGTTTAAGCGTTATACTACAATACATAAGAATTACAATATAAAATAAATTAAATTGTACTTGCATTTATGAAAAATAATAATAAATGCGTCAAATTTTATAAAATATTATTATAGTTCAAGCTCAGACATCTAAGTATAAAACTCGATTCAATCATATACATTAAAATATAAAAGAATATTAACTTAAATCATATTTTCTCATGTTGTTGATCATCGGCTTTCGTTTTATCCTGATTTTCAGTGCTTTAGTAATTAATGAATTTATTAAAATTTATTATTTAATAGGGAAAGAATGTGAACAATGAAACAAGATTTTGAAAAAGGGAAACAACGTAAGACTAAAATGCGTTACATGCCTGGTTTAGATGGACTAAGAGCAATTGCTGTCTTAGGTATTATCATATACCATTTAAACAGGAAATGGCTTACAGGTGGTTTCATAGGTGTAGATACCTTCTTCGTTATTTCTGGATATTTAATCACAAGTTTACTTTTAAAGGAATACGAGGAACGAGGTATTATTAGCCTTAAACAATTCTGGATTCGACGAGTTAAAAGGTTGCTTCCAGCAGTTGTTGCGCTATTAATCGTCGTTGGAATTGCTACATTAATATTTGAACCACAACAAATCGTTCGAGTTAAACATGATATTATCGCTGCATTATTCTATGTGTCGAATTGGTGGTATATTGCCAAAGATGTTAACTACTTCGAACAATTTTCATTTATGCCATTAAAACACTTGTGGTCACTTGCAATAGAAGAACAGTTCTATTTGTTCTTCCCATTTGTGTTAGTCATTTTACTCTTAACGATTAAAAAATATCGCAATGTTACTTTGATATTATGGATTATTTCTCTAGTGTCTTTATTAGCGATGGTCATTATTTCACAACCCAATGTTGGGTATTCAAGAGTTTATTTTGGGACAGATACTCGCTTGCAGACGTTATTATTGGGTGTGATATTAGCATTTGTATGGCCACCGTTTAAATTAAAAGTCAATCCACCAAAAGTATTGCAACGTTCTATTGATGGTATAGGCATCTTAGGTCTAATAATACTTATCTTCTTATTCTTTACAGTGAAAGATACTAGTGCATGGATTTATAATGGTGGATTTTATCTTATCTCAGGTATGACATTATTTATTATTGCTAGTGTCGTACACCCTTCTAGTATACTAGCAAAGGTCTTAGGTCATCGTATATTTGTTTATATAGGTAAACGCTCTTATAGTTTATATTTATGGCATTTTCCTGTCATAAGTTTTATACACATTCATTTTGTTGATGGGCAACTTCCTATTTATGTGTACTTTGTTGATATCATACTTACAGTTTTATTTGCTGAGTTATCATATCGTTATATTGAAACACCATTTAGACGAGAAGGTTTAAAGGCATTTTCATTCAATTATTTAAAACGACCTAAATTTATTAGAACAATAGTGTCAATTATTGCTATGATACCGATAGTATTGTTATTCTTAGGGGTCTTCGATCGTTTTGGAAAAGATGAAATTGAAAACAAAGCAAATTCATTCAACACGAGTGATCAAGATAAATATCTAGTAAGAATGATGCCTGGGGAAAATATAAAAATCGATGGCTCAAGTAGTAATAGTAAAAGTAAAAAACAAGTTTATACTAATATTAGTCCATTACTTATTGGAGACTCAGTGATGGTAGATATTGGGGAAGAATTTAAATCTCAAGTACCTAAAGCAACCATTGATGGTAAAGTTGGTCGTAATCTACAAGAAGCGTTGTCAATAGCAGGCAATTATTCAAATTATAATAAACCATCAGATAAAGTCGTTTTAGAACTAGGTACAAATGGTGATTTTACAGAGGAAGAATTAAATCAATTAATTAATAAGTTTGGTAAAGCACAAATTTACCTTGTTAATACACGTGTTCCTCGAGATTGGCAAGATAATGTTAATAAACAACTAGCTAATGCTGCTAAGAAGCATAAGAATGTAACTTTAGTGGATTGGTACCAACGTTCTGCAGGACATTCTGAATATTTTGCACCAGATGGTGTGCATCTTGAAAATAGTGGTGTAAAAGCTTTATCAGATGAAATAATCAAAGCTATAAAGAAAAATTCAAAAAACAAATAATTCATTCTAAACCAGTTTAGTGATTTTAAATCATTGAACTGGTTTATTTTATTTGATGTTTTAACGTATATTTGATGTTTATAACAGAAAAAGTGTGATAAAACAAGTAATGAAAGAGACTTACTAATTGCGTCAAACTAGCTTGACCAGGCAGTTTGAGAAATTTGTAAAAGTTGAGTGTATGTGTTGCGTAATCATGTAAGAGGGTCTATAATGTAATTAAGGTCAAAGAAAGTCAAAGTCAAAAAATGAGGTAATTGACCTTGCTCTTATCAAATATATAGGGGTGAACAAATTTGGATATTAATCAAATGACATATGCAATTCAAGGTGCATTACAAAAAGCCGTTGAATTGAGTAAAGAAAACGAATTACAAAATATTGAAATTGAAGCTATATTAAAAGGAACTTTAGAAGAAACTGATAGTTTATTTAAAAGCATATTAGAACGAGCAAATATAGATACAGATGAATTAAATCAAGCGTATACAAATAAATTGAAAAATTATCCTTCTGTACAAGGAGATAATATTCAATATGGACAGTATATAGGAGCTAAAGCAAATGAATTATTAAATAAAGCTGAATCATATATGAAAGAATATGAAGATGAATATATTTCAATGGAACACGTCCTTCGTGCTGCGATGGATATTGATGATACTACTAAACAATTTGTTGGAAATAAAGAAGAAGTTGTGAAAGAAATAATAACTAAAGTAAGAGGGGGAAATCATGTGACTTCACAAAATCCAGAAGTAAATTATGAAGCTTTAGAAAAATATGGTCGTGACTTAGTAGAAGAAGTACGTCAAGGTAAAATGGACCCTGTTATTGGCAGGGATGAAGAAATTCGTAACACAATTCGAATCTTAAGTCGTAAAACTAAAAACAATCCAGTATTAATCGGGGAACCTGGTGTAGGTAAAACTGCAATTGTTGAAGGTTTAGCGCAACGAATTGTACGAAAAGATGTGCCTGAATCATTACTCGATAAAACAATTTTTGAATTAGATTTAAGCGCATTGGTTGCTGGTGCAAAATTTAGAGGTGAATTTGAAGAGCGACTTAAAGCAGTACTTAAAGAAGTAAAAGAGTCAGATGGACGCATTATTTTATTCATTGATGAAATTCATATGCTAGTTGGTGCAGGTAAAACAGATGGTGCAATGGATGCTGGTAACATGTTGAAACCGATGTTAGCACGCGGCGAATTGCATTGTATTGGTGCAACTACTTTAAATGAATATAGAGAATATATTGAGAAAGATTCTGCATTAGAACGTCGTTTCCAAAAAGTAGGCGTAAGTGAACCAGATGTAGAAGATACAATTTCAATTTTACGTGGATTAAAAGAACGCTATGAAGTTTATCATGGAGTACGTATTCAAGACCGTGCTTTAGTTGCAGCAGCTGAATTATCAGATCGATATATTACTGATAGATTTTTACCTGACAAAGCAATCGATTTAGTTGACCAAGCATGTGCAACAATTCGAACAGAAATGGGTTCAAATCCAACTGAATTAGATCAAGTTAATCGTCGTGTTATGCAATTAGAAATTGAAGAAAGTGCTTTGAAAAATGAATCTGACAACGCAAGTAAACATCGTTTAGAAGAATTACAAGAAGAACTTTCAAATGAAAAAGAAAAACAAGCTTCCTTACAATCTCGTGTTGAACAAGAGAAAGAAAAAATTGCGAAAGTACAAGAAAAACGTGCTGAATTAGATCGCAGTCGTCAAGCTCTAGAAGATGCACAAACTGAGGGCAATCTAGAAAAAGCAGCAGAATTACAATATGGTACAATACCTCAATTAGAAAAAGAATTAAAAGAATTTGAAGAAGCTTATCAAGATGAACAAGGTGACAGCGAACGTATGATTCGTGAAGTTGTTTCTGATGAAGAAATTGGAGACATCGTAAGTCAATGGACTGGTATTCCAGTATCAAAATTAGTTGAAACTGAAAGAGAAAAATTATTGAACCTAAGTGATATCTTACACGAACGTGTTGTGGGTCAAGATAAAGCAGTAGACTTAGTATCTGATGCTGTAGTAAGAGCACGTGCAGGTATTAAAGATCCTAATAGACCGATTGGTAGTTTCTTATTCTTAGGACCAACTGGTGTAGGTAAAACTGAATTAGCAAAATCATTAGCTGCATCATTGTTTGATTCTGAGAAACACATGATTCGAATCGACATGAGTGAGTATATGGAGAAACATTCAGTTTCTAGATTGATTGGTGCTCCTCCAGGTTATGTAGGTCATGATGAAGGAGGACAATTAACAGAAGCGGTTAGACGTAATCCATATTCGGTCATTTTATTAGATGAAGTTGAAAAAGCACATAGTGATGTATTCAACGTTTTACTTCAAATATTAGATGAAGGTCGTTTAACTGATTCTAAAGGACGCAGTGTTGACTTTAAAAACACTATCATTATTATGACAAGTAACATCGGTTCACAAGTATTACTTGAGAATGTTAAAGATACTGGTGACATTACTGAAGACACTGAAAAAGCTGTAATGGATAGCTTACATGCATTCTTTAAACCAGAAATCTTAAACCGTATGGATGATATAGTATTATTTAAACCATTATCTATTAATGATATGAGTATGATTGTCGATAAAATCTTAACTCAATTAAATATACGTTTAATGGATCAACGTATTTCAATTGATGTGTCTGATGACGCGAAAAAATGGTTAGGAGAAGAAGCATACGAACCACAATTTGGTGCAAGACCATTGAAACGTTTTGTTCAACGTCAAATTGAAACACCATTAGCACGTATGATGATTAAAGAAAGCATGCCTGAAGGTACTGTGGTAAAAGTTGATATAAATGATGATCATGAATTAACATTTGATGTACAAAAGCCTGAAAATGAATAATGAATGTTTAGGTAAACCTAGGGAGTGTGATGAGCACTTTCTAGGTTTTTTTGTTTTTAAGTGCAGTTCAGTGTATTGTTGCATTCACTTGCTCTAGTTATAACTTAAACTAAAGATTAGTAAGAATAAGTAATTCCTCACTTTAAAGACTTTTTCAAAGACTTGAAGGTTGTAATGTATCGCTATAATATTAAGGGTTCATCTATATCTAGTTTAATATAGAAAAACACTTGAAATTTGAGTTTTAAATTCAAATTCCAAGCGTTTTTAACGTATTGTATTATTATGTAGTAATAAGACTATCTGTTACCTGAACGGGTAAAATCATCTGGTTTAATCATGGCAGCTAGAATAGCAATTACAATTGTAAAGATAACTGCTAGAACTATTGGCGTGATAAAGTTTAATGTTCCACCGCCATTTAAACTATTTAATACAAAGTTAACCATTTGTAATAAGATGACTGCCCAAATAAAAGTTACGAGGTATTTCATACCGATGACCTCCATTATTTATATACTTTCATTCTAAAGTAAAGTAATCTATTTGTATAGAGATAGCAGTTAACTGATAAAAAATTTGTAATCAAATTTATTTAATGAAATCTGTGTTTGTGAAAGGGTAACTACTTGAGTAGTGGTAAAAAAATGTGTTAAATTAATACCTGGTATTAAAAAATGAAGTAAGAAGGTGTACGTTCATGAACGTAGGTATAAAAGGATTTGGTGCATATGCGCCAGAGAAAGTCGTTGATAACGCTTATTTCGAAAGTTTTTTAGAAACTTCAGATGAATGGATTTCTAAAATGACTGGAATTAAAGAGAGACGCTGGGCTAGTGAAGATCAAGATACATCTGACTTAGCATTCGAAGCTAGTAAAAAAGCGATTGAAGATGCAGGAATCACACCTGCTGATATAGATATGATTATTGTTGCAACTGCTACTGGAGATATGCCATTTCCATCGGTTGCCAATATGTTGCAAGAAAAATTGGGAACACGTAAAGTACCAACAATGGATCAATTAGCTGCATGTTCTGGATTTATGTATTCTATGATTACAGCAAAACAATATGTTCAATCAGGTGATTATAAAAATATCCTAGTAGTTGGTGCAGACAAATTATCTAAGATTACTGATTTAACAGATCGTTCAACAGCAGTCCTTTTTGGTGATGGTGCTGGTGCAGTAGTTATTGGAGAAGTTTCAGAAGGACGAGGTATCATTAGTTATGAAATGGGATCTGATGGTAACGGTGGAAAATACTTATACTTAAACAAAGATACTGGTAAACTAGTAATGAACGGACGAGAAGTCTTCAAGTTTGCGGTAAGAATTATGGGTGAAGCATCAACACGAGTGGTTGATAAAGCTGGTCTACAATCAGATGATATTGATATGTTTATACCTCACCAAGCAAACATTAGAATTATGGAATCAGCTCGAGAAAGACTAGGTATAGAGAGAGAAAAGATGAGTGTATCTGTTAATCGCTTTGGTAACACATCTGCTGCCTCAATACCTTTAAGTATTTCACAAGAATTAGAAAATGGAAGAATTAAAGATGATGACACACTAGTATTAGTAGGTTTTGGTGGTGGCCTAACATGGGGCGCTATGGTTATCAAATGGGGTAAATAGGAGGATATAATGTATGACTGAGAATAAACGAGTTGTAATTACTGGTATGGGTGCATTATCACCTATTGGCAATGATGCCCAGACAAGTTGGGAAAATGCCTTGAAAGGTGTTAATGGAATCGATACTATTACTAGAATAGATACAGAAGATTATAATGTTCATTTAGCAGGTGAACTTAAAGATTTTAATATTGAAGACCATATTGAAAAGAAAGAAGCTCGACGCATGGATCGTTTCACACAATATGCGGTAGTTGCAGCACGTCAAGCAGTTGAAGATGCTAAATTGGACATCAATGATGAAACTGCTAATCGCATAGGTGTATGGATTGGTTCAGGAATTGGTGGTATGGAAACGTTTGAAACAGCACATACAACACTTCAAAATAAGGGTCCAAGAAGAGTAAGTCCATTCTTCGTACCTATGTTAATTCCTGATATGGCAACTGGCCAAGTATCAATTGATTTAGGTGCAAAAGGGCCAAATGGCTCTACAGTTACAGCATGTGCTACTGGTACAAACTCAATTGGTGAAGCATTTAAAATTATACAACGCGGCGATGCAGATGCGATGATAACAGGTGGTACAGAAGCACCAATTACACACATGGCACTTGCAGGATTCAGTGCTAGTCGTGCCTTATCTACAAATGATGATAAAGAAACAGCTTGCCGTCCATTCCAAGAAGGTCGAGATGGCTTTGTTATGGGTGAAGGTGCTGGTATTTTAGTGATTGAATCATTAGAATCGGCACAAGCGCGTGGTGCTCAAATCTATGCTGAAATAGTTGGTTATGGTTCAACTGGTGATGCATATCATATTACAGCTCCCGCTCCTGAAGGTGAAGGTGGTTCACGTGCAATGCAAGCAGCACTTGATGATGCAGGTATTGAAGCAAAAGATGTTCAATATCTTAATGCACATGGCACGAGTACACCTGTAGGTGATATGTATGAAATCAGAGCGATCAAGAATACCTTTGGAGATGCTGCTAATCAACTAAAAGTTAGCTCTACTAAATCAATGACTGGTCATTTATTAGGTGCTACTGGTGGTTTAGAGGCTATCTTCTCAGCATTATCTATTCGTGACTCTAAAGTCGCACCAACTATTCATGCGAATACACCAGATCCTGAATGTGATCTAGACATCGTTCCAAATGAAGCGCAAGATTTAGAAATTACTTATGCAATGAGTAACAGTCTAGGCTTTGGTGGTCATAATGCAGTATTAGTATTTAAGAAATTTGAAGATTAATTTTGGAAAAATGATATTAGATCAAGGACACTAATTGATAATGTCCTTGGTCTATTTTTTGTATATAGAATGATTTAAAGTAGAAATGAAATTATTATTGTCATCACAAAGTATGCAATATTACATATTAAAGCTGGAGCAATCCATGTAGATATAAAATAATGTTCCTTTTTAACTTGTTGAGGATTTAAAAATTCATCATCCGCCATTGTTCTCTTTTTTGAACGAGACGATAGTTGATATCTTATTCTTCTAAAACCATAGCTCGTTGCATCAAAAATGCCCTCTTGAACTAATAAAATGAAAAAAATGGCGATGAATATAATAAGAGATAAATAAAAAAGTGTATTAATATATGAAATAAGAGTATGATTTGTAAATATAATCCACAGTATCATAGATAAAATGGGAGTAATTATCAACCATATCATCCAGTTCTTTAAATTCTTCATAATAAAGCCCCCAGTTGACGATTTAATTTATTGTAACTTAAATTTTATAAATTATATATTCTTATTTATAGTTAGAATAAAAAAGACTGTCAAAGTAATCCTTAAAATGTTTTTATTTAAACGCTTACTTTTTTTAATTTTGTGAAAATTATATTGCAATTATATGAAAATTATATATATAATGTTACTAAATATTTCTGAAAATTTTGAAGGGAATGTTAATTTTGAAAATTCAATAAGGGGGTTATTTAATGACGCGATATATTTTTAAACGTTTGGGATATATGTTTTTATCGCTTTTCATTATTATTACAATTACATTTTTCTTAATGAAATTAATGCCCGGTTCACCATTTAACGATGCGAAACTAAGTGCTGAGCAAAAGGCGATCCTTAATGAAAAGTATGGTTTAAATGATCCGGTTGCCATTCAATATCTTCATTATTTAAAGAATGTCGTAACTGGAGACTTTGGGTATTCATTCCAATATCATAATCAACCGGTATGGGAGCTTATAAAACCGAGATTGATTCCTTCTATGGAAATGGGTATTACAGCTATGATTATCGGGGTTATTTTAGGGTTAATCCTTGGTGTAGCAGCAGCTACTAAACAAAATACCTGGGTAGATTATACAACAACTATAATTTCAGTAATCGCAGTATCAGTACCATCATTCGTATTAGCCGTACTTTTACAATATGTGTTTGCGGTACGTTTACGTTGGTTCCCAGTAGCTGGGTGGGAAGGATTTTCAACAGCAGTCTTACCTTCACTAGCATTGTCCGCGACAGTTTTAGCAACAGTAGCAAGGTATATACGAGCAGAAATGATAGAAGTATTAAGTTCAGATTACATATTATTAGCACGTGCAAAAGGTAACTCTTCTATAAGAGTGCTATTTGGACATGCATTACGTAATGCATTAATTCCAATTATTACTATTATTGTACCAATGTTAGCAAGTATATTAACTGGTACATTGACTATTGAAAATATTTTTGGAGTACCAGGTCTTGGGGACCAATTCGTTAGATCGATTACAACGAATGATTTCCCAGTTATCATGGCTACAACAATATTATTTAGTACATTATTTATTGTTTCAATCTTTATTGTAGATATTCTTTACGGAATTATTGATCCTAGAATTCGTGTGCAAGGAGGTAAAAAATAATGACAAATGATAAATTTGAAAAGCCGTTGGATGATCATTCAAACGCGGCGATGACACATACCTCTGAAGGCATTGCAGCTTCTGATTTTGTTATTAGAGATTTAGATTTAAATAAAGAACCTGAAATGCAACGAGAAAGTAAAAATTTCTGGCAAGATGCATGGGCACAGCTAAAACGAAATAAACTTGCTGTAATAGGGATGATTGGCCTTATACTTATAATAATTTTAGCTTTAGTTGGTCCACTAATAAGTAAACATGATTATGCTGAACAAAATGTCGATTATCGAAATCTTCCAGCAAAAATTCCCGTATTAGACAAGGTTCATTTTTTACCATTTGATGGTACAGGTTCTGACGGTAAAGATGCTTATGTAAAAGTGGGAGCTAAAGAAAATTATTGGTTTGGAACAGATCAACTAGGTAGAGATTTATGGACACGTACATGGAAAGGCACTCAAATTTCTCTAGTTATTGGTATTGTGGCTGCCTTATTAGATATTTTTATCGGAGTAGTATATGGCGCTATTTCAGGATTTTTTGGTGGGCGAGTAGATGATGTAATGCAACGTATTTTGGAAATCATTGCTTCAATTCCAAACCTTATTGTAGTAATTTTATTCGTACTTATTTTTGAACCTTCTATTTGGACGATTATACTAGCCATGTCAATCACAGGTTGGTTAGGAATGAGTAGGGTTGTTCGTGGTGAATTCTTAAAATTAAAAAACCAAGAATTTGTAATGGCATCAAGAACTTTAGGCGCATCAAAATTCAACTTGATTTTCAAACATATTCTCCCTAATACATTAGGGGCTATAGTAGTAACATCTATGTTTACTGTCCCAAGTGCGATTTTCTTTGAAGCATTCTTAAGTTTCATTGGTATAGGTGTCCCTGCACCACAAACCTCATTAGGATCTTTAGTTAATGATGGTCGTGCAATGTTATTAATTCATCCACACGAGTTATTCATTCCAGCAACAATTTTAAGTTTATTAATTTTATTTTTCTATCTATTTAGTGATGGTTTACGCGATGCATTTGACCCTAAAATGCGTAAATAATAAAGGAGGCACACGTTATGTCAGAAAGAGTATTAGAAGTCAACGACTTGCATGTTTCCTTTGATATTACTGCTGGGGAAGTGCAAGCGGTTAGAGGCGTAGATTTTTATTTGAACAAAGGTGAAACGTTAGCAATAGTGGGAGAGTCTGGTTCTGGAAAATCAGTAACCACTAAAGCGATTACAAAGCTATTCCAAGGAGATGCAGGCCGTATTAAAAAAGGTTCAATTGATTTTCTTGGTGAAGATTTAGCAAATAAATCTGAGAAAGAATTAATTAAATTACGTGGAAAAGATATTTCGATGATATTCCAAGATCCAATGACATCACTCAATCCGACGATGCAAATTGGGAAACAAGTAATGGAACCTTTAATTAAACATCGTAATTATAGTAAATCTGAAGCAAAAAAACGTGCTTTAGAAATTTTAAATTTAGTTGGATTGCCTAATGCTGAAAAACGTTTCAAAGCATACCCACATCAATTCTCTGGTGGTCAAAGACAAAGAATTGTTATCGCAACAGCTTTAGCTTGTGAACCTAAAGTATTGATTGCAGATGAACCAACAACAGCATTGGATGTAACAATGCAAGCTCAAATTTTAGATTTAATGAAAGATTTGCAGAAAAAGATTGATACATCAATCATATTTATTACACATGACTTAGGTGTAGTAGCTAATATTGCAGATAGAGTAGCAGTAATGTACGGTGGACAAATGATTGAAACAGGTAATGTTGAGGAAATATTTTATGACCCTAAGCATCCTTATACATGGGGATTATTATCATCAATGCCTGATTTAACTACTAGTAATGATACAGAACTAATTGCGATTCCAGGTACACCACCTGATTTATTACATCCTCCTAAAGGAGATGCATTCGCACGTAGGAGTCAGTATGCTTTAGATATTGACTTTAAACAAGAGCCACCTTGGTTCAAAGTGTCGCCGACTCATTTTGTTAAGTCATGGTTATTAGATGAACGTGCACCTAAAGTAGAACCGCCTGAGATGGTTAAACAAAAACAACGTCATATGCCAAATAATTATGACAAACCACGTCAAGTAGAAAGGGTGTCGTTCAATGAATAATAAAGAAACTTTATTACAAATAAAAAATTTAAAACAATACTTTAACGAAGGTAAGAGAAATGAAGTTAGAGCCATTGAAGACATTTCTTTCGATATATACAAAGGAGAGACATTAGGGTTAGTTGGAGAGTCAGGATGTGGTAAATCAACTACTGGAAAAGCAATTATAAAGCTAAATGATATTACAAGTGGAGAAATTTTATATGAAGGACAGGATATTCAAAAAATTTCTAAGCGTAAAGATTTATTAAAGCTTAATAAAAAGATTCAAATGATTTTCCAAGATCCATATGCATCACTTAATCCTAGATTAAAGGTCATGGATATCGTTGCAGAAGGTATTGATATACATAAATTAGCAAGCAGTAAAAAAGACCGTAAACGACGTGTTTATGACTTACTTGAAACGGTAGGTTTAAGTAAAGAACATGCGAATAGATATCCACACGAATTTTCTGGTGGACAACGTCAACGTATCGGTATCGCGCGTGCGCTAGCAGTGGAACCGGAATTTATTATTGCGGATGAGCCTATTTCAGCTCTAGACGTATCAATACAAGCTCAGGTAGTTAATTTAATGTTAAAACTTCAGCGAGAAAGAGGAATTACCTTCTTATTTATTGCCCATGATTTATCAATGGTTAAATATATTTCTGACCGTATTGCGGTAATGCATTTTGGGAAAATTGTTGAATTAGGTTCAGCTGACGAAATTTATTATCACCCATTACATGATTATACGAAATCATTATTATCAGCGATTCCTCAACCTGACCCAGATAGTGAGAGAACACGTAAACGTGTAGCATACCAAGAAGATGAATCTAAAAATTCTGAGCGAAAACTTCAAGAAATAAGACCAGATCATTATGTTTTTGTAACTGATGAAGAAGCTGCTCAATTAAAACAAGAACATCAAACGCAAAGCGTTTAAATGCAGGGGAAGGAGGATGAATTTACTATGAAATCTTTAAAATATATAGCAACTTTATTAATAGTGATTTTAGTACTTTCAGCTTGTAGTAATAATAAAAGTTTATATTCAGATGATGGCCAAGTCTTTAGAAAAGTTATTACACAAGATATAAGTACTTTAGATACGGCATTAATTACAGATGCAGTATCAGGAGATATAGCTGGCCAAGCATTTGAAGGCCTATATTCAATTGATAAAGGCGATAAGGTTACTTTAGGTGTAGCTAAAGAAATGCCTAAAAAAAATAAAGGGGGCAAAACTTTAACAATTAATTTAAGAAAAAATGCTAAGTGGTCTAACGGTGACCCAGTAACTGCGGATGACTTTGTTTATGCATGGAGAAAAGTTGTGGACCCCAAAACAGCATCTGAATTTGCTTACATAATGAGTGATATTAAAAATGCAGATTTAGTTAATTCAGGAAAAAAACCAGTGAGTGAATTAGGAATTAAAGCACTAGATAAATATAAACTTCAAGTTGAATTAGAAAAACCTGTGCCTTATATAAATGAACTATTGGCTTTAAATACTTTTGATCCTCAAAATTCTAAAATTGCCAAAAAATATGGAGAAAAATATGGTACAAAAGCCGATAGAGCAGTTTATAATGGGCCTTTTAAAGTAATTAATTGGCAAGTGGAAGATAAAATTCAACTTGTAAAAAATGACAAGTATTGGGATAAAAAGAATGTTAAATTAGATAAAGTAAATTATAAAGTACTAAAAGATCAACAAGCTGGTGCATCATTATATGATACAGCTTCGGTTGATGATACGATCGTAACATCTGAGCAGGTTAACAAATATAAAAATAGTAAAGCATTGAACCATCGTTTAACTGCTGCTACATTCTATATTAAAATGAATGAAAAAACTGTTCCGGAATTTAAAAATAAACACTTAAGATTAGCTATTGCGCAAGCTATTAATAAAAAAGGATATGTAAAATCTGTTTTAAATGACGGTTCTTTAGCCTCAGACAATTTCACTGGTATTGGAACTGCTAAAACACCAGACGGCAAAGATTTCGCAAGTACAGTTTCATCTCCATTAAAATATGATACCAAAGAAGCAAAACAAAATTGGGAAATTGCACAAAAAGAATTAGGTAAAAAAGAATTTACTTTTACTATGAATACTCAAGACACCCCAGCAGCGAAGATTGCTGCTGAATATATAAAATCGCAGATTGAAACAAATTTACCTGGTGTTACTCTAAAAATTAAACAAATGCCATTTAAACAAAAAATAACTCTAGAGTTAGCAAATAATTATGAAACGTCATATGCAGGGTGGAGTCCTGACTATCCAGACCCAACGGCTTTCTTGGAAATAATGACAAAAGGTAATGCTCAAAATAATACTGATTGGGGTAACGAAGAATACGATAATCTTATCAAAGAAGCTAATGGTTCTTTACTACGTGAACCTGATAAGAGAAATGAAGCTTTACAAAAAGCTGAAAGTATTTTACTTCACGACGCACCAGTTGCACCTATATATCAAAAAGGTGAAGCACATTTAACTAATCCACAAGTTAAAGGGTTACAGTATCACAAAGTAGGCCCAGATACTACACTTAAGCACGTGTATATCGATAAATCTATTGATCGTGAAACAGGTAAAAAAAAGAAAAGTGAATAATAGAAATAGCCATGGGAATCATTCCCATGGCTATTTCTATTACTAATGTATTATCTTTTACGTCCCAGTCCCATGGCACGTTCCATTTTTTTCAATGTTTTGAATGACGCTTTTTGAGCTTTATCGCGACCATGATCTAGGATGTCATCTAGTTTATCTGAATTGTAAAATTCATTATATTTTTCTTGGAAGTTAATTAAGAAATCTTTGACGATTTCTGATAAGTCTGTTTTGAACTTACCGTATCCTTCATTTTCGTACTTAGCTTCTAAATCTTTAATAGACTCATTTGTTAAGCTAGAGTATATTGTTAATAAATTTGAAATACCTGGTTTGTTATCACGATCAAATTTAATAATTCCATCTGAATCTGTTACAGCACTTTTAATTTTCTTTGCTGCCACATTAGGCTCGTCTAGTAATGAAATAAAGTTTTTCTGATTATCATCACTTTTACTCATTTTCTTCGTTGGGTCTTGTAAACTCATGACGCGACCACCTACTTTAGGCATACGAATTTCTGGTTTAACCAAAATGTCATTATAACGACTATTAAAACGTTCGACTAAGTTACGTGTTAATTCCATATGTTGCTTTTGGTCTTCACCAACTGGAACAATATTAGTATTGTATATCACAATATCTGCAGCCATTAATGGTGGGTAAGTTAGTAATCCTGCTGGAATACCATCAGTACGTTTTTGAGCTTTATCTTTATATTGAGTCATACGTTCAAGTTCTCCAACACTTGAAATTGTTGTGAGCATCCAACCTGCTTGCACGTGTGCTGGTACTTCAGATTGTATAAATAAGGTAGCTTTTTCTGGGTTTATGCCAGATGCTAAATAAATAGCCGCAAGTTGACGGATTTGTTTACGTAATTTGATTTTATCTTGTGGCACAGTAATTGCATGTTGGTCGACGATGCAAAAATAACAATCATAATCATTTTGCACATCAGCAAATTGTTTTAATGCCCCAATATAATTACCGATTGTGGGTATTCCACTAGGTTGAATTCCTGAAAATAATGTCTCCATATTAGATGCCTACTTTCTTAGTTTTAATTCATATTATTTAAATTATAACAGTATTTCTTTAAAATGTAAGTTATGTTAGTATGTAGTTATACGTTAATTCTAAGCCTTTAAATTTAGGTTTTTAGAAAATTTGAGATTTCTCAGAAAAATTAGGATTTTCTCATTTAATTTTAATGTTAGTTGATTATACTAACATTGTAAGGTTAAGAGGACTAAATAAATTATCATTTCTTAATCAATAAATTCAAAAATAATGAATAATATTCATTCAATAGGAGAGTGAGATGTATGGTAACATTATTTACTTCACCAAGTTGCACATCTTGCCGTAAAGCGAAAGCATGGTTACAAGAACATGACATTCCATATACGGAGCGTAACATTTTTTCTGAACATTTAACAATTGATGAAATCAAACAAATTTTAAAAATGACTGAAGACGGTACTGACGAAATTATTTCTACTCGTTCTAAAACATACCAAAAATTAAATGTTGACATTGATTCTTTACCACTACAAGATCTTTATGCGATCATTCAAGATAATCCAGGACTATTACGTCGTCCAATTATTCTAGATGAAAAACGTTTACAGGTTGGCTATAACGAAGATGAAATCAGACGTTTCTTACCTAGAAAGGTTCGTACTTTCCAATTACAAGAAGCGCAACGTCTTGTTGATTAATTTTAAAATTTAATTGAAGATTATAATAATATGAAACAGCACTATTTTAGTGCTGTTTTTTGTAACTCAAAAAGGGAATATGTTAGTATATATAACGATTGTAAAATAGTTAAATTTAATCAAACAAATAAATTGTAATTTCCACCACGTTCTAATACAATATGGTTACTATTCATCGACTGTAAGGAGTGAGATGATATGAGAATAGAACGCGTTGATGACACAACAGTCAAATTATTTATAACTTATAGTGATATTGAAGCTAGAGGATTCAGTCGAGAAGATTTATGGACTAACCGTAAAAGAGGCGAAGAATTCTTCTGGTCAATGATGGATGAAATCAATGAAGAAGAAGACTTCGTAGTTGAAGGACCTCTTTGGATACAAGTACATGCCTTTGAAAAAGGTGTGGAAGTTACGATTTCTAAATCTAAAAATGAAGAAGCTATGAATATGTCTGATGAAGATGCAAATGAGCAATTTGAAGAACAAGTTAACGAATTACTTGCAAATACATTAGAAAATGAAGAGAGCATTGAAGATTTATTCGAACAAAGAGCACAACAACAAAAGCACTCTCATAAGTCTGAACAAAAACAAACGAAACAACGTCCGAACATAAGAACAGTTATCGTTAAATTTGATGATTTAGAGCAAGTTATTAGTTATGCATATCACCATAATTTATCAACTGATGAATTTGAAGATTTATTATATATGAATGACAATAAATATTACTATGCTATTCACTTTGATGAATCAGTCAGTCAAGAAACGATTAACGATAGTTATAGTCAGATGTTAGAGTATGCATATCCAACAGATAAAACTGAAGTATACTTAAATGATTATGCTAAGATTATTATGAGTCATAATGTAACTGCTCAAGTGAGACGTTATTTCCCAGACACAGTTGAATAATGAAAGTTTTTACCGAGGCAATGAATATTGCTTCGGTTTTTTTGTGTTGAGAAGTAAAATCACCATTTCATACGTTTAATCTTATGAGGTGAGTGAAATTTATGTTAATCGCTATAAATCAACAAGGCGAGCAAGTATATGCACATCGTGCAAAGAAACAGGACAGCTATTATTGTCCGCATTGTAGCTCACAACTATTATTAAAGTGTGGCACAAAAAAATCCCGCATTTCGCGCATAAGGTTGATAGCGTATGTTATTGTGCAAAACAAGAATCCGAACAACATTACTTTGTAAAGTGTTTTATTGCGAAAATGTTATCACAACTGCATTATCACGTTCAAATTGAACCTTATTGTCCAACTATTCAACAATACCCAGACATACTAGTGAATTCAAAATACGTAATTGAAATTCAATTTTCTAGAATAGATATTGAAGAGATCATAGAACGAACAAAGGGATTTAAACAGCTGAATATGGAAGTCATTTGGTTAATTCAAGATTGTCGATATCATAGGGGAAGGCTATATCTCAATTCATTTCAAGCACATTTTATACATCCAATAAACAGGTGTTTATATGCATGGAATCAAAAGAACAAGTGTGTTGTTTTATATAGTCAAATTCAGCATATTGGTGGCAAACAATTTATCGCAAAACAAACAGTAATTGAAATCAACGAATTAGTGAATCAGATTAGTATCATGTCTACGCCATATCAACACATTTTCAAGCTAACTAAATCTGAAATACATTATTACTTGAATCAATGTAGAAGGAAAAATTCCGTCCTTGAACCATCGTTAAGCGCAATGTACCATTTAAGATTAACAGATGAAGCTGTTTATCATAACTTCGGCTACATATTCCCTTATCAACTTTATATTGAGAATCATCCAGTTCAGTGGCAATTACAATTTAAATTATTTAATGAACAAGAGTGTGATGTACATCAGTGTTTAAAAGCCTTTCTTAAATTTAGGCAGATGTACCTTAACACTATTTCTATGGATTGTGTTGTCTCAGAACTTATTAATCATTACATTAAATATAGTTAAAACGTGCAATTCATAGGGAATAATGAGAAAATTATAACATTAGTTATTATAGGAGGTTTACTATATGAGTCAACAATTAACAAGAGAAGAGCAAGAACGTAAATATCCAAATGATACGTGGGATTTAACAACGATTTTTAAAAATGATGAAGCTTTTGAAGAAGCATTAAAAGAGGTTGAAGGTTATCTAGGTAAAGAAGAGCAATTTAAAGGGCACTTAGCAGATAGCGCTGATACATTATATGATGCGCTTGCATTAGAAGATGAAATTGGTACTAAACTAGAGAAAGTATATGTGTATGCACATTTAAAACAAGACCAAGATACTTCAAACGATAAATATACAGGATTCGAGTCACGTGCACATCAACTTATAATTAAAATTAGTTCCGCATGGAGTTTCTTAGTACCAGAAATTCTTCAAATTGATGAAGATAAACTTCAATCATTTATCGAAACTAATGACAACTTAAAACGTTATGAATTTGATTTAAAACTTATCAATGAAAAACGACCACACATTTTAGATGCCGAGCAAGAGAAATTACTTACTGAGGCTCAAGATGCACTATCTACACCAAGTAATGTGTACGGTATGTTTAGTAATGCAGATTTAGAATTTGAAGATGCAGTAGATAAAAATGGTGAAAAACATCCATTAACACAAGGAACTTTTATCAAATATTTAGAATCTGATGATCGCGAGTTACGTCAATCAGCATATAATAATTTATATAAAGCTTACGGTGCTTATAATAATACTCTAGGTTCAACATTAGCAGGGGAAGTTAAGAAGAATGTCTTTAATGCTCGAACACATAACTATAAAACAGCTCGTGAGCGTGCGTTAAGTAATAATCATATACCAGAAGAAGTCTATGATAATTTAGTGAAAACTGTGCATAAATATTTACCATTACTGCACAGATACACAAAACTAAGAAAAGAATTATTAGCTGTTGATGAGCTGAAAATGTACGATTTATATACGCCAATGGTTAAGGACGTTAAATTTGAAATGCCTTATGAAGAAGCAAAAGAATGGATGTTAAAAGCGTTAGAACCTATGGGTGAAGAGTACCTTGATGTAGTAAAAGAAGGTTTGAATAATCGATGGGTCGACGTTTATGAAAATAAAGGTAAACGATCAGGTGCTTACTCATCTGGTGCACATTTAACTAATCCATTCATTTTATTAAATTGGTCAGATACTGTATCTGATTTATATACGCTTATCCACGAATTTGGTCATTCAGCACATAGTTATTTCAGTCGTAAACATCAACCATCTAATTCTAGTGATTATTCAATCTTTGTTGCTGAAGTTGCATCAACTTGTAATGAGGCATTACTAAGTGATTACATGGATAAACATTTAGACGATGAACGTCGTTTATTATTATTAAATCAAGAACTTGAAAGATTCAGAGCGACTTTATTCCGTCAGACTATGTTCGCAGAATTCGAACATAAAATTCATCAAATTGAAGAAGCAGGCGAACCATTAACTGCAACACGTATGAATGATGAATATGCTAAATTGAATAAACAATACTTTGGTGATGTTGTTGAAACAGATGACAATATTAGCAAAGAATGGTCAAGAATCCCTCATTTCTATATGAATTACTATGTATATCAATATGCTACTGGATATAGTGCAGCTCAAAGTTTAAGTCATCAAATTTTAACTGAGGGTAAACCTGCAGTTGAAAGATATATTAATGAATTCCTGAAAAAAGGAAGTTCTAATTATCCAATTGAGATTCTGAAAAATGCCGGTGTGGATATGACTTCACCAGAACCTATTGAGCAGGCTTGTGAGGTCTTTGAACAAAAATTAGATGCTTTTGAAAAACTTATGAAAGCTTAGAATGACTGTATCCGTTTACAATATGTTAAGTTTGTGACAATTTTAAAATAAGGGGTCTTTAATATTGAAACACCTATGTTAGCGTGTTATATTATGAACATGAAATTAATCACATAACAAACATACCCCTTTGTTTGAAGTGAAAAATTTCTCCCATCCCCTTTGTTTAGCGTCGTGTAATCAGACACGGCGTTTTTTTTATACTCTTTTTTAATAACTACCACTATCAATTAATTCCCCATTGTAGATAAATTTTTCATTGTACTTCGACGCCACTACTATACATTGCAATTGATTTATATAACAATAATAGAAACAGAGTCGTTCAACCTTAAATTGATGTGTACACAAAAATAAGCCACCCAATGCATGAATATAATCATCATTGAATGGCTATTGTTAGCTATCCTATATTCTAGGCATTTTTGATTGCCAAAAATCTCCTTCAGGATATTGAAGTTTTTCTACTTTTTGTTGTAACGCCAATTTCTTAAGTTCTTTTGTCATTAACTTTTCGGGCCACTCATATATGGTCAATAGTTCTTCCATAGTAACGAGTTGTTTCTTTTGAATATAATGCTCAATTTTGGGTGGAAGATTTTTTTCAATTGGCGTACCCATTAATTCATTAATAATATATGTGTAAATGTGATATGGATATAATCCTTCTACTTTCAGGCCTTCCTCATGAACATCTTCACTGAAGAATACGAGTGAAGGTGCTTGCTCAATTTCCATTTCTCGAGCAATGTGTAAATCTATTTTTAAACTTTCGGTTAATTTGCTTTTTTGTAAATCTTCTTTGAATTCATTGTAATCTAAACCTGCATTAATGATGCAGTCACAAATCATTTCTTCCGTAATAATATCCTTCTTAGGAATAATTTCATTTTGCATTAAATGGATGAAACGTTCCGCTCTTAAACGACCTTGTAATTCAGCCGCTTTATAAGCTAAGGCGATATTATCAAAATCAGATGTACTTTGCGCTTGGCACTTAGTAAGTACTTTCAATGAAGGGTTTAGAATATGTCTGATACGGATATATTGATTATATTCAATTCTTAATTTAGAAATAATCGCTGATAATTTAAAGCAATCTGTATTAAATGGATCAAAAAATGAATAAATTTCAATTTTATTTACAGGTGACAGATTAGCATCTTCACGACTTCTATTGTCTACAATTTTTAGTTCTTCAGCCATGTTTTACTCACCTTCAATTATATTTAGGAATTTACCATGTGGTTAGCGGTTAGACGTAAACGTTCATATAAATAGTCTCCAACATCAGCTGGAAACTGTGCTTCGGTTATTGCAGTATGCATATTTTCTAACCATGCATCTCTTTCATAAGTTGTAATTTTAAATTCCATATGTCTCTTTTTTAACATCGGATGTCCATGTTCTTCAGTATATAGGTTCGGTCCACCTAGAAATTGAGTGAGAAATTGCTTTTGTTTTCTACTCGTTTCGGCAAAATCCCCAGGGAACAAATGATTGATTCTGTCATCTTTCTCAACTAGAGCATAGAAATGATCAATCATATTATAAAGTGCTGTTTCACCTATAATATCGTATGGCGTTTTAGACATAATATCACCAATTTCCGTTAATATATTACTAATATAACATGAATTTTTACATTTAAAAGTAATTTGACTTTTTACAGCGACGTACTGCTACTTGTCAATTTGATTCTTATAGTCAAAGAAACGTTGAACTTTATTGTTAGGTACGGTGTGCTCAAGATTAAATTCTTCTAATAAACTATGAAATTTTTTCAAACCATTGTTATAGTCAGTAACTTCAAATTCTAACTCATAATCAACTTTGTCGAAATAATCACTTCGATCTAATACTAACAATTCATTTTTATAGTTTGTTTCTAAACGAGCTGTTCTCAATGCGCCTAATATAGTTAATTCGTTGTCATTAATACCGTATGATTCGACAATTTCTCGTATATCTTCTGGTAGTGAGTTATTAGATATTACATCACCTGTTTTAGGTATATGTTTAACCATATGATTATATTCCATTAAACCTACGTCGGCGGGCACTTTTAAGGTCATTTCATATGTGTCGTTTTTAACTCGGATTCGTAATGCGGATTTATGATCGCGCAATGTGAAGTTAGGAGTATCAATATAGTAGTTTATTTGAATAAAAGGTTCTTTATCTTCAAAAAAAGTATATTTAAATTTATCGTATACATCTTTACTTAGTAATTGTTTGAATTCTATTTCATTATTCGTCGCCATAATTGCACCTCTAAATCCATTTATTGTAATTCATTATGACTGAGTTATATAAATATTTAAAGTAATTGTATATGAATGAAAAGTTAAATCTGAGTACTTAAGTATAGTTTATAAAATGATTTGATTTGTCATGACATAATGAGCTTCATTCAATAGTGGATAGACGAGTAAGAAGTGCATTTCAAACGTGTGTTATACAGTTAAATTATGTTAAACTAATAAAGAATAATAAGGAGGAACAAGCATGCGTATTTATGTAAATGAAATTAAAATTAAAGATGATGGCATTTATTGCTACTCAGAAGATCCAACTGATGGATTAGTAGAAGTAGGGCAAATGCTTGTTGATAGTGATAATTACGGATTTGCCTACTTATTAGATGACGGACAATCATATGATTACTTGATTTTCGTTCAAGAAACATGGTCCATGTTGCATGAGAATAGAGGCAAGAAACTAATAGTAAACGATGACTTGGTTTTAGAACATTTTCAAGAGGAATTAGATTACATACTTGAGAATGTTGAAGGAAATAATAACTATGGTAAGGAGTTTGTTTCAGCTGTTGAAGAAACTTTTGACCTAAAGTGAAGCGGAGTGAAACAATATGAATCAATGGGATCAATTTTTAACACCATATAAACAAGCCGTTGATGAATTAAAGGTAAAATTAAAAGGTTTGCGTAAGCAATATGAAGTTGGAGAAGATGCTTCACCCATTGAATTCGTTACTGGTCGAGTAAAACCAATTACGAGTATTATTGATAAGGCGAATAAAAGGGGTATACCGTTTGATAGACTACGTGAAGAGATGTACGACATTGCTGGTCTTAGAATGATGTGTCAATTTGTGGACGATATCGATGTGGTTGTTAATATGCTTAGACAACGACAAGATTTCAAAGTGATTGAGGAACGTGACTACATCAATAACACAAAACAAAGTGGTTATCGTTCATATCATGTGATTATTGAATATCCAATTGAAACATTAAACGGTCAGAAAGCCATTTTAGCGGAAATACAAATACGAACATTAGCAATGAATTTCTGGGCTACAATTGAACATACATTAAGATATAAATATGACGGGGATTATCCAGCGGAAATTCAGCATCGTCTTGAGCGTGCAGCTGAAGCGGCATATCTTCTAGATGAAGAGATGTCTGAGATTAAAGATGAAATTCAAGAAGCACAGAAATATTATTCTCAAAAACGTGCAAAAAAACATGACTAATGAGGTGTGGGGATGCGTTATACTATCTTGTCTAAAGGTGATTCAAAATCCAATGCATTAAAGCATAAAATGATAAATCATATGAAAGATTTCCACATGGTAGAAGATGCCGTTAATCCAGAAATTGTTATTTCGGTAGGTGGAGATGGAACTTTATTACAAGCCTTTCATCAATACAGCCACATGCTTTCTCAAGTGGCATTTGTAGGTGTACATACAGGACATTTAGGTTTTTATGCTGATTGGTTACCTCATGAAGTTGAGAAATTAATTATTGAAATTAATAACTCTGAATTTCAAGTCATTGAATATCCATTATTAGAAATTATTGTCAGATACAATGATAATGGTTATGAAACACGTTATTTAGCTTTAAATGAAGCAACAATGAAAACGGAAAATGGTTCAACACTTGTAGTTGATGTGGGCATTCGTGGTAAGCAATTTGAACGTTTTAGAGGTGACGGTTTATGTATTTCAACCCCTTCAGGTTCAACTGCTTATAATAAGGCATTAGGTGGAGCACTAATACATCCCTCACTTGAAGCTATGCAGATTGCAGAAATAGCCTCTATCAATAATAGAGTATTTAGAACAGTGGGTTCACCACTTGTTTTGCCAAAGCATCATACATGTTTAATCACACCTGTTAATCACGATACCATTTTAACAACAATTGATCATGTTAGTTTAAAACATAAAAATGTCAATGGTATTCAGTTTAGAGTGGCTAATGAGAAAGTGCGTTTTGCTAGATTTAGACCTTTCCCATTTTGGAAAAGAGTACATGATTCATTCATTGAAAGTGAAGATGGACGATGAAATTTGAATATGTGATACAGCATAATGAAATGCTTAAGTCTTTTTTGCAGCGTCACCAATATTCTAAAAAGACAATTAGCGCCATTAAACATAATGGCGCTTTAATTATTAATAACAGTCATGTAACTGTCAGAAAAATGATGATGCCAGGTGATGAGTTAACTATTGCGTTACCAGATGAAACACCTAGTTCATATTTGATTCCATCACGTAATCCAATTGAAATATTGTATGAAGATGATTATTTAATTATTGTGTCAAAACCAAACTATTTAAATAGCACTCCGTCAAGAGAACATCCGCATGATAGTTTGATAGAACGTGTACTTTATTATTTAAATGTTGGTCAGTTAATCGATACATCGATCGTACCGCATATTGTTACACGTTTAGACCGTAACACTAGAGGCATTGTAATATTTGCTAAGCATGGGCATATCCATCATTTAATGACGACGAGTGCAATAGATAAAAGGTATATGTGTGTATGTTATGGTCAAATGCAATTGAGTGGTGTTATAGAAGAACCGATTGCTAGAGATAGCCAGAGTATTATTACTAGGAAAATTGATGCTTCAGGAAAATACGCAAAGACTTCATATGAAACAGTAATGACCAAACCTGAAGCGAGTTTATGTGAAATTAAATTACATACTGGAAGAACGCATCAAATACGCGTTCATTTTAATTATGTAGGACATCCTCTTGTTGGTGATGATTTATATGAAGGAAGTCATCCTGAAATTCATACGCAATCTTTACAATGTTATAAAGTGACATTCATACATCCAATTTATAATAGAGAAATTGAGATAGAGATAGATTATAAATGGCTACAAAACATTTTTGCAGAATTATAATAAGATTTGGAGGTGTTGACGTTGTCATTAGAAACAGAAAATAATGACTATAATACTGACGAAGTGTATAACCAAAATTTGTTAGATAATCTATTAAAACAAGACGATATAGATCGTTTTAGAGAAGAATTTCTAGCAATGCACGAGTATGAACAAAGTGAATATTTTGAAGACACTACAAATGAAAATAGACAAAAGATATTTGAATTTTTATCACCTCAAGAAGTAGGGGAATTCTTTGAACAATTAGAAATAGATGATGAAGCATATGAAGACCTTTTTGATACGATGAATGCACATTATGCTAGTAAAGTTTTAGAAGAGATGTCTTCTGATAATGCTGTAGATATATTAAATGAACTTTCGAAACCGAAAGTAGCTAGTTTGCTAACGTTAATGAACCGTGACGATGCTAATGAAATTAAGCATCTATTGCATTATGAAGAAGATACAGCCGGCGGTATCATGACGACGGAATATATCTCATTAGATGTCAATACTCCGGTTAAAGAAGCATTAATGTTAGTAAAAGAACAAGCACCAGATGCCGAAACGATTTATGTTATTTTTGCCATTAATACCGATGGACAATTAGTTGGAGTATTATCTTTAAGAGATTTAATTGTAGCTGAAAATGATGCATATATAGAGGATATCATGAGTGAGCGTGTGATTAGCGTTAATGTAGCAGATGACCAAGAAGATGTAGCTCAAAAAATGAGAGATTATGACTTTATTGCAATGCCAGTAATTGATTATCAACAACATTTACTTGGTATTATTACAATTGATGATATTCTAGATGTTATGGATGAAGAGGCTAGTGAAGACTACTCTCGTTTAGCTGGGGTATCTGATATTGACTCAACAAATGATTCTGTTGTGAAAACTGCTACTAAACGATTACCTTGGCTTATCATTCTTACATTTTTAGGAATGATTACCGCTACTATATTAGGTAGTTTTGAGGCAACATTATCACAAGTTGCATTATTAGCTGCATTTATACCTATTATTAGTGGTATGTCCGGAAATTCTGGTACACAATCACTTGCGGTGTCTGTACGTAATATCTCTACTGGGGAAATTGATGAACAAAGTAAATTTAAGGTTGCATTAAGAGAAGCGGGAAGTGGCTTGCTTTCAGGATTAGTTTGTGCCACTGTTTTATTTATTATCATCGTTGTTATATATAGACAACCATTTTTAGCACTAATAGTTGGAGGCAGTCTTACTATTGCAATGACGGTTGGTACGTTAGTTGGTTCTATGATTCCATTATTTATGAATAAACTGAATATTGATCCAGCCGTAGCCAGCGGACCATTTATTACAACAATTAATGATATTGTAAGTATGTTAATTTACTTTGGTTTAGCAACAACATTCATGTCATATTTAACATAGGGGGACAAAATGGAGTTCTTTTCACTAGTCATTGTAGTTCTAGCAGCATTTTTTACACCAATTATTATAAATAGACTGAACATCAATTTTTTACCAGTGGTTGTAGCCGAAATCATCATGGGTATTATTATTGGACAGTCTTTCTTAAATCTAGTACATAAAGATAGTATGCTTAATATATTATCAACGTTGGGCTTTATCTTTTTAATGTTTTTAAGTGGTTTAGAGATTGACTTTAGCACTTTTAAAAAAGATAAGAGAAATCGACAAGGTACGAACAAACATGAAAAAGATGTACCAAGCCATCTTAATTTAGCACTAACCGTATTCGCATTTATTATGATTATATCAGTAATATTAGCTTACGCGTTTAAATGGTTAGGACTCGTAGATGATGTGTTATTAATGATAATTATCATATCAACGATATCACTAGGTGTCGTAGTGCCTACTTTAAAAGAAATGAATATAATGCGTACAACTATCGGTCAATTTATATTATTAGTAGCCGTATTGGCTGACCTAGTAACGATGGTACTGTTAACTATTTACGGTGGTATCAATGGTAGTGGTAATGGTTCAGTTTGGCTTTCAGCAATTTTACTTGTATTTACTGCTATTTTCTATATATTAGGCGTTTTATTTAAGCGTATGAAATTTTTACATCGCTTAATTGGTGGTACTACACAAATAGGCATAAGAGCAATCTTTGCATTAATTATTCTTTTAGTTGCACTTGCAGAGGGTGTAGGCGCTGAATATATACTAGGCGCATTCTTAGCTGGTGTGGTTGTATCCTTGCTGAAACCAGATGAAGAATTAGTGCATACACTTGATTCATTTGGATACGGGTTCTTTATTCCAATCTTCTTTATCATGGTTGGTGTTGATTTAAATATTCCGTCATTAATTAAAGAACCATCATTATTATTAATTATTCCGGTGCTTATTCTAGCTTTTATTATTTCAAAATTAATTCCAGTTTTCTTTATTAGACGTTGGTTTGATAATAAGACAACGATAGCATCAGCATTTTTACTTACTTCAACATTATCATTGGTTATAGCATCTGCTAAAATTGCAGAGCAATTAAATACAATATCATCTGAAATGTCAGGCATTTTGATTTTAAGTGCAATCATTACGTGTGTGTTTGTACCGATTATTTTCAAGAAAATGTTTCCAATTCCAGATGAGGCTAATCGTAAAATTGATATTGCATTAATTGGCAAGAATCAATTGACGATTCCAATTGTGCAGAACTTGTCACCACACTTATATAATGTGACATTATATTATCGCAAAGATTTAGGAGATAAGCGTAATTTATCTGACCATATAACTGTTGTAGAAATAGCGAATTATGAAGAACAACTCCTAGAAAGATTAGGGTTATTCAATCAAGACATCGTAGTTTGTTCTGCTAATGATGATAGTCTTAACCGTGATGTGGCAAAATTAGCCAAAGCACATGATGTTAAACGCGTAATTTGTCGACTTGAAAATAGTAACGAAGATGAAGAAATGAAAGGTGAAGGTATTGAAGTATTCAGTAATTTCATTAGTAATAAAATCTTCCTACAAGGCTTAATTGAAACACCAAATATGTTAAACATTTTAAGCAATGTTGAAACATCATTGTATGAAATTGAAATGTTAAATCATCAATATGAAAATATTCAACTACGTAATTTCCCATTTGGCGGAGATATTATCTTCGTTCGAATTATTCGTAATAATGAATCAATCGTGCCTCATGGTGATACACAACTTAGATATAAAGATAGACTTATCGTAACGGGTTCAAAAGAATACGTAGATGAATTAAAATCAGATCTAGAATTTTATTATTGATTTAGAAAAAATTAAAAACAGGCGTCAGGGGTGGGACAGAATTCTTTTTAAATTCATGGTCCCACCCCAATTTGCTTATCTTATAGAATTTCTTTATAAAAATCTTTTTTGCTAGGGCCCCGCTCGAAAGGATGTCTATAACTGAGAATACGCAATTTTTTGGCGCTCTCTCAGTTCATTTAGCTTCTGCGAATTTGAAAAATAGCATTATGATATTATTTATGTACCAGGCTTTCATATATGACCAGGTAATAATATTGCTTTATCATTATGAAGCAAAAATGGTAAAATAATAACGTTAGATTAGTCTACATTGTTTGTACAGTGAGATTAAGATATAAAAAACGATGATTAAGGAGTTATTTCGAATGATTAATCTTGAAAATAAAACCTTCGTAATTATGGGTATTGCTAATAAACGTAGTATCGGATTTGGCGTTGCAAAGGTATTAGATCAATTAGGGGCTAAACTTGTATTCACATATCGTAAAGACCGTAGCCGCAAAGAGTTAGAAAAATTATTAGAACAATTAAACCAAGAAGATCCAAAATTATATCAAATCGATGTTCAAAAAGATGAAGATGTAGTAAATGGTTTCGCTAAAATTGGAGAAGAAGTAGGCAATATTGATGGCGTATATCACTCTATCGCATTTGCAAATATTGAAGACTTACGTGGACGTTTCTCTGAAACATCACGTGAAGGTTTCTTACTTGCGCAAGATATCAGTTCATATTCATTAACAATTGTTGCGCACGAAGCGAAGAAAATAATGCCAAACGGTGGTAGTATTGTTGCAACAACATACCTTGGTGGTGAATTTGCCGTTCAAAACTATAATGTAATGGGTGTAGCTAAAGCAAGTTTAGAAGCTAATGTTAAATATTTAGCTTATGATTTAGGCCCGGACAACATTCGAGTAAATGCTATTTCTGCTGGACCAATTCGTACATTAAGTGCTAAAGGTGTTGGTGGTTTCAACACAATCCTTAAAGAGATTGAAGAACGTGCACCATTAAGACGAAACGTGGATCAAGAAGAAGTAGGTAAAACAGCTGCTTACTTATTGAGTGATTTCTCAAGTGGCGTAACTGGTGAGAATATCCATGTAGATAGTGGTTTCCACGCAATAAAATAATAAATTAATTCAATTACTTGGTGTGTATAGCACCAAGTTTTTTTATGTTTACAAAAAGAAGTGAACTTGAATTCATTGTAAATTCAAGTTCACTCCTGAAAGTTTTTTAAATTTATATCAATCTAGTCTTTAACGTCGCTATTAGCTTTATCAATGATGCGTTGACGATATTTAAAGACATTGCTTGCAATAGTCTTAAGTACTGCATAGAGTGGTACGGCAATTAAAATAAGTGTGAAACCACCTAAATCTCCTGCGGCTAAAATAACAACAATTATTGTAAGTGGGTGAATACTTAAAGATTTACCCATAACATTTGGTGTAATCACATTACCTTCAAGTTGTTGAGCGATTAATGTAACAACACAAACCCAAATAAATGTAGTAGGACTATCTATGATACCGAGCACAGCTGCAGGTGCAAATGATAACCATGGTCCTAAGAAAGGTATTAAGTTAGCTACACCAGCAAATAGTACTAATAAAGGTGTATATGGTAAACCAATTATGGTATAACCAATATATAAAATGACCCCTAAAATAACACTTACAGTCACTTGGCCTTGAATGTATGATTTTAATGTGAAGTTTAAATCTTTCATTAAGTCGACTACAAATACTTTACGTTCTCCCTTGAAAAATTTAGCAAGAGCAGGAATGAATTTTTCATGATCTTTTAACATGTATATTAAGAAGAACGGTACCATGATAAGTAAGAAGACAGTTGAAATAAATGACGTTAAGTATGTAAATGAATTAGCCAAAATTCCAGTCATACTATCACCAATTGATTTTACAGCAGAATTAATTCTATCTGTTACATCACTTGGAAGTTTATCCATTTGCGTAAGTGAGAAGTTAACAATATGCTCAGCTTCTTTTTGCAGTGATGGTGTTGCTTTGATTAAACTATTCACGTTAGAGATAATAATTGGTGCTATAAATGCGACTACGATAGCAATAATAGCAATTAAGCCAATAAAAATTGTAGTGATACTTGCCCAACGAGGGAAACCCCACTTTTCAAGAATACTTTGGAAAGGTAAGCAGATATAGAATAAAAATCCGCTAATCATAAATGGAAGAAATACAGAACCGATAATGGTTACAATAGGTGCAAAAACACTTTGTACTTCCATAAACAATTTAATTAGCACGAACAAGATAACTAGGGCAATTCCTGTTCGGAACCAAACTTTGTTAAGCATAAGCTTACGTCCTCCTATTTTCATTTGTTCATTATTTAATTAGTATATATCAATTAAGACGCGTTAAAAAGGGAAATTTTAACTTCTAAAGAGATACACTGAGATTAATGGAGTTCATATTTAATAATGTAATTAATAAATAAAGAGCCATATTTTGAAAAAAGTGTTATAACTATGTATAAATTACCAAATTTCGTAAGTATGAAACATTAGATTTTTATCAGAGATTTAAAAGTCATCATTATCTTGATACAATAAGTATATTCTATTTAGGGGGCGTCAATGTCATGTCGAATTTTAAAGCAGGCAAAATTAATAAACATATATTACATAGTAATATCTTAGAAAGAGATGTTACATTATCAGTATATTTGCCTGAAGATTACTCTGAATTATTTAAGTATCAAGTCATTATATGTTTTGACGGGTTAGATTTTTTAAAATTTGGAAGACTTCAACGTGAATATGAACGGTTGAGAAGAGAAGATGAAATTCAACGAGCCATTATAGTTGGATTTCATTATGAAGATGTTGATAAACGTAGAGAAGAATTTCATCCACAGGGTACTAGAAGTAATAAAACCGTACAAGCTGTTGGTAAAGAGTTGCTACCATTTATTGATAAGACGTTTCCAACTTATAAAGTAGGTAATGCCAGAATTTTAATTGGAGATAGTCTTGCTGGTAGTATAGCACTTTTAACCGCCTTGACTTACCCAACTATTTTTAGTCAAGTAGCAATGCTTAGCCCGCATTCAGATGAAACTGTAATAGATAAATTTAATAAGTGTATTCAATATAGTGAATTGTCTATTTGGCACGCTATTGGTTTAGAAGAAGAAGATTTTGCTTTGCCAACAACTGGAGAACGTGCAAACTTTTTAACACCAAATAGAGATTTAGCAACAGTCATTAAAGACAAAGAGCTCACATATCATTATTTAGAATTTGAGGGTGGACATAACTGGAAATCTTGGAAACCTCTATTATCAGACATACTTAAATATTATTTAAGCGATGAAGTAATTACACAAGAGTCAAATGAGGTTTAATTACTTGTATTTTTAATAGGATCATCAATGCCAAGATTTAATTGAGATCATTTAATGTACAATACTACGAAATAAAATATTTAGATATTGTAAACCTTTTCAAAAAATTCTGCTAACTAATAACGTAATATATAGAATTTTGCTATAATAGTAATATGTTAAACAAAGGAGGAATTTCAATGAATATAGGATTAGCATTAATTCCGTCAAAATCATTTCAAGATGAAGTGAATGGTTATCGTAAACGTTATGATACTGAGTATGCACGTATCATGCCTCATATTACGATCAAATCACACTTTGAAATCAATGATGATGAATTAGATTCAGTAAAAGAAGAAGTTAAAAAAAGATTAGAAGGTTTCGGACCTGTAGATGTTCATGCTACAAAAGCTTCAAGCTTTAAACCAACTAACAATGTAATTTATTTTAAAGTTGCTAAAACTGATGAATTAGAACAACTTTTCAATTTATTTAATACTGAAGATTTTCATGGTGAAGCTGAGCATCCATTCGTGCCACACTTTACGATTGCTCAAGGTTTAACAAGCCAAGAATTCGAGGATATATTTGGTCAAGTAGAATTAGTAGGGGTAGACCTTAAAGAAAAAATTGAAGAACTTTCATTATTACGCTATGACGAAGAAGAGGATAAATGGAAAGTGATTGATACTTTCAAGTTAGCGTAAAATTAAATAATATGTAAAATAAAAATCTAGCTAATGTACAGTGTATGATGTACATTAACTAGATTTTTAGTATTTTATCTACTTTTTATTAGAAACGATTTGCTTTGCCTCGATACTTTACAAAATAAACACCGTAGAATATCGCTAATACTAAAAAGATTGCTGCAGAAAAATAAAATGTATTATTTAAACCATTAGAAAACTGAGCGATTAAGCCTCCAAATAAAGGACCTATCATAGAACCAAATCCTTGAACACTATTAAATACGCCCCAAGTTTCTTCTTGTTCAGCGGGATCGATTTGTCCTGCCATAAATGTATTCCATGCAGGCAATAATATCCCATACATTAAACCTATAAATATCGCTACAATCCAAACGATAAGGATATTTGTTACTAAAGATAAACCGAAGATAAATGCTGTGAATAGTATAAAACCTGTAAAAATAACTGCATACATAAAGCCTTTACTATTTTTATCAATAATCTTAGATAAGAATAGCATTGAAAAGGCACAACCGGCACCACCTATAGCGATGGCAATGGTGTACTCAATAGTACTTACGCCTACTACCTTTGTAGCATATGTAGGTAGTATAGGTAGCAATGCTGAAATAGAAGCACCTTGTAATAAAATACCAGGGAATAACACTAAGTGACGTTTCATAACATTAACGATTTGTCCTAATTGTTCACTAACCGGTTTAGTATTATAATTTGTTAATTTAATATCAACAAAATAATACAATACCCATGCAATAACTACAACAAGTGACATCATAAATGCAAATCGAGTAGGATGTAATTTAACTAGAACATTCATAAATGCCCATCCTACGAGTAACCCTAATAACCAAGCAAAGTAAACATAGCCCATTTGTTTACCACGTTGTGCTTCTTCTACACTTGATAACATGATAACCCATATAGGACTAACAGCAATACCCAACATGATAGCACTAAAAATGATAACTATTGGATTAGTTGGGAACCAAATGACTAAGAATAAACTAATAAAAGCTAATAAAAAACCTAAGGTTAATACTAGCTTAGTACCAAATTTTTTCAAAAGAAATCCGATGACAAAATTCGTTGCCGCATCGGATATAAAGTGAATTGATAATGCCGCTGAAGTCACTGCAACAGCAATAGAGGTAACGGTTGGTAAATAATTAACGTAACTTAATACATACATTCCCCGTGCAAACTCCATTAAGAACAAAATAACGAGCATTATCTTGAAGTTCTTACTAATTCCTTTATTACTTAACGAAGAATCTGGCATATAAAGGAACCTTTCCATATATTTCTTGTTGTTGTGATGAACTGTCCAAGATATTTAATAAATCGGTACATAGTCTATAAGTTGAATGGTTAACCTTTTCTTCAGTCATTTTATTAGTCATAGCTTGTAAGCGATACTCGTGATTTGTTAAATCAGAAACAATATCTATAGCTTCTTCAGGTGTATTCGCGATTTTGCCATATGATTTATCTTGGAAATATAATGCATTTTCAAGCTCTTGACCTGGAGCCGGATTCAAGAAAATCATTGGTAAACTACGTGTTAAACCTTCGGAAATCGTAATGCCACCTGGTTTTGTAATCATAAGTTGACTTGATGCCATCCATTCATTCATATGTTTTGTATATCCTAGAATAAGGACATTGTCATATGATTTAAATTGCATTTCTAAAGTACGCTTTAACCCTTTGCTACGACCACAAACCATTACGATTTGTGATTGTGGACTTTTCTGAAGGATGTTATCAATCATATAGTCAAATCCTTTTGATACACCAAATGCCCCGGCAGACATCAGAATAGTTGGTTTATCAGGATTTAAATTATGTTTCTTCAACCAAGCCACTTTATCGATGTCAGATTCAAATTTATCGGAAATAGGTATTCCAGTCACTTTTATATCAGAAGCAGGGATACCAGCATTGACGAAATCACGTTTGGTATCGTCAGTAGCTACATAATATCTATGAGAGTTAGGCGTTATCCAGTTTTTTTGTAGACGGTAATCTGTCATAACAGTTGCGATTGGAATATTTATGTTAAACTGCTCTGTTAGCACTGACATTACTGGAGTAGGGAATGTCAATAAGATTAAGTCTGGTTTTTCTTTAAGTAGTAGATTGATTAATTTATTTAATCCATAATATTTATAAAAACATTTATCTAATTCATCAGGGCGACTATAATAAAAGTTTTTATACATATTTCTAAAATACTTAAAGCTATTGATATACCATTTTTTGCAAATAGAAGTTAAGATTGGGTGTGCTTCCATAAACAAATCATGCTCAATAACTGATAGATGAGACAAGTTCATTTCATTGAGTTGATTAACAACACTTTGTGTCACTTGTAAATGTCCATTTCCAAATGAGCCGGTAATAATCAATATCTTTTTATTTTGAGTAACCATTAATAGTCACCCTCCATTAATTTAAATTTAAAACACGCAATAACGCATTCTGATTTAACTATAGTAGCAATAAACATACTTACATAGTTATCATAATATATATACCCTTTATTGAAAGTATAAAATTCATTTATAGTGCATTATAGCATATTAAGGAAGTTAACATCATCTTTATATAACTATCCTAGCATTAATAGATTTAAAAGTATTGAATTAAAGTGATATATATAGGAAATTTTAAAATAATTAACTATTAATTAATAATTCCTTCAATTATATTAATGAAATCTTTAGTTTGAGGTGTAAAACATATCAAGTTCGTATTAAATCTAATCAATATTTTAATGATTATAAATTTATCAACAACTTCAAAACGTGTATAATAAAATTATTGTAAAAAAAGGAGCGATACATTTTGAATGCGAATGAGTTGTTCGAAAAAATACGAGTTAAACAAGTAATAGGCACTTTAGATATAAATGTTACTGATATCACTACAGATTCACGTACCGCTAGTGAAGGGAGTATATTCGTCGCATCAATAGGCTATACAGTTGATAGCCATAAATTTTGTCAAAATGTTGTTGATCAAGGTGCAAAAGTCATTGTGGTTAACCATCAACAAGACATTAACGGTGACGTGACGCAGGTTATCGTACCAGATACATTAAGAGTTGCTAGCCTGTTAGCACATACTTTATATGATTATCCTAGCCATCAATTAACTACAATAGGTGTGACAGGCACTAATGGCAAAACTTCAATTGCTACTATGATTCATCTTATTTATAGAGGTTTAGGTAAAGGAAGCGCATATTTAGGAACAAATGGTTTCCAAATAAATGAACATAAAACTAAAGGTGCCAATACAACACCAGAAACAGTGTCTTTAACTAAAAAGATTAAGCAAGCGGTTGATGAAAATGCGGAAGCTATGACTATGGAAGTATCTAGTCACGGTTTATCACTAGGGCGATTAAGAGGTGTAGAATTTGATGTTGCGATATTCTCAAATTTAACACAAGACCATTTAGATTTTCATGGCACAATGGAAGCCTATGGACATGCTAAATCATTGTTATTTAGTCAACTGGGAGAAGATTTATCGAAAGAGAAATATGCTGTTTTAAATAATGATGATGATTTCTCCAAATATTTAGCATCAGTTACACCATATGAAATATTTACATATGGAATAGACCATGACGCTCAATTTATGGCTAAAAATATTCAAGAATCTTTACAAGGTGTTCAATTTGATTTTGATACGCCTATAGGAACTTACAGTGTTAAAACACCATATGTAGGTAAATTTAATATTTCAAATATTATGGCTGCCATGATTGCAGTCTGGAGTAAAGGAACATCTATGGAAGATATCGTCAGAGTAGTTGAGAATTTAGAGCCAGTTGAAGGGCGTTTGGAAGTTCTAGATCCTTCGCTACCAATTGATTTAATTATTGACTATGCGCATACTGCTGACGGAATGAATAAACTTATAGATGCAGTAAAACCCTTCGTGAAACAAAAATTAATCTTTTTAATTGGAATGGCTGGAGAACGTGACTTAACTAAAACACCTGAAATGGGCGCAGTAGCTTGTAGAGCAGATTACGTAATATTTACGCCAGATAATCCTGCTAATGATGATCCTAAAATGTTGACTGCTGAACTAGCTAAAGGCGCAACACATGATAATTATGTTGAATTTGATGACAGAGCTGAAGGGATCAAACATGCCATTGATATAGCTGAACCGGGCGATACAGTAGTATTAGCTTCTAAAGGAAGAGAACCTTATCAAATCATGCCTGGACATATTAAAGTGCCACATAGAGATGATTTAATTGGACTTGAAGCGGCATACAAAAAATTTGGCGGTGGACCAAGTGAACATTAAACAATTATCTATAAATGACGAAATTGTTAATGTTTACTTATATATAATTGAAGATAAAAATCAAATCATGTTGGCTATTCCAGATATATTTTGGGCAATAGAACTTGATTTGAATATGGACAGTAATGATGTCAAAGAAGAATTGTTAATGCAATTATTTGCTTTTATCGAGGAAAATGAAGCAAACAAAATTGCTTTAAATTTAACAAACTGGATTGTGAATGATTTTAAAGGAGATTAATAGATGAGTTTAAAAGAAGAAGTTGAATCAAGAAAGACGTTTGCCATAATATCTCACCCGGATGCTGGTAAAACGACACTGACTGAGAAGTTGTTATATTTTAGTGGTGCAATTAGAGAAGCGGGTACAGTTAAAGGTAAAAAAACAGGTAAATTTGCAACTAGTGACTGGATGAAAGTGGAGCAAGAACGTGGTATTTCAGTAACGAGTTCAGTGATGCAATTTGACTATGATGATTACAAAATTAATATATTAGATACACCAGGGCATGAAGATTTCTCAGAAGATACTTACCGTACTTTAATGGCAGTGGATAGTGCAGTGATGGTTATTGACTGTGCCAAAGGTATTGAACCTCAAACTTTAAAGCTATTTAAAGTTTGTAAAATGAGAGGAATTCCAATTTTTACATTCATTAATAAATTGGACCGCGTAGGTAAAGAGCCATTTGAATTATTAGATGAGATTGAAGAAACATTAAACATTGATACTTACCCTATGAACTGGCCAATTGGTATGGGTCAAAATTTCTTTGGTATTATCGATCGTGAGTCTAAATCTATAGAACCATTTAGAGATGAAGAAAATGTTTTACATTTAGATGATGATTTTGAACTACAAGAAGAGCATGCTATTCGTAATGACAGTGCATTTGCTCAAGCTATCGAAGAATTTATGCTTGTAGAAGAAGCGGGTGAAGAGTTTGATAATGATGCGCTATTAAATGGTGAATTAACACCCGTGTTCTTTGGTTCTGCATTAGCTAACTTCGGTGTTCAAAACTTCTTGAATGCATATGTTGATCATGCACCGATGCCTAATGCACGTCAGACTAATGAAGAAGTTGAAGTAAGCCCATTTGACGATGAATTTTCTGGATTTATTTTCAAAATTCAAGCTAATATGGACCCTAAACATCGTGATAGAATTGCGTTTATGCGTGTTGTTAGTGGTGCATTCGAACGTGGTATGGATGTAACATTACAAAGTACGAACAAAAAACAAAAAATTACGCGTTCAACATCATTTATGGCTGACGATAAAGAAACTGTTAACCATGCAGTAGCTGGAGACATCATTGGTTTATATGATACAGGTAATTATCAAATTGGAGATACTTTAGTTGGTGGCAAGCAAAAATATAGTTTCCAAGATTTACCTCAATTCACACCGGAAATATTTATGAAAGTTTCAGCTAAAAACGTAATGAAACAAAAACATTTCCATAAAGGAATTGAACAGCTTGTTCAAGAAGGAGCAATCCAATATTATAAAACGCTTCACACTAATCAAATTATTTTAGGTGCCGTTGGTCAATTACAATTTGAAGTGTTTGAACATCGAATGAAAAATGAATATAACGTTGATGTTGTTATGGAACCTGTTGGTAGAAAAATTGCGCGTTGGATTGAAAACGAAGATGATATTCAAGATAAAATGAACACGTCTCGTTCAATATTAGTGAAAGATAGATATGATAATTTCGTCTTCTTATTCGAAAATGAATTTGCAACACGTTGGTTCGAAGAAAAATTCCCAGAAATTAAATTGTATAGTCTTTTATAAGATTATGATTGAAAATAATGGGTATTTAAAAATATCTCTTTAAATAGACAATTTGTTAAACGTTAATTGTTTATTTATATTAAGTATAGTGTATAATACACTTAACAAATGAATACCTATGACAATTTGTCAGAGGGGAGTAACTTGAAGACCATCAACTACATGATGGTTAGCGCTTTATCGTCATTACGAAGTATTATCTTCCGGTAAAGTGGGCATTTATTTGCTAAGTGAGACCTTTGCTATTATTTAGCATAGGTCTCTTTATTTGTATTAAAACAAAAAGGAGCTGTCCACTATGGATCCGAGTTTAATTTTACCCTACCTATGGGTAATTCTCGTTCTTGTATTTTTAGAAGGGCTATTAGCAGCTGATAATGCGGTTGTAATGGCTGTTATGGTAAAACATTTACCACCTGAACAACGTAAAAGAGCGTTATTTTATGGTTTGCTAGGTGCATTTGTATTCCGTTTTCTTGCCTTATTCTTAATTAGTGTTATCGCAAATTTCTGGTTTATCCAAGCACTTGGTGCCGCGTATTTAATTTTTATGTCAATAAGAAATCTTTGGCAATTCTTCCACAAAAAACATGAAGATCAACCTGAGGGTGACGACCATCATTTTGACGAGTCTGGCGTAGAGAAAAAAGTTGGACCTATGCAATTTTGGGGCACTGTTTTAAAAGTTGAATTTGCAGATATAGCTTTTGCAATTGACTCAATGTTAGCAGCGATGGCAATTGCTGTTACATTACCTAAAGTCGGCATTCATTTTGGTGGGATGGACTTAGGTCAATTCTCAGTAATGTTTATTGGCGGAATGATCGGTGTTATTCTAATGCGTTTTGCCGCTACATGGTTTGTTGACTTACTAAATAAATATCCTGGATTAGAAGGAGCTGCTTTCGCAATTGTAGGTTGGGTAGGTATTAAATTAGTTGTTATAGTACTTGCTCATGAAGATATAGGTATTTTACCTGAACATTTCCCTCATAGTACATTATGGCAAGCTATCTTCTGGACAGTTATGATTCTTTTAGTCGTAATCGGTTGGTTAACGTCAGTACGTAGCAACAAGAAGAAAGCCAATAAATAGTATTAAATAAGTGATTGAGCCTTTTAGATTTGATGTGTACCATCAAGTTTAAAAGGCTTTATTATTATAAATTGTGCATTTTAGTGATTTGATAAGAAAAATTCAATTTTGAACCTTCAATTCATTGCTAATTGGCGATATTGATATTAAACTTTAGTTAATGAATAAATTAATTAAAGCCACAACCACAAAACATAATTTAACGTTAGCATGATAGATTGTGAGTTAGTCGATAGGAGTGGACACCTTTGGATAATGATAAAAAACACGTAATACCACGTGAACAGTATCGTCGAAAACGACATGAGTATTTCCATAATGAAGAACGCGAAGAACGATTAGAACGTGAGAGAGAACAACGTGAGAGACTTGCCAAAAAAGAGCAAGAACAAGCAAAAGTTAATGAAGAACGTGTTAAAGATAACATGCGAAAAGCAAGAATTGAGAAATTAACACAAGAAGAAATTCACCAGCAACAACATCTAGCTAAATTACGATCTGATAATGAATCTGATCAAGAATTAAATGATACTAACACGCATCATTTAACACTACCTGAAGAGCAACAACTAAAAAATGAACATAAAGAAAATAATGATAAGTTAACTAAACCTACTGACGAAGTGGAAAAACAGGAGAAAGAAGACAATAATTCTACATCTTCCAAACATGGTGAAATAGAACCAAAATATAGTAGAGTTGAAAAGAATAAAGGAAAACAAAAACAAGCTAATATTAATAAAAGTGAAGTTAATCATCTTGATAAAAGTGAACAAACTAAAAAACAAAAAGAGACTAAAGAATCATCGGAAGACGTTTTAGAAACAAATAAAAATCAAAAAATTGAACAAAAGGAACAAAAAGAACAAAAAGCAAGTTCTAATGAAACTTCTAACAAGGAATTAAATTCTCATACTAAAGATAAAAATAATAAAGTTGAAGATAATCAAGACTTAAAGAAAGCATCTAGTCAAAATTTAGCTCATTCTAATAAGTCAGAAGAAAATGAACACTCAGAAGATAAGCCTAAGAACAATGATACGATGGACAAAGTAAAAGACTTTTTAAAATTACATTGGCTTAAAATAGTCATAGTAGTTGCAATCATATTAATTGTTATACTAATTAGTGCAATTATCTCAACGATTAATCAAAATAGTAGTATTGAACAAAGTAGTAACAATGATACGAAATACACATCAACAATGAAGAATGCAGAAACAGCTGTTAAATCAGTGGTAACAATTGAGAATGACACACCTAAGAACATAACAACACAAACAATTGATAAAACAAATACAAACTCAAATAATGAAGTTGGTTCAGGTGTCGTCTACAAAGCTGTAGACGATACTTTTTTTATTTTAACTAATACACATATAGTTGGAAGTAATAAAAGAGTAAACATTACATATGATGATGATAAAACAGCTACTGCTACAGTCGTTGGGAGTGATATGTGGTCAGATATTGCAGTGCTTAAAACAACGATAAAAAATAAAAACGTGCAGCCAATTAAAATAGGTCATTCAAAACATTTAAAGCTAGGTGAATCCATCCTAGTTGTTGGTAATCCACTTGGAAATGATTTTAAAAATACAGTGACGAAAGGTATTATTTCCGGATTAAATAGGGCAGTACCTGTCGACTTCGATAAAGATAATAAGAATGATGAATTGGTTAATACATTTCAAATTGATGCTTCAGTTAACCCAGGTAATTCAGGAGGTGCTGTCATCAATAGAGTTGGAGAATTAATAGGCTTAGTATCGTTAAAAATAAATATGCCTAATATTGAAGGCATGGGCTTTGCAATTCCAATAGATGCTGCACGTGAAATTGCTGAGGAATTAGAGAAAAAAGGTGAAATTCAATATCCTAATACTGGTATTGGAATTAAAAATGTTTCAGATTTACTGCCTTATGAAAGAAATTTATTAAAAGTACCCGAAGATGTTCAAAATGGAATCGTAGTAGAAAAGTTAAAAGAAAATGGTTTAGGTAAAAAATCAGGTTTAAAAATTGGTGATGTAGTTGTAGAATTAGATAGTAAATCAATTCAAAATAATTTACAGTCTAGACAAATAATTTTTAATCATAGACAAGACTTAAAAACATTGTCGGCTAAAATTTATAGAGAAGGAAAATCTCAAGAGATAAAAATTAAATTGAAATAATGTTGAGGTGACAAATGAGTGTCTATTTTCAGTAAGTTACTTAAAAAATCTAGCCCTCAACAGGGGATAGTTTTATATTATTTGATAGCCATAGTTGTCGCTTTTTTATTATTAAACCTCCCATTTGTGCATAAACATGGTGTTGATGTTAGCCCAATCGATACGCTATTCGTTGCTGTATCAGGCATTAGTGTTACTGGACTATCTCCCGTTAACATAGTAGATACATATTCAACATTTGGCCAAATTATTATATTAATCATACTTAATATAGGCGGTATTGGCGTCATGGCGATTGGTACAGTACTATGGGTTGTGTTAGGGAAACATATAGGTATCCGCGAACGCCAATTAATTATGTTAGATAATAATAAAGATACAATGAGTGGAACCGTTAAGCTGATATTAGAAATCATCAAAACGATATTAACAATAGAATTTATAGGTGCGCTGTTATTAGCATTTTATTTCTATAGAGATAATCCAGATTTAAAAAATGCACTCATGCAAGGTTTATTTGTGTCTGTCTCTGCTACTACTAACGGTGGATTAGATATCACAGGGCAATCATTAATACCTTACGCTAAGGATTATTTTGTTCAAACGATTGTTATGTTTCTAATCGTATTAGGATCAATAGGATTTCCTGTATTACTTGAAATCAGAGCATATGTAAGGAATAGAGTCAGTCATTTTAGATTTTCACTATTTACCAAAATAACTACATGCACATATCTATTTTTATTTGTTTTTGGTGTTTTAGCCATATTAGCATTAGAACATCACCATGCTTTTAAAGGATTAAGTTGGCATCAATCCTTATTCTATTCATTATTTCAATCTGCAACAACACGTAGTGCTGGATTACAAACCATTGATGTAACAAACTTTAGTGATGCAACGAATGTAATAATGAGTATCCTCATGTTTATTGGTTCATCTCCAAGTTCAGTTGGTGGTGGTATACGTACAACTACATTTGCGATACTAATTCTCTTTGTAATTAACTTTAATAATAATGCTGAAAAAACAGCTATAAAAGTGTTCAATCGAGAAATACATGTAGTTGATATTCAACGTTCATTCGCCGTATTTACTATGGCATCAATTCTAACATTTGTAAGTATGATTGTTATTCTCGCTACTGAAAAAACAAATCTAACATTTTTACAAGTATTCTTTGAAGTCATGTCAGCCTTTGGAACATGTGGTCTATCTTTAGGTGTTACAGACGATATTAGTGGACTTACTAAAGTAATACTAATGATATTAATGTTTATAGGTCGTGTTGGTTTAATTTCATTTATTATTATGATAGCTGGACGTAAGGAACCGGATAAATACCATTATCCTAAAGAACGTGTTCAAATTGGTTAAATAGATTAGCATTCTCAGAAATTATTAATTCTGAGAATACTTTTTTGATTAGAAATAAATAGCACCTACAGATTAATAAATGTTAAACTAGCTTTAAATAAGGGGTGTGTAAATTGGAGAAAAATGAACATATAAATATAGATATCTTGGCAACATCAGATATGCATAGTCATTTTATGAATGGAGATTTTGGATCAAATATATATCGTGCTGGTACCTATGTTAAAAATATTAGAGAAAACAATGATAAAGTCATTTTATTAGATAGTGGGGGAAGTGTAGCTGGCTCATTGGCAGCGCATTATTATGCTATTGTCGCACCTTATAAACGTCATCCTATGATTAAATTAATGAATGCTATGCAGTATGATGCTAGTGGTATAAGTCCGGATGATTTTAAATTTGGATTATCATTTTTGACTAAAGCAGTATCACTATCAAGGTTTCAATGGTTATCTGCGAATATAGAATTTGCATTAACAAAGGAACCATATTTCTCAACACCTTATATAATTAAAGAATACGATAATGTTCGAATCGCAATTGTAGGTTTAACTGCAGATGGATTAATGAAAAACGAATTCGCTGAAATGGAGAAAGAGGTTAGTATTGAAAAAGCACTATTATCTGCTAAACGCTGGATTAGATATATACATGAAAGTGAACATCCTGACTTCTTAATTGTAATCTATCATGGAGGACTATATAAAATAAATCAAACGAATACAAGACATAGAAAAGGTTCTCATGAAGCGGAAAAAATAATGAAGGAAATAGGTGTGATCGATTTAATGATAACAGCGCACCAGCATCAAACGATTATAGGTAATGATTTTGAAACAGTATATGTTCAAGCAGGACAAGATGCTCAAGAGTTAGTACACGTCAAAATTAAATTTAAAAAACGTACGAACTCGTTCGAAAAAGAAAATATTGAATCTACAGTAATTAATTTAAGTGAGTATCCAGAAGATCAGGAATTACTTGAGACAACGTATTATGATCGTAAAGCCTTAGAACATTGGTCAAAGGATATTGTTTCAGAGAATAAAGTCGATTTACAGGTTAATGGCTTGGAAGACTTACTAAGTAGTCCACACCCATTCATACAATTATTACATGATAGTCTACATTTAGCCTATGAGAATAATATTACTTGTATTAACGTGCCTAAAAATGGCGAAAAGGGATTAAAAGGTATAGTGACTAATGAGGATGTCTATAATGCTTATCCACACCCTGATAAAGCAATAGATATAACACTTAGAGGCCATCAAATTAAAAAGATGCTTGAATATACTTATTCTTATATTCAATTTGAGCAAAATCAATTAAGTATGACTATTATTGATGAAACATTATGTACATTGTGGCAAGGATTTGATTATGAGGTAGATATGTCAGCGCCTCGTTTTGATAGAGTGAATATAAAAAATATTGAGTTAGATGAAAAGCATAGAGTTACAATGACAGATTATTGTTATAGAAATTATCGTCAATACTTGGAAGATGAATCAATACTTCATTCCACATATGATCGACCGATGAGTTCACTTATCGCTGAAAAGCTAAATCAACCTGATTATTATTTAAAGTTGGACTCTAATTTTTCAGTAGCGTATTAAAAATAGTACTCATATAAGTAAACGTATTTAAATTGTAAATTACTTCAAAAAAACTTTTCTTAGTTTTAACTAAGAAAAGTTTTTTATCCATGAAATATTAATAATAGTATAATTGCCACAATTTGTCCTAAAGAGGTAGTTACGATGCGACGTGTATATTGATAACTCAATGATAATACTAATTGAGCTACAAAAATAAATGCCACTATCCACCATTTATCTAAATAAATAAATAAAGAACTAGAACATAATGCAGTAATCAAGATGATTAACCAAGTAGGCAATTTATATTGAGTCAGTTCTTTTTGTAAAACAGTTCTCATGTATAACTCATGACAAGGAATTACAAAAATTAACGTCACTAACATTTGCCATTTGAAATAAACACCTGTTCTTGATAATTCTTTAATAAGTTCTGCATATGTTATTTGTGGTGAAAGTAATGAAAAAATTAATTGTATTATAACCAAGACGATACCTGTAGCGATACCAACTCCGATAGAAGTTAAAAGTCGTTTAGATTCTATGTCCCTTTGGTAAAATACATAACTAATACCTGCAATTAACATAATACCAGTGTATAGATACCAGTACTCTTGATGCTCTCCCCACATAACAAATAAAATCAAATGGAATACAATGAAACTTGCTATAAACCAAATTAAAGCTTTTGATATATTTTTCATTTTAATGTATACCTTCTTATTCAACGATAGTATATCGTTTATGATTAATAACTGTTTTTTCTGGTAAGTCTAATTCATTGAAGGTATCCATAATTGTTAAGTCTACAATAACTGAATTGTCATTAATTTTCTCAACACGGCCTCTTAAACCGTCATAAAATTCTACGATATTTCCTACTTCTGCAACAGTCATACGGAGTCCTCCTAAATTCATAACTAGGCTATATTGTACTAAAAATTTGCATAATAATAAACAAATATATGCTAAAAATGGCAAATAATATTTTAATTATGAAAATAATGTCAAAATTGAGTAAATAATTGGCAAAATAACTAAATATAAGGCATAACTAAACTAAGGGCATATACGAGAGAGTCAAAGGAGAGATATAGATGAAATTTGTAAGTAATAATAATATTACTGATCCTACAATTAACCTTGCCATGGAAGAGTACGTGTTAAAACATTTACCTTCGGATGACAGTTACTTTCTATTTTATGTAAATGGACCGTCTATCATTGTCGGAAAAAATCAAAATACTATAGAAGAGGTTAATAAACAATATGTAGATGAAAATAACATACATGTTATACGCCGTATTTCAGGTGGTGGCGCTGTATACCATGACCAAGGTAATCTAAATTTTAGTTTTATTACAGATGATGACGGTAATAGCTTCCATAATTTCAAAAAGTTTACAGAGCCAATCGTACAAGCACTTCAATCAATGGGTGTAGATGCTGAAATGACTGGTCGTAATGATATTCAAGTAGGGCAAGCTAAAATTTCAGGGAATGCCATGGTTAAAGTTAAAGATAGAATGTTTAGTCACGGCACATTAATGTTAAATAGTGACTTGGGAGAAGTACAAAATGCATTGAAAGTTAATCCTAAAAAAATTCAATCTAAAGGTGTTAAGTCAGTGCGTAAGCGTGTAGCAAATATCGATGAATTTTTAGAAGAATCGATTTCAATTGATGACTTTAAACAAATCATTCTAAAAACAATTTTTGGTGAACATGAAGTTGAAGAATATAAGTTAACAGACGAAGATTGGAAGAATATAGAAGCATTAAGTAATGAGAAATACCGTACCTGGGAATGGAACTACGGTCGAAATCCTAAGTATAATTTTGAACGAGATGAAAAATTTGAAAAAGGATTTGTACAAATTAAATTCGATGTTAAAAAAGGCAAAATTGAACATGCTAGAATCTTTGGAGACTTCTTTGGTGAAGGAGATGTAACAGAGTTGGAGAACGCACTTGTTGGCGTTTTGCATGATTACAATCACATTAAGGAAGCTATGGAAGAGTTTGATTTCTATCATTATTTCGGCGCTATTGAGAAAGAAGATATTTTAAAATTGATGTCTTATTAATATAACTAAGCGGCTATATAGGATTTAACCTATAGCCGCTATATTTTTATTTATTTAAATGATCTATAGCATATTGCGCTTCTTCTTGCGTGAACTTTTCACCGTAACTAGAAGTGAGTTGATCATAAATTGCATCATTAGACATATCTTGTTGATTTGCATAATCCTTAGCTTTTTCTAAAGCATTTTTCTTATAATCAACTTTAAGATTATCAATTGCATATTGAGCAGCATCTTCTGGGAATTTTTCTCCCGCATCAGATGTTAATTGATCATAAATACCTTGTTTAGACATATGCATAACATCAGAATATGTCTTAGCTTTATTAAGAGCCGATTTTTGTTCTCTAGTAGCATCAGAATCATTTGAACTTTGTTGCTCAGTATTATTAGAATTAAGACTATTATTAGAATTACTAAAAGAAGCAGTACAAGCTGATATTCCTATTATGATAAGGATTAATAAAACTAGGCAACCACCACAACCACCACATCCCCATAACCATCCTTTTTTCTTATTGGACTTATGCTGTTGGTAATCTTGAAATTGTTGCCATTGTCTTTGCTCTTCATTGCTCTCAAAATGTCGATCAGCCATTATTTAACATTCTCCTTCAAAATTTATATTTTATACAAATAAGTATATTATATAAATTAGACATATGGAACAAAATATTTTTAAATTTTAAATTTTTTAATATTTTAAATTAATGTAAGTTCTAACGTAAAATTAATGTTAAAGAGTAAATTAACAATTTAATAAATAGTTTATTTGAAAAAGAAATAGGAGTAAATTAGCTTTTATGAGTGGAAAATAGAAATGTAAAAAAACCCTCCAATAAATGGAGGGTTTAAAATGACGGAAACGGAGGGATTGTCTGTTACCTTTAAATAAGGGGTTTCAAGTACTTCGTTGTCGACTTGTTGTCGGTTTTAGAAAAAAGAGAGTTTTGAATCTAACATTTCATCTTCTTGTGATTTCATCTCATCAAGCAAATGGCTATATACTCGCCATGTAATTTCTATGTTTGCATGGCCCAATCTCTTACTAACATATTGTATACTAAAACCATGACCTAATAACATTGAAGCGTGTGTGTGTCTTAGAGAATGAAGTCCATAATCGCTTTTCAATTCGTTTTTAGCCAATATATTTCTCATAGCAGTAGTTACTGCTTTGTTAGTAATGAGTGAAATACCAGTGTTAAATATATAACCGTCTTTATGAAGTGGTTTAGAACTTATCACATCTATAATATGTTTCATATCTTTAGAAGTAATCGCTACATGACGGTCGGCTGATTTAGTCTTAGTTCCTCTCAAGTGGATAGTGTTTTGACTTTTATTTATATCCACTCTTTTGAGTTTCTGAACTTCACTAAATCTAGCACCGGTTGCTATTAATATATAAATTGCTAGATAAGATAAATGTGATTTAGTAGATGCGGTTTGTTTTAGTAATTGGTAGTCTTTTAAAGATAAATACTTTTGCTTTTCACTCATTGCTGCTTTTTTCTCATAGATTGGTGCATTCCACGTAGGATCTTTATAAATAAGTCTTTCATTTAAAGCATCCTTAAAAGCTTGAGAGAAACAATTGTTTAATTTTTTTACACTTTCTTTTGTCCTACCTTCTTTTCTACCACCTAAAAACATACCTTCAGCATATTCTTTAAGCATTTCTCTGTAACCTAATTGACTGACATCTTTAATGAGAATAGAACCAAACTTTTCCTCAAACACATTTAAAGCACTATAATATCTATTTAGTGTTGATTGAGATACTCTATCTACTTTATTTACTTTAATCCATCTTTCAAAGTACTCTATAAAGGTTATATCGTTTGCTAATTGACCACCTTTACTTAGATCAATGTACAATTCTCTTTCAGCTTGTATAGCGTCTTTTTTAGTTCTAAAACCTCTTTTTCTAAATCTTTTCCCTTCGTATTGGAAATCATAAGTCCAAGTGCCTTTAATCTTTTTAACAGACATAAAATCCATCCTTTCTATAATATTTCCGTTTTAGTTATGGGGTTTCACCTCCTTTAAAGGAACGTACGTTCGACTGGATGATTAAAAAATAATAAGGGTAGGTGGACTACCCATTGATTATTCTAAAAAAATGTGATTATCTGACTTATTTAATGTTTTAGAATGCAATAAAGATTTCATCTGATTTCTAGCTAATCCATTCAACTTGAGTAATCTTTCTTTCTGAGAATAGCCTTCACTAATTAATTCAGCATTTCTTGATTGAAGGTTATTTAAAACGATTAATTCTTGAATCGTAGCATGATCTCTTTGATTCCCTTGTTTTTCAGGATTGTCTTGTTTCCACTATTTTGCTGTCATACCAAATAATGCAACATTTAATAAGTCAGCTTCTGTTGCATAGGTAAAACCGATTTGCTGCTTTGTTAATTTTGAGTTAAGCAAATTCTCTTTTATTGCATCAGTATGGATAGTATAATTAGACTTACTTATTAAGCGTTTAACATCCCAATCTAAACGTTCAGGGTCATTTTCTTGTTCTTTTAATCTTTGGTAATCTTGAATAATATATAATTTAAACTCTGGAGAAACCCAACTTGCGAATTCAAAAGCTATGTCCTTATGAGCGTATGTTTCGCCATATCTTCCAGCTTTAGTTATTAAGCCAATAGCATTTGTAGTATTAATCCATTTTGTTGGAGACATTGTAAATGCATTTCTACCAGCTTGGTTCTTAAACCCGTCGAATTCGACGGGTTTAAAATTAGGATTATTTATATTTTCCCAAACTCCTAAGAATTCCAAAGTGTCTTTAGATCTTAACCAGTTTTTGATAACATCATTTGGTTCTTCACTTTTATATTTCGCTATATCTGTTAAACTGATATAATCATCATTTTCGTTCTTAAATAAAGTTATTTGTTGTCCTTGAGCATTAATTTTTGACATTTATAGCACTCCTTTCTTATTTAATTCCATAGCTTATTTACTTTCTCCATCCCTCAACCTCCTTTGCTTAAATAATCTTCGTCTTCATCTACTTTGCTCTCAATAATTTTAAGCACCTTTCTTACTTTATAAGATGTGATATCTTTAGGTAAAGAATAGGTGAAGTAATTATTTTTATTCGTTTTCACTTCGTAAACAATTTCACTTGATTTTATTTTGCAATTTAAAATTATCAATTCTAGTCTCCTTAAAATAGATAAATTCAATACACCTCATGCAACCTAAATACTCTCAACGGTTCAAACGTAATAGTCATAATGGGCGTAATAAAGAAGGGTAGCATGTCTACCCTAAAAATTCTTAGTAACCTGCTTCTTCATATTCTTGATCAACTAGTTCATTATATTCATCAACTAGTGTATTATATTGAGATTGAGGGACACTTGAATTTACTCTTGATTTATTTCCAGGACGATTTTCCATAGTATTATATTCATCAACTATGTCATTATATTCAGAGGCAGTTACAAGGTCATCTGTGGAATCGTGTTCGATGTTGTCTACTGAAGTGCTAGGCTCAGATGTAAATTTATCTTGTGCGCCTTCTTCATATAACGTATTAATTCTTGCTTGCAATTGAGAGTATTCTTTTTTTGTAACTCCTCTATTAACGTGGTCCATAGTTTCGCCATCTGTTAAAGAATTATATTCATCTACCAATTCATTGTATTGTTGTGCGGTATAAGGATATTCGTTTTCTTCATCAGATTGTTCATTTTGACTCGTATTACTATAATTATTATCTTGGTTAGAAAAATTTTGTTCTTCAGTAGAGTTATCTTCGTTTTCTTGAGATTTATTCTCTTCTTTAGACTTTTTATCCTCTTTAGATTTTTCATCTTCCGATCTCTTTTCGGTTTTATTTTCTGATTTAGAATCAGAATCGTTGTTAGATGTGTCATCGTTACCACAAGCGCCTAATACTAATAAACTACTAAATAATAAAACTAAAAACTTTTTCATTCTACATTTCTCCTTAAAATAATTTATATCAAAGCGCCACTAGGACGCTTATTAAAATAGTTTTTGACTTGCTACAACTCTACCGATTATTTTTACTTCATCGTCTTTGCCATACACTTGTGGGTAGTGGCTAGAATTGTTTGATTCTGGAATTAATATAATTTGGTCGCCATTGTATCTAATACGTTTAACGGTAGCGTTATAACCATTAATCATAACGACACCTAATTGACTGTTTTCAACAACAGAGTCTTTTTCTACCACAACGATATCGCCATCTTGGAAAATCTTATCCATACTATCGCCAGACACTTTTAAACCAAATTCTTCTTTATCAGAATTAAGTTTATTAGTAGCAAAGTATATGTAATCTATTAAATTTTCTTCGCTATAGATAGGTAATCCAGCAGAAATTTTTGAAACAACTGGAATCTTTTTGACTGGTAGGGTTTCTATTTGAGGCTGTGGTTCTTTTTGAAATAAGTCTGTCGGAGTCACACCGAGAGCTTCGCAATAATTCATTATATCTATTTCATCTATACCACGAGTTCCGTTTTCATGAGATGAAATAGTATTTTGTTTGTATCCAGTCAACTTACTTAAATCATTTTGAGTTAGTTTTTTCTGTTTTCTTAGTTCTTTTATTCTTTTTCCTATCACATTTTTGCTCATTTGGTATCACTCCTTGAGATAAATATAACACATCTATAATAAGGAAACAATAAAAATATTACAAATTGTGATAAAAAAAGTTTGAAATATATCACGAATTGTGATATAGTTTATATACAGTCATCGGAGGTGATAATAAATGACAGCAACAGATAAAAAGAAAATGCTTAAAGAAAAGTATTTAAAACCTAAAACTAAATTGCGTAAACTTAGATTATCTGAAGAGTTTACCACAGAGTATGTAGCTAATTTGATAGGCTTACAACGGAGGCAGTATGAGCAGAAAGAACAAGGTAAATATCCTTTCAATGATTATGAAATGGAAATTTTAGCTAAAACTTTTGACGTTAGTGTCGAAGATATTTTTTTTAAACACTAATATCACGTTATGTGATGTAGGAGGGAAGATTGAGTGAATGAAATCGAACAACAACATTTTGATTATTCATTAGTGGATAACGAAACGGCAATCAAGTTAAAAAAGTACGATAAACAACTAAATAAAATTTATAACAATTACACAATTGAAGTTGGAGAGATTCTTTATAACGCTAACCAAGAATTTTCAAACCCAAAAGACGGAACGTTTATAAAATGGGTTGAATATAAGGGCTTTAAAAGGCAAAGCGCTTATAACTACATGAATATATATAAAGCTTTCCAAAATTTGGAAGGTATTGAAAAACAAGAAATATTCCTTTCTCAACCTAAATCGCTTCAATATGAAATGTCCAAACCGTCAACAAATAAAAGCGTGAACGAAGCAGTCTATAACGGTGATATTAAAACTCACAAAGAATATAAAGAGTTAGAACGTCAACTCAAACAACGCGACGAACAAAACGCCCAACTCCAATCACAAGTGGAGCAAGCACAACGCTCTGAAGAGATTGCTAAGAAACAACTAGAAGATGCAGAGAGTAGAGAGCCAGAAGTTATTGAGAAGTATATGGAGCCTGAGGACTATCAAGAAACTAAAAATGCGCTCGCTCAATCAAGACAACAACAAAAACTCATTGAACAACGTAATGAGAAGTTAGAAAAAGATATCAAAGAAATGGAACTACGCAGAGATGAAGTGAGTGAGAAATCACAGAAATATGATGAGTTGAATAAAGCTATCAATGATATGAACGCCAAACTGAATGACGGCCAACAAAAGTTAAAAGCTCAAAAAGAAATTTATGATTTGGTCAAAGGTAGTGAGAAAGTCATCAGGGAAGTAGCGCCACTTTGTTACTTAGCTTTTTCAAAAGATATCATCGACAACGATTATGCTAGAAAACCTATTGAAAAAATTATCGAAGATTTAACTGATATGGCAAACAGATTAAGAAAACAATTAAAAAAAGGAGATGTTATAGATGTCTAACCAAATAATGGAATTAACACGAAATCAAATGGAAAACATGGTAGCTCAAGCGAATTCAATTCTACAAATGTATGACGAAATTACAGAAATGAAAAGTGAATTCAGAGGGTTGTACGACGAAATACGAAAAGAGTTTGACGACTTTAGAAATACAGTACCTTTAACTGGTCCACAAGCTGATAGATTACATTCTTTTTGTTCTAGAAAAGGTCATCAATTCACTAGAGAATATTTCGGTCAACAAGTATCTCAAGAATTATATTCAAAAAAATACGGTCATCTAATTAGAGGTATTTTTACAGTCATTAAAAAGAAATATGAAGTTAATAAATACAACCAAGTAAGAAGTGTAGACGGTGAAGATGCGATTGCATTTGTAGAAAGTTTAACTTTAGATGATTTACCTATCAACTATAAACGACTTACAGATAGTCAGATAGATACAGCAGAAAGACATGGAGATTACGGAGTTTTAGAAAGACTAGCTTAACCCGCAATCGAACAAACAACTTAAAAAAGCACATACTTTGTCGTGGAAAGCATGTGCTACGGAAATTTTGTTTGATTCTAGTCGCCACGACTAACAGCTCAAGTTTTGCTGGTATCGTCCCCAGCCCTGTAATGAGCTTAGGTGTTCAATCAAAGTCTAGCGTCCCGTAAGTTACTACCTTACAGTGCGCATGCCTTTTTAACGCCTCAGTTGGCGATGGAGCACAACAAACGATGCCCTAAATTTAGATTTACTTATCTATAGAACCACAGGGTGATTTAAAACCTCGCATAAGCAAGGCCATCACCTCCCAGTTTATGTGGGGTTGAGATAAGTATATAACGAAATTCCGATATAGACAATAAGGAGTGTCATCATGCTGAATTTGAAAGATTTAAGAGAGAAAAAGGGATTAAGTCGTTATCAACTGGCTAAGTTAACGGGATTGCAGAATTCTACAATCCGATCAGCTGAATTAGAAAATAACAATCCCGGATTTCTAACAGTGAAAAAAATCTGTGATGCATTAAAAGTTGATATTAAAGAAGTGCAAGAAAAGCTTTAAAGGAGGTGAAACGAAATGAACAAACTTAAAGCAATCAAAATAGCACTCCTAATCGTCATCTTGGCGGAGGAGATTAGAAGTGCTAGGAAACGTACTATAAGAATTAATGTCGGAATAGACGAAAAACAATTAGCCAAAATTGTAAATAATGGAAAATACAAAAAATACTAAATTAACTTTTTTTCTAATAGGAGGTTCGAACCATGCTATTTACAAATATTTGTATGCTGCTAACAGTAATTTTCATGATATTAGCATTAATCATTAACATTAAAAATTAAATTTACGTTTCTTACTAAAGTAATAAATACGTTTATCAGTAACAATTTCAACAACTTTCGGTTGTTCTTTTAGATGATACGAAAATTCTATCTTCGCATTAGGAATAAAAATTTCATTTTCAGTAAAAGGACTACAACTATACGGAGATGCAAAAGGATTAGGATATTTCTTCCAATCATCTTCTGGAACTTGTACATGAATGTTTTCTAATTTCTTATTACTGCTATCAAGTAAATTAATTTCTTTAACAGTGATTGTTTTTGGAGAAACATTCGCGAGAACGAAACCAAATTTTATCGGTTCATTTTCGTTATCTAGTTGATCAGTATAGAATTCGCTTATTTCGATACTAGGACGATTACTCATATAAGCGTAGACGAAACTAGCAATAGCTACTAACAAAGCAATTACAGCAATGATATTAGAAAACAAAGTTGATTGGATAAATTCCATTAGACATACCACCTTATATATTAATAACTCAATTATACATGAAAGGAGTGTTAATAAATGGAACAAACTATAACAGTCACATTACCCGACACTCATGTTCTTATACCTAAAGTTGAATTTGAAAGATTGGTAAGTAATTCATTACCTGCATTTTGGACTATGGAAGATCTAATCAAAGAGTCGAAGTTGAGCAAGTATTTAGTATTTAAAAGAATATTAGAAGTTCCTAGATTTAATAAATATCTCAAAGATAATGACATTTGGTTTGAAGGTCAAGGTGGTAGTTCATCTCATTACTTCGACGCTGAATTAATGTGGAAGTTCTTAAAAGATTATAAGAAAGAGATTTACAAGGGGGTGAAGAAATGACTAATGAAGACAAAACGTTTGTACTAACAGGTTTTATGTTTATTGCAGTGTTCTTTCTATTATTAATCGTAAATGTGTTTATCACTAATGCAGCTGCAATTGCTTTATTAGCATCAATGCTAACGTATCTGTTTTTCGACAAACTATTTTACGCACAAAAAAAGACTGAAAGTCGCTGCAACGACTAACAGTCAAACACTTAACAAAAATTTCATCTTAATCATATAACGGGAGGCACATATATGCAAGAGGTAACTATATCTTTAAAAGAATATAACAATCTGCTCAAAGACAGTAGAGATTTAATGCTAGTTAGTTTAGAAAACAAACATCTAAAAAGACAGCTAGATACTGCTAATGAGCATATCAATGATTTAAACGACAATATCAATTTATATATAAGCCTATATCAAAGCGCAGATGCTAGAGCAGATAGAGCAGACCAACGATTGGAGGAGTATGTGAATGCAAGAACCAATATTAAATTGTGAAGTAGAATATCGTATTAAAGACAATTACTTTGGACGTTGGATCACTAATAAACCTACTGCTCAAGAATATGCTAATTACAATGCTTTAAGAAGTAATGCTCGTAAATTCAATGGTTTAGACGAGATCGATATAGATTGGGATAAACACTTGATTGAAGTATCAAGAATTGAAACGAAAGAAACACGTAAAGTATACAATTTTGAAGATTTGGAGGAGGTAAACGATGGCGTTTAATATATCGAGTGCTAAAGAAATTACCACAGACAAATCAACGTATTTAATTTATGCCAAACCAGGCACAGGTAAGACACACACAATTAATTTTTTACCCGGTAAAACACTCTATGTGAATGTAGATAAATCAGAACGACCTTTAAAAGGCAACGAGAACATCGACATTCTGAATTTTAATACCCACGATGCATGGGAAGAGTGGGGCGAATTAATGAAATGGTTTAACGATAACAAAGATATAGTTAATCAATACGACACGATTGTCATCGACAATATATCAGAATTGTTCCGTTCAATGCTAGCTAATCTAGGGCGTAATGGTAAAAACGAACGTGTACCCGAAATGTCACATTATCAACGTGTAGACTTCTTTACGATTGATAGCTTGCGTTTCCTGCAATCTCTAGGGAAACGACTTGTATTTATTGCTTGGGAAACGAACTTTGAAAATTACACTCCAGCAGGTCAACAAATTACTCAAGCAGTACCAGACATTCGTAAAACTATTCGTGATAATGTCGCAGGTATTTGCCAAGTGGTTGCTCGATTAGTTTTTAACGAAAAATCAGGCAAACGTGGTTTTATCTTAAGTCCTAGCAACAATGTATTTGCTAAAAATCAATTAGATAATAGAGAACATTGTTTGCAAGAAGATTTGTTTAAAGTCGGTGATGTGGATGACGGAGTTTAAACTCTACGACTACCAAGAAAATCTTGTTGATCAAGCAAGACATATATTGCTAAAAAAATCTGGTGTACTAATTCAAAGTCCTCCAGGAAGTGGTAAGTCGGTCATGATTGCAGAAGTTGTAAAAAATGCTGTGAACAAAGGTAGCCACATTCTGTTTATTGTTCATCGTAAAGAATTGAGTTATCAAATCGAGAACACTTTAAAAAAACATGGTGTCGATTTAACCCATGTAGATATTCTTTCAGAAAAACGTGCTAAAAATATTTTATCTGAACTTACACCACCTAAGATTATCGTTACTGATGAAACACATCATAGTAGAGCGAAAACGTATAAAGACATTTATGATTATTTTCCTAACGCTTTACGGGTTGGTTTCACTGCAACTCCTTGGCGAGCAAATGGTAAAGGTTTTACAGATATTTACGACGTAATGGTCAAAGGTCCATCAGTTGAGTGGTTAATTAAAAATAACAAACTAGCAGACTACGAATATAAAAGTGTGGTGCTTGCAGATGAAAGTAAGTTAAAGAAATCTAGCACAGGCGACTACACAAAGAAGTCGATGGATAATGCCATACCTAAAGCAATATACGGCAACATCGTTGAGAATTATAAAAAGTTTGCTAACGGCCAAAAAACTATACTCTATGCCCACAGTGTGGAGACGAGTAAAGATATTGCAGAACAGTTTAGAAATGCCGGTATTAACGCAGAACATGCAGACGCTAAAACAAGTGCAAACGAGCGTGACAGAATTATGTCCGATTTTAAAAACGGCACTATCAAAGTTTTATGCAACGTTGATTTAATCTCTGAAGGCTTTGACGTTCCAGATTGTACGTGTGTCATTTTAGCACGTCCTACTGACTCACTTGTTTTATTTATGCAGCAAGCTATGCGATCAATGCGATATCAACCTAATAAAAAAGCTTTAATTATTGATCATGTTGGAAATTATGCAAGACATGGCTTACCCGATACCCCACATGATTGGGAACGTTATTTTGAAGGGTCACAATCTAAGCGTAAAAAGAAACAAAACGACGCACCTGCATTAGCAGAATGTACAGAATGCTTCACAGTTTTTGAAAGCAAATTAAAAAGATGCCCCAATTGTGGCCATGAATTAGAACTTGAAGAACAAAAAGGTTTAGAACAAAAGGATGCAGAACTTACCGACATCAAACCGTTTAAAGTTGATTACACACTTAAACGATATAGCAAAGATTTAAAAGATAAAAAAGATCTAAAGTCTTTAGAAGATTTTTATCTCTATACAAAAGCAAACAACTACAAAGAATCATGGATTAAATTTAATCATCCATATTACAAACAAGCACCATTTCCGGTTTTATATGCAGACTTAAAGCCAATTAAACAAAAATATAACTATTAAGGAGATTTATTATTATGACATTATTTACAACAGATTATTCAAATTTAGAAAGTAACGATTTTAGTCCACTACCTGAAGGTGAATACGAAGTAATTATCAAGAGTGCTACTGAACGTGCAACAAAAAATGGCAAGGAAGAAACACAATTACAACTTGTTGTCAGAAACGATTTAAAGAAAACATCAGAATTACAAGCAAAATATGCTAATAGAGTGATTTTCGTTGATGAATGGAAACGCACAATCGATGGTCAATATAAATATAAAATGGATAACTTCATGCACTATTTAAACGGTATAGGTGTGCCAGAGGGTACTGCAATTGAAAGTATCGAACAATTACTTGATATGTTCAGAGGTAAACCAGTCAGAGTTTATGTTAAGCAAGAAGAAAACGAATATAAAGGCGAGAAGCAAATCGTCAATCGTGTAGCACCATGGAACTTTAAAAATACTAAATTCCCACAAGTTAACCACGAGTGGAAGTCAGACGATAAACCAGAACAAAATGCGTTTGCAGGTGGTGTAGATTTAAACAATGATGAATACCCTTTCTAATATTCCAGATGAATTAAAACAACTTAATAACTGGTGTGTGTGGAAGTTTGAAAAGCGTAATGGTAAACGTACAAAAATACCTTTTAATGCCGAAACTGGCGAGTTCGCTAAATCAAATGATAAAAGCACATGGTCTAGTTACGAAACAGCAGTCAATGCTGAAGGTGTCGACGGTATAGGGTTCTTTTTTGAACCCCCATACCTTGGCATTGATATTGATGATATTGATGATGATCTTCATAGATTTAAGCAAGGCGATAAGTTAGACAATATTGTTAGCGAATTTAACGAGGCATTTAAAAGTTATACAGAGGTCAGTCCAAGTGGTAACGGTTTACACATTATTGTAAAAGGCAAGATACCCGGCACTCGTCGCCGTAAAGGCAATATTGAAATGTACGATAGCGGTCGATTTTTTACCATGACGGGTAAGTCAATCGGTAAATATAAAGACGTAACGGAAGTATCAAAACAAGTATTCAAAACAATCTATGATAAGTATTTACCAGATAACACAGTGCAATATCCAACCACAAACAATTATCAACAAAATATCCATAACTTATCAGAAATCGATGTTATCAATGAAATCTACAAATCAAAGCAAGCTAAATTATTTGATGATTTAATGAAAGGTAACTACGAGCCTTATTACACCTCTCATTCAGAAGCAGATATGGCACTTGCAAATATACTAGCTTTCTGGTGTGCCAAAGATTACTCACAAATGGATAGTATTTTTAGACAGTCAAACCTATACCGTGATAAGTGGGATGAAAAAAGAAAGAATTCCACATACGGTGAACAAACCTTATTCAAAGCAATTAATGAAGCCAACAATATTTATACCCCTAAGCAGCAAACAGATGACAATCCACTTAGATATGCGTTAAGTAAACTATTTGATAATCAAGAAGAAACAAAAGAATATCCAATTCGAAGTTATGACGATACAGGTAACGCAGACCGATTTATAGATAGATACGGCAATCTTTACAAATATAGTTATATCGCTAATAAATTTTATATCTATGACGGTATGAAATGGAAGGTTGATGATAAAGGGTCAATTCGTAAATTAATAGATGAAATGATTGAAAGTATTAAAAATGAAAAAGTGCTTCATAGCGAAGATGTAACAGAAGAAGAAGCTAGAGAAGTCTTTCAAAAATATTATAAAAAAACACGTGGCACTCAAGCTAAAAAGAACATCATGAATGAACTCATGCACCGACGACCTGCTACACCTGATGACTTTGATAGAGACGACATGCTTATAAATGTTGCGAATGGTTATATTGATTTAACTTCAAGAGAGCTTTATAAACACGATATCAATAAAATGTTTTCACAAATTACCAACACTGATTATACAGAAAAAATGCAACCCGCAGTATGGTTAGATTTCTTGAACGATATTTTTGCAGGTGATCAAAAAGTTATCCGCTACATTCAAAAAGCATTAGGTTATTCGCTTACTGGTAGTACAAGAGAACAAATCATGTTCATTCTATTTGGTAAGGGTCGTAATGGTAAAAGTATCTTTGTAGAAGTTATTTCTGAAATACTTGGGGATTATTCCAACAACATGCAAGCAAAGTCATTAATGGTTAAGAAAAACGACAATGTTAATACCGACATTGCACGGTTAAGCAAAGCGAGATTTGTAACAAGCTCTGAACCAAATGAAGGTTTTCGTTTTGATGAAGGTTTAATCAAACAGTTAACTGGTGGCGACAAAGTTACAGCACGTTTCTTATATGCTGAAGAATTCGAATATACACCTAAATTTAAAATATGGGTGTCCACAAATCATAAGCCAATTATTCGTGGTACTGATGACGGTATTTGGAGACGTTTAGTATTAATTCCATTCGATGTACAAATACCTGAAGAAAAAGTCGATAAAGATCTTAAATATAAATTGTTAAGAGAAGCACCGGCGATTTTAAATTGGATGGCTGAAGGCGCCTATATGTGGATGCAGGAAGGTTTGGCTATGCCAGAGAAACTTAAAGAGGCAGTACAGAAATATCGTAATGAGATGGATACGTTAGGACAATTTATAGAGGATTGTTGCAAAGTTGATAAAAACAGTTCTGAAAAAGTTAGTAATTTACATCAAGCATATAAAACATGGTCTAACGATAACCTTACTTCAACTAAAGTTTTAGGGATGAAAAGTTTTAGTCAGAAAATGGAAGAGCGTTTTGTTAAAGAATCTAGACGAGACGCAAACTATTTTGTTGGAATTGAAATAGATAACAAAAAAAGTTTTGAAGAACAAAAATACCCAGGTATAAGAGCGGTTTTTGATTAGTGTGGAAGGTCGTGGAACTTGTGTGGAACATTAAATGTACCAAGTTCCACCATTCGAAGTATTGATATAACAACGTTTTTATCTATTTGTGGAACGTGTGGAACTTAAAATAAGAAAAGTTAATATACGTAAAATAAAAATTTGTTATATAAAGGTTAGACAGTTTATAAGAAATACCCTCCACACGTTCCACAGATTTATCTAATTCATTGGCACACAAGGGTTTAAAGTGTGGAACTTCAAAAAATAAAATTCCACAAAGTTCCGCAAACCTTCCACAAATTTTAGGAGGTAATTGAATGAATAATAAAATAATACAAATATTGAATACTAATAAAAATGTGGCAGCGCAATACGATAGCGGTGATGGAAATATATTCGAATGCCCAGTCGTATGTTTAGCATTGGTTGAAAATAATGAGGGTCACCGATATGTAGAACTAATGGATATGACGAGTGATGGTGAAATAGACTTTTCCGGCTATGATGATAGTCACTTTCTAGGTGTAAAAGTTTATGACTGAACAACAAATACAAAACGATATCATCTTAGAAATAAATAAACGCGGTCACAGATTGTGGAGAGCAAACGCAGGTAAGGTCGTAACCAAAGACAATCGCGTTATTAAGTTGTTGCCGAAAGGGTTTCCTGATACATTCGGTTATCGTAAATCGGATGGAAAGTTTATAGCAATCGAAGTAAAAACTGAAAGTGGACGATTAAGACCTGAACAAAAGAAATTTAAAGATTTTGCAGAAACGCAAAACATTTTATATGGCGTAGCGAGAAGTGTAGAAGATGCAATCAACATTGTGGAAGGAGAATAACCAATGCAGGAAGAAACACTAAAACTCACATTCGATTTGACTGTGGAAGTAGAACAGCCTATTTGGATAAACAAGCGTGCAGATAGAGAAAACTATATCGAACATTACTCTAATAGATATAAGAATGATCCTGACAATTTACTCGATAATATCAAAAACATTACTGACGTTAGTGTCAGTTACGCAGATTGGAAGTGACACCATGATAAAAGTGAATTTAAACGGTAAACGTTACAGATTATGTGATGTATATAAATATTTTGATGTATCGGATAGTACAGTCCGTAAAAGATACAAAGAAGGCTTACGTGGACCAGAATTATTATACGGAAAAGGAGTATATGAGTATCGTGATTAATAATGATGAATTAGTAAAAGAAGAACAACGATTAAGCAATAAAGAGCAGTACGGCAGATTATCAGAAAGAGAATATCGTCAGCTTATGTATATTAGAGCAGCACACGAAAGAGCATTGAAACGTAAACGACGTGAGCAACGTATCGCAAGAGCAAGACGTTCAGAAGAATTAGTCGCTAAGCACAGAGTGAGTAGTAAGTGGTTTAGATACTTATCGGAGAATGACATATTTCCAAAGGTAAGGGGGTAGCGGAATGGAAAATGTAAGAATAATTGATTTGAAAGTAGATAATATTGTTCAGTTCCAAACAGCATTTAAAGGTATTACTGCTATGCAAACGGCCATAGTCAATCGTGTGTATGCAATAGAAAAAGGTTTGAAAACAGTTTGGTATGCAGAGGTAGAGAATGCAGGCGGTTATAAATTTACGCTTACTGATAATGATGATTTTATCAGAGTAAACGAGCCATTCACACGTAAAGTTGATATGGTACACAAGCCAGAACATTACCACAGTGAAGACGGTATCGACTTAATAGAGTTTTGTCGTCAACAATTCACTGACGAAGAATTTAGAGGTGCTATGAAGTTTACTCAAATGAGATATGCACTTAGAACAGGTCGTAAAGAAAATGATGTTCAAGACCAAAGCAAGTTGAAAGAGTACGCAGATAGATTTATGGAAGTACTGAACAATGCAACTCGATAACACAGTACATCAACGGTACAAATATAAAACTAATGCCAAAACACCTACACAAATACAACATGAATTAAGTGAATTAGGTATCAACGGCTTTGTGGTAAAGGTAGCAGGAAGTAGAGTGACGATGTTGGTAAGTGAGAACGATATTAAAAGGAATAGGGAGTGTGTAAGGAATGGGAAATAGCATAGAACCGAACACTAAAGAATACTATCAATTGCAGTCAGAATACTGGTTTAACGAATGTTGTAAATGTACAAACGCATGCAATGAACTCATCAATGATATGGAAGAAGTGAAAAGGAAGGCAGAGGCGTTTGATGAGATTGTCAATGCTGTTGATGAAAGTGCTAATTCATATGAGTTGGTTGCAAGAATAAAAATAGAAGTTCTGAAATATCAAAAATTGGAGCGTGGTAGTGATGACAATCGAAACTAAACGTATTTATGAAATTAGTAGAGATAAATTTCACGGTGTGTTTTCTAATCGAAAGTATGACGTTTTGTGCGAATTTAGAGATGAGCCTTATGCAGTTGTTGAATACGATAACAAATTAATAAAAGTGGAATTATATCAAGTTGAATTTATCGAGGAGGACAAACAAATGACTAACACATTAGATCGATTAGTAGAACAAGTACAACAATGGAGTATTGATAAAGATTTACACAATGGTAATTCAGATAGACAAGCACTTAAATTCTACGAAGAAGCAGGCGAAGTTGCATCAGCATTATCTCGTGGCCAAATGGATGCATTAAAAGATGGGATAGGCGATACAGTCGTTACATTAATCATATTGGCACAACAACATGATATGACGTTACAGGAGTGTTTGCAGTATGCATATGACGAAATCAAAGGGAGAAAAGGAAAAACTATCAATGGAACATTCATTAAGCAATCAGACCTCGAAGGATAAGGATATTCTAGAACGTGTAAAGGAGATTTTAAACAAAATGACACAATACCTAATACGCCAATTCAAAGACAGTACAGGACGCATTCACACAGATGTTGAGAAACCACGTAGTAATGAAACTCTCTCTATTGTGGAGGCAGAGAGTAAGGAAGAGGCTAAAAAGAAAGTGAATTCTTATTATACTGATAATTCCAAAGTCAGCTCATATAAAGTACCAGAAGATAAAACTTTGAAATCTTTATTTGGAGGTAAGTAGTATGAAAGATTATTACAAACAGGAATTTGAAAAACTACATGAACGTGTCGCTATATCAACAGCATATATTAGTGAAAAGTTAAGTCATGCAAAGTTTGATAATGCTAATAAAAACTATATCAAACAGTTAGAAGCAGAGTATTATGCATTACAAACTATTCGAGTGAACATGAATGCAATTCATAGAGATAGACCTAGAGTTGAGGAGTGAACGGAATGATTAAACGCATACTAAAAATATGGTTCATTATTGCTTTGTACGAATTAAGCAAATATCTAACTAACGAACTAATAGTTAAGTTGCAGAGTGAAGATGATGTGGAAGTGCCTAGTGATTATGCTAGAGAGAGTGATCAGACAGATTTGAATGGAGTAAAACGATGACAGGTTGGATAGTATTAATACCGATTGCCTATCTCATTTGGATAATAGTTAAAAGCAAAATGGAGGAATGAATTGTGACATTAAGACGCTCTACACAGATTTATTTAGAAAGCGAATTAAGCAATTACAAGTATATTGATAAGGATATTGCGCGTGTACGTGAGGAAGTACTCAACCCATGGCACCCAACTGATACAAATATCGGTGGAGAACACGTACACAGTAATATAAGCGTTACAGAGATAAAAGCGACAAGAGTAGTAAATGATAGACGTTTATCACAATTGGCAAGAATGAAATCTGCTATTGAAGTAGTATATCATTCCAGTACGCCGGAAGTTCAAAAGTTAATGGAACTATATTACTTCAAAAAACCTAGAACGTTAAATCTTACAGGTGTAGCACAAGAGATATGCATTAGTAAGTCGACTGCGTATGATTTAAGAAAAGATTTATTAACTCGTTTAGCTGATGAGTTAGGGATTATTCATTAAGTTTGGAAAAGTTCTGGAAAAATAACGTCAACTTAACCTATATAATGATATTGTGGCTACGGAAATAGTCATAACATACTCCTTTCTATTTAGTTACGTGGGAAAGTCTTCCTAAGCCTTTCAAATATTGAGGCCTATCTGAGAGAACACTCAGGTAGGTTTTTTGTATGCTGATATGACATTTAAAACGTGTGATATGAGTGTATAAACGCTTTAATTTTCTTTAAATTGGAGGTGATTTGGGGAATGAACTCAAAACAATTGAAAGCAATCGCATTAATGGTGGAGGGTAACTTAAATCAAAAGCAAATCGCTGAAGAGTTAAAGGTGTCTGTTCAATCTATAATAGCATGGAAAAAGAAACCAGAATTTCAAGAAGAGTTACTTAATGCTGAACGTAATCTACTAAAAGGACTGACTGGTAAGGCGATTAAGACGATGGAAGATTTATTAACTGCAAAAAGCGAGTTAGTTAGATACAACGCAGCAAGTGACATCTTAGACAGAACAGGACATAAACCTACTGACAAAGTTGAGGCAGAAGTAATTACTCCAACTTTCATAAACGATGTGCCAGCCGATGACTGATAGTAAAGTAAGTATCGCTAAAACAATCGGTGGCGGGTACAACGAGTTCTGGCACAACAAAAACTTTTATAGAGTAGTAAAAGGTAGTCGTGGTAGCAAGAAATCAAAGACAACTGCACTCAACTTTATATACAGACTAATGGAATATGAATGGGCTAACTTGCTTGTAGTTAGACGTTTTAGCAATACAAACAAACAATCAACATATACAGACTTGAAGTGGGCTACAAACCAGTTAGGTGTAACCCACTTATTTAAGTTTAACGATAGTTTACCAGAGATTACTTACAAACCGACTGGCCAAAAAATATTGTTCAGAGGACTTGATGATCCTTTGAAAATCACATCAATTACAGTTGATAAATGAATATTGTGTTGGTGTTGGATAGAAGAAGCGTATCAAGTTGAAACTTACGATAAATTCGCAACACTTGTAGAAAGTATTCGTGGTAGCGTCGATAGTCCAGATTTCTTTAAACAGATTACAATTACATTCAACCCTTGGAGTGAGCGCCACTGGCTTAAATCTACATTCTTTGATGAAGATACTAAGCTAAACAATACTTTTTCCTATACAACGACCTATCGAGTGAATGAATGGCTTGATGATGTCGATATTGCACGTTATGAGGACTTATACAGAACAAATCCTAGACGTGCAAGAATTGTGTGTGATGGTGAATGGGGCGTAGCTGAAGGACTTGTATTTGACAATTTCGAAGTGAAAGAGTTCGACTGGTTGAAAGTATTCAAACGGACACAAGAAAAAGCGCATGGTAGTGACTTCGGATTTACTCACGATCCAACTACATTGGTTAGTACCGTTGTAGACATCAAAAACAAAGAATTATGGATATACGACGAACACTATGAAAAAGGTATGCTCACTGATGAGATATATCAAATGTATGTAGATAAAGGGTATAAAGATGCGCTTATTGTTGCAGATAGTGCTGAGAAACGTTTAATTGCAGAGATTAAGCGTAAAGGTATTCCTAACATTAAACCGTCAATCAAAGGACAAGGCTCAATCATGCAGGGCGTTCAATTTATACAAGGTTTTAAGATATATGTTCATCCCACTTGTGTAAATACGATTGAAGAACTGAATACTTACACATTTGAACAAGATAAAGAAGGGAATTGGCTCAATAAACCAATTGACGCTAACAACCATTTGCTCGATGCACTTAGATATAGCCTAGAACGTTTCCACTTACCTCATAAACAAACGAAAGCAAACGTTAGGAAGAACATTAGCACAATCAAATCAATGGGGTTATAAGGAGGGATAACGCTTGTTAAAAGTAAATGAATTTGAAAGAGATGCTGAATATCGTCAACATCGAGATAAGATATACAGACGTGACGCAGTAGAAACATATCGTTATGATGGTACGTTGAGTGATATATTAGATGACTATGATTTTATTAGTGAATGTATCGAGCATCATTTAGAGGCGCAAGCCCCGCGATTGCAAATGTTAGACGACTACTATCAGGGACTTAATTTTAACATCATGCGCAATCGTAGACGTAGAGAAAAACACTTAGCAGATAATCGTGCAGCACATGATTTTGCATCATACATCGCAGACTTTATTAATGGTTATTGTTTCGGTCATGCGATACAAGTTCAGTCAGAAGATGAACACACACAAGAAACAATCAATGGACTACATAAGCTAAATGACATTGATACACACAACCGTTCAATCGGTTTGGACTTATCCATCTTTGGTCGTGCTTATGAGTACATTATCCGTAATCAAGATGATGAAGTGAGATTGTATAAATCTGATCCGCGTCATACATTTGTGATTTACGATAATACGATTGAACAAAATAGCTTAATTGCAGTGAGATATTGGCAAACAGCAACAAGAGAATATGAAGATACTGATATCTATAATGTGGATATCATTACACCGTTTGCTACACACTTCTTTATTGCAAATAAATCTACTAATTTAAAATTAGAAGAACGTAAACCAGCAGAAGCTCATTCATTCGGCAAAGTGACAATCACAGAGTTTAGCAATAATGAAAAGCGTCGTGGAGACTTTGAGAAAGTTATTCCACTCATTGACTTATACGACAATGCACAATCAGATACAGCTAACTACATGAGCGATTTAAACGATGCGATGTTACTTGTTATCGGTAATATGGAATTAGATAGCAATACAGCACAGTTACAAAAAGATGCGAATGTATTCCACTTAGTCCCACCTGAATACACAAATATGGATGAGAGAACGACTGAGGGTAATGTAGATGCTAGATATATCTATAAGGAATATGATGTGAGTGGCGTTGAGTCGTATAAAGATAGAATTAGTCGTAATATTCACATGTTTACTAACACACCAGATATGACCGATGAGAACTTCTCAGGCAATCAATCAGGTGAAGCTATGAAATATAAATTATTCGGATTAGAACAACGTACTGCAATTAAAGAAGGTTTATTCCGAAAAGGTTTACGTAGGCGTTACAAATTAATCGGTCAAATTATGAGTATCAATCGTGAGTTAAATAGTGATGCTATTCGTGACCTTACATTTACATTCACTCGTAACATTCCTAAGTCGATTAAAGATGAAATGGATATGTACTTACAAGCTGGTGGAGAACTAAGTAATCAAACCTTAATGTCGCTAGTATCATTTATAGATAACCCTCAACAAGAAATAGAACGTATCGAAAATGAAGAAGATGAACAACTTCAAAAATCAGATGAACGTATGTATAACAGACAGGGTATAGACAACCAAAACGATATTGAGGAGTGATAGTCTATGTCCTACTGGGAAGATAGAGCAAAGGAAATCATTGATGAAGAAAGTAAATCAGATTATGAAATTGCTCAAGAGATACAACGTATTGTCGATGAGATGAATGAAGATATTGAAAATGAGATCAATCGTTTTTATACAAGGTATGCGATTAATGAAGGTATTTCATTTATTGAGGCTAAGAAGAAAATTGATGCAGTAGATGTTCAAATGTTCCAACAGAAAGCGAAACAATATGTTGAGAATAAAGATTTTAGTGAGAAGGCTAATGCAGAATTAAGAGCCTACAACACTAAGATGTATGTAAGTCGTGAGAAGTTACTACAAGCGCAATTAGGACTTATTGTAACTTACGCATATGCTCAGATAGAACAATCTATGTATAACTACATGGAAAGTGCTTATTATCGTGCATTAGAGCAACAAGCAGGTATCTTAGGAGAAACGCTCCAAGTATCTATCAATGATGTTAAAACAATCGTATTCACGCCGTTTGAAGGGCATAAGTGGAGTACAAGACTTTGGTCAGATATGGACGTGGTAAGGCGACACGTACAAAAGACTACACGTCATGTATTACTACGTGGCAGACATCCTTATGAGTTTGTGAAAGATTTACGCAAAGATACTGGGGCAACAACTTACAACATGAAACGCTTGTTACTTACTGAAACTGCAAGAGTACAAACGTTAGCGTCTAAACGTCATATGTTAGAAGAACACGGTGCAGATGCTGAATATCAATTTGTAGCAAAAATGGATAGTAAGACTACGAAAACATGTAGAAGTTTGAATGATAAAACATTTAAAGTAAAAGACATGGTGCCAGGCGTAAATGCTCCACCTATGCACCCATTTTGTCGTAGTGCGGTCGTTCCGCACGTTGATGAAAATAGGCGTGATAAATTCTTCGAAGAACGTAAAGGTAAGTATTTTGGAGGTGTGGTTAAATGACAGATGCGCTTAATCGTATCGCCAATGCTTTAGAACACATTCATGTAGAACTGAAGCGTCTGAATGATACAAACCCTAGTAACCAAGCACAAGCGAAACCTAAGCAAGATAAAAAGAAATCATTTGAAGCTAAAAACTTTATTTGAGGTGGTACTCATGAGAAGTCGTAACGTGAAAATGGTGATCCAATTATCTCGTTGGTAGCATACGTTAGCTACTTGACCTAAGTAAGTCATTAAACTGCTCATAAACATACTAATAACTAATTATAAGGGTTAAGAAACTTGTTTCCCTATCAAAATAAATCTAGCGCACTAATCGGGCTTAATTGACTGATTGGGGCGCTTTTTTTATGCGGTAAATTCGAGTGCTTAACGTTTATGAGGAGGATAAAAAATGATTAAAGATGACTTATACAAATTAAATTTACAGTTTTTTGCAGAAGACGAAGGCGATTCTCAAAACACTAACGAAGATGACGATAAAAAGTCAGTAAACGATGACGATAAGAAGCAAGAAACTTACACAAAGAATGAAGTAGATTCGGCTATCAGTAAAGCAGTAGACAGCGCATTGAAGAAACGTGAGCGTAAGCACCAGCAAGAATTAGAACAAGCTCGTGAAGAAGCTAGAAAAAAGGGTGAAAGCTACGCAAAACTAACCGAAAAAGAAAAGCGTGACAAAGAAATTGAAGAACGTGAGCAAGCGTTAGCTGAAAAGGAAAAAGAGTTTAAACTACGTGAACTTAAATCTGATGTTGAGAGTGATCTTAAAGATAAAGGTTTACCTACTTCATTCGCAACGTCACTTATTCATTTAGAAGATGTAGAAAAGATTAATGAAGTTGTGAAAGAAATCAAAGTTGATTTTGACAATGCAGTACAAGAGCAAGTGAAAGAAGTTACTCGACAATCTACACCGAGCAATCAAAGTAGTAGTTTTGGCGGTCGTCAAACAAGCGGAAAGTCGATTCAAGAACTTGCTAATGAAAATAGAATTATAAAATAACGGAGGTATCAACCTATGGCAGATGTAAAACCACAAGTATTTAACCCAGATCATGTAATGATGCATGAACATAAGGAAGGCGAATTATTAAACGACTTTAATCAACCTATCCTTTTAGATATTTTACAAAACTCGAAGATTATGCAATTAGGTAAATATGAAGATATGGGCGGTAAATCTGAAAAAGAATTTACTTATTGGGCAGATAAACCAGGCGCTTACTGGGTTGGTGAAGGTCAAAAAATTAGAACTACTAAACCTAGCTTAGTAAGTGCTAAAATGCGTTCTCATAAATTAGGTGTAATTGTCGTAGCATCTCGTGAGTTCTTAAATTATACTTACTCACAATTCTTCGAAGCAATGAAACCGCAAATCGCTGAGCAATTTTATAAGAAATTTGATGAAGCTGGCTTATTAAACGTTGACAACCCATTTGCTCAATCAGTAGAACAATCAGTAACAACTTCAGGTAATGTTGTGAATGGTCCTATTACTTTAGAAAATGTATTAGCGTTAGAAGATGAGTTATTAGAACATGATGTAGAAGCTAATGCTTTCTTATCTAAAACACAAAACCGCACAGCTTTACGTGGTGTACGTGACGAAAATACTAATGAAAGTTATTATGATCGTTCTTCTAATACATTGGACGGACTTCCAGTAGTTGACTTAAAATCTGATGAAATTAAAAAAGGTGATTTATACGCTGGGGACTTTAATAAGATGTTCTACGGTATTCCTTACAACATGTCTTACAAAATTTCAGAAGATGGTCAGTTGTCTACTGTGCAAAATGAAGATGGTAGTCCAGTAAACTTATTCGAACAAGAATTAATCGCTTTACGTGTGACTATGGACGTTGCATTCCACATCGCAGACGATAATGCATTTGCTAAATTAACTGAAGGTGCAACTACTAACCCTGAAATAAGTACACCAGAACCTGAAACTGTCTAATTAATCTAAGGAGGTCTGACACATGGCTTATTCATACGAAGTAGTGCGACCGTTTGTTGATGCAGAAGATAACAAACCATATGAAGTGGGCGATATTTACCCTACTGACATCACAGATGAACGTATTACTCAATTGCTACATGCTGATAACAAATATAATAAACAATATATTAAGTTAGTTATGGATAGTAAGAATACAAAAGCAGAATTAATTGAAATTGCAGATAAACATGGTATTGAAGTATCTGAAAAAGATACAAAAGCAGACATCTTAGACACATTGGAGGGATAGTATGGCTACATTAGAGAATGTTAAGCTATTACTTTCTATTAACGATAATGTTCAAGATGAACTTTTAAAAAGAATAATAGATAACACTGAAAAGCGTTTGATTAGCTTACTTCCTATCGGTATCGAAGAAGTTCCAGATAGATTGGAATACATCGTCGAAGAAGTAGCAGTCAAGCGCTTTAATCGTGTTGGCGCAGAAGGTATGACGCAGGAAAGCGTAGATGGGCGTTCTAATACGTTTCAAGCAAACGACTTTGACGAATATATGGACGTAATAGATCAATATACGCCACGAACAACAGGTAAACGTGGGACAGGTATTTTCTATTGAGATATAACAAGAGAGTCGTGTTTGCTAAAGAAACGAAAGAAAAGTATAACCCTAAAACAAGCAAAACTGAAACATACGAAAAGCGCTACGATGCAATACCGTGTAATATCAGTCCATTAAGTCCACAAAAAACAGTGGTGCAATACGGAGACATCAACAAAGACATTAATGTTATACGTTTAAACGGTCGTTTTCATCCTACTGTGACACACGCTTATATCAATGATGTTAAGTATCAGATTACAAAACGAATTGACTATGAACACGATACAGTGTTCTACGTTGAGGAGGTTAAGTAATGCGTTTTAAGAGTGGTGGAGATTTCGACGATTTAATCAGAGATTTTGACAGAATGTACGATGATATTGATGATGATGTAGATGAAGTGCTGCAAAACAATGCGATTGAATTTAGTGCAGATACAGTTAAAAGTGCTAAAGAAGTAATGAACAAAGGTTATTGGACTGGTAACTTAGCTAGAATGGTTGAAGATGCTAAAGAAGGGCATCTCAAGTATGGTATCACTTCAAAAGCAGGTTATAGTGGGTTCCTTGAATATGGAACCAGATACATGGAACCAGAAACATTTATGTTCCCAGTCTACCAAGAGTTCACTAAAAAAGTCAGAGCAGACCTCGAAAGATTAATTAACGGTTAGGAGGTATGCGATGCGTCAATCAGTGAATTTACAATTGTTCAATTATCTTTATACAAGGTTTGAAGAACTTGGCGTGCCTATCATTCGCACAAGCGAACTTAACCAAGAATTACCTTATCCATTCATCGCTATTCAAGATATTAAAGACGATATCAATCGTTTAACTTTTGACAGTTACGGTGGCAGTCCTACTGCAACTATCCATATCTGGTGTAAAGATGACGATAAAGGTAAGAATGATGAACTTTATATGCAGGTTCAGTCAATTCTGCTAGATGAGATACAACTAGACGGATATACATTGACACTCCCACAAGTTAGTGTGAATGAAAGTACAGAACAAGAAACTAATCAAACGTTGTCACATACAACTATAAGTGTAGAGTACGCAAGCCATTAAATAGGCTTGCTTTTTTAATACAAAAATTTAGGAGGTATTCAACTTATGCCAACAAAACAGGGTACTGATGAATTAGTTTTAATTCGTAAATTAGGCGATAGAAAAGATGCTAACAAAGTAATGTTAGTGACTGAGTTAGAACGTGAAACTGAAAAAGATAGAGATACAGAAGCTACATTTGATGGCTCTGTTAACTCTGGTGGTACATTAGAGTCTACTGTAACAATCAATTGCTACATGGACCAAAAAGACACGTTATGCGATGAAATCGAAGACGCAACAGAAGATGATACGCCATATGAATTATGGGTAATCAATAAGCGTGTTCAAAATAGCGAAGGTAAGTACAAAGCTGAATATAGACAAGGTTACTGGAATAGTATCACTCGCACTAATGAAGCAGACGGTATTGCTGAATTTGAAACAGAGTTTGGTGTTTATCTTAAAAAACAACGTGGTTATGCTACATTACCGCAAGCAATCGAAGCAGACAAAGCTGCTTATGGCTTCCACGATACTGTTGCATCTGATCCAGCAGACGACGGTTTGGCTGAAAGTATTCCACAACCAACAGAAGTTGAAACTGTATAAACATGAGGGGAAATATCCCCTCTTTTTTATTTGCGCAAATAAAAAATAAGTGAGGTATTTAAATTATGGAAATTACTTACAACGGTAGAAAATTAGAATTATCATTTGGATTTAAAGCATTAAATGCTATTGATAGAAAATTAGGTGTTGAAGCAGAACAAATGAAATTTGGAATGGGCTTACAGTCTACAATTCCTTTTGTATTACAAGGAAATCCAATTACTTTAGGTGAATACATTATCGCTATGACATCACATCATAAAAAACATCCTACTGAAAACGATGTTTTAGATGTTCTAGATGATATTGCTGAAAATCAAGGTTTAGTAGAATTTGCCGAAGAATTAGTGGAGACACTGGGAAAGAGACCTTCAACCCAAAGCCTAGTGCCAGACAGATTCAAAACAGCGAAGAAAGACAACAAGAAGAAATAGAAAACGAGCCTTTAACATACGAAAAGATTATCGTGCTATGTATGAGTAAACTCAAGATATATGACTTGAAACGCATAGAAATGATGACTTTGACTGAATTTAACTATCGTATGTGGGCTTATGAATATGAGCAACTCGATAAAGATATGGAAATGTACAAACTTGCCTTTGCTATACGTGATGCACAAGCTGAACGTAAAAAACGTGGTGGTAAAAAAGGCGAAGTTGAGTACGTATTCAAAAGTGCAAATGACATCATAGATTACGAAGAAAATATCAAGCGCTTAAATAAAGGTGAAGCCATTAAATATGGTTCAGACTCTAAGCAAGAAGTTAACGCACCATCTGATTTGCTCAAAATGATTGCAAATCACAACAATTCTTTAAGAAAGGAGTGATAACGTGGCAGAAGCAAATTATAGTATTAAAGCGCAAATCGAGGCGAATACACGTAAGTTTAAAAGTGCTATTCAATCCGCTAAGAAAGTGGCTCAAAACTTCAAGAAAACACAAGAGTCAATCAAAGATACTAAATTAGATGGCGACTCATCTGGTGTAATGAAAGCAGTTAAAGCAGCGAAAGAAAGTGTTAAAAGTTTCGATAATACTCACGCAGATGCAGAACTAGATGTAGATTTTAGTAAAGTACAAGAACAAGTGAATACTGCTAAAGGTATAGTGAACAGTTTCGACCATTTACATGCAGATGCAGAATTAACAGCGGATATAAAACGTGCTAGAACCAATATAGAAGCACTAGAACGTTACATTGATAATGTAGATAACAAAGACTCTGATATTGATATTTCGGCGGATATTTCAAAAGCAATGAAACGTCTTGATATTTTACGAACTAATTTATCTGCAATTACTAATAAAAACTACGATGCTGAATTAACAGCAGATGCTACTAGAGCAAGAGAAGCAATAAAACGTGCTAAACACGAATTGAACGACTTCGCTAGACAACGTGCTAAAGCTACTATTGATGTAGATATGAAGGGCGCAACCTCCAGAATACAGATGTTCAAAGCTATGCTACGTTCTATCCCTAACCGACATCGTACTCGGCTTGATGTTGACGGTAATCCAGCAATAGCTTTCTTCAAACAACTACACAAAGGTTTAGAAGATTATAGTAATTCATTAGATAGCTTAGCAAACGATATCAGATCATTCGGAACTGTCTTCGGTAACATGATTAAAGGTTCGTTGCTTGCTAACATTTCGTTACTTGTTCCAGCAATAGCAAGCGTCGTACCAGCATTAATGGCAGTATTGAACGCATTAGGCGTAGTTGCTGGTGGTGCTTTAGGTGTAGCTGGCGCATTTGGTGTAGCAGGTGCTGGTGTAGTAGCATTTGGTGCTATGGGCATCAGTGCTTTAAAAATGTTATCAGACGGTACATTAGAAGCAACTAGAGAAACTGAACGTTACGAGGCTTCATTAGAAAGTTTAAAAGGTGCATGGGCAGATCTTATCAAACAAAACCAAGCACAGATATTTAATACATTAGCAAATGCGATTGATACTGCTAAAGTTGCGTTAGCTGGACTTACACCTTTTATCAACGGTGTATCTAAAGGAATGGAACAAGCAAGTGCTAAAATGCTTAATTGGGCTAAAAACTCACAAGTAGCACAGAAGTTCTTCGAGATGATGGGTACAACTGGCGTAAGAATATTTAACAATATGTTAGATGCTGCCGGCTCATTTGGTAGTGGTTTAGTTAGTGTACTTACACAAATTGCTCCATTAGCCGAATGGGTATCACAAGGCTTTAAGAAAATGGGGCAAGCATTTAATGAGTGGGCGCAGTCAGTTGAAGGACAAAACGCAATTAAGTCATTCATCGAATATACTAAACAGAATTTGCCATTAATAGGTCAGATATTCGGTTCAACATTTAAAGGTATCTTCAACTTAATGAAAGCATTTGCTCCTAACACTCATCTTGTATTACAAGGATTAGCAGATATGGCTAAACAATTCGAACAATGGAGTGCGACAATTGCCGAAAGTGATGGATTCAAGAAGTTTATTGAATACGTCCAAGAGAATGGACCTAAACTTATTCAATTAATAGGTAATATCATTAATATTCTTATTAATATTGGTGTAGCTATGGCTCCATTAGCATCAGTAGTTTTAGATGTGGCGTTAGCTATAACTGAATTTATAGGAAAGCTAACAGAAGCTCATCCTATTATTGGTATGATTATGGGAATTGTAGCAACATTAGCAGGTATTTTAATGGCGTTAGCACCAGCGTTCATATTCGTAAATCAAGTAATAATTCCTCTTATTTCAACATTTGGTGGTTTAAGTGGAATAGTTAGTATCGTTATGGGCGTTATAGAAGGTTTAGGCGGTGTACTTGCAGCGTTATCTGGTCCGGTAGGTATAGTAATAGCAGCGGTTGTAGCAGTAATTGCTGTATTCGTTGCTTTGTGGAACTCATCTGAAGTAGTTAGAGATGCAGTTACAGACGCATGGAACGCTATTTCTAGTGCAGTTGGAGATGCTATTCATGCAGTTATCGGGTTCTTACAAGATTTATGGAATGAAGCACAATCAATATTAGCGCCATTGGTACCAATTTTTAAAAATACATGGGATATTATTGTTAAAGTAGTCGAAACAGCAGTTAAATTATTAACACCTATGGTATCTCAAGCATTTAACACAATGGTTAATGTTATTAAAGTAGCGTGGGAAGTTATTAAAGCGATAGTAAAAATAGCTATGGAAGTCATTCTTGGCACGATTACTGCGTTACTTCAAATCTTAGCTGGTGATTGGTCTGGTGCATGGGAAACTATATCAAAAGTCGGCGCAGATATTTGGCAAGCCATTGTAGATATGGCTAAAAATATTTGGCAAATTTTAGGAGATTATTTACAACAAACATGGCAAAATATTGTGAATGGCTTTTCTCAAATATTTGAACCATTAATTAGTCTGGCTAGTCAAATTTGGCAAGCAATCGTTAACGCAGTATTAACAGTTGTCGTTCAATTAGGTGTATTCCTAATGAATTTATGGACTTCTATTGTTACAACTGCACAAACAATCTGGACGACTTTGGTCACAGTGGCTTCCACAATTTGGCAAATGATTGTTACTACAATCGTTACAGTAGTTCAAACGCTAGGTGTGTTCTTATCAACTATATGGCAAACCATTGTTACAGTTGCTCAAACTTTCTGGACGTTGCTTGTTACAGTTGCACAAACAATTTGGACTACATTAGTTACTGTAATTACAACAGTGGTTCAAAGTATAGTAAGTTTCGTTCAAGCTGGTTGGAGTTTACTTTTATCAGTAACAAGCGCAATCATGTCTGCAATTTCTGCATTCATAAGCGCTATTTGGTCAGCTATTGTTAGTATTATCACTTCGATTGTATCAAGCATCATTTCGTTCGTATCAAGTGGTTGGTCGTCGCTAATGAGTATCACTTCATCAATCATGAGTGCCATTTCTAGCTTTATTTCAAGCATTTGGTCATCAATCGTTAGTTTTATTACTAACGCGGTATCAAGAGCAGTTAGTTTTGTATCAAGTGGCTTTTCTAACATGCTTAGCGCAGTTGGTTCTGCAATGTCCGGAATTGTAAGCGCAGTAATAAGTGGTATGTCAAATGTTGTTAGTTCTGTAAGAAATGGCGTATCTAATGCTGTAAATGCTGCTCGTAGCTTTATAAGTCATATGGTTTCTGTTGGTCGTGATTTAATCATGGGACTTATTAATGGTATTAAAGCAATGGCAGGACAAGTTGCATCTGCTGCAAAAAATGTAGTAATGGGTGCGGTTAATGCTGCTAAAAGCGCCTTACACATCGGTTCACCTTCAAAATTATTCAAACAATACGGTGTATGGACTATGGAAGGTTTAGGCATCGGAATTAATAAAGAAGGTAAAAATGTTATCAGTGGCATGGGTAGCATGGCTAATAGTATTACAGACGCGTTTAATAGTAATTTAGCCATTCCAGACATAACTGCCAACATGAAGAAAGTAAACGCTAATATGAACGCTCAAGTGCAACATACACACAATATCAAGACAAATCCATCACAACGTGTAGTTCGTATTGAAATGGACGTTAACAATGAAGCGTTAGCAACGATTGTCAACGAACAAAATGCAAATCGTGATGCAATATTCACATTCTAAGGAGGTCGTTCAATGGATTTAGAAATCAAAAAACAAAATGGAGAAAAGTATACATTGGGCGACTTCGGTTTTGTCGTCGATGATCTAATTATCGAAAGTATGGAAATTGAAGATAACTACGAAACAAAAGAAAATACAAGTGGTCGTATTCTTTTAAGTAGTCAGTATCGCAAACGTAAGATAAACGTTAAGTGTCATGTAAATTCTACAAAATTAAATGATAACGCAAGATTAAGGGACGAGTTCTACAACTTAACTAATTCCACTGAAGAAGTGTGGATAAGAGAGTTAAGAAGAACAGTCCCTTTAAATTATCGTTTTATTGAGCCATTAGAAAATGATTATCAAGAAATAAGCGAGTATAACAATCTTGTGTTAGATCACGAAGAATTTAACGACAATTATTATGTAAATGGTAAACGTTATAAAGTTAAAAATGCTGATGTTATCGTGCCAGATGAAAATGGCAAGAAAATTAGTTTCGATTTAGTATTTGAAACAACTGAAATTCCATTCGCTGAAAGTATTGGTACGTCTCTTGACTTAGAAAAACGACCAGATAAAGAGTTATGGTCGAATGATATGCTTATTCCTTTTGACGAACAAGATGGTTCACGTATCTACTCATTTACTAATATTTGGAATAACGCCATTTATTATCATGGCACAGCAGATAACGACCAATTCAATATGTATAAAAAAGTAACAATCATCTTAGGGGAAGATACAGAAAACTTTACTTTTACCATGACGCATTCTGATGTTATGACGATTCGCAATGTCAAAATGAAAAAAGGTGACAAGATTGAGTATGATGGTGTGCAAACATTCAAAAATGGTACGCCATTAAGTTATGAAGTATCTGGTTCACAGCCGAAGTTCCGTCATGGATGGAATGAGTTTGAATTTAATCAACAAGTTAAATCGGTTAAATTCGATATGAAATTTTATTATAAGTAGGTGTTGCAAATTGCCAATATTAATAAGTCCAAAGCGTGGTCGTGGCAAGTTTGTCAATACCACTACAAATTGGACTGACAAAAACAGTTCAGAAGCAGTATTACAGTTTGAGTTACTTGAAGATGCTTATAATTACGAAGTAGTAAGATCAATAGATAAGCGATGGAGTGTGTCTAGAGTAGAAGGACCGGACGACGAAAAAGAATACTTAGCTTTTTTAATTGACCGTCAAGCGCATGGTACTAAACAACGTGTGACGGTCTCTTGTCGTTATAAGCCGATAGATACTATTAAACGACGTAGAATCTATGCGCCTATTAATGGTAGTTTTACTGCTAAGAAATTCTTAGATATAGCCTTTGGTCCTACTGATTTAGAGTATAAAGTGACAGAAGATAAATTACCTTCATCAGAATTTGAAAACGCTGGCGAAGGTGAAACAGTAGAAGAACTTATCAAAAAAGCTATGTCTCACTGGGATTTAGAATTTTACATTGATTTTGATAAAAAAACTAAAAAATACACGTTTGTATTTACACCTTATAATCAAAAAGAAGTCGATTACATCATAGATGATGAAATCAACGCAAATAATATCAAAGTTGAAGAAGATACTGGCGATATGGCAACGTATTGTGTTGGGTATGGCGATTATACAGATGAACAGGGTATTACTGGTGCTGGTTTGATTATGAAATTTGAACATCCGGATATGAAAGACATTGGAAAATATGAAGCAGAACCTATTAAAGATGGTCGTATTAAAGATGAAGAATTAATGAAGGGCAAGTTACAAAAGGTTATAGATGACTCAATCAAACGTTCGATCAGTTTAGATTTTATTGTACTTAAAAAGTATTACCCAAACGCCAACCCTAGAGTTGGCGACTTGGTAAAGATACGCCATTCTGTATTAGGACTAAATGAAATAGTACGCATTGTTGAAGTTAAGACAAAACGAGATATAAACAACGAAATCGTTAAACAAGAGGTAGTATTAGGTGAATACAGACGTTATGACAGGTATATGAATCGTATCAATGTTGCAGCTAATACTATTGGTGGATTAGGTGGTGGCGCATTTGTTAGAGATTACCGTTCAACAAGTGCCAAAACATCAAGCGTCTTAGCTACAACAATAGAGATGAGAAACGAAGGTAATGCTTCTACTGATAAAGCTGGTTTGATGTCACCAGAAGATAAGAAAAAACTAGATTCTATCGACGCGTCATCGAAATTAACTGCTAAAAAAGTAGACGGTACTGTCATAGATTTAAGCGATAAAGAATTATACATTGACGAAAATGGAAATCTAAAAATTAAGGAGGTCAGCGATAATGCGTAAGACGATATACACTGAAATTGATACGCTTTTTAGCGCTAGACACGTAAGAGAACTAGAGCTTAACTTCATAGCTTTTCGTGACATGGTAACATACGTGGAAGATCAATTGCATCGACATAATTTTGTTGATAATGAAGCGCATCAATCACATCAAATCCAACATACATTTGCTGATGGCTCAACAAGAAGTGTAAAAGACTCTATAAACTGGCTAGATGCTAGAATGAGAGCATTTTTAGTTCCTACTTTAGCTAATGATCAACAAGAAATCATTGATGCTAGAGCAAGTATGGATGGTAAAGTGTCAAAAACATTAGGTGATAGATTAGAATACGATTTTAACTTAGTTAGAACTGACCTAGATAAAGAATTGAATGTTGCTGCTGATAGTTCATACCTATGGACTCCACCTTACATTAAAGGTGCTATGCGTGGTGAAAATGAAACACCATTACACAATGAGCCAGTAGAAAATTTAAAAGTCTTTTACGATAAATTTGTAGATAACGAGTATTGTCGTAAAACTTATATTGGTAAAGACCAATCAGGTGAATATAGTGTTTACTCATATACATTTGAGCCACAACATTATTCTAAAACGCTATTATTAACATCTTGTATTCACGGTAACGAATATAGTGCGTTTTATGCGAATAGTCGTTTCTTAGATTTGGTTGTAAACAAGTGGCATACCGATCCACATTTAGCTTACATTCGTAAAAATGTAAGAATTGTATGTGTACCTATTATTAATCCACATGGATTTGCCAATGATAACCGAGAAAATGTTAATAATGTAGACCTTAACAGAAACTTTGATTATAACTGGAAAGCTGGAAAAGGTACAAATTCAACTGGTAAGAACTTTAAAGGAAAAGCGCCATTCAGCGAACAAGAGTCTAAAAACATGAAAAAATTGGTTGAGGGACTTAACCACATTACTGCTCATGTTGATTGTCATAATATTGTATCTCAAGTATCAGATTATTGTTTATTCTATCCAAGATTTTCTAATCAAGACCACAATATTATGACTCAATTCATGCAAGATGTGAGTAATCACGGTGATTTTGTTACATGGGGATCTAGTACATTGTCATCATTCTCTAACTGGGTAGGTATTAAGAAAAACATTACGTCATATTTACCGGAAATTTATGAAGGGCGTGCCGGTAAACCTCGTGGTGCAGAAGAAATGTGGCGTTCAGTCAATTTCTTAGGTAATATCATTATCCGATTAATGCATACAAATACAAGCGGGCAAGGTAGAACGTCGAACGAAGCTTTTGCTAAAACGTTTGTATATAGTGACAGATACAACAATAAAGGTATTCAAACATTTAGTTTAAAAGCCACTAACAAATATCAACGTATGCTAATGACGCAACAACGTTTTAATATTACAGCAAATGGCATTGTTGAAATGAATGGTTCTATTACAGTGGAAGTTGATAGAGACACAACATTTGGTGTAAGTCCAATGGTAGTACAAAACTATAATCCATGGAGTGGTAATGGAAAATCTGATGAACGTCAATTGTTTAAAACGGAACATAAACTTCCGAAAGGTATTCACACAATACCTATAAATGCGATTGCTCCTGTTCAAATGTCTAGTATTACACCGAGTGACGTTCATAGAACAGCAGAAGTCATGTGTCCTGTTGAAGTTAGACGTTCGGAAGGTGTTTGCCATATTAAGCAACTTATTCAAAATATTAAATTTATTCCTACAGGTTCGCACAATGCATTCCAAGCGTTTACATCAACTGGATACGGTAACCAAAAAGAAAAAACATTCAAGCAAATCTATCCTAACTATGAATCGGCTTATGATGTGCGTAATGAAATTATTACTAAAAAATAGGAGGGTAAGATATGGGTTTAATGGATAAAGATGGTATTTATAAAAATGCTAAAATGATAGCGAGCGACACACCTTATTTAAAACCTTTAAGTAATGAACAGATAGTTTTTTATAACTTAGATGTCAATACAGCTATGCTTACGTTTCAGTTGAGGAAAGATAAATACCCGTTACAAATTAGTAAGTTAAATAGTGATATTGACTTATATGTAGAGTCTGAAAACGGGTCTCGCATCACTTTAGCAGCAACTGAATTTGTTGATCCTCTAAATGGTATTATTCGATTTATTATCGACAAGGATTTTCTGAAGTCTGCGACTGATACTTGGGTTAAAGGCCAAGTAAGAGTTAAGGCAATAGGTCGACCAGATACAGTTATATTGAATGAATTCACGTTCTACGTTAAAGATGCATTAATCAATAAAATTGGTGCAGATGTCAAAATAAGATATATTCGTCAGATTGACGACCTTATTGAAGAAGTTAAAACACGAATTACTTCAGCTATGTTAGGTATTGATAAAGTCGAAAGTGTTCAAGTAAACTTTGATTCTTTCATTAGTCAGCAAAAACAAGATTTAGAAAAGATTGTGACTGATACCGAAATAAGAACGAATAAATTAGTTGATTCAGCACAAAAAGACATTAATTCAGCAATTCAAAATATGCGTGACGAAGCTGATACAATTCGACAAAACTTAAGTGATGAAACATCTGGCGCAGTTACTAAACCAGATGTGGAAACAATGCATACTGGTTATGTAACAACTGCTGATTTTACAGATGCATTAAATACTAAAGCGGATAAAGGTGAGATAGCACCTGCTGGTTTACCAGATAACTTTAACGAATTAGTTAACCAAGCTGTATCAGATAGAATTAATGAATTAAATCAAAACAAGCCATTATTTGATGATAATGGAGAGGTATATGAAATTAATAATCCAGACTTATCGACTATGGACTTTGTTGATACTTCTGGATATTTTTATGCAGTCGGTCCACTTCATACGCCAGATGGTAATGACACAGAGGGTATGTTGCAAATCTTAGCTTATAGTAATTACACTAAAGTTATTTACTCACCTAACGAAACAAATGCTATTTACCTACGTTCAAAATTAGATCAAGTCGGTAACAACTGGACTGACTGGCTCAATATTGGTAGCGAAGTAGAGATTGGTACTAATGATAGTTACACGGAAGAAAGTGATGTAGACACTTCAATAGATAGTACAGAGACAACGTAAAATGAAAGAAGGTGCTAAATATTGAAATACAACTTTAATGAAGTGATAAATTTTATATTACTTTTAGGATTGAGTGCTTTTACGTTTTCAAGAGGTTTCTTTTTTACAAAAGAACAAGATGCAGTTTTAAGTGATAGCGATTTTTATGTTGCGCTACATCATATAATGCCTATTTGGGCTTGGGGCATAATCATTATGATTGCTAGCATTATTTTAGGAGTCTCATCATTCTTTTTGCCTAGACAAAAAACAAACAATACTTGCAATTGGTTACTACTAATAGGTGGTACTATTTGTTCGGTATTGTATTTTTTTATGACATCAGCAAGTATATACAACGCTATTAATTGGCTTTCAACAATTCAATTCAGTATCTTATCAGCGGTCTGTTTTGCAGTTGGTTTTATCGGGGGTGCTGATATCTATGACAGAAGATAGATACGTCACATATAAAGAATGGCGCATCTCAAGAGAAGATATTCTCGAAAAAATCAAAGATGGTGATGACGAAAATTTAAGACACATCAACGAGTTAAATGAAAAAATTGTCGAGGGTAATGTTTATCAAAGACAATCTTTTGAAGTGCAAAAAGATACAAATGAGCAGATAAAGCAATTAAACGATACTAACAGTAAACAATGGGACACAATCAAAGAAATTAAGTTTGTCGTCAAAAATCATGAAGATGAAATCGAGAAATTAGAAGGTACAATCTCAGAAAAACAGAAGAATAGTGTACAGATTACTGTGGCTCTCATAGGCACTGCTGGAACAATCATAGTCGGTGCCTTTGGACTAGCACAGTATTTCTTTTAAGTCGGCACTTATGTGTCGGCTTTTTATTATACAAAAAAGAAGGTGGATAAATGGCGATTTTACCTTCAAGTGGTAAGCCGACTGCATCACAAGTTGCAGCTTGGGCTAAGTGGTTAGCAAGAAACCGTAAAGGTGTAAATGTAGATGGTATGTATGGGTATCAGTGTTAATTCTAGCACCTTTAACGAGCAATCGTTATAGCAAACTCCTCTAATTCATGGGAACTCCTAACGTAAAGACGAGGACAATCATGAGCGAAGCCTAGCAATAGGAACGTGCAACGACTAGTCGAAAGACGTACACTTAAGCGAGTGGAAACGGGGGGCAACCTTATAGGTTGATGATATAGTCTGAACATTCATAGAAATATGAAGAAGGTAACAAGTAGCGAATGTTATCGTAACAAAATTGTGGGACTTACCTAACTACATCTTTAATCGTTATTGGGGCTTTAGAACGTGGGGTAATGCCAATGCGATGGCATATAGAAATCAATACCCTGCAGGTTTTAAAATATATGCAAATACTTCTAAATTCGTTCCTAAGCCAGGTGACATTGCAGTATATACAGGTGGAACATATGGGCATACTAACGTTGTTGTAGGACCTTCAACTACCACTTATTTTACAGCAGTAGATCAAAACTGGAGTCCAGTTAGTGCTGCGTATGGTAGTAGAGCATTATTGGTTAAGCACAGCTATTCTGATGGTCCGGGTGGCGTTAGGTACTTTGTCCGACCACCTTATAAGGCAGAACCTAAAAAGCCAAAACCAAAACCAACAGAGCCAGATAAACCAAAAGATAACAACACAGGCACAACGCCTAAACCGAGTGATACTGAAGAAGCAAAAGAAGTAAAAACTATATTAAAAGATGTAAAAGAAATTAAATTCACAATAGATGATGTAGAAACAAACTTCCCTGCATTTATTCCTCACAGAATAGCAAAAGGTAAAGACAGAGGTCGTTCCCCAAAAAAAGTGTTGATACGTGACGCTGGAACAATGTGTAGTGTGCTTGATTTATACACAACAAGAAGAAAATATATTCGAAATGCAGAGTTGCCACATTACTACATTGATAGAAATTACATTTGGCAACCAAGATATGAACAAATCGAAGTACCAAGCGCACCAGATTGTCTAGTTATTGAAGTTTGTGGCGACTACTCAGATAGTAAAAACGATTTCATTTTAAACGAAATACATGCAATGATTTATCTAATTGGTCGTATGAAGTTTCATAACATTCCAATGAAACAATCATCGTTCATAATTGAAAGTGAATATTGGCGCACTATTTTAGAACATGGCGCTTGGAACACAGTAACTAAAGGTCAGCCAAGTAAAAAAGTCGAAGATAAGACAATAGAGGCATTAATCAATCTATATCAAAATAGAGAAAAATTACTGAATGACATTCCTTCTGATAAAGTAAGCAAGCGCAAAATCAAAGTGGAAGTGTCTAAAGATGACGAAACGACATCAACAAGTAACGATAAACCTAAAGACACAAACACATCAACAAGCAAGACAACTAGCGTTAAGAAAAAACAACCTACTGTTACAGTCGTTTATAGTAAATACACCTACAACAATGCGCTTAATATTCAAATGGCTAGAGCGCCGCAAGTCAACTATGGTAGTGGTTGGTACAACGCTAGTCGAAGTGCTACATCGGCAGCTATGAATAATGCAAAAATATGGAATAACAGTAAAATGCGTTATCAAATGCTTAATTTAGGTAAATATCAAGGTATTCCGGTTAGTAAATTAAATCAAATATTAAAAGGTAAAGGCACACTATCCGGTCAAGGGCAAGCCTTTGCAGACGGTTGTAAAAAATACAATATTAACGAAATTTACCTTATCTCACATGCTTTCTTAGAAAGTGGATATGGAACTTCAAACTTTGCTAGTGGTCGTTACGGTGCTTATAACTACTTTGGTATTGGTGCTTATGATTCTAATCCTAACTATGCTATGACATTAGCTAAAAGTTATGGTTGGACCACACCAGCTAAAGCAATTATTGGTGGTGCTAAGTTTGTAAGACGAGGTTATATCGATAACGGTCAACAAACGCTTTATCGTATGCGTTGGAATCCACAATCACCGGGAACTCATCAATATGCAACAGATATTAACTGGTGTAAGCATCAAGCGAACACTATTTATAACTTATACTCACAAATCGGTATGAAAGGCGAATATTTCATACGAGATAGATATAAATCTTAATTTACAGGACTATGTGCTGACAGCATGTAGTCCTAATTTTATGAAAGAGGTGTCAAAATGGCAGACATTTACAAAACAAAAGAAATTGAAACAAATATTAATGAACGTGGTGTCAATCTAGGTAACGTAGATGTGACACTATATACAATGGATAAAGGTAGCGCTGCGTTCAAGATTCATTTAAAACGTGAAGTGAATTATGGTAATGAAAAGGTGTACGATTCCGTTAATCTGTACACAGCTGATATGACACCTAGAATTGATATTGTTGCAGCAGACGGTTCTGTATTTTCTAATGAGCCAATTGATATCGTTATACCTGAAAGTGGTGTTATTCAATATATTGTTAGCGACTATGTTATTCGTCATGCTGGTAAGATGGACGTTTACATTTATTTAGAAAATAAAAGTGAAAGCGTACAAGTCGCTAACTTCTATTTTTATATTGAAGAAGATGGAGTGGCACGACGTTTAGGCAAAGAAATTACAGGTGATCGTTTAGACGATATTGTTAAAAACGTTATGAGTGGTCAATTAATGGAATTATTAAGTGAAGATTATAGAGAGCAACTTGATAAAGAAATCAAACAGTTTTTGTCAGATAACAATAAAGACTTTAATCTTAAATTTGAAGATTTAACTCGTGAAGAAAAAGATGAACTAACGAAGGATTTAACTAATAAAGGTTTAGCAGATTTTAGAATTGAAGATAATAGTATTTTTAATGAGAAGTTAGTAGATGGTACAATCCAACCAGAAAAAACAACATTCTTTGATATTAAAAGAAGTTCTAACTTACTAGACATTAATAAAGTTACTTATAACAAAAACATTGATTCTAGTGGGAATATTGTAGATGATAGTAACCGTTGGATTAGTGACTTTATACCTATGACTTCTAATGAATCTATTAGTTTTACTAAAGGTTCTTTTGCTTTAGCGTTATATGATGAAAATAAAAACTTTATTAGTAGAGTAGGAATTAGTACAAGCCCTTACAGCCCACGCAGTGTTTCTAATCTAGGATTTATCAGAATTATTTCTTCAAGTGATTTATCTAATCTAATGTTTAATAAGGGCGAATCTTTACTACCATACGAAAAAGGTTATGGCGAAATTGTTAAGTTAAAAAAATCTTACTATGATACTTTTGACTTTAAAGATGGTGTGGTTACTACTAATAAAATCAAAGATGATGCAGTAACTACTGATAAAATCAAAAATAATTCAATTACACCAGAGAAAACAACATTTATTACATCAAAAGAAAGTAAAAATCTACTTAGTAAAATAACAATTCAACCTAATAAATCTATTGATACAGATGGAACAGTTATAGAAGATTCTGCACGTTGGTTGAGTGACTATATTGAGTTAGATAGTGTTGTAGGTGAAAAATTAAATATTACACAAGACCGTTATCGTTTGGCACTTTATGATAAAGATAAAAAATTCATCAGTCGTGTTGGTTTAACTGGTACGTCACAATATGCACCTAATCCTGCAACTGGTCTTAAATATATTCGTATTATCGGATATATGACAAATGACTACACTAAAATTATGGTTAACAAAGGCGAAACACTTTTACCACTAGAAAAGCCAGAAAATAGTACAAAAATGAATGCTAATATCAAAGTGACACCAGATAGCTTAATACAGTACCAAAAATCTAATAATATCTTTAATAAAAATGATATTCAATTCAATAAAACATTAGATATAAACGGAAATATTGTAGATGATCAAAACTGGGTAGTTACACCTAAAATAGCAGTTGAAGGTAAAACAGTATCATTTACACAAGACATGACGGTACTTTGGGCTGTTTTTGATGAAAACGATAATCTAATCTCTAGAAGTCAAAAAAACAATGGTGCTACAACAACATTAAGCCTAAGTGATAGTGCTAGTTATTTTATTTTATCAGTGGTTAAAACGACATTAGATCGTTTTATGGCTAATTATGGTTCTACACTTTTACCTTACGAAGATTTTGGTTATACATTAGTATCTACTAATGAAACACCTATTAAAATTTCAGAAGATATCGTGCCAAAAAGTTCGGGTGGAGTTAATGTAGATGCAGAGGACATCACTATTGTTGAGTTAAATAACTCAAAACAAATTGCTACCGAATACAAAAATAATCTACCTAGTAATAAAACTGCTAGTGTATATACTAAAGATGGTAAAGTGCAGTTCGATAGTATAATTTTTTCATCTGATGATACTAATGCAGAAATAATTATCACATATGAAAATGACGAAGGTGAGCAAGTTAATGATAAAATTATAAAACCTGATGACAATACAGATTTACCATTAACAATTGATAATATTGCAACATACGGCTACCCTAAAACTCAATTCTTGTTATATAACCCTAAAAAGAATTTATATAAACTATCATTAAATGCTCTTAATTTTAGTAACAATGTTCAAATTAGTGTAAAAAACAATCATACTAGTTCAATTAACGTAAGTATTCAGTTAGTAGGTAGATACTATGTTTAAGTTTGATAGATACGATTGGAACTATACAACCAACCCTTATCCTAAATATAATGATTATATCGACTACGTTGATAGTCTTTTGTTACCTTTGAATTTTAAAAAAGAAGTCATAGGTAAAAGTGCTGATGGACAATTCAATATTTATGCTTATAGTAAAGATTTAGATAAACCTGTTTACTGGATTGATGGTACTGTACATGGTTCGGAATGGCAATCAGCGTACTTCCCACTAGATTTTATCGTTGAAGTTTGGGGCGATAAACACCATAACAAATTATTAACAAAAGCTATACGTGATAATTTTGGCATACACTATATACCTAGCATAAGTCCCTATGGTTTTGAAAATGTGACTTATACTAATGCAAATGGTGTTAATATTAACCGTCAATTTGATAATTATTGGGAAAAAGCAGACGCAAATTTAGAGCCTTTTAACCCTAACTATAAAGGGACTTCTGTTCTAAGCGAAAGTGAGGCTAAAGCATTTGTCGATGAATTTGATAAAATCAAACCTTATATGGTAGCTAATTGTCATACGACTTTTGGAGAGGCTAGTGGTATGACAATTCAACGCAGACATACTCACTATCTGATTCAATCTATGGATGCTATGAACACATTAAGGTTAACTTATAACGAGATTGGCACAGCAGAGTGGTCGTCTCAATACGGACCAACTATTGCTGGTTGGTGTGCAACTCAGACATCTAAGGAAGGTACACCAGTTTATTCAACGGTATTAGAGTCTCAAGGTAATACCGATAAAGTAAATGTTGGTATTCCTGCATTGTATATTATTGCAATCACAATGATTAATTGGAAAAATAACGGAAAAATGATAACAAATAGCATTAATAATATTTTAAGCTGACCTTTTTAGGTCGGCTTTTTATTTTGAATAAGGAGTGAAAAAATGGAAAGTATTATTGCATTTGCAACAGTGATTTCAGTTATAACTATCGCATTAACACAATTAGTTAAGCAAGCTGGCGTATCAAAAAATATTGTGCCTTTAATTGCTATCGGTATTGGTATCGTTTTAGGTGGTGTTACAGCTTTTATTCCAGAAATTGTTACCGAATTATCGATTGGTGGTCGTTTGCTTGCTGGTTTGATTAGCGGGCTAATGGCAACAGGCATTTGGGAAACTGTAAGAACACGTACAGGATCAACTAAAGATAAAAATAATAAAATTGGTGGAGGTCGTGCATAATGACAGAAAAATGGAATGGTGTTCCCGTTAAATATGATTTCTTGCCTATTGGAACACGTAGAAGTGGGCAACCTTTAACTAGTAAAAAACCTTTGTTTGCGGTAGCGCACGACACAGGGAATCCAGAAACCACTGCACAAACAAATGTTAATTATTATAAAAACACATACATGATTGATTGGTCATTAGTAGCAAGCGCACATATCTTTGTCGATGACAAAGAGTGTATTGTTTGTATTCCAGTTACTGAGAAAGCATGGCATGTATTATATAATACACCAACTGACAACCAATGGTATAACGCTGATGCAAACGATGTAGCATTTGGTGTGGAAGGTAGTTATTTCCCTAGTAGTCAAGAACGTTCTCGTAAGTCATTAGATAATATGGCACGTGTATTAGCTTATTTATGTAATTATTGGGACATTGATTACAAAACAGAAGTGCCAGGTCATCAAGATATTCAAAATGACAAAATCGATCCCGGCAATTTATTAGAAGCATGTGGTTATTCACGCAATGTTAAAAACCTTGATAAGCAAATAGCAAAATACATTAATGGGGTACAAGAAAAAACAAGCGAGAAACCTAGTGAACAATTATCAGAGAAGACAAAAGAAAAAGCGACGCCATCACCACAAAGTGTTGTTAAGTATAAAGAAGCGATTGAATATATGCACAGTCTGAAAGGTCAGTTTGTAGACTTTGATAATATGTATGCTTATCAATGCGCAGATTTAAGTGTAGACTTCATATATCACGTTACCGGTGGAGTTAGATTTTATGGTAACGCCAAAGAATTGCATACTTTAAATGCTATGCCTAAAGGTTGGAAAGTAGTTAAAAACACAAGAAATTATATTCCTCCTATTTGCGCTATTGCAGTGTATACTGAGGGTATTTATAGAGAATGGGGGCATACAGGCTTAGTTTGGGACAATTCGGGTGGTACAAATACATTCACAATCTTAGAGCAAAACTATGATGGAAATGCCAATACACCAGCTAAATTGCGTGAAGATGATTATACAGGCTTAACCCACTTTATTGTTCCAGACTTTGCCGATGATAGCGTAGATTTAACAGATATTAAAGAAGTTAAAACAGCGACACGTAAATCAAATGGATCATTGACTATAAATGCAACACCTCCTAAAAAACTCACGTGGAGTAACCAACCATACTTCAAAGCCGTTGCAGATAATGCTGGCGTAAGTATTTGTAGACCAAATCATAACAATGTCATGGTAGTTACAAACGAAATATATAAACCGGGCGATGTGTTCTACGTGTATGAAATTCGTAATGGTTGGGCTAGAGTTTACAGTCCAAGTAACGACGGTTATGTATGGTACGAGCGCTTAATTGTTAAAGATATTTATAAAACTTCAGGTGGGAGTAAATTAGCGAATAAACCGAATAAACAAATAGTTAACCAAAAAAACAAACTAGATAGTACTACTGGATTAAAAGTTGGTAGCATTCCACCTAAAAGTATGAAGAAATCATCTAAGGCTAGATTTAGAGCAAGAGTTGACCATTATGGAGCCACTTTAGTTAAATTTAAAGGTAAGGAATGGTATACAACAAACGATGTTTATAGAGCAGGATATAGTCAATTTTATGTGTTTGAAGTTAAAGAGGGCTGGTGTCGTGTTTATTCAAAAAATAATAACGGGTGGATATGGTATGAGCGTTTAAGAGTTGCAGAAATATTTTAATGTGTTATAGTATGCATAGTACATTATCTGAGCCTCCAATTTAGGGTAGTCCTAGTGACTGCCCTATTTTTAATGCCTAATATTTTAAAAAATATTTTATTACTTTCTTATTGTGTAGTATAATTATATATGTAAGGTTGATATATACCTTACAGACCTACATGTAAGGAGGTGAGAGCCGTTGCATGAGGTTATAAAAATACTCCTAGGAGAACCAGTACAAGTCGCAATTCTACTAATTATCCCAGGAGCCCTAAAACAACTTAGATTATGGCACATTGACTATTTAAGTCAAAAGCCTAACAACAAAGATTAATATAACCGGAGGCGTTAAGCCTCCTCCTTACATGTTTATTATATATTTTATTAAAGGGGGTTTCAAGTAATGAATTATATTATGACATTAATAGCTATTACAGTTATTTTACTTCTCCCACAATTTATTAAATACGCAAGAATTAAACACATGAAATCATTAGGATACAGATATGAAGGTGAAAAACTTGTCAGAATACAAGAAAAAAATAATTGAATTGATCGAGAGTGATATAACAGGGTATCAAGTATCCAAAGATACAGGGTTAAGCCAAACGGTTATGTCGTCTTTAAGAACTGGCAAGCGCTATATAGACAACTTAAAGTTGGGAACAGCTGAAAAGCTATACGAGTACGCATGTAAAGTGTTATAGTGGTAATCTATAATCACTACATTAACCACCCACAAATGACACTGTGTGGTTTTTCTAGTAGATTTCTAATAATTTTCTAGCTTTGTGACTGACATAGATGTCACTCGCAAATGTGTTATAATACATTCATTTCCTGGCTAGCAAAAAACGCAATCCCTAACAAGGAAGTGGCACGCGTTACAGGTTCAAGTGTCTTAACCGTATTTTAATAGGTACGGTTATTTTTTTATGCTTAAAAATAAAAGCGAAAACCGGGATAAATTCCCGGTTATTTTTGTACTTAAAATCACACGGAAGATATTGATTTAAATAAAAAAGCGCCATCTGAAAAAATAGGTGTGGGTTCAGATAACGCATAGAAAATTAAATAATTATAGAAAAGGTTATTTTCTTGTTCAACATAAATATAAGGATGAACTCCAAAAGTGAGTATATCAAATATTTACATAAATGAAACCGAAAAAATAAGAAATATAATAAAAACACTTCTAGGACATACAGTATTGGCAGTACTGATAGTTCCGGAAGTGTTAAAACAACTTAGGATAAGAAATGGCATCTCGGTTACCTAGACCGAAAACCAAATAACAAAGGATGATTTTTTCGGAGCCTTAGGAGGAGCTCCTTGTTCTTAAAGTGTATAACAAATTATGGAGGTTTTCAATTATGACAGGACAAATGTATATAACGATTATAAAAATAGTGCTATCTGAAAACTTTACAGAGAGATCAGATAGCGCCGAGAAGTAATGTCGTAGAAAGGAGTTAAACATTCATCTATAGTTTTATCGATGAACTAGATATAACGATAACAGATAATATCTAGAAAAGAAATAGAAAAGCTTAATCATTTTCAATATACTGTTGAGATACTAAAAAAGGTAAAAAACGAAACGTCTCTAACCCTAGAGCGACAAGCGATTGAGGAGACAAACCGACAACAAAACCGACAACATTGAGCAATATTCAGTAAGTTGTCGACTTCGTTGTCGGCTTAGATTTAAAACTATTTTAAACTATATAAAGAAAACCCCGTAATAACGGGGTTTTTAATCTCTATTTGATACTATTTAAAGGTAACAAACGGAAACGGAGGGATTCGAACCCTCGCGCCGCTCTCGCGACCTACACCCTTAGCAGGGGCGCCTCTTCAGCCAACTTGAGTACGTTTCCATATGGCTCCGCAGGTAGGATTCGAACCTACGACCGATCGGTTAACAGCCGATAGCTCTACCACTGAGCTACTGCGGAATAATATGTATTTATATAATGTATCTCTATGAGCACAAATATTATTATATCAATAAACTTAAAATTTGCAAGGGATTATATTTAAAAAATATACGGAACATTTACACTATATTAATATAAAAGTCCCGTATGATTTAAAATTAAACGTAAAACTATTTATCTTGTAATAGTGAATAATGTGAAAGTGCTTCGAAAATATTTAAAGTCGTTTTCTCATAATCAATTGGCATTTCTGGATTGTTTGACTTCATACGAGATTGTTTATCGACCATGTAATAATAAAAAATGCAGTTAGAGTATTGGTGCCAAATACTGTGGTAGGAAACATTAAGTGTTAATGTTTGATGATTTGCAAAAATAATTTTACATTTTCGATTTTTAAGAGGTTTAATTTCATGTACATAATGCATATTAATCCACATGTTTTCTTCTAAACGGTCTGAATGCGTAGGGAAAAAATAAGTGGGGAAGAGAGGAGTCAATAAAATAGGTGGTTTACTAGTAATGCCGGCAATTCGTTGAGTTTCGGATTTCTTACTAATATAGCTATTACCATAAAATTTACATGAGCGTTCGACGATTTTTTGAGTTTTGAATGGGCTTGAAACTATTGTGGAATCATATTTCCATATTTCTGATCCTTTTGTTTGCTCATAATCATCAATGACGGGTTTGATTATCATATCTCCTTTTCGAATAATATATACAGTATTTTGGCTTTGAGAAATATTTGTCATCTCTTAACCTCCTTAAATTTATATCATTATTAAGCGCTAAAAACTCAACGATTAATAATATAAATTTATTATATAAAATTTTTATATGTTGTCAAGATAATCATTACATATAAAATTATACTTATTTTTTGTGAAAAGTCAGAATATTCGATTGATTTAAAAAATAAAAGCTTGTATACTATCCTTATACAAAAAAGAAAGGCAGTGATTACAATGAATCACAACACGAATGTCAAAAATACGACACTAGAAGATTTTGTAACGACAGTTAATGATTTAGGCGTTGAGCTAGTCATTGAAGAGGCACTTCGTCTAGGACGAAAGAAACAGTTAATGAAATTGATTGATGAAGCGTTGATTAATAAGAACGAAGAAGATTTTATTAACTATACTACTGAATATAAAAATCTGGAGGCATTTCTCAATGAGTAAATTTGGATCCTGTAACTCATTATAAAAGGTCTATTCACTACTTAAATCAAAGTTAGCGAATAGACCTTTTTACATTTTATTTTTGACCACCGTTTGATTTTCCCTCAATTTTATTTCGAATCCATTTTACTAAATATCCTGTTATAACAATTCTAAGTACGCGTTTGATAATATTCATACTAGCTTACTCCTTTTTTTAGGTTTATTTGAGTTTACCCGTTCTACACATTATTAAAGATAATTTCTAAAATTACTGATTAAATTTTTGGATGGCGGTTATTTGGTATAAATATATAGCCATTTTGATCAGCTTTAGTTGTAAAGACTATGATAATACCATGGATAATTGAAATAATGGTTGGAATAGTAGTCCAAAAGAACACTAAATGAAGCACGCCTTGCCACACTTTGTCTGCGTAAAATTTATGAATGCCGACACCACCCAAAAATAAAGAACATAATACATATAATGTTTTATTAACTCTCATAACTATGTTGCCTCCTTAATCTCATATTTTAAGCATTTCAAAAATTAAATCAAATATTACTGAGGTGATTGGAAAAATGATTATAATTACAATCAAAATGTTTCAATTTACTGCAATTAATTTATTATTATTTGTAAATTTTATATAATATAGTTAACAAACTAATGGAGAGGAGAATGGTAAATTGATCAGAAAAGCACGTCCGAGCGACAGTAAGGAAATAGCGGAATTATGTTATATCATTTGGCATGATATGGAACTAGATATTGTACAAGAAATCACTAAAGAACGTGTTATTCATGCAATTGAAGAGAGTATAGTCAATATTAAATATAGAACGAATTATAATAACATTTGGGTATATGAGCAAGACAATCATGTTGCAGGATGCATCATAGCATATAAGGGTGATAAAGAATTAGAGTTAGAAGCTACATGGAATAAATTGCCGTTGGAAGAAGACATAAAAGCACTAGGTACGCCATTACCTTTGAAAGAATCTAAAGATGATGAATGGTACATTGAGGCTGTTGCAACATTCTCGGAATATAGAGGACAGGGTATTGCAACTAAATTATTTAATTATTTAATATCTACATACTCAGATAGAAAGTGGAGCTTAAGTTGTGACTACGATAATCCAAGAGCTAAGAAATTATACGAACGTTTAGGTTTTAAATGGACTGAGGATATAGAGTTGTATGGCCATCAATATTTACATATGGTTTATTCTTCATAGGTAAAAAATAAAACGGAGGAGACAGAAACTATAATTAGTTTCATTGACTCACTCCGAATCACCTTACTATGAAATATTTAAAATTTATCTGAGGATATTAAATGCCACCTAATAGGGCACTAATATAAATACCTAAAGCGTATAATACACCAAAAATTGTGTTGGTTTTTCCAGTTGCAGCCATAGCAGGCATCATACTTGCAGGTGTATCATTCTTTTTGAAACGACGAATGGCTTTAACTGGCATAGGGAATGATAACAAGACAAGTAGATAAAATAGTGAACCACCATCTACAAATAATGCAGTATAGACAACGAAAACGTATGCAATGATATACATAACTGCCATAAATGTAATTGATGCGCGTTTACCTAATAAAATAGGTAGAGTTTTACGTCCACTCGCTTGGTCTTTGACTCTGTCGCGTATATTATTAGCCATGTTAATTAGACCAATTGTAATTACTATTGGAATACTAATCCAAACCACAAAGCTATTGATATTGCCAGTTTGTATGAAGAACGCTAATAAAATAATAATCATGCCCATGAATAAACCAGAAAACAGTTCACCAAAAGGTGTCCAAGAAATTGGCATTGGGCCACCTGTATATAAATAGCCAATTGCCATACAGACGATTCCTACTGGAATGATCCAAAATGAACTATTCGCTGCTAAAAAGATACCAAGCAATGCAGCAACGATATAAAAAGCAATTGCTAGATTCATGACAAGTTTTGGACTCATACCATTTCTTACGATAGCACCACCGATACCAACGGAAGTGTGATCATCTAAACCTTTTTTAAAGTCATAGTATTCATTAAACATGTTTGTTGCAGCTTGGATAAGTAAACAAGCGATTAACATTGCAATAAATAACATGAATTTGATGTTATCTTGACTACCTAATAAAAAAAGTTTTGCAGTTGCAGTACCAACTAAAACTGGTACAACAGCAGCAGTTAAAGTATGAGGTCGCATCAAATGCCAATATTTTCTAACAGTAGAATATTGTTGATATTGATTTGCCATAATTTGATCTACCTCTTATTGTATATTGTTTTAACATATGTATTTTAAAGGAATAGTAAATAAAGGTCAATCAACGTGAAATATTTCTCTAGAAGATTAAGCAATTATGCCACCATAAATAGTTAAAAATGATACAATATTGTAATGAGAAAAAATAGATAATGAAAGAAGTGAAATGAATGGCTGCGAATATAAAGGAAGATGACATTATTGAGTCAATATATGAAAGTAACAAAAGCTGGGTATCTGTTGAAGTAAAAATTGATAGAGAACTTGCACCTGATGAATTATTCAATTTAACTGAATCTCAGGCAGGAGATCGCTTTTATTTTCGCTTAAATGATAATGCGTCTTCATTTTTCGGCTATCATGCTGTTCAAAGATTCAAAAATAACTTTGATAATAAGCAATCGATCTTTCGTGAGTGGGAAAAATTTAAAAAAGATATTGAATTGGTACACCCGGATATAGAAAAGCATCATTTGAAAGTCATTGGAGGATTTCAATTTTCTAGCCATAAATCTGATGATGAATGGCGTGAATTTGGCATTAATCATTTTGTAATACCTCAAGTTTTAATATCAAATATCGGAGAAACTACTTATCTGACATATACAGTTGAAAGAGCCCAATTTGATATTGAACAGTTTAAAGAAGTAGTGAATTACTTTGAAGAAACTCAAATTGCTAAAGCTGAACATGATGAAACATTGGGGAATATCTTACGAATGGAAGATATCTATGTTGATGAGTGGAAAGAACTCGTTAGGGATGCGATTGCTCAGCTTGATGAAAATAAAAAAATCGTTCTTGCAAGACGTCGTATGATTAAATTTGATAAACCAATTAATATACCTTATGTGCTTAATCGAGCATTACAAAGCGAAAGAAACAGCTATTTATTCATTTTAGAATCCAATCAATCTGTATTCTTTTCACAAACGCCAGAACAACTTTTAAAAGTAGAAGACGGTGTTCTATCTACAAAAGCTGTAGCTGGTACGATTAAGCGATCTAACGACATAGACGAAGATGAAAAAAATATACAAGCATTTTTAAAAGATAAAAAGAATTTAGGTGAACATGATTTTGTAGTTAAAAGTATTCTAGATGACATAACGCCTTATGTTGATAATATTGAATATAATCATTCACCCAATATTTTAAAAAACGACCATCTATATCATTTATATACTCAAATTCAAGGTCAGTTAAAAAACAAATCCTTTATAGGACTAATTGATGAAATGCATCCTACACCAGCTTTAGGTGGCTACCCTAAAAATGAAGCACTCAAATTTATTGAAAAAAATGAATTTGGAACACGAGGCTTATACGGCGCACCAGTTGGTTATATCGACATGAATGATGATTGTGAATTTATTGTAGCAATACGCTCAATGTTAATAAAACAAAATCAAACCACGTTATTTGCAGGGTGTGGTATCGTAAAAGATTCTGACCCTGATAGTGAGTTAGCTGAAACTGCAGTTAAATTTTCACCGATGATGAATGCTTTAGGAGTAGTGGATAAGAATGAATCATAATGACGCACTAACAAAACAAGTATATACATTTGCTTCGGAGTTATATGCCTATGGCGTACGTGAAGTTGTAATTAGTCCCGGCTCAAGATCAACGCCATTGGCCATTGCTTTTGAAGCACATCCTAATATTAAGACATGGATACATCCTGATGAACGTAGTGCAGCGTTTTTTGCTTTAGGCTTAATAAAAGGTAGCGAACGCCCTGTAGCTATTTTATGTACCTCTGGTACTGCGGCGGCAAATTATACACCAGCAATTGCAGAGAGCCAAATCAGTCGTATACCTTTAATTGTATTAACAAGTGATCGTCCACATGAATTAAGAAGTGTGGGGGCACCACAAGCAATTAATCAAGTTAATATGTTCGCAAATTATGTTAATTTTCAATTTGATATGCCTGTAGCAGATGGTACTGATTACATGCTAGACGCAATTTATTATCAAATGCAAATTGCAAGTCAGTATCTATATGGTCCACATAGAGGTCCTATTCATTTTAATTTACCATTTAGAGAGCCATTAACACCTAACTTAGAAAGACAAGAGTGGCTAACATCTTATTCTAAAAAGCTGCCACATTATCAAAAAAATATTAATGTTCAAGACATCAGACATATATTAAAAGAGAAAAAAGGGTTAATAATAGTTGGTGATATGCAACATCAAGCTATCGATCAAATACTTACTTATGCGACCGTGCATGACATACCTATACTTGCAGATCCATTAAGTCAATTACGTAAGTATAATCATCCAAATGTGATTACGACATATGATTTATACTATCGTGCAGGTCTCGACTTAGATGTTGATTTTGTAATAAGAGTTGGTAAACCTGTTATCTCAAAAAAATTAAATCAATGGCTTAAGCGCACAAATGCATATCAAATTTTAGTGCAGAATAATGACAAGATAGATGTATTTCCAACGCCACCGAGTATTTCATATGAAATATCTGCAAATGATTTCTTTAGAAATCTTATCGAGGAAGCAGCTGTCGATCGAAAAGACTGGATAAACATGTGGCGAACACTTGAATCACAGGCTAGAAATACAATCGATAAACATATGACAAATGCAACAGATGAAGCGGCATTTGTAAAAATATTAATTGATAAATTAACTAAAGACGATGCTATTTTTGTAAGTAACAGTATGCCAGTTCGTGATGTCGATAATCTACTTTATAATAGTGAAGTTGAAGTATATGCGAATCGTGGTGCAAATGGTATCGATGGAGTTGTATCAACTGCTATTGGAATGGCTGTACACAAGAAAATCACGCTGATAATCGGCGATTTAGCATTCTATCATGACATGAATGGTCTTTTAATGGTTAAAATTAATAATATTAATTTAAATATTGTTTTACTTAATAATGATGGTGGCGGTATATTCTCATATCTTCCACAAAAAGCATCTGCTGAAGCATATTTTGAACGTTTGTTTGGAACACCGACTGGATTAAATTTTGAATATACAGCATTACTTTATGATTTTACATTCAAACGATTTAATACTGTGGCAGATTTTACTCAAGAAAAGCTATCACATATGAATTCACATATTTACGAAATGGTAACCAATCGTGATGACAATATGTCACAACATCAAATTCTATATAAGAAATTGAGTGGTATTCTAAATGTTACACTATAACTTCTATCAATCACAAAACAATTCAAATCAGTTATTAGTACTTTTACATGGCTTTATTAGTGATAGTCGTACGTTTAATGATGATGTTCAATATTTTTTAAAAGAGGCTAATGTTCTTACAATCGATTTACCAGGGCATGGACAAGATCAATCACCAATTGATGTAACTTGGGACTTTCCATACATTACGACACAATTAGATGAGTTATTAGATATATACAAATCTTATGATATTACTTTACTCGGATATTCAATGGGTGGCAGAGTGGCCTTGTTTTATGCGTTATACGGTAAATGCTCTTTATCAAAATTGATAATTGAAAGTAGTTCCCCAGGAATTAAAGATGAAAATAATCGACATGAGCGTCAACAAATAGAAGCAGCAAGAGCGAAAGTATTAGATATTGCTGGGTTAGAGGTATTCGTTAATGATTGGGAAAAATTACCACTATTTTATACGCAATATGAATTAGATAAAGATAAAAAGTCGGCTATAAGAGAAATGCGATTATCCCAAAATCCACATAAATTAGCAAAAGCATTGCGTGATTATGGTACTGGCCAAATGCCTAATTTATGGGAACAAATTGGTAATATTCAAATACCTTGCTTTATTTTAACTGGTGAATTAGACCAAAAATTTGTTAAAACTGGACAAGCTATGAATAGGGATATGAAATACAGTCAAATCCATTCTTTTTCAAATGTAGGTCATACAATTCATGTGGAAGATAAGGCGGAATTTGATACAATAGTATTAGGTTTTTTAAAGGAGGAGCAAAATGACTAGACAGTGGGAAACACTTAGAGAATATGATGAAATAAAATATGAATTCTACGAAGGAATTGCTAAAGTAACGATTAATCGACCTGAGGTAAGAAATGCATTTACACCTAAAACAGTAGCTGAGATGATTGATGCATTTAGTCGTGCACGTGATGATCAAAACATTTCTGTAATCATCTTAACAGGTGAAGGTGACAAAGCATTTTGTTCTGGCGGTGACCAAAAGAAACGTGGACACGGTGGCTATGTAGGCGAAGACCAAATCCCACGTTTAAATGTATTAGATTTACAACGTTTAATCCGTGTCATTCCTAAACCAGTTATCGCAATGGTTAGAGGTTATGCCATCGGTGGTGGTAACGTATTAAACGTAGTATGCGACCTAACAATCGCTGCTGATAATGCTATTTTCGGACAAACAGGTCCTAAAGTAGGTTCATTTGATGCTGGTTATGGTTCTGGTTACTTAGCAAGAATCGTTGGTCATAAAAAAGCACGTGAAATTTGGTACTTATGTCGCCAATATAATGCACAAGAAGCTTTAGACATGGGCTTAGTTAATACAGTGGTTCCATTAGATCAAATCGAAGATGAAACAGTTCAATGGTGTAAAGAAATTATGAAACACTCTCCAACAGCTTTACGTTTCTTAAAAGCTGCTATGAATGCGGATACTGATGGCTTGGCTGGATTACAACAAATGGCTGGAGATGCTACATTACTTTACTACACTACTGATGAAGCTAAAGAGGGTCGTGACGCGTTTAAAGAAAAACGTGATCCAGACTTTGATCAATTTCCTAAATTCCCATAAATCAGTAACGGTAAAATAAAAAAGTATAATTTTAGGACACTTATATAGTGATAAACTGATTGACAGTTAACCACTATTTTAAGTGTCCTTTTTTAATTAAGGTTATATATTGTAGTTTGCTTTTAAGAATCTTTCTAATCGACGCATACCCTCTTTTAAGACATCCATGTCATATGCATAAGAGATACGAATGTAACCTTTACCTATATCGGTGAATGATGATCCGGGAACCATTGCTACGTGTGCTTCTTCAAGCACTTTGACGCAGAAATCGAAATCATCAGCAGTATAGTTACGAATACTTGGGAATATATAAAAAGCACCTTCTGGTTGAGCATCCAATTCGAAGCCCAATTCTTTTAATTTATTTACTAAATAGTTACGACGCTCTATATAAGCTCGGTTCATATATTGAGGCGCATCTAATCCTTCATTAAGTGCAGCAATACATGCGATTTGTGATGGTACATTTGCACATATACAATTATATGCATGCATAAATGTTAACTTTTCAATTAGATACTCAGGGCCTAGTAAGAAGCCTATACGAATACCGGTAGCGGAGTGAGACTTACTTAACCCACCAATAAGTAATAATTGATCACGAATTTCCTCAAATTCTGCAAATGAGACATGCTTACCTTTGAAAGTATTTTCTGCATAAATTTCATCGCTAATAATAAAAATTTCTTTTTCTTTCAAATAATTTACAATGCCTTTTACTTCATCACGTTCTAATATCACACCAGTTGGATTCGTAGGATAATTCAGCAAAATTGCTTTTGTTTTATCAGTATAATGTTGCGCAATTAATTCTGGAGTGATTTTAAATTCTGTATTTGTAGTATCTATATAAATAGGCTTACCACCTAATGTTTCAACTAAAGGAATGTAGCCTGCATAAATAGGTCCTGGAATTAATATCTCATCTCCAGGTTCGATAATACTTCGCAATGACGTATCAAGTGCTTCACTCGCGCCATTCGTAATAATGATTTCCTCTTCACTATAATAAAAACCGTACTTATTTTTGAAATAATTACTTATTGCCTGTCGAGTTTCCGGCAATCCCTTATTGTGTGAGTAACTAGTTTTATCTTCTTTAATCGCATTGATGTATGCCTCTTTTACCACATCTGGCATAGGAAAGTCGGGTTGACCAATCGTTAAATTTACACAATCATCAATGTGCTTCATACGATTAGAGAACTGGCGTATACTTGGTGCTCTTAAAAATTTGGAATTCGTATTTAAAGATAATTTCATTTTTTACACCTCAAAAAAACCAAATTATAGTAACATTAAATGTTACTACAAAATTTTTAGAATAATCTTATAATAACATATTTTTTAGTCACCATAATTTGGTAAGTCCTTTTGTATTTAATTTTTTTATTATCCTCTAAAAGAAGAAGGTTTCTTCAAATTAATTAAAGGATTCGTCCATTTACAAACAAAGTTCGTCGATAGTAAATATACAATTAACACTGAAATGAGAATTAAATAACCGTAAGTGAATACTGATATATGATCTTTAAAAGGATATATTTCCAATCCTCTAACTATACCTATAACTAAACCATGTAATAAATAGACGTACATTGTGCGATTTCCTATATAAGTATAAACACGTTCATGATTACTCATTAAATTGAGGAATGAGAACATAGCTACAAAGATAACGAAGTATAGCAATAGTCTTTTCAATGGGCTGTACACATCTTCATTATTATTTTCAAGTGAAGTATAGGGACTACTACCTAAAAGCCAATCTGAATTGATTGGGTGTATATAGTAGACGATGAAAAATATAATAAGTACAATGATTGAAATTAGCCTTAATTTTTTATTTCTCAATAATTGAGTATGAGCTCGCGTTGTTAAATAACCAACATAAAAAATCGGGAAAAATATGATTGTTCTTGAAATACTCATATAACCATCGATATCATCAGAAAAACCTGCAAGTATTGAAATAATCAAAGCGACAGGTAATACATAATATGCTTTATAGCGACGTACTATGACAAGGATGACATGGAAACAAAATAATGTAAGTAAGAACCACAAAGCAAATACAGGATTAAAAGGGTCCATTTGAATTGCATCACTTTTACCAGTTACAAAATAATAGATAGAAAAGAATGCATAAAATATAGCGTATGGCGCAATCAACTTTTTAGCTACATTCTCTAAGTAATGTGGTTTATCTAAATGTTTCGCAAAGTATCCAGAGATAAATAAAAACGATGGCATATGGAAACTATAAATTAACAAATATAATGCAGATAAGTATTTACTTTCAGAAGTATAAGGTTGAATCATATGACCGAATACGACTAAAAAGATAAGGATGGCGCGCGCGTTATCGAAAAAGTAATCTCTTTTTGTATCCATCGACATACGATTGTCTCCTTTTTTAATTAATAACTGTATTTAATTTAGTATATATTAACATTGAAATGCAACAATTTAGGATGAAATGTTGGGTAATAACTATTATTTGTATGTAAATTCTATTTGATTTTAGAAAAATAGATTTAAATATGAATAGTATTTGCATAATAGGGAAGAGCAAGTTATCACATTAAAGGAGTGGATTAATATTAACATATTAAAAGACATCATTAAGCTGATACATCCAATGGTAGGTGGGAGTATCATCGGTCGAATCATAGCAAAGGAATCACAACAGGACTACAAAAATTTTAGGAAACCACCATTTTCTCCACCTACAAAAGCATTTCCAATCGTATGGCCAATATTATATTTATTAATGGGCGTTTCATATTTAATCACTACTAAAAATAAAACAAAGACAACTCGAATTAAAGTGACACATTATACGCAGTTAACTTTAAACTATTTGTGGTCGATCCTTTATTTTAAAAAGAAAGTAAGAGGTATTGCATTAATTGAAAGTATCATGTTGTTTATCTCAGTATTTGCTAACGCAGTATCAATGTTTAAAATACATCGAGTGGCTGGGTTATTACAGATTCCATATGTACTTTGGTCTGCATTTGCAAGTTATTTAAATGCAGGTAATTATTACCTTAATAAGGACAATCCTAACTATAAATAGCAATGGAATATATCAATGATTCATAGTTTAAATATATATTTAGCGAGATGCTTTAAAACTTAATGAAATTAAAATTGAATTATTTAGAATTGTATTGTGACAAAATATTGAAAGTACATGACATATAAAAAAATCATAGTATAATAGTATTATCAATTACAAAAGTGGAGTAGAACAACAATGTATAATCAACTAGAAAAACTTATTACACTAACTAATAATGACCTTAATTTGGTTAATAGACGTTTTGGACAGCGTACAGATATTACAAATGATCAATTAGAACTATTGAGAATTTTATATAGTTATGATCGATTGTCGCAATATGATTTAACGATGAAGATTAGTAGAGAGCAATCCATTGTATCTAGATGGATTAAGAAATTAGTGCAAAAAGGATATATAACTAGTCAACAATCTCATGAAGATTTACGTTGCAAAGACTTATGCCTAACAGAAGAAGCTCGTAATTTGATTCAACAAATCAATACGGCAAGATGTGAGTTAATAGAAGCACGTTGTCAGTGTCTAAGTAAGGAAGAAATACAAAGTTTAAATCAACTATTAGATAAGCTAAATAGTCGTCACATATATATTTAAATAAATGAGTCCTATTGTCTTAATGAATTTAGCCAAATAATCATTATAGCGATAGGGCTTTTTTAGTACAGTTAAATGGGCATAAAGAATATAACTTTTAATTGAATGTTTAAAATTGTACGAACTTGCAACATATATAATTAAAATAATTATAAAAAGACAATTTCTATAGTGTATCAATAGAAATTGTCTTTTTAATTTATCCAAGAACTTATTGTCCTAGAATCTTGGTTATTCAAATGAGAATTTTATGTCTCATTCATTTTATTAGTGAATAGAGTTATTTATTTACTATAGCTTGAGATATCAAAATATTTACCAACAGCTTTAATTTCATTATAAAGTTGTTTTAAATATTGAGCGTTAGCATTAGCCCAATTAATATCAGTTGCATATTGGTGTGTAGCAGGGTGGTCTGGATTCCAACGCATTTTATATAGCGTGTTTTGGCCTGCTTTAATATAGTCTTTACCTATAAATTTAGCACCACCAATAATCGCTTTAGACACTGTATTCCAACCAGCTTGCTTAGCATAATTAATACCATTGTATAGTGGATTAGCATCAAAAGCGGCTATACCAAATACATTATGATATTTTGTAGCACTATTAGTAGTAACATAGTTATTTACGATGTTTGCACCTTTAGCTAATTGAGATTGACCATTACCAGTTTCAATTAATGCATGTGCAATTAAGTAAATTTCATTGATACCTGAAGTAGCAGCAGCTTGACTGAATGCTTGACCTTGATTTTCAAGAACACCTTTACCTTTAAGTAATTGATTTAAACTTGCTACAGAAAGGTTTTGCGGGCGATCTAAGCGTAAGAATTGATATTTAAGCGTATCATCTTTAGCTAATTTTTCTGTGTTCATAGCATTTTTAATTTCACTATAAGTTGCGTTTGACCAACCATAACCGTTTCTTTGAACTTGTGGTGGAGCCCCGTACGCATTTTGTTGAAGTGATACAGCTTGATTTAATGTTCTATATGATTTTGAATATTTAACTAATTCTTTTTTCAAATCAGTATCTTTAATCCATACATATTTGCCATTACTTAATTTACCATAATACCAAGTTTTACCATTAACGACTTTACGATTTGTTACTTGGAAGATTTGTTCATTAAAAGCTTTTAATGAAGTTGCTTTAGCTGAACTAGGGTCATCATAGTAATAACCATTAGTAGTGTTGATAATAAATTCATATTGATATTTTTCACCATTATCTGATGAAGTATTTGATGAAGTTAAGTCATTCTTAGCGATCCAACCAGTTTTACCGTTAACTGTACCGTATAGATAAGTTGTGTTTCCAATAACAACTGATTTAGATACTTTAAATGATTTATTAGCTAAATCTTTATTATCTAAACGTTGTTGGTTTGTACCCCACGCAATTGAGTATAGACCATTATTTTTGTCGTTAATTTTATAAGTACCTGATGTTTTTTGTTCAGAACTAGAGTTTTGAACTTTCAAGTCTTTAACATTGAACCAACCTAAAGGTGTATTTGTCGTAGTATTTTGAAGTAACACATAAGTATTACCATCAATTGTTTTTTCTTTAGAAACGTTGAAAGTACGATTAGCATACTTAGTTGCATTTTTACCTGTTTTATCATAAACAGTTGCACGTGCACCGCTGTTGTTCGCATTAACTTGAGCTACTTTCGACACAGTTTGAGTTGATGCAGTAGATGGCTTAGTAGCTTTAGTGTTTACAGCAAATTTAGCATTTACTTTAGGTGTTTGTTTAACATCAGTTGATTTAACCCAACCCCAAATATTGTTGATTACACCGTGTAGGTATGTTTCGTTACCAACTTTAAGGTTATCAATTGATTTTAACTGTTTACCACTTGAAGGTACTGTAGCTTTAACTTGTTTAGCTGTTCCCCAAGGTGTGTCGTAAATATTTGCATTTCCATTAATATCGTAATAAGTAGCATTAGTTTTGTTAGGTGTTGTAGTTTTAACAGAAATTTCTGAAGCAGGTACCCAACCACGTGAAGTATTACCATTATAATCAGAAATTAAGTAATAATCTTTATTGTTCAACGTAGCTTTCTTAGTTATGTTGTACGTTTTTCCACCAATAGTTGCGTTAGCTTTCACATTTTTATCATAAACAGTTGTATACGTTCCTTTATTTTTAGTAGAAACTTGACCTAGTGTATTCTTAAGATTCGATACTTTTAAAGTATTATCTACAGTAGGTGTTTTACTTCCAGAAGATGGTTTAGTTATATTAGATAGAAATGCTTGGCTAACCCATCCATTTTTACCATTTAAAGACCCATATAAATAAGTGGCTTTGCCAACTTGTTGAGACTTTGTTGCTTTAAATGGTGCTGTATTAGATTTTGAAACAGTTCCAGCTACTTGATTATAGTTACCCCATGGCACTGTATATAGCGTAGCACCTGATTTTATATTATATGATTGGTTTACTTTTACAGGAGATTTTACTGTATTATAAACGGTTTCTCCTTGCTTAACCCAACCGTAAACTTTACCACTATTGTAGTCAGATACTAGATAATACTTATCTTTACCAAGTGTGGCAGATTTAGTTACAGATAAAGTGTTATGAACTTGGTTAGTAGCTTTACCTTTATCATCATAAACTGTTGTGTAAACACCACTATTATCAGTTTTAATTTGAGCTAAGCCACTATTTGACTTAACAGTTAATTTAGGTGCTGTAGTAGTGGAACCACTATTACTTGAACCACCTTTATTGGTATTAGATGAGCTGCTACTTGAAGTAGTACCCCAAGGTGCTACTTGGCCTGTTTTAATTAAATATTTTTCATTAATTAAATCGTATAATTCATTATAAGTATAATTATGGCTTTGTAGGTAAGCGTGTGGGTCAGAATGGTCTGTACCACCTAGGAATCGACTAATTGCATAGTGAGTCCAAACTGTACCTTGACCATCATTTTCAGCACTATTAGGTGTTAATCCATAATATTGTAATTGTGTTGCAGCATAATCTGCATAGTTATTCATTGATTTAGCGAATGAAGCATAGTCATGTGTATGAACAATTTCAACATTTATAAAACGATCATTAGCATATGGACCCGCACCCCATGATAGGTAGTCAGTAGGGGCAGTTTCTATAATACGGTTACCATCTACAAATGCATGAACGAAAGCTGAGTTGTAATTGTTTTTCATGTAATTAATTTCGCCATCAATAGTTGAGTTATCATTAGCTGTATCATGAACTACAATACCCTCTGGTTTACCTACACCATTACGATATCCATATTTAGGGAAATAAGATGAATAATTTTCTTCGATTTTAGGTGCTTGTAAGTTATTCGAACGAATATAGTTGTTGATTGATGAACTTACTTGTGGTTTATATTTCGGTAAAGATGATGTAGTTGCTTTAGCTGCATAACGTTGAACTGTTTTTACTGAAGTAGCTGGACCACCTTTGCCACCAACTGATCTAAATCCAGAATAACCTGATTGTGTACTGTTAGATGTAGATGTTTGAGTTGTTTTTGATGCTGTTGCATTCTTCGTATTAGCTTCTTGTGATGTTTTAGCTTGATCTACGTTTACTTGGGTTGCATTATTATCATTATTACTATAAGTACTTACTTTCTTATCACTGCTTTGCTCAGACTCTATTTGCTTGTTAGACTGAGCCACTTGATTAGTTTGTGATGGAGTAACAGATGATGAATTCAATTGATTCTTATTTGATGAAGTTAAACTATTCTCTTGTTGTGAGTTAGAGCTACTTTCATCAATTTGATTATTAACATTTTGTGTAGTGTTTTGATTACTATTAGCAGACGTATCATCATTTGACTGAACTTGAGGTGATGATAAAGTGTTTTTAGAAGCTTGCAATGTTTGCTTATTAGCATCAGTATTACTTTGTGTGTTATTGATATTATTTTTTTGATCAGATTTATTTGAAGTTGAAACTTCTTGCTCTTTATCTTGAACCTTAGCTTGTTCACTATTTGAATTAGTAGCGTTTGTGTTAGCAGTACTTTGATTTTGCGTACTTTGTTGATCTTGTGAAGTCTGTTTTGTTGTAGTTAAATTATCTAATTTAGCATCATACGTTTTGCTTACTGTAGCAACAGATGCTTTAACATCAGAAGGATTTTGATACGTTTGTACCCCTGATACATTTTGAGCTGAATTAGTTACTTCTTTTTTAACTTGCTCAGCATTTTCTATATTTTGTTGATCATCAATAACATTATTTGTATTATTCGAATTTTGATTCGCTTCAGCTGCATGTGCATGTTGTGAAGTAAATGCAGCACCAAATAATGTGATCGCAATCATCGAAGGAAATTTTAAATTAAACTTTTTGGTCATATTGTTACTCCTCGTTATTATTAATATTACAAATTCATTATAGTATTTTAATTAAGGCTATGATTTGATTTAACTTATTTGTAAACTAACTTTAATACTTTCTTACATATAGTAAACAAATTATGATTTTACTAAGGACTACATTACTAAGCACAGGTAATTTAAAATACATTAGTTTAAGCTACTATTAATAAAATGGGATAGTCTATTTAATTAATTACAAGTACTCTATGAATTTAGAATATAAATAGTTTAAATATTCTTATACATTTTTATATGATCGATATTTTCCTCAATAAAAACTGAGCCCGTTTGAATATAACCTAGTTTCTCATAAAAGCCTTGAGCTTGGACTTGAGCATTTAAAACTAATTGATTGTATCCTTTATCTTTTGCAAAACGTTCAATAGCGTGCATCATTGTTTTGCCATACCCATCTTTTCTGTAAGGTTTTAAAATAGCAACTCTTTCTACTTTTGCTGCGTTGTTATAAGGTCTAAATCTCGCACATGCAAAAGGTACATGATTTTTGTCGTAGCCAATAATATGTGTAGATTCTTCCTCAAATGAATCTAATTCATTTTCCAAGGGAACACCTTGTTCTTTCACAAATACTTCTCTTCTAATATAAAAACATTCTGATAACATATCTTTGTTTTTAACTATTTCAAACATCTTAATTCCCCCATATATATGTAATTATTAAAAGTTGCAAAAATTAAATTTATAAAAGTATAAAGTTATTCTATATGATTTAAAGATATAAAAAACTCCTTTTTACAACAAATTCGTAAAAAGGAGTGGAAATTGTTTTATTATAAGGCTTCTTGGCGAACAATCGCACTGTACTGCCAAAATATTCTCATTTGAGCAATATTCCAATTATTCATTCCCATTGTAAAGCCTGAAGGTTTAAATAATGTTACATCAGTAACTTCTAATGCTGCCGCAATAAGATATTGAAGAGGAACGCTAATACTTTGCATTGTCTCAGTAATACCATTTTCATCATAAACCCATGAGAACGGTAAATCCGATTCAAAAACATCTACTTTATTGAAGATTTCTGGTAAAGCAAGAATGTAGCACGCACCATTTACAATTGGATTAACAGAATTTTCACCATAGTAGACTAATAATGCTTCATAATTTTCACGATGTTCATGATTAACGTAAAAGAATTCACTTCTAAATAATGCCATGTCTTTGCTATGAATAATTTGTTGCTCTAAAACATTAAACATACCATTAATGTTAGCAGCTTTTTCATATGTTTTACGTGACATAGTTTGTGCTCCTCTCAATTAGTAAATTTGATTTTGATTGTTATTGAATGAATCAGTATTATTCGTTTGATTGTAGTTTTCACTTTGAGTATTGTCTTGACTACCTTGGTTAAAATCTTCGTTTGAGTTTGAACTATTTTCATCAGATGACTGTACATCATTATTGTTGTCTGAATTTGTTGAATCATCATTGTTATCATCAGAAGAAGATGAATCTTTTTGATTATTTTTCAATAAAGACTGATCAAGAGGTGTAAGTGGTACAAGTGTACCGTAATGTTTAATAACGCGTTGATCTAAGAATTCATCCTTATCTGTTATTTTAGATAGTCCTAAATCAGAACGCAATATATTTGAATATTTCATAATACTACTTACGCTCGGATTATAATAGTAAATATTTTGTAAGTAATCATCTTTACCCTTGAGTTGAGACTTTTTAAATTCAATGTCATCAGATAAGTACATAGATGCTAGAGATTTGATTTCAGAAGAAGTTAAATTATGTTTCGCATTTTTCCCAACTATTTGTACTAAATCATCTAATTTATCATATGAATCAAGGCTCTTAGCTTTTTGGAATAATAATTTAATTAAATCCATTTGTCTTTCGCCACGTTTTAAATCAGAATCGTGATGTCGTGTTCTTGCAACGGCTAGCGCTTCATCACCATTAAGTTTTTGATAGCCTTTTTTAATTTTAATTCTACCGCTATCGTCTGTATTAGGCTCATTTAAGTCGTAAGGGACGTCATAATAAATACCGCCAAGTTCATCAACTGCCTCAACGAAAGCATCCATATTTACTCGTACATAGTAATCAACAGGAACGTTTAATGTCGCCTCGACAGAATCCATAGCAGCTACAGGTCCTCCGTAAGCATGTGCGTGAGTTATCTTATCGTAATAACCAACTTTTGGTATATAACTAATCGTATCACGTGGGATACTAAGTAATCGTATTTGACGCTTTTCAGGACTGAAGGTAGAAAGAATCATAGAATCCGTTCTTGAATGTTCTGTAGTTTGGCCATTTTTACGACGACCTTCATTATCATCAATTCCTAAAAATAAGATTGAAACTGCATCTTTAGAAGGGTTTACTTTTCGTTCACGTATGTTTGATTGACGCTTCGAATCAGATTTATCATATGAGGCTTGCATTGCACTTTCAGAAGTTTTATACAAATTGATGATAAAAATTACAGGAACAACGATTAGTACTAGTGTAAGTAGCATCATAAAATATTTTAAAAATCGGTTCATAGCATTTGCTCCTATACATATTATCTTTTATAAGAGATTTTATGATTTGAAAAATAAAAATCGTTACATTTTTATTTAACATGAAGTATAAAATCAAAAATAAATTTATATTTTTTATTTTTTGCTTGTATTCAAAGTTGTAAGGATGGTGCAATTATATATAATGTATACTCTCATAGCCTTAAATTGTATTACTTTTTGGAGAGAATTACAACTTTAAGTTTAATACAAAATTTACATTATTAAAATAGAATTTACAAAAGATGATTAAGCAATATTAGATAGTACTTTATCATACTAAAGTACGATGTAATAAAAAATTATAAGTATATGATTAAAGAGAGATGAATTCAGTGGTGTTGTGTTATATAATATAAAATATTAAACGAATAAAAAAATGATTTAGATAGAATAGGTTTTAATTTAGATATACTTCTATATTAGACGTAAGAGGGACCCCATGAAAAATAACAAATTAAAAATTATAGCTTTTATTTTAGTATTAATTGTTTTAATACTTCTCATTACATTATTCGTCATTAAAGTTACTAACTATAGTATTAAGGATAGTGAATATAACAATGTTAATGATAACAAGGCTTATATAGAACATCGTGATAAAAACCACAAAACAGTCGATAAGCTCAAAACGGTTCAAGCAAAAGATGATAATATTGAACAAATTAATGCGTATTTAAAAAATGTTCATTTCAATGGATCAATTACAGTTTTAAAAGATGGAAAATTAATGCTTGATAAAGGTTATGGTTATCAAAATATTAGCAGTAAGAAAAAAAGCAATGCAAATACGATGTATTTAATTGGATCAGCTCAAAAATTCACTACTGGTTTAATACTCAAGCACTTAGAATTATCAAACAAAATTAATATTAATGACCCTGTTACTAAGTATTTGCCTTGGTTTAAGACAAATAAAACAATTACATTGAAAGATTTAATGTTACATAGAAGTGGTTTATATAAATTTAGTGCTAATCCTAATACAAAGAGTTTAGATGGGGCAGTTCATGATATTCAAAGAAGAGGGATTAATAGTAAATATTATCATAAACATTTATATAACGATGCTAACTATCTAGTTCTTGCGCAAGTTATAGAAGCAGTAACACATCATTCTTATGTGGAAAATTATTATAAATTATTAGCAGAACCCTATCATTTAGAGCATAGTGCTTTCTTTAATGAAAAGCCTTATAAAAAGAATATGGCTACTGGATATAAAGTAAAAAATAATAAACTAAAAACGATGAATCCGAATGTATTAGATCAATATTATGGTGCAGGAAATTTATTTATGTCTACACATGATATGGCTAGATTAGTTAATGATTTACAGCAAAATAATATTTTCAATCAAGCAGTTACAACATCCTTACTTCAAGAAATTGGGAGCACTAAATATCCAGAATCTTATAGATATGGATTCTATTCGACTCCTCAAGTCAATCGAATTAATGGTGTGTTTTTCGGTCAAATATTCACGGTATATTTTAATGAAGATTATATTATTGTACTGGCTACGAATAAAGTTGATTATTCTAAAGTGTCAAATGAGTCAATTATTTCTCATATTTATTATCAATTACTTGGTCAAAATATTTATGAAACCAAATAAAGAGAGCTATAACGAAATGTAATAAAGATGCATTTTGTTATAGCTTTTTTAATTAAAATGAATTATTTAATTGTGTCTTTAAATATTGAGCAGTAGTTCTTATTTAGACTTGAAGTAACAATTTTACAATTTCGATAGGGGGAGTCGTAATCAACAACTGTAGCTCCCTTGGTCAATGTGCCATGTAATTCAATTCGTACACTAGCTAGTATCGTTTCATAGCTTTCAGGATCAAGTAAATATAATACTGTGAAGACATCATATAATTTTAACCCTTTAGCGAAGTCTTTCTCTCTATAATGTTGAAAGGTTTGATAGAACATTGAACTTGTTCTACTCATATGTTCAAATGACGCTAAATAGTCATGAGTTAACAGCGATTGTCGCGCTAAATCAAGTCCAATCATAGTAAGGGGAAGGTCACTCTCAAAAACAATATGCGCTGCTTCAGGATCACTATAGATATTAAACTCTGCAAGTGGCGTTACATTACCTCGTCCTGAACTTCCTCCCATTAAGACAATTTCTCTAATATGATCTTTAACTTCAGGAAACGTACTTATTAATAGAGCAATATTCGTAAGCGGACCTAACGCTATAAGCGTAATAGGGGTGTTTGAATGTAAAAGTATTTCCTTCATTGCAGTTATTGAGTTAGTAGAAGCCAATTGGTCATTTGATATAGATGGGAAGTCGTATCCATCCATACCACTTTCTCCATGAACTTGGCTTGCATCTATTGCTTTATTAATTAACGGTTTTGCAGAACCTCTGTGAACAGGTACGTCACTATTGAAGAAAGCTTTCAATTTCAGAGCATTAGCAGTCGTTTTTTCTATATTGACATTTCCATTAACTGTGGAAATCATTTTACATCGAAGAATGGATGTAATAGAGCAACACTCAATTCAGCAGCGTCATCAATTCCTGGATCAGTATCTATGATTATGGGTAAAGTCATTATTCAAATGCATCTCCTTCACAATAAATGATTTAAATTAAAGATAACTTAAATCAGGTATGATATGAAAGCATAAAGAAAGAACCTGTTTGAAACTCTGACGAGTTTCATAACAGGTTCTTTGTATGAGATAAATATTAAATTATAAGTGGTGAGAATGTCCACCTTGCATAACCCAATACGTACCAATAACAGTCACTAATGTGATGATAATCGCAAAGATAACTTTGAACGATTGTACTTGACCATCTTTACCTTCAGTTAAGTGCATGAACATTAATAATTGAACTGCAGCTTGAATAAAAGCAAAGCCAAAGATGATTGTTGTTTTAGCATGGAATGTCATGTTTGTGTATAGAGTTACGAAAACTGCTAATAACGTCAAGACGATTGAGGCAATAAAGCCAACTGTATGTTTTACGATTGTATTCATCCGCTATACACCATCCCTATCATATATACGGCAGTGAAGATGAAGATCCAAACAACATCTAAGAAGTGCCAGTATAAACTTACAATGAATAATTTAGGAGCATTAAATTTATTAAGACCACGTGTAGCCACTTGAATTAATAAACAAATGATCCAACCAATACCTAATGATACGTGAGCACCGTGTGTACCTAATAGGATGAAGAAACTAGACCAATAAGATCCAATTTGTGGTGTTACGCCTTCAGAAACATAGTGAGCAAATTCGTAAATTTCGAATCCAACGAACACTAGACCTAAAAGGACAGTAAGAATCATCCAGAACATCATTAAGTTTTGTTTTTCTTTACGCATGTAATAAATTGATATACCACATGTGTAAGAACTAATTAATAAGGCAAACGTCATAATTAATACAAGCGGTAACTCGAATAATTCTGTTGTCATTTTGCCAGCATAATCGCCACCATGTTGCAACGTTAATAACGTTGCGAACAAGGTACCGAATAATGAGAATTCGGCTGTAAGGAAAATCCAGAAGCCAAGTTTATTTAATTGACCTTCGTGCGTACGTGAATCAACAGTATTTGTATCATGACTCATGACCTACAGCCTCCCTTTCTTTAATACGAGCTTCTCTTAAACGAGCTTCATTTTCAGCAACTTCAGAAGCAGGGATATGATAACCATGATCTTGTACGAAACTTTGGTAAACTAATGAACCAAGAATACCTACTAAGCAGATTGCGGCAGGAATTACAGTTTCGAAGATTAAGAAGAAACCACCTAATAACATGAATATACCCATAATTACACCTGTGTGTGTATTGTTTGGCATATGAATGTCTTTATAGTTATGGTTATCTAAATAATGACGACCATGTTCTTTCATATCAACAAATGTATCATAGTCATTCCAATCTGGAGTGATAGCAAAGTTGTATTTAGGTGGAATTGCAGAAGCAGTAGACCACTCTAAAGTACGTCCAAGACCATCCCAGTTATCTCCAGTAGCTTCACGTGGAGCTTTGATATGACTGTATACAATGCTTACTACTAAGAATAGGAAACCAACAGCCATTAATAATGCACCAATAGTAGAGATTACGTTTAATAACCACCAACCATCAGAAGGCATATAAGTGTATAAACGACGAGGCATTCCGTCTAATCCAAGAATGAATTGTGGTAAGAAACATACGTTAAATCCAATCATGAATAACCAGAAGCACCATGCGTTTAATTTTTCGTTTAATTTGTAACCCATCATCTTAGGATACCAGAAGATTAAACCAGCTAGGCAGGCAAATACAACACCAGTAACCAATGTATAGTGGAAGTGAGCTACTAAGAAATAAGTATTATGGTATTGATAGTCAGCTGATGCCATCGCTAACATTACACCTGTAACCCCACCTAATAAGAAGTTAGGGATGAAGGCTAATGAGAATAGCATTGGTGACTCGAACGTAATACGTCCTTTATATAATGTTAATAACCAGTTAAATAATTTAACTCCGGTTGGTACACCGATTAACATTGTTGAAATTGAGAAGAATGAGTTGATTAAAGCACCATTACCCATTGTGAAGAAATGGTGAACCCAAACTAAGAAACTTAAGAATGCGATACCAGCAGTTGCCCACACCATACTTTGGTGTCCGAATAAACGTTTACGAGCAAATGTTGGAATAATTTCTGAATAAATACCAAATGCAGGCAAGATAACGATATAAACCTCAGGGTGCCCCCATACCCAGAAGAAGTTTGCCCATAACATTGGCATACCGCCATCGGCAACTGTAAAGAATGCAGTTCCAAATACACGGTCAGTAGTCATTAATGCAAGTACAACTGTGAATACTGGGAATGCAAGAATTACGATTAAAGACGTAATAAATGTTGTTACAGTAAACATAGGCATTTGCATGAATTTCATTGTTGGTGTTTTACATCTAAGTATTGTTACGAAGAAGTTAATACCAGTCATTAAACTACCAATACCTGAAATCTGAATTGCGACTAGGTAATAGTTAACACCTGGGCCTGGACTAAATTCACCAGCTAATGGTGCATAGTTTGTCCAACCAGCTGCTGGTGAACCACCAATAATGAATGAAAGGTTGAATAAAATCATACCAACGAAGAATAACCAGAAACTAATGTTATTCATAACTGGGAACGCCACATCACGAGCCCCAATTTGTAGTGGAACGACTACGTTCCATAAACCAAATATGAATGGCATAGCCATAAAGATAATCATGATAACGCCGTGCGTACTGAAGATTTCGTTATAGTGATTTGATTCCAAGAAAGTATTATCTGGAATTGTTAATTGAGTACGTAATAGTAATGCATCAATACCACCACGAACGAACATAAGTACGGCACAAATTAAGTACATTAAACCGATTTTTTTATGGTCTACGGATGTGAACCATTCTTTGTAAAGATATTTCCATAACTTGAAGTAAGTAATTACTGCGATTAAACCAATAACTAGGAATGGCGCACCAATTTGTGCCATTGTAATCATCCAGTTACCTTTAACGAGCAATTGATCCCATGGAAAATTCATTAATGTCCACCTCCATGATCATTGTCTGCTTTGCTACCAAATTTAGACGCATTTTCGTCTTTTGCACTTTTACTGATTTTTTCCATTTCCTTAGAGTTATGATCTTCTTCTTTCTTGAATTCATTATCATAAGGATCATTGTTACCAAGAATCATAGGTTTCATACCATGACGCTTATAGTTAGCGTTAGTGATTTGAACCTTACGAGCTGGTTTTTGTGGTTTATCAGTAACATCTTTGTACAAGTCTTTCTCAGCTACAAAGTTAGGATCTTTTTGAACATAATTGTAACGTTTGTAAGCGTAGAAGATGTACTCTGGATCAGCTGCAGGGTCAACGAATGCCATATGCGTACCACTGAATGTCAATTCTTTATTAGGTGTACTTGGTAAGAGTTGTTTATCAAACTCATCTTGGCTAAGTGTTTTCTTGCTCTTAGCATCTTTAACCCAAGAATCGAATTCACTTTGGTTTACAGAGTGAACTTTAAACGTTTGGCGAGAGAAACCTTCACCATTAAAGTTTGAGTTACGTCCTCTGAAAGTACCTGTTTCATCGGCTTGTAAAGTCCAATCCATTGTCATGCCAGTCATGGCATATTTTTGACCACCTAGTTGAGGAATCCAGAAACTTGTCATCGTATCCATAGCTTGTAATTTGAATACTACAGGACGATTTTTAGGAATAGTTAAAGTATTAACCGTTTCAACTTTTTGTTCTGGATAAGCGAAGAACCATTTGTACCCAGCACTTACTGCGTATACAACTATAGGATCTTCCTTACTTTCTGGTGGTTTCTCATAATCGTATAAAGTTTTAACTGTTGGAATAGATAAAGCAATTACGATAATGATAGGTACCACAAACCAAATTGTTTCAATTAAAGAATTGTGGTGCATCTTACCAGTTTCGCTGTTTTTATTGTAGCTATACTTGAAAATAAAAATAGCGAACATGGTAAGTACAACAGCAACAATAACAAGCATGAAGATGATTGAATAGATAATCAAGAACTTCTGACTACTTGCTACTGGCCCTTTTGCATTAAATACTTCAACATTCGAACAACCACTAAGTAAAATTAGCGTGCCGAACATTAGAAGCAAAGACTTAAATTTTGACACTTTTTTGACCTCCTAATACTACAAATGTAGGGCTTATCATTAATTTTAGTTTATTACGCAATATTTACAAGTACTTATCCGAAAAAAATTATAATTATATATAGGAAACAACTAGAAACAATAGGAATGACGGGGAATGTAAGATTTGTTAAAATTATGTGTCTATTCTGTGAAAAATGACAAATTTAAGTGAAATACGCATATAGTTGAGAAACGTTATCATTTTCAGTGTTTTCAAGGGTTTTTGACACAAAAAAAGATGAGATTATTCATCTCATCTCAAAAATTTATCATATTATTTAACTTCTATGTATCGAGTTGAAGTTTCTTCTGCACCATCTGAATCAATGACATTATATTTCACTTTATATTTGCCTACTTTAGAAGTATCAACATGACCATCTACAGTGATCTTATGTGTTAAATCACCATCTTCTTTATCATAAGCACTAATTCCATTTAGTAGATTATAATTTTGGCCTTTTTCGATTACGATATCATTCACACCTCTAAGCTCAGGGGAGTGATTAGTTGTTGCTTCTGCACTTAAGTTGGGGGTAACTAGAGTTGCGGAGACGCCTAGCGCTGAAAGTGACTGGATTAGTTTATTCATTAAGTTAACCTCCGTTAAAAAATAAAGTCATTGAGTAATTTAATTAAACTATACAATATATTCTGAAAATAAACATCATACTATAGTCCTAATATATCGTATTATTTTAAGAATTTAAATAATAAGAAGAAAAATATATATTAAGATTATGTAAAATGAACAATTTGTGAATTTAATTACAATTGATTTAAAAATTTTGCAAATTGGAATAGAATGAATATGGAAAAGGTTTGAAATATTTAACTAAATGGGAGTGACTTTCATGTTAAATGAAAAAGAAAAAGGCATTATCAAAGAAACGGTACCTGTATTACAAGAGAAAGGCACTGAAATAACATCATATTTTTACAATAGAATGTTCAATCAACATCCAGAATTAAAAAATATGTTTAACCAAACGAACCAACAAAAAGGATTTCAATCAACTGCATTAGCGCAAAGTGTTTTAGCAGCAGCTGTTAATATTGATAATTTAGGCAACATCATGCCTGTAGTTAAAGAAATCGCTTATAAACATTGTGCATTAGAAGTTCCACCAGCAGGTTATGACATTGTTGGAGAAAATTTAATAGAAGCAATTAAGGCAGTAGTAGGACTAGAAGATGATCATCCAATCATCCAAACATGGAAGAAAGCTTATCAAGAAATCGCAGATGTGTTTATTCAAGTTGAAAAAGATATCTATGCTAGTATGCTTTGGGAAGGTTTCCAACCTTTTGAAATCGAAAAAATCGAACAATTATCTTCAGATATCAAAGCTTTCACAGTTAAATCTACTGACTATGACTTAAGTCAATTTACACCGGGTGAATACATCACTGTGGATGTTAGTAGTGAAAAAATGCCATATCGTGCAAAACGACATTATTCAATTGTATCTGGAGAAAAAGAGCGTTTAACATTTGCTGTTAAACGTGATGTGACAACTGACCATGAAGGTGAAGTTTCAACTATATTGCATGATGAATTAAAAGAAGGAGACAAAATTAATTTATCAGCACCTGTAGGTCCATTTGCGGTTGCAAATCCTGAAAACTCTCAATTATTTATTGGTGCGGGTATCGGTGTTACACCATTAGTTTCAATGTTTAATGAAGTGGTTGTTAAAGATAGCAATGCTCAATTTATTCAAGTAACTGGAGATGTCAACGATACACCATTCACTTCATATTTAGAAAATATTAGTCAAAAATCAGACAAAGCAAAATATGAACTTTATGATCGCGAAAAAAATGGCTATTTAACTAAAGAATACTTAGAAAAATATATAAGTGAAAATACAGAGATTTATGTTTGTGGTGGTGCTAAATTCATACAATCAGTTATTGAAGTATTAAAAGCATTAGATGTTGATCAAAGTCATATTCATTATGAAACATTTGTACCAAAATTAAGTGTTGCAGTTTAATATTGAATTAAATATTTATTAATAGGATTTTGTATAAATTATAAATGAATAAAGCACAAGGATGATATTTAATAAACATCACCCCTGTGCTTTTATTTCGAATTGTTTAATTGAAGTTTAAACGAATTACTCATAAGTAAGAATAATTATATTATTCAATGCCACGACGCATTTTTTCAGCTAATAATGTATTATTAAGCACCATAGTAATTGTTAATGGGCCAACACCACCTGGAACTGGCGTAATTGCACCGGCAACTTCTTTAACTTCTTCAAATTCAACGTCACCTTTTAATTTACCATTCTCATCTGGAGTGTTACCAACGTCAACAATAACAGCGCCTTCTTTTACATCATCTTTAGTTACTAAACCTGGTTGACCAACTGCGCTGACAATAACATCAGCATCTTTCAAATGGCTATGCATGTCTTTAGTACGTGAATGTAGAATAGTTACTGTAGCATTAGCTTGTAATAATAATTTTGATACTGGTTGACCAACAATATGGCTACGACCAATAACAACTGCATTTTTACCTTCTAAATCAATATCAGCATGTTTAAGGATTTCCATAATGCCTAGTGGCGTACATGGAACAAAAGTTTGCTCATCAATATATAACTTACCGATATTTGAAGGGTGGAAGCCATCAACGTCTTTTTCAGGATTAATTGCTTCTAAGATTTTTTGTTCACTTACTTGTTTAGGAAGAGGTACTTGAACTAATATTCCACTTACTGAATCATCATTGTTTAAACGGTCTAATTCTTTTAATACATCTTCTTCAGAAGTATCCTCATCTAAATGAACAATTTCAGAAATCATGCCGATTTTTTCAGCAGCTTTCTTTTTAGAGTTTACATAGCTTTGACTAGCACCATCATTACCTACTAAGATTACGGATAATTTTGGTGTGTAACCTTTTTCTTTTAAAGCTTCAACTTGATTTTGTAAACCTTGTCTGTAGTCCTTAGAAATTTGTTTCCCATCTAAAATTTTTGCAACCACAAAAAATTCCTCCTTGTTTGTTTAAATCATACTTATACCTTAACTTTAAATCTTCAGTTACGTCAATTGATAGCCAAAAGACGTAAATTAAAATTAAAAATTAAGTTAAAGTTCGATTTTTGATTGAAAAAGCATCTCATGATTGTTATGCTATATCTGTAATATACAACTAATCGTAACTAAATTTCAAACTTTTGAAAGGGTGTACAACGTGAAAGTAGCGGTTATTATGGGTAGTTCTTCAGATTGGAAGGTTATGCAAGAAAGTTGTGCGATGTTAGATGAATTCGAAATACCGTACGATAAGAAAGTCGTTTCGGCACATCGTACGCCTAAATTAATGTATGAATTTGCAAGTCAAGCTAGAACACATGGATACGATGTCATTATTGCTGGTGCAGGTGGTGCTGCGCATCTACCAGGAATGGTTGCATCAATGACAACAATACCTGTTATAGGTGTACCGATTGAGTCAAAAAGTTTAAAAGGATTGGATTCTTTATTATCGATTGTTCAAATGCCAGGAGGTATACCGGTGGCTACAACTGCAATAGGTAATGCAGGTGCAAAAAATGCTGGGGTATTAGCTGCGAGAATTTTAAGTATTAGTAATGAATCAGTTCGTAAATATTTAGATGAATATGAGCAAAGTCTAGTAGATAAAGTTGGTGAAATGCAAAATGATCTTCAATAAATTAAAATTCGGTGACACGATTGGTATTATCGGAGGCGGTCAATTAGGTAAAATGATGGCTCAATCTGCTCAAAAAATGGGTTTTAAAGTCATTTGTTTAGATCCTAACCCTGATAGTCCGTGTAAGTCAGTAGCTCACGAATTTATAACTGCTGCTTATGATGATGAAGAAGCTTTACATGAACTCGGTGAGAAATCTGATGTAATCACTTATGAGTTTGAAAATATTTCAGCTGAACAACTTATTCGTCTAACTCAAAAATTCAATATTCCTCAAGGTTATCAAGCTATTCAATTATTACAAGATCGTTTAACTGAAAAACTAACATTACAACAAGCAGGATCTAAAATTGTTCCTTTTTTACCTATTAAAGAGGAAAAAGACCTAAATGTTGTGATTAATCAATTAGGATATCCATTTATAGTTAAAACGCGTTTTGGTGGATACGATGGTAAAGGACAAGTCTTAGTTAAAAATGAAGAATCAATTCAAGAAGCCAAAGATCTCATTTCACAACAAGAGTGTGTAGCAGAACAATTTCTTGATATTGCACTCGAAGTTTCTTTAACTGTTACGATTGGTAACCAAAAACAAATTACGTATTTCCCTCTTCAAGAAAATGAACATCGAAATCAAATATTATTTAAAACCATTGTGCCTGCGAGAAGTGATAAGGAACAGGAAGCTAGAGATGAAGTAAATAAAATTATTAATGAGGTACATTTTGTAGGTACGTTTACAGTCGAATTCTTCATCGATAAATCAAATCATTTATATGTAAATGAAATTGCACCACGTCCACACAATTCCGGACATTATTCAATTGAAGCCTGTGATTATTCACAATTCGATACACATATTCTAGCAGTTACTGGACAAAATCTTCCAAAAGAAATTGAGATTTTAAAACCTGCAGTAATGATGAATTTGTTGGGGCGCGATTTAGATTTATTAGAAGATAAGTTCGCTAATCATCCAGAATGGCATGTTCATATTTATGGGAAACCTGAACGTAAACCTAATCGTAAAATGGGGCATATGACAATTTTAACGAATAATGTAGATGAAACTGAGAAAGATATGCTCAAACAGTTTGAAGGGAGAGAATAGTTAATGGCGCTATTGTATGAAGGAAAAGCGAAAAGAATTTTCTCAACAGATAATGAAGGTCAATTGCGAGTTGAGTATAAAGATGAAGTTACGGCTGGTAATGGTGCAAAAAAAGACAAAATGGAAGGTAAAGGACGATTAAATAATCAAATTACCTCTATTATATTTGAATATTTATCTCAGCATGGAATTGCGAGTCATTTTATTAAGCAGCTTTCTGAAACGGAACAATTAGTTGAAGAAGTTAAAATCATTCCACTAGAAGTTGTAGTACGTAACATAGCAACAGGTTCTATAACAAAACGCTTAGGTTTTAACAAAGGTTATGAATTCGAAGCACCGTTAGTTGAATTTTTCTATAAAAATGACGACTTAAATGACCCGTTAATTACGGATGATCACGTTAAACTTTTAAAAATAGCGAGTGATAGTGAAATTGAAACATTAAAAACTATGGCTAAAGATATTAATAAAGTATTAGTTCAATTGATGGATGAGATGGATTTAAGATTAGTTGATTTTAAAGTTGAATTTGGTAAAACCTCTGACGGTAAAATTTTATTAGCTGATGAAATTTCTCCAGATACATGTCGTATTTGGGATAAATATTCTGATTCTAACTTTGATAAAGACGTCTATCGCAATGATACAGGTTCACTTATTGACACATATACAACATTTTTAAATAAATTGGAGGAACTAAAATAATGAAAACGATTGAACTTCACATTACATTACAACCACAGGTGTTAGATACTCAAGGACAAGCACTAAATCGAGCTGTTCACGACTTAGGTTATAAACAAGTTAATGATATTCGTGTAGGTAAAGTTTTATTCATGACGGTTGATGAAGCAACTGATGAAGCGGTCGATAACATTGTGACGACATTAAGCGAAAAGTTATTCGCAAATACTGTAATTGAAGAATATAGTTATAAAATCGTTGACGAAAAGGAGAATGCATAAGATGAAATTTGCTGTTCTCGTATTCCCAGGATCTAATTGTGATAGAGATATGTATAACGCAGCGATTAAGTCAGGTGCGCAAGCAGATTATGTTGATTATCGTGAGACATCATTGGAAGGTTACGATGGTGTATTAATTCCTGGTGGTTTTTCATTTGGAGACTATTTACGTTCAGGTGCAATGGCGAGTGTAGCACCAATAATTAACGAAGTAAAGCGCTTGGCTAATGATGGCAAACCCGTTCTAGGTGTATGTAACGGATTCCAAATTCTCACTGAGATTGGTTTATTACCTGGTGCATTACTCCATAATGATTCTCATTTATTTATTAGCAGAAATGAAAATCTAAAAATTGCCAATAATCAAACTCCTTTTACAAATTTGTATGGTGAAAATGAAATTGTAGTTTATCCAGTAGCGCATGGCGAAGGTCATTATTATTGCACAGATGACATATATAACGAATTAGTTGAAAATAATCAAATTATCTTAACATATGAAGATAATCCAAACGGCTCTCATGAAAATATTGCAGGTATTGTAAATAAAGCAGGAAATGTTTGCGGAATGATGCCACACCCTGAACGTGCGCTTGAAAAAATTCTTGGAACTGACAGTGGCGTGAAATTATTTGAAGCAATGGTTAATAGTTGGAGGGAACAAAATGTCTAAGTTTATCGAACCTAGTATCGAAGAAATTAAGCTTGAAAAATTATATCAAGATATGGGCTTAAGTGACGCAGAATATAACAAAGTTTGTGAAATATTAAGAAGAGAACCTAATTTTACAGAGGTAGGCATCTTCTCGGTTATGTGGAGTGAGCACTGTTCTTATAAGCACTCTAAACCATTCTTAAAACAATTTCCAACTACTGGTGAGCATGTCTTAATGGGACCAGGTGAAGGCGCAGGTGTTGTGGATATTGGTGATAATCAAGCAGTAGTATTTAAAGTTGAATCACATAACCATCCGTCAGCTATCGAACCTTATCAAGGTGCTGCAACTGGTGTAGGTGGCATCATTAGAGATATCGTATCAATTGGAGCTAGACCAATCAATCTGTTAAACAGTTTACGTTTCGGTGAATTGTCAGTTAAACAGAACCAACGTTTACTTAAAGGTGTAGTACGTGGTATTGGCGGTTATGGAAATTGTATCGGTATACCTACAACAGCTGGAGAAATTGAATTTGATGATCGTTACGATGGAAATCCATTGGTTAATGCCATGTGTGTAGGTGTTATTGATCATGACATGATTCAAAAAGGGACTGCTAAAGGTGAAGGTAACTCAGTCATTTATGTAGGGTTGAAAACAGGTCGTGATGGTATTCATGGTGCAACTTTTGCATCTGAAGAGTTAACTGAAGAAAGTGAAAGTAAACGACCATCTGTTCAAATTGGTGACCCTTTTGTAGGTAAAAAATTAATGGAAGCCACATTAGAAGCGATTACTTTCGACGAATTAGTTGGTATTCAAGATATGGGTGCCGCTGGTTTAACATCTTCATCATCAGAAATGGCAGCTAAAGGTGGCAGTGGTCTTGAATTACATTTAGATCAAGTGCCAACACGAGAATCAGGTATTTCACCTTATGAAATGATGCTTTCCGAAACACAAGAAAGAATGTTATTAGTAGTTGAAAAAGGTACTGAACAAAAATTCTTAGATTTATTTGAAAAACATGAACTTGATAGTGCAGTAATTGGTGAAGTAACAAATACTGACCGCTTCGTACTTAAATATGAAGATGAAGTATTCGCGGATATACCGGTTCAATCACTTGCAGATGAAGCGCCGGTCTATGTTTTAGAAGGTGAAGAGAAAGAATATAACACATCTAAAAATGACTATAGCTCTATAAATGTCGAAGAAACATTCAAGAAACTTCTAATACATCCAACGATTGCCTCAAAACATTATTTATATGAACAATATGATCAACAAGTTGGTGCCAATACTATCATTAAACCAGGTTTACAATCTTCAGTTGTTCGTGTTGAAGGTACGAATAAAGCTGTAGCCTCTACAATTGATGGTGAAGCGCGTTATGTGTTTAATCAGCCTTATGAAGGTGGAAAAATGGTCGTAGCTGAAGCCTATCGCAATTTAATAGCAGTAGGTGCAACACCACTTGCTATGACGGATTGCTTAAATTATGGCTCTCCTGAAAAGAAAGAAATCTATCAGCAGTTAATTGATTCTACGAAAGGTATGTCAGAAGCGTGTGAAGTATTAAAAACACCGGTAGTTTCAGGTAACGTATCACTCTATAACGAAACACGTGGCACATCCATTTTCCCAACGCCTGTCGTAGGAATGGTAGGTTTAATAGAGGATATTGATTATCTGAAAGATTTCCATCCTGAAGCTGGTCATAAATTATATTTAGTTGGTGAAACAAGAGATGACTTTGGTGGTAGTCAAGTTGAAAAATTATTATATGGTAAAGTCAATCATGAATTTGAAGCGATTGATTTAAGCGATGAAGTTAATAAAGGAGAAGCAGTCAAGAATGCGATTAGAAGTGGCGTAGCTTCTCACGTACAAACAGTTGGTAAAGGCGGTTTATTGATCACTTTAGCGCGTATCAGTGCTCATTATGGTTTAGGATTAGAAGCTTCAATTGACCTTTCAGATGCACAATTGTTTAGTGAAACGCAAGGTCGATATATTATTGTGGTTAAAGAAGGACAGACGTTAAATATTGAGGGAGCAGTAGAAATTGGTCAATTAACAGATGTTGATGAATTTAAAGTTTCTAATGCTCAAAGTTCGATTGTTGATAAAGTCTCAGAGATTAAAGAAAGTTGGGAAGGAGCAATTGCACAATGTTTAACTACAGTGGATTAAACGAAGAATGTGGTGTGTTCGGCATTTGGAATCATTCAGAAGCCGTTCAATTAACATATATGGGACTTCACAGTTTACAACATCGTGGTCAAGAAGGTGCAGGTATTGTTGTATCAGATGGAGAAGTTTTAAAAGGTGAACGTGGTCTTGGATTGTTAACAGAAGCAATTAAAGGTGATCAAATGGATCAACTCAAAGATGGACACAACGCCATTGGCCATGTTCGCTATGCCACATCAGGTAATAAAGGGATTGAAAATATACAACCATTTTTATATCACTTTTACGATATGAGCGTTGCGATTTGCCACAATGGTAATTTAATTAATGCCCAGACGTTACGTCAATATTTGGAAAAACATGGTGCAATCTTCCATTCTTCATCTGACACTGAAGTGATTATGCATTTAATACGCAGAAGTAAAGCACCAACTTTTGAAGAAGCTTTAAAAGAGAGCTTGCGACAAATTAAAGGCGGATTCACATTTGCAATACTTACTAAAGATGCATTATATGGAGCAGTAGATCCTAATGCCATCCGTCCACTGGTAGTAGGTAAAATGCAAGATGACACGTACATCTTAGCTAGTGAAACATGTGCCATTGATGTATTAGGTGCTGAATACGTGCAAGATATCCATGCCGGAGAATATGTTGTTATTAATAATGAAGGTATTGAAGTGAAATCATATACGAGTCATACAAATACAGCAATTTCAGCTATGGAATATATTTATTTCGCTCGTCCTGATTCTACTATTGCTGGCAAAAATGTTCATGCTGTTCGTAAAGCATCTGGAAAAAAATTAGCACAAGAAAGCCCTGCAAATGCAGATATGGTTATTGGTGTACCCAACTCATCATTATCAGCTGCAAGTGGGTATGCTGAAGAAAGCCACCTACCTTATGAAATGGGGTTGGTGAAGAACCAATATGTAGCTCGCACATTTATCCAACCGACTCAAGAGTTAAGAGAACAAGGTGTCCGCGTTAAATTGTCGGCAGTCAAGGATATCGTAGAAGGTAAACGAATTGTTTTAGTTGATGATTCAATTGTGCGTGGAACAACGAGTAAACGTATTGTCAGAATGTTAAAGGACTCCGGAGCTAAAGAGGTTCATGTAAGAATCGCTTCTCCAGAATTTATGTTCCCAAGCTTTTACGGAATAGATGTTTCAACGACTGCTGAACTCATTTCAGCAAGTAAGTCACCTAAAGAAATTTGTGATTATATTGGTGCAGACTCATTATCTTATTTAAGCGTAGACGGTCTAATTGAATCGATTGGATTAGATTATGACGCACCTTATAGTGGTTTATGTGTAGAGAGCTTTACAGGTGATTATCCAGCAGGACTATTTGATTACGAAGATAAATATTATAAGAACTTAAGTCAACGTCAACAGGATTATATTAATAATCATAAACACTACTTTGATAGAGAGGGTAATATTCATGTCTAAAGCTTATGAACAATCAGGTGTTGATATTCATGCAGGTTATGAAGCGGTTGAGAGAATGTCTAGTCATGTTAAACGAACAATGCGTAAAGAGGTACTAGGTGGTTTAGGTGGATTTGGTGCTACCTTTGATTTATCTCAATTAAATATGAAGGCGCCTGTACTAGTTTCTGGTACAGATGGTGTTGGTACTAAATTGAAATTGGCAATTGATAATGATAAACACGACACAATCGGAATTGATGCAGTAGCGATGTGTGTAAATGACATTTTGACTACTGGTGCTGAGCCATTATATTTCTTAGATTATATTGCAACGAATAAAGTTGTTCCGGAAGTAATCGAACAGATTGTTAAAGGTGTAAGTGATGGATGCGAAGAGACTAACACTGCACTTATTGGTGGAGAAACAGCTGAAATGGGTGAAATGTATCATGAAGGAGAATATGACCTTGCCGGATTTGCTGTTGGAGCAGTCGAGAAAGACGACTATATTGATGGATCAGCAATAAAAGAAGGTCAAGCCATCATTGGTTTAGCCTCTAACGGAATACATTCAAATGGTTATAGCTTAGTACGTAAATTAATTAGAGAATCTGGTATAGATTTAAATGACGATTTTGATGGTCGTACGTACTTAGAAACATTTTTAGCCCCAACGCAATTATATGTTAAACCAATTCTTGCTTTGAAAAAAGCTATTCAAATTAAAGGAATGAATCATATCACTGGTGGTGGTTTCTATGAAAACATTCCACGTGGATTACCTGATGGATTAGCAGCAAAAATTGATACAAAAGCTTTTCCTACACCAAAAGTATTTGATTGGTTACAACAACAAGCTAATATTGGAACGAATGAAATGTACAATGTCTTTAATATGGGTATTGGTTTCACAGCCATAGTAGATAAAAAAGACGTTGCACAAACACTTGATATCTTAAAACAACAAGGTATTTCTTCTTACGAAATAGGTGAAATTATTGCCAATGCAGAGTCACCCATTTTACTTGAGGGGGTAGAATAGTGACTAAAGTAGCTATATTTGCATCTGGATCAGGTAGTAATTTTGAGAATATTGTGCTAAAAGCAGATAAAGGGGAGCTTAACAATATAGAAATTACTTCTTTATATACTGATCATCACGATGCATATTGTGTTGAACGAGCCAAACAATTAAAAGTAGCAGTTAATATAAATGAGCCTAAGAATTTCACTACTAAAGCAGATTACGAACAACATTTAATAGAACTATTAAAGCGTGAAGAAGTTGAGTGGATAATACTTGCTGGCTATATGAGATTAATTGGACCTGATTTATTAGACGCTTACGAAGGTAAAATTTTAAACATACATCCATCACTATTACCGAAATATAAGGGGAAAGATGCTATTGGACAAGCGTTTAATAGTGGCGATAAGATAACTGGTTCAACTGTACATTATGTTGATAGTGGTATGGATACGGGAGAAATTATTGAACAACGACAATGTGATATAAAACAGGACGATACTAAAGAGAATTTGGAAGAACGTGTAAAGCGTTTGGAGTATGAACTTTATCCAAGTGTTATAGCTAAAGTTATTAAATAAGGAGTTAATCTAATCATGAAAAAAGCAATTTTAAGTGTCTCAAACAAAAGTGGAATAGTGGAGTTTGCTAAATCTTTAATCAAATTAGATTATGAATTATATTCAACTGGAGGAACTAAAGGTGCTTTAGAAGATGCTTCTGTACCGGTGAAATCTGTTTCAGAATTAACACAATTTCCTGAAATTATGGACGGACGTGTTAAAACATTACACCCGGCAGTACATGGTGGCATTTTAGCAGATCGTGATAAACCTGAACATTTAGAACAGTTATCAGAACAACATATTGATTTAATCGATATGGTAGTAGTTAACTTATATCCATTCCAAAAAACAGTCGCAAAACCGGGTGTAACAGAAGCAGAAGCAATTGAAAACATCGATATTGGCGGACCTACAATGTTACGTGCTGCAGCTAAAAACTTTAAACATGTGACTACAATTGTACATCCAGCTGATTATAATGAAGTCATTGAGCGCATAAAGGAAGACCGACTCGATGAGGATTTCCGTAAAGAATTAATGATTAAAGTTTTTGCACATACGAACGAATATGATCATGCCATTGTAAGTTTCTTCAAAGGTGATAGTGAACAATTAAGATATGGTGAGAATCCACAACAATCAGCGCGTTTTGTACGTACTTCAAATAGCAAACACACAATTGCAGGTGCTAAACAATTACATGGTAAAGCTTTAAGTTTTAACAATATTAAAGATGCTGATTCTGCACTTTCACTTGTTAAGAAATTTAAAGAGCCTGCTGCCGTTGCAATTAAACATATGAACCCTTGTGGTGTTGGTATTGGCGACAATATTGAAACTGCATTTAAACATGCTTATGAAGCAGATAACCAATCTATCTTTGGTGGCATTATCGCATTAAATAGAACAGTAACTGCTGATTTAGCCGAAACATTACATGCTATATTTTTAGAAGTAGTGATTGCTCCAAGATTTACTGATGAAGCTTTAGACATTTTAACTAAAAAGAAAAACATACGTCTATTAGAAATAGATATGACTATTGATAATCGTGAAGAAGAATTTGTTTCAGTTTCAGGTGGTTACTTAGTTCAAGATAAAGATAATTTTGAGGTAGCTAAAGAAGATATGAAAGTAGTAACTGAAAAAGTGCCAACTGATGATCAATGGGATGCAATGCTACTAGGTTGGAAAGTGATTCCATCTGTTAAAAGTAATGCTGTTATATTGAGTAATACCAAACAAACTGTAGGCATTGGTGCAGGTCAAATGAATCGTGTTGGTTCAGCCAAAATTGCTTTAGAGCGTGCTATAGAAATGAATGACAATGTTGCTTTAGTATCAGACGGCTTTTTCCCAATGGATGATACGGTTGAATTAGCTGCAAAACATGGTGTCAAAGCCATCATACAACCGGGTGGATCAATTAAAGATCAAGACTCAATAGATATGGCGAATAAATATGGTATTGCCATGGTGACTACAGGCATGCGTCACTTTAAGCATTAATTAATCATTCAAAATAACGGAAGGGGTAATATTAATGAATGTTTTAGTTATCGGAGCAGGTGGTCGAGAGCATGCTTTAGCAAATAAATTGCATCAATCACCGTTAATTGATCAATTACACGTAATTCCAGGTAATGATGCTATGGGTAATGTTGCAAGTGTGCATACTGAGATTGCAGAGTCTGATCATGAGTCAATCTTAAACTTTGTTAAAGAAAATAAGGTTGAATGGGTGGTTGTTGGTCCTGAACAACCATTAATTGATGGTTTATCTGATAAATTACGTCAATCAGGAGTTAAAGTGTTTGGTCCTAATAAGGATGCAGCTCAAATTGAAGGATCTAAGCTGTTCGCTAAAAAAATTATGCAAAAATATAATATTCCAACAGCAAAATATAAAGAAACTAATAACAAAACAGATGCGCTGGCGTATGTAAATCATTGTGATTTACCAATTGTAGTTAAAAAAGATGGTTTAGCTGCTGGTAAAGGTGTAATCATTGCTGAAACACGTGAAGACGCAATTAATGCAGTTGAAACACTTTATCCTGAAGAACATGGTGAAGTGGTCTTTGAACAATTTTTAGAGGGTGAAGAATTTTCATTAATGACTTTTATTAACGGGGATTATGCAGTTCCATTTGATTGTATTGCGCAAGACCATAAACGTGCTTTTGATAATGATGAAGGACCAAACACTGGAGGAATGGGTGCATATTGCCCGGTGCCACATATTACTGAAGATGTCTTAGAACGCACGAATAAAGATATTGCACAGCCTATTGCAAAAGCGATGAAAGCTGAAGGTTATGATTACTTTGGATTACTTTATATTGGTGCTATTTTAACGTCAGAAGGCCCGAAAGTAATTGAATTTAATGCGCGCTTTGGTGATCCTGAAGCTCAAGTTTTATTAAGTCGTTTGGAAAGTGATTTAATGGCTCAAATTGTTGCTTTAGATCGTAAAGAACCTATTCTATTTCAATGGCAAGAAGATTTTGTTGTAGGAGTTATGTTAGCTTCTAAAGGATATCCAGGCGCTTATGAAAAAGGAGCTAAAGTAACAGGCTTTGAATTAAATGATACTTATTTTGTGAGTGGATTGCGTAAAGAAGATGATGCATTTGTTACTTCAGGAGGCAGAGTTATATTAGCTGTTGGAAAAGGAGAAACAATTGAAGAAGCGCAAAAAGCAGCCTATAATAATGTAGAAAAAATTAAGAATGATAATCTATTTTATCGTAATGATATTGGGAATAAAGCATTGAATAAATAAAAGTAAAAAAATAGGGCGTATCCTGATGAACAGTGATACACCCTATTTTTTTATGAGGTATAACCTGATACACGAGCATCAGTAATCCCAGTGATAGGGAAGTATTGTGAAAGATAAAATGCGATGATTAATATGGCCACAACACAAATTACAAATAAAATATCTTTATAAGAAAACGGTGCTTTATAATAATATGTTCTTGGGCCATCTTTGAAGCCTTTAGATTCCATAGCAACAGACAGTTGATGCGCACGACGGATATTTTGACTTAATATTGGTATCAATAAATGTTTTAATCGTTTTAGGCCTCTATAATTTGAAGCATCAATTATTTGATAACGCATTTTCAATGACCGTCTTAATTGAATTAATGAAGTGAAAATGAGAGGCACCATTCTAATTGCAGCCATAAATGCATATGCAATTTTTGGTTTTACTTTTAAATGTTGCATCAAACTGTAAAAAATCATTACAATTTCGGATGTCAATGCTAATAAAATACCAAACATAGAGACTGTTATAGTTCTTAGTGATAAATGTAAACCACGTACGATGCTTTCAGTACTAATTTGAATGATCCCCCATTTAAATAACATATGCGTACCATCACCATAAAGAATCATAAATAATGATGATAATAAGGCAAATAAGACAGAGGCTAAAATAAATGCACCGGTGATTTTAAATTGAGTCCCATTAAATGCCATTAAAAAAATAAACATAATTATTGTTATATAAATCATATAATCAAAATTGTGAACGAAAATAATGAAAATAAATAATGATACACCAAGTAAAAGTTTTGTAATGATATTAACGTCATCTACAAAGGAATAATGTTTCTTCCAACGTTCAAACATTTGATTCACCTTCCTTCTCGATGAGTTGGTTGTCTTCAACTATTAAACGACGTGTTGGATAACGATGTATGATTTCAGGATCGTGAGTAACCATAATAATGGTTTGTCCATTAGAAACTCTCTCTTGGAATAGTTCAATTAATTGAAATGTATTATGGCTATCAAGTCCAAATGTAGGTTCATCAAGTAAAATGATTTCTGCTCGTGAACTAAGTGCAGTTGCCACACTAAGTCGTCGTTTTTGTCCCATAGATAATTCAAAAGGATGTTGATTTTTAACAGCTTCTAAATGTAATAACTTTAATAGTTTCATCGTTTCTTTTTCAGCGATTGATGGTTCTTGATGATTATAATGAATATATATTTCTTCATAAACTGAATTTGTTATAAATTGTAATTCTGGGTTTTGATAAACTAAATACATATGTTGAGCTGCGTCTTTAATTTTCTTTAACGTAGTATTTTTATATGACATAACGCCTTCATACTTTATTAGTTGCATCATGGATTCTAATAATGTTGTTTTACCTGTACCATTTTTTCCTGTAATAGTAATCCATTCTCCTGAACGAACAGTTAATTCGGGTACTTGGAATAAATGTTTTTTTCCTCGAATAATATTACCATTTTTGTAGGCAAATAGCGTTTCATCTGTACTAGGTGAAAATTCAGTTGATTTTGGGGCATGGTCCCAAGCTTGTGGGTGCCATACACCAAATTCTGTGAGTAAACTTTCGCAATTTTTCAACACATAATCTGGTGTTCCATCTGCTATGATTTGTCCTTCATAATTCATTAAAATAACTCTATCCACGTGTTCCCAGATGTGTTCAACTTTATGTTCTACTATAAGTACAGTTTGATCAGACCATAGTTGAATAAGTCTTTGCCATAAATCAGCTGTAGCATCTACATCTAACATGGCAGTTGGTTCATCTAAGAATAATGTATTAGCTTCTTGTAAAATAGTTTCTACAATAGCGAGTTTTTGTTTCATGCCACCACTTAAATGATTGACAAAAGTATTATCAGTAACATTTAAATCAACAGAAGCAAGAGCTTCTTCAATGAGTGGATCCATTTGACTACGTGGTACTTGTTTGTTTTCAAGAACGAATGCAAGTTCCTCATACACTTTAGGCATACAAAATTGAGTATCTGGATCTTGAAAAATGACGCCGGAGTGTGAGTCAATTTCAAGTTCATCATACTTCATCGGTAATTCAATTAGATTTGGAACGATACCACTTAATACATTAAGCAATGTGCTCTTACCAGATCCAGAAGGACCTAGTAAAAGCACTTTTTCTTTATCTTTAATTTCAATATTTAAATTATCGAAGATTTTACGTTCGCCGTTAGGATATTTTAGACGTAAATTTTTCGCTTTTAACACTTTAATTTCCCCTTATAGGTTGTCGTAGTCTTTTTGAGATGCAGGGCGGAATAATTTCGTTACACCTGTTTGATCTAATGCTTTAACAATCAGATAAGATAATAAACCTGCGATTACAATACCACTAATAGAACGGAAGATAATGAATAAAAGAAGGTTCCATCCTGCTACTTCAGCTAAATAGCCATAATAATAATCAACTGGGAATGATATTAAAGCAGTTGCTAATCCTGCTAATACAGCAACCATTAATGATCTAGATTTATATTTGAAAATAGCAAAAATAATTTCACAAGCTAAACCTTGAAGAATAGCATATACAATTGTAGGAATATCAAATTTACCCATAACGATTGTTTCACCAGCGCCTGCAGCAAATTCTGCAATTAGTGCAATACCAGGCTTAGGAATTATTAAATACGCAACGATAGCTGCCATAAACCAAACGCCATAAGTTAATTGCTCAATGTGAACACCGGCAACTTGGGCCACATTATATGCAAACCACCATAAGTTATAAATAATAGCAAATACTACTGCTATCAGAACAGTTACTAATATTTCTGAAAGCTTTAAACCTTTTGACATGTTATTTCCTCCTAAAAAAACGCACAACCATCCGTAGAAAGTTGTGCGTGAATTTAAATAAAATGCTATATGTATTTACCACAATTATTTATATTAGCAACACTTTCCTACGCTAGTTTTAACTAGTTCAGGTTCAAAGGGTTCGAGGGTAAACCTCATCTCAGTATACACACCCCTAGTGCGTTTTATATTTAATTTATTTTAAATGTATGACTTTTAAGATTTAATGTCAAGATGATTTTGCTAAGTTACAAATAAAAAGGGGGAGTAGATTTGGTTTTACTCTGAATCCGCTATTCCCTAATACACTTAACTGTTGAAATCTCTAAAATATTTAAACCTTGTATTAAAAACAAAAAACTGAGAAAAGCTCGAAAAGAGCGTTCTCTCAGTTTTAGTTAACAACTACTTTTTAGCAGTGTAGCGGTTAAATATTATATTGTTCTCAACTTCAGTGAATTGAGATTTCTTAATAATTAATCTAAAGTGTCTTGAACATCTTTTTTAGTTTGCTCAATATCATCTGATTTTTCTTCGTTTTGTTCTTTTAATTTTTCTTCAACTTCTTTTGCTTTTTTAGCATCTTCGTTTGTCATAATTAACACTCCTTGATAGATTAATAATTACATTTTAAATTTACCCATATAAAAGTAGGATAAACTTATATAGGTCTCGAGATGTATTTTATTGTTTAATAAAGACAAGATGAACATCTTACTATATAATGAATTTTGAGGTGAACAGTATGTCTTTTCTTAAGAAACACACCGAGATAATTTTTAGTTATATTATCGGTATCGTTTCACTCTTCACGGGTCTCATAATATTAATAAACTTACCTTTAATCAATCAATTAAAAGATAAAGAAAAAGTTGAATTGAAAATTCATAATTTATGGGATTTTCTTAATGCATTCTTCAGTGAAATAATTAGAGTGATGAGTAGGTTCATAGGCAACTTTCCTATTATTAGTGCAGTCATAATTATTCTGTTTGGTATTCTTGTAATGCTTATTGGATACGCATTATTTAGAACTACGAAATATGATTACGACATCTCAATTTTCTTTTTAATTATTGGGATTTTATACTTCCTCATTTCAATTACTTTAATGACTCAAGTGTACGGTTTTTGGGCAATTATCTTTATTATTCCTTTTATAATTCACACAGGCTACATTGTATATAAAGATGAACTTAATGTTGCTAATAGAAAAAGCCATTATCTATGGATTATCTTTTCATACGGAATAAGTTATTTAATTACTCAAATTTCTCTGTACGGTAAAATTGATGCCAATGAAATTGCACCAATAGATATCTTAAGTGTAAATACATTTTTCTTAGTTATGTGGTTATTAGCGCAAGCTTCAATTTGGAATTTCCTATTCTTAAGAAGAGCTTTACCACTAACTAAAGAAGAATTGGGTGAAGAAGAACCAGAATTATCAAGAACAAGTAAGGGAAATGTTTCGAATCAGTCTAAAGTTCATTTTAAACAACTTCAAGATAAAACATCAGAATATGCACGTAAGACGAGAAGAAGTGTCGATTTAGAAAAAATCAGATCAAAACGTGATAAATTTAAAAATAAATTCAAAAATGTATTTAACATTGAAGAAGATGATATACCAAATTGGATGAGACGTCCTAAGTGGATTAAACCAGCATATGTAGAAATATTCTGTGGCTTCATTCTATTCTTATTTACATTTATCGAATTTAATAACAGAAACGCATTGTTTGTTTCTGGTGAATGGGAACTATCTCAAACGCAATATGTTGTTGAATGGGTAACATTGTTATTGTTAATGTTTGTAATCATTACATACATTGCAACTACATTTACACATTTCTTAAGAGGTAAATATTATTATTTACAATTATTTATGATTAGTATTCTATTCTTTAAATTGTTAACTGAATTCGTAAACATTATGATTCATGGATTATTATTATCAATTTTTATTACTCCAACACTAATCTTAATGTTGATGGCGGTTATTATCGCATTTACGTTACAATTGAGAGAAAGACCTTAATTATTTCAAATTTTACTTAGGTGGAAGCGTGAAATCTATGGTGACAAAATAGACTTCGCGATCCACCTTTTTTGTTTATGTTATTTTGTGTAATGACAAATTCATATTTGTTAAAATGATAACGAATAATATTTAGAAATTTTTATAAACTTAAAACTACAAAAGCATTCAAATTAGGAGCGTTTACAAATGAAAATAGCAACTTTAAATAGAGGTAAGGAATCAAAGTATTTAAATCAATATCCACTTGTGGATGAAGATGATATTTATAAGAATGATCATTTAAAAGAAGGCGATTTATTTTATCTTATGAACGGTCAAGAACAGTACATTGCGACTGCATATGTAGGACGTCAACATAAAGGTTTAGGCTGGGTATTGAGTTATGATCAAAACGAAGTCATTAATACTTCTTTTTTCGAGAAACAATTTCAAATTGCATTACAAGAGCGTGATTATTACTATCACATTGAAGGTACTAATGCGTTTAGACTATTTAACGCTGAAGGCGATGGTGTTGGAGGTTTAACAATCGATAATTACGATGGTCACTTATTGATTCAATGGTATTCAAAGGGGATTTATAAGTTTCGCTATAATGTCATTGAAGCCATTCAACAAGTATTTCCATTTAAGTCAATTTATGAAAAAATGCGTTTTAAAGACTCTGAATACACCGGTGGACATGTACTCGGTGAAACACCTGATTTTCCAATAGTTATTGAGGAGAATTTTACATTTTACAATATAGACTTAAATGATGGTTTGATGACAGGTATATTCTTAGATCAAAAAGAAGTACGCAAGAAATTACGTGATCATTTTGCAAAAGAGAAAGATATACTAAATTTATTTAGTTATACAGGTGCATTTTCAGTAGTAGCTGCTCAAAATGCTAAATCAACGACAAGTGTGGATTTAGCCAACCGTTCACGTAGTTTAACTGAAGAAAACTTTGGTTTAAATGGTATTGACCCTAAAAGTCAATATATATATGTCATGGATACATTTGATTTTTACAATTATGCTGCACGACATGGCAAAGTATACGACACAATAGTTATTGACCCACCAAGTTTTGCAAGAAATAAGAAGAAAACATTCTCAGTACAAAAGAATTATGATGATTTAATTAATGGTGCATTAAATATACTTGCTCCAAATGGCTCGTTATTATTATGTACAAATTCAAGTGCTTTCTCATTAAAAGCATTTAAGAATGTTATTAAAACAACACTTAACGAAGCGGGTGTAACTTACGATATTGAGGAAGTAATGGGCTTACCTAAGGACTTTAAAACACATCCGCACTATAAACCCTCAAAATATTTAAAAGCTGTATTCATTAATGTCAAGCATTAAATAATAAAAAGTGGGTATAAATGTTTAATGAATGAATTATGAAAGGTGTGTCTATTAATGGGCATTATGAATAGATTTTCAAGTGGAGTTACAAATAAAGTTGGCAATAAAGTTTTAAACATTGAAGAAATTAAAGAAAAAAGTATTTTACCAACAACGAAAGAAGAAATAGCTGAGCGCAGAGCTAAAGCAGAAACAATTGTGAAGAAGAAGTCACTTTTATCTTCAGGTATGAGTGTAGTACCAATTCCAGGATTAGATTTCGGTGTAGATATTAAATTAATGAGAGATATTATTGAAGATATTAATAAAATTTATGGTTTAGATCACAAACAAGTTAATACACTTGGCGATGATGTGAAAGAACGAATTCTTGCAGCAGCTGCTATACAAGGTAGTTCATTTATTGGTAGAAAAGTGTCTAGTGCAGTACTTAAAGTGATTATTAGAGATATGGCAAAACGTGCTGCAGCAAAACAAACTAAATGGTTCCCAGTTGTGGGACAAGCTGTCTCAGCATCAATAAGCTATTATTTCATGAATAAACTTGGACGTGAACATATCGAAAAATGTGAAAAAGTGCTTCATGATATTATTTAAATTGAAAATGTTGTAGTATAATTGAAGTGAGCTTAGTGATAAAGCTAAAATAATTATCATACAAATTTGTCTTAAAATATCATTTAAACCGAAGTTGTTATAGGGATTTTAATTAGTGTTTTGTGCATATTGTAAGTAAGTAAAAAATATTGAAGATTAGAATCTAATTTATACAATTTGAAACACTTGTTTATTTCTATAAAAACCGATTATAATAGTTTTTCAATCCTATTAGAATTGAATTTAGTATTATATTTTGGTAGTGTTATGGTATAAAATTATGTTAGATTATGACAAATTTGAATATTCTAACTTTGCGAAGGAGAAATAGATTATGGAACAAAAATCTTATGTAATTATCGATGAAACTGGTATTCATGCACGTCCTGCAACTATGTTAGTTCAAACTGCATCAAAATTTGATTCAGATATTCAATTAGAATATAACGGTAAGAAAGTTAACTTAAAATCAATCATGGGTGTAATGAGTTTAGGTGTAGGTAAAGATGCTGAAATTACTATCTATGCTGATGGAAGCGATGAAGCAGACGCAATTCAAGCTATCAGTGATGTCTTATCTAAAGAAGGTTTAACTGAATAATTATGTCAAAATTAATTAATGGTATTGCGGCATCAGACGGTGTCGCAATTGCTAAAGCTTATTTATTAGTAGAACCTGATTTATCATTCACTAATGAAAAAGTCACTGATACTGATGCTGAAATCCAAAAATTCAGAAATGCGTTAGAAGCTTCTAAAATTGAATTAACTAAAATCAGAAATAATGCTGAAAAACAATTAGGTCCTGATAAAGCCGCAATCTTTGATGCGCATTTATTAGTACTTGATGATCCAGAGTTGATTCAACCAATCGAAGACAAAATTGCGAACGAAAAAGTGAGTGCCCCAGAAGCGCTTGATGAAGTAACTTCACAATTTATTACAATCTTCGAATCTATGGATAATGAATACATGAGAGAGCGTGCAGCAGATATTAGAGACGTATCTAAACGTGTGCTAGCACATCTTTTAGGTGTTGAATTACCAAACCCAAGTATGATTGATGAAAGTGTTGTTATCGTTGGTAACGACTTAACGCCTTCAGATACTGCACAATTAAATAAAGAATTTGTTCAAGGTTTCGTAACAAATATTGGTGGTCGTACGAGCCATTCAGCAATTATGAGTCGATCATTAGAAATTGCTGCAGTTGTTGGTACAAAATCAGTTACTAAAGAAGTTAAACAAGGCGATATGGTTATCGTTGACGGAATCACAGGTGACGTTATTGTTGACCCTACAGAAGATGAGTTAATTGCTTATCAAAACAAACGTGAACGTTTCTTTGAAGATAAAAAAGAATTACAAAAATTACGTGATGCTGAAACGGTAACAATCGACGGTGAATATGCTGAATTAGCTGCTAATATCGGTACACCTGATGATTTATACGGTGTAATGGAAAATGGTGCTGAAGGAATCGGTTTATATAGAACTGAATTCTTATATATGGGTAGAGATCAAATGCCAACTGAAGATGAGCAATTTGAAGCCTATAAAAAAGTGCTAGAAACAATGAAAGACAAACGAGTTGTAGTTCGTACATTAGATATTGGTGGCGATAAAGAGTTACCTTATTTAAATCTACCTAAAGAGATGAACCCATTCTTAGGTTACAGAGCAATTCGTCTATGCTTAGATCAACAAGATATTTTTAGAACACAATTACGTGCATTATTACGCGCGTCAGCATACGGTAAATTAAACATTATGTTCCCAATGGTAGCTACAATCAATGAATTCCGTGATGCTAAAGCCATTCTTTTAGAAGAAAAAGAAAACCTTAAAAATGATGGTCATGACGTTTCTGATGAAATTGAGTTAGGTATCATGGTTGAGATTCCATCTACAGCTGCTTTAGCTGATATCTTTGCTAAAGAAGTGGATTTCTTCAGTATTGGTACTAATGATTTAATTCAATATACTATGGCAGCTGACCGTATGTCAGAACGCGTTTCATACTTATACCAACCTTATAACCCAGCAATTTTACGCTTGGTTAAACAAGTCATTGAAGCTTCTCATAAAGAAGGTAAATGGACTGGTATGTGTGGTGAAATGGCTGGAGATGAAACAGCTATTCCATTACTATTAGGTTTAGGATTAGATGAATTCTCAATGAGTGCGACATCTATCTTAAAAGCTAGAAGACAAATTAATGGTTTAAGTAAAAATGAAATGTCTGAATTAGCTAATCGTGCAATTAATTGTGCTACTCAAGAAGAAGTAAAAGATTTAGTTAATAACATTTCTAAATAATGATGTATTCGAAACACCTTAACTTTAGTTGAGGTGTTTTTGTATTACAAAATAAAAAACCTAACAACTAAATAGTTCCTTTTTAGTGTTAGGTTATTAGTGTGATGACTTTATGATTTAATGTGACACTTAGTGTTGATTTTATCCAAGTCAACTTGATACATTGGTTCACCATCTAAGAGTATAAAAGGTGTGGCAAATGCATCGTAATCAATCATCTCTGAACGATACTCATTATTCGAGATATTTTTTTCAATGTAATCCACCTTGTGTTCTGTAAGATAATTTTTTACAAATGTACAAGGCGGGCAATCATTTTGAGTATAAATAACTAATTCCGTCAATTTAGTTCACTCCCAATTTGGTTATTATCATGAAAATTACTATATAAAATTTTTGATTCAATTGCGTACTGTGAAAATTATGTGAATTAATTATTAAAAATCTTTCTTAAATTTAAGCAAAAGGATTTAGTTAGAAATTAGAACATAATATAATTTAAATTAATTGCTTTTTAAAAATTAGATATAGAAAAGGTGATAAAATTATGGATTCCGTTGAAATTAGTCGTTTCCTAACAGGTATGACTCTAGCAGTACATATCATCTTTGCGACTGTCGGTGTTGGTATGCCTTTAATGTTCGCAATCGCAGAATTTTTAGGAATTAAAAACAAGGATCCTAAATATATAGCACTAGCTAAGCGTTGGTCGAAAGGTTATACCATTACTGTGGCTGTTGGTGTTGTAACTGGTACGATTATCGGTTTACAATTATCATTAATTTGGCCAACATTTATGAAAATGGGTGGGCACGTGATTGCTTTACCTTTATTTATGGAGACTTTTGCATTTTTCTTTGAAGCTATTTTCCTTAGTATTTATTTATACACATGGGATCGCTTTAAAAATAAATGGACACACTTCATTATTAGTATACCAGTCATCATTGGTGGTTCATTCTCCGCGTTCTTTATTACTTCTGTAAACTCATTTATGAATACACCTGCAGGTTTTGAAATGAAAGATGGCAAAATGGTTAATGTACAACCACTTGAGGCAATGTTCAATTCATCATTCCTAGTTAGGGCGTTTCATGTAGTAGCTACAGCAGGTATGACAATGGCGTTTATTCTTGCATCTATTGCGGCTTTTAAATTATTGAAAAATAAATACAACAAAGATGCAGAATATCATAAAAAGGCCTTAAAGATGACTATGATTGTTGGTTTCATATCAACATTATTGTCAATGTTAGCTGGAGACTTATCTGCTAAATTCTTACATCAAGTTCAACCAGAAAAACTTGCAGCTTACGAATGGCATTTTGATACACAATCTAAGGCTGATTTAGTATTTTTCGGAGTTTTAAATGAAAAGACTCAAGAAGTTGAAGGTGCAATCAAGATTCCAGGTATGCTTAGTTTCTTGGCGGATAACAATGTAAATACTAAAGTAGAGGGTCTTAATGACTTCCCTAAAAATGAATTACCTCCATTAATCGTTCATTATTTCTTTGACTTAATGGTAACGATGGGTGTGTTATGTTTTGTTATTTCAGGAGCCTTTATTTTAACTTTAATGATTAAAAAACTGCGTAAATACGTTACGCATAAAGGTATGCTATATGCAGTTCTTCTAACAGGGCCAGCTGCTATGTTAGCAATCGAATTTGGATGGTTTTTAACTGAGGTAGGTCGTCAGCCATGGATTGTTAGAGGTTATATGCGAGTAAGTGAAGCTGCTACTCAGGCAGGAGGAATAACACTTGTAACAATTCTATTCGGACTACTTTATCTAGTATTACTTTTTACATCTGCATATGTTTTAATTCGCATGTTCAAAGACAAACCTGCTCAAGATGATGTAGATAAAGTCATTGAAAAAGGAGGTCATGCTTAATGGATTACACAACTATAGGTATTACCGTACTTTGGACTTTCTTATTCTTATATATCATTGTTGCTTCAATTGACTTTGGTGCAGGTTTCTTTACCTTACACACAAAATTAACTGGGGAAGAGAAAAAGATAAATCACTTAGTAGAGCGTTACTTAAATCCTGTTTGGGAAGTTACTAATGTTTTCTTTGTTTTCTTCTTTGTCGGATTCGTAGGATTTTTCCCTGATTCAGCGTTATACTTTGGTACTGTGCTATTAGTTCCTGGTTCAATTGCGTTGATTTTAATTTCTATTAGAGGAAGCTTTTACGCGTTTGAACATTATGGTCAGGATACTAAATTACCATGGATTATCATGTATGGACTTACAGGTTTGTTAATACCAGCATCATTGGCAACGGTATTAACTATATCAGAAGGTGGCTATATTACTGAACGTGGCTCACATTTTGATTTAGATTGGTTTCAATTATTACTAAGTCCATTTGCATGGTCAGTCGTCTTTCTAGCAATCATAAGTGTATTATATATTTCTTCTGGATTTTTAACATATTATGCTTCGAAAGCTAAAGACGAAGTAGCTTATAAATATATGCGACAATGGTTTATTTTCTGGGGACCTCCAATGATTATTATTTCTCTATTTGTTTTCTTATCTCTAAGAATTCAAAATGCAGATCATTTTAATAATGCAGTTCAAAATTATTGGTGGATGTATGCATTAAGCTTTATTTGTTTTGTAGTAGCCGGAATTTTAAACTTCATCAAGAAATATCATGGTCTAGCATTTATCATGGTTATATTACAAATGGCATTCGCTTTTTATGGATACGGAATAAGCAAATTACCTTACTTGTTATATCCCTACATCAAAGTAAGTGATTCAGGTGTTAATGCTTCAATGGGCTTAGCACTAGTGATTGTATTTATTTTAGGTTTACTTTTATTAGTTCCATCGTTAATATTATTATTAAGATTATTTGTATTCGATAAAGAATATGTTGAAGGTAAAAAATAATTAAAATAATAAAAGGGGGCTGAAATGATTAACATCTATGTACATTAACTTGGTTAGTAGTAATCTACATGATGTCGATTGTTTCAGCTTTTTCCTTATTTTTTTATAGATAGGGGTAGCCATTAAATGGAGAAAGAATATGTTGTTATTGGGTTAGGCCGATTTGGTGGAAGTATTGTAAGAGAATTAAATGCATTAGATATGGATGTTATGGCAATTGATAGGGATGAGGCACGTGTCAATGAATATAGTGATATTGCAACGCATGCTGTAGTAGCTGATACTACAGATGAAGCAGTGATGAAAAGTTTAGGTATACGTAACTTTGATCATGTTATAGTAGCGATTGGTGAAAATATTCAATCTAGTACATTAACTACGCTAATTCTCAAAGAGTTAGGTGTTAAGAAAGTTACAGCTAAAGCTCAAAATGATTATCATGCTAAAATTTTAAATAAAATTGGTGCGGATACAGTTGTCCATCCTGAAAGAGATATGGGACGACGAATCGCTCATAATGTCGCAAGTGCTAGTGTTTTAGATTACCTTGAATTGGCAGATGAGCATTCACTAGTTGAATTAAAAGCAAGCGAAAAAATGACAGGCCAATCGATTATTGATTTGGATATTCGTGCGCAATTTGGAATTAATATAATAGCAATTAAACGAGGCAAGGAAATTGTTGTATCGCCAGACCCGTCTATGAATATAGAATTTGGAGATATATTGATTATGATCGGACACGATAATGATTTAAATCGTTTTGAAAAGAAAATTGTAAGATAAATGTTGCATCACAACTATTAAATGACTACTAAATAAAAAGCTATTGATTTCATATTTAGTAACATTGATATTTGTGATGTTTTTATAAACAGTTAGAAGAATTTAAAAATCAGCAACATATTTTAAGAATAAGATGATGGAGTGATGATTCTACTAAATGAGATATGTATTAATAGTATTAGGAATAGTATTTACTGTAATCGCGTTCATAGGGGCAGTATTACCATTACTACCTACGACACCTTTTCTAATTTTAGCAGCGATTTGTTTTACTAATAGTTCCCGGAAATTCAAAATATGGCTTGAAAGCACTCAAATTTATAAAAATTATGTTGAAAATTTAAAAAAATACAAAGGGTATACTATGAAAGAAAAAATAAGAATACTTATAAGTTTATATATAGTAGTTGGTTTTTCTATTTTTATGATTTCAAACTTATATATTCGAATTGGATTAGTGATAATGGTCGTGATTCAAACAATTGTATTATTTACATTTGTTAAAACGTTGCCAGCAAATTTTAATCAAGAGAAAGATTCATAGATGAAATTCCATAAAAAATCCGTAAATGAATATTATAATTCATTTACGGATTTCTCTATGTGAAGTGCATCATTATATTTAATCTTCGTTTACTTTCATAATTACAGGTAAAATCATTGGGCGACGAGCAGTTTTATCGTATAGATAAGGTTGTAATGTCTCAATGATTGAAGATTTAATTTGATGCCATTGAATATTTGGATTAGCATTTAATTTAGAAATTACGTCGGTTTTAATTTTGCGTTGAGCGTCATAAATTAATTGACCTGATTCACGCATGTACACAAAACCACGAGAAATGATATCTGGACCTGAAAGTAATTTATTAGTGTTGAAATCAATACTAACCACTACAATGACTAATCCTTCTTCAGATAATAATTTACGATCACGAATTACAACGTTACCTATATCACCAATTCCACTACCATCTACTAACACATTACCAGAAGGTATGCGACCGGCTTTACGAGCAGAGTCATGTGTTAATGCGAGTACATCACCGATATCAAAGATAAAGACGTTCTCTTCTTTAACACCACAGTCGACACCCGTTTGTCCATGCGCTTTAAGCATACGATATTCACCGTGTATTGGTAAGAAAAATTTCGGTTGAATCAAGCGAAGCATAAGTTGTTGATCGCCTTGAGAACCGTGACCTGATGTATGGATATTTGAAATTTTACTATGGATAACATCAGCACCAGCTTTATATAATGCATTAATCGTGCGATTGATACTCTTAGTGTTACCTGGAATAGGTGATGAACTAAATACAACAGTATCATCAGGTATAATTTTAATTTGCTTATGAGTTCCATTTGCAATTCGTGATAAAGCCGCCATCGGTTCACCTTGAGATCCTGTACATAAAATTAGTAATTCATGTTTTGGAATGTTGTTAATCTTATTTGGTTCAACAAAAGTTTCTGGCGGTGCTTTAATATAGCCTAATTCCATACCGATTTTAATATTATTTTCCATGGAACGACCAAATGTTACTATTTTACGATTGTATTTAATAGCAGCCTCAACCGCTTGTTGTACACGGTAAATGTTAGAAGCAAATGTAGCAAATATGATACGTCCTTTACAGTTACGGAAAATTTTATCTACATTTTGACCTACTTCACGTTCACTTAATGTGAAATCAGGTACTAATGCATTTGTTGAGTCAGATAATAGACATAATACGCCTTCTTTACCCAATTCTGCCATTTTAGCAATATTCGCAGGTTCGCCTACAGGAGTGAAATCAAATTTAAAGTCACCTGTATGAACAATCTTACCTTCAGGTGTATCAATTATTACACCATAAGCTTCAGGAATACTATGTGTAGTTAAGTAAAATGATATTTCAAAGTGTTTAGACTTAATAACACTATCTTCTGTAATCTCATTTAATGAAGCATTACGTAATAAGTTGTGTTCGTCTAACTTGTTGCGAATTAATCCTAATGCTAATGGACCGCCATAGATAGGTACATTAATTTGCTTTAATAGGTAGGGCACACCACCTATATGGTCTTCATGTCCATGTGTAATGAATAGACCGACAATTTTGTCTTGATTTTGTTCGAGGTAAGTGTAATCAGGAATTACATAATCAATCCCTAATAAATTATCATCAGGGAATTTTATTCCGGCATCAATGATAACAATTTCATTTTTATATTCGATAGCATAAGTGTTTTTACCGACTTCACCTAAGCCACCTAAAGCATATACACCTACTTCGTTAGCATGTAATTGCTTCATTATTGAGCATTCTCCACGTTAAAATGATCAGAATGTTCTTTTTCATATTCTAAATGTGCGCCCTCTAATTTAGTAATGAATTCGATATTGTAATTGCGGTCTTTTAAATAACGTCTTACTTGTTCTTCTGTTTCACCTTCAACATAAATCGTATTTGTGTTTTCACGAACGATTACTTCGTCTTTATTATGTTGGAAAAATACTTTAAATACTGCCATATTGGATAGTTCCTCCTAAATTTAAACATCTAAATTGATTATATTAATCTGAACCCTAATATATTAACTTGATACATCAAATCTTGTTGATTACGACAATAGGAATTGCTTCATAAATCATAAATAAGAAGATAAATTTATCTGTATAAATAATGATTTTAAAGTCACTTGATGATTGTCGACCTAGTGATATACATTCATAGAAATATCTTGTAAATTTGACTCTCAAGCTTTCACTAAGGTAATTGTTAATGTCGTTCATTATTTGAAAATTAGCGTTAAACTAAGATTTCAGTTACTACTCATTTTACCTTATGTATATAAATAAATAAAGCAGTTTATATCTCTTCATTACTTCATCAACGTTATATATTTTTTAAAAATTATTAAAAGTAATAAATTCAATTTAACAACCATAATACAAATAAAAAACTCAAACTAGTTCCATCATTGAAAATAGTTTGAGCAAAATAAAATTGTTAAAAGTTATACTTCAACAGAATCAGGTAGTGGAGTTAATGGATTATCTTGATCAATATAGTCATAGAACATAACACCATTTAAATGATCAATCTCATGTTGGAATATAATTGCTGGGTAACCTTTTAATCTCAATTTAACTTCGTTACCATCAATGTCTAACGCTTTAATTGTTACTCTGAAATGTCTATGAACTAAACCAGGGATATTTTCATCCACACTTAAGCAACCTTCTCCAGTAGGTAAATAAGCACGTTGAACACTGTGACTCATAATTTTAGGATTAACTAGCATATAGTCATATGCTTTTCCATTTCCATCATCAGGTAAATAGACAGCAATCATTCGTTTTGAAACATTAATCTGTGGGGCGGCTAGACCTACACCAGAACGTAAACCATATTTTTTTGCAATGTCATCATCTTGACTATTAATTAAAAATTGACGCATTTCTTTTAATGTACTTTTATCTTCATTAGAAAGAGGTAAACTTACGTCTTCAGCTTTAGCACGTAACGTAGGATGACCATCTCTTATAATATCTTTCATTGTTAACATGTCATACACCTTCCTTACAATAAAATATAACAGAAAAATGAATAATAAGTACATTATCTTATTTCATTTGATTTATAAAGTATAATTCTATATTATTACAGTCGAATGACTACTAGGAGGTTTACACTCAATGAAATTACGTAAAACAGTTGCGGTAGTAGCAGCATCAACTATTTTATTAGCAGGCTGTACAACAGATAAAAAAGAAGTTAAAGCGTATAATGAAAATATTCAAAAAGCTTTTGATAAAGAGCAATCAATCAATAGCATTAGCAAAAAATTAAACTCACTTGAGGAAAAGAAGCAAGGTTTATATAAAAAAGCTAATAGTGATAACGAGGATACTCGTAAGAAAGCTGCTGATGATATTCTTGAAAATATCAAACAGAGACAAGAAACATTCGATAAAGAAGTATCAACTTTAAATGATTCTGAAAAACAGTTTAAAAAAGGCGAGTCACATATTGATGAAATTAAAAGTGATGATAAGAAAAAAGAAGTTAAACAATTAGACGATGCTGTAAAAAATAAATATAAAGTTCATGATGAATATGCAAGTGCGTATAAAAATGTCTTGGAAAAAGAAAAAGACTTGTTCGAACTTATTAAACAAGATGGTGTAACTCAATCGCAAGTTGATGAAAAAAATGATGCATTGAATAAAGCTCAGAAGAATTTCCAAAATAAATTTAAAGATTATTCAAAAGCTATGAACACAGTTAATAAAGAAAAACAAGATGTTGATAATCTGTAGCAATATAAGCATTAGTACAGATTAGTTGATTGGAATGATACAGTTGTAAAAAACTGTATCTTTTTTAGTAATACAGAACTTTACTAAAATATTTAACAGTATAAATAAATTGTGGTACACTATGAGAGGATAAAATGAATTTCTATTATATGGGAAAGGTATGGTGAATTGAATGGCTCCTAAGTTACAAGCCCAATTCGATGCAGTAAAAGTATTAAATGATACTCAGTCGAAATTTGAAATGGTTCAAATTTTGGATGTAGATGGTAATGTCGTAAATGAAGACTTAGTACCTGATTTAACTGATGAACAACTAGTAGAATTAATGGAAAGAATGGTATGGACACGTATTCTTGACCAACGTTCTATTTCATTAAACAGACAAGGACGTTTAGGTTTCTATGCGCCTACAGCTGGACAAGAAGCTTCTCAATTAGCTTCACAATATGCTTTAGAAAAAGAGGACTTCATCTTACCTGGTTACCGTGATGTGCCACAAATCATTTGGCATGGTTTACCATTAACTGAAGCTTTCTTATTCTCAAGAGGACACTTCAAAGGAAATCAATTCCCTGAAGGTGTTAATGCATTCAGTCCACAAATCATTATCGGTGCTCAATACATTCAAACTGCTGGTGTAGCATTCGGTATTAAAAAACGTGGTAAAAAAGCAGTTGCTATCACATACACTGGTGACGGCGGTTCTTCACAAGGTGACTTCTATGAAGGTATCAACTTTGCTTCTGCTTATAAAGCGCCAGCAATTTTTGTTATCCAAAACAATAACTATGCTATTTCTACACCACGTAGTAAACAAACAGCAGCAACTTCATTAGCTCAAAAAGCTATTGCAGTAGGTATCCCAGGCATCCAAGTTGATGGTATGGATGCATTAGCTGTATATCAAGCTACTAAAGAAGCTCGTGATCGTGCTATTAATGGTGAAGGTCCAACATTAATTGAAACTATGACTTACCGTTATGGTCCACATACAATGGCTGGAGATGACCCAACTCGTTATAGAACTTCAGATGAAGATGCAGATTGGGAGAAAAAAGACCCATTAGTTCGTTTCAGAAAATTCCTTGAAAACAAAGGATTATGGAACGAAGAAAAAGAAAATGAAGTTATTGAACGTGCTAAAGACGACATCAAGAAAGCTATCAAAGAGGCTGATAATACTCCAAAACAAACAGTTATTGACTTAATGGATATCATGTACGAAGATATGCCTCAAAACTTAGCTGAACAATATGAAATTTACAAAGAGAAGGAGTCGAAATAAGCCATGGCACAAATGACAATGGTTCAAGCGATTAATAATGCGCTTAAAACTGAATTGCAAAATGACGAAAACGTATTAGTTTTCGGTGAAGACGTTGGTGTTAACGGCGGTGTATTCCGTGTAACTGAAGGTTTACAAAAAGAATTCGGTGAAGACCGTGTATTCGATACACCATTAGCTGAATCAGGTATCGGTGGTTTAGCTCTTGGTTTAACTGTTGAAGGTTTCCGTCCTGTAATGGAAATCCAATTCCTTGGTTTCGTATTTGAAGTATTTGACGAAGTTGCAGGTCAAATTGCTCGTACACGTTTCCGTTCAGGTGGTTCAAAAGTAGCACCTGTTACAATCCGTGCACCATTCGGTGGTGGTGTTCATACTCCTGAACTTCACGCTGATAACTTAGAAGGTATTTTAGCTCAATCACCTGGTATTAAAGTAGTTATTCCTTCAGGTCCATATGATGCTAAAGGTTTATTACTTTCATCAATCAGATCTAATGACCCGGTTGTATATTTAGAACATATGAAATTATATCGTTCATTCCGTGAAGAAGTTCCTGAAGAAGAATATACAATTGACATCGGTAAAGCTAATGTAAAAAAAGAAGGTAACGACATCACATTAATCGCTTACGGTGCAATGGTTCAAGAATCTGAAAAAGCTGCTGAAGAATTAGAAAAAGAAGGTTACTCAGTTGAAGTTATTGACTTACGTACTGTACAACCTATCGATATCGATACTTTAGTTGCATCAGTTGAAAAAACTGGCCGTGCTGTAGTAGTTCAAGAAGCTCAACGTCAAGCTGGTGTTGGTGCTACTGTAGCTGCTGAATTAGCTGAACGTGCTATTCTTTCATTAGAAGCACCAATCGCTCGTGTGGCTGCTGCTGATACAGTATATCCATTTACACAAGCTGAAAATGTTTGGTTACCAAACAAAAACGATATCATTGAAAAAGCTAAAGCAACTTTAGAATTCTAATATTTTAGCTTATCAATTAGCTAGCAAGCAGACTTATAGGAAGTAAGTAAAATGTTTACTTTTTACTCTATGTGTGAATAAGTAAGTGTAAACTAGAGATTTAGGGCAAAATAGTTTGAGTTTAGGCTTTCAAATTATTCTGTCCTTGCTCTATGTTATAAATTTATTAAATGATGAATAAGAAATCTAGGAGGACAAGAACGTGGCATTTGAATTTAGATTACCCGACATTGGTGAAGGTATCCACGAAGGTGAAATTGTAAAATGGTTTGTTAAAGCCGGAGATACAATTGAAGAAGATGATGTATTAGCAGAGGTTCAAAATGACAAATCTGTAGTTGAAATCCCATCTCCTGTTAGCGGTACTGTTGAAGAAGTTGTAGTTGACGAAGGTACTGTAGCAGTTGTAGGTGATGTTATTGTCAAAATCGATGCACCTGATGCAGAAGATATGCAATTTAAAGGTGGTCACGATGACGATGCTTCATCTGAAGAAGCACCAGCTCAAGAAGAAGCTAAAACTGAAGAAGCACCAGCAGCATCAGCTTCACAAGATGAAGAAGTAGATGAAAATAGACAAATCAAAGCTATGCCATCTGTTCGTAAATATGCACGTGAAAAAGGCGTTAACATCAAAGCAGTAGCTGGTTCAGGTAAAAATGGTCGTATTACTAAAGAAGATATCGATAACCACTTAAATGGTGGCGGTGCTCAAGCAGCAACAGCATCAAATGAAAGTGCAGCTGCTTCAACATCAGAAGATACTTCTGCAGTTCAAACTCAATCAGTACCTGAAGGAGACTTCCCTGAAACTACTGAAAAAATCCCAGCAATGCGTAGAGCAATTGCGAAAGCAATGGTTAACTCAAAACACACTGCTCCTCACGTAACATTAATGGATGAAATTGATGTTCAAGATTTATGGGATCACCGTAAAAAATTCAAAGAAGTTGCAGCTGAACAAGGTACTAAATTAACTTTCTTACCTTATGTTGTTAAAGCATTAGTTTCTGCACTTAAAAAATACCCAGCACTTAACACTTCATTCAATGAAGAAGCTGGCGAAATTGTACACAAACATTACTGGAATATTGGTATTGCTGCTGATACTGACAGAGGCTTATTAGTTCCTGTAGTTAAAAATGCAGACCGTAAATCAATCTTCCAAATTTCAGATGAAATCAACGAATTAGCAGTTAAAGCTCGTGATGGTAAATTAACATCTGATGAAATGAAAGGTGCAACATGCACAATCAGTAATATCGGTTCAGCTGGTGGACAATGGTTCACTCCAGTTATCAACCACCCAGAAGTAGCTATCTTAGGTATTGGCCGTATTGCTCAAAAACCTATCGTTAAAGATGGTGAAATCGTAGCAGCTCCAGTATTAGCTTTATCATTAAGCTTTGACCACAGACAAATTGATGGTGCAACTGGACAAAACGCTATGAATCACATCAAACGCTTATTAAATAATCCAGAATTATTATTAATGGAGGGGTAAAACATGGTAGTTGGAGATTTCCCAATTGAAACAGATACTATTGTAATTGGAGCAGGTCCTGGTGGATATGTTGCAGCAATTCGCGCAGCACAATTAGGACAAAAAGTTACTATCGTTGAGAAAGGTAACTTAGGTGGTGTATGCTTAAACGTTGGTTGTATTCCTTCAAAAGCATTATTACACGCTTCACACCGCTTTGTAGAAGCTCAACACTCTGAAAACTTAGGTGTTATCGCTGAAAGCGTATCACTTAAATTCGACAAAGTTCAAGAATTCAAAAAATCAGTTGTAAACAAATTAACTGGTGGTGTTGAAGGCTTATTAAAAGGTAATAAAGTTGAGATTGTAAAAGGTGAAGCTTATTTCGTTGATAATAACAGCTTACGCGTTATGGATGAAAAAAGTGCACAAACTTACAATTTCAAACACGCTATTATCGCAACAGGTTCTAGACCAATTGAAATTCCTAACTTTGAATTTGGCAAACGTGTTATCGATTCAACAGGTGCATTAAACCTACAAGAAGTTCCAGGTAAATTAGTCGTTGTAGGTGGCGGTTACATTGGTTCAGAACTTGGTACTGCATTTGCTAACTTTGGTTCAGACGTTACAATTTTAGAAGGCGCTAAAGAAATTCTTGGCGGATTCGAAAAACAAATGGTTCAACCAGTTAAAAAAGGCATGAAAGAAAAAGGCGTTGAAATCATTACTGAAGCAATGGCTAAAAATGCTGAAGAAACTGAAAATGGCGTTAAAGTTACTTATGAAGCTAAAGGTGAAGAAAAAACTATCGAAGCTGATTATGTATTAGTAACTGTTGGTCGTCGTCCAAACACAGACGAATTAGGTTTAGAAGAGTTAGGACTTAAATTCGCAGATCGTGGATTATTAGAAGTAGATAAACAAAGCCGTACTTCTATAGACAATATATATGCAATTGGTGATATCGTTCCTGGTTTACCACTTGCTCATAAAGCAAGTTATGAAGCTAAAGTAGCTGCTGAAGCTATCTCTGGTCAAGCATCAGAAGTAGACTACATCGGTATGCCAGCTGTATGTTTCACTGAACCAGAATTAGCTCAAGTAGGTTACACAGAAGCACAAGCTAAAGAAGAAGGTTTAGACTACAAAGCTTCTAAATTCCCTTATGCTGGTAACGGCCGTGCTTTATCATTAGATGATACAACTGGTTTCGTTAAACTTATCACACTTAAAGAAGACGATACTGTTATCGGTGCACAAATTGCCGGTAATGGCGCTTCAGATATCATTTCTGAATTAGGTTTAGCTATTGAAGCTGGTATGAATGCTGAAGATATCGCATTAACAGTACATGCTCACCCAACATTAGGTGAAATGTCTATGGAAGCTGCTGAAAAAGCAATTGGAATGCCAATCCACACAATGTAATTTTTAGTCAAACTGACTAACTATATAGATCGAATAACTTTAATTAGATTTGATTGAGGTTATTTGACATCCAAGAGGGGTGCAACTCAAGTTCATGTTTGAACTTAGTTTCACCCCTTTTTTATAATTATTTAACCAAAAAAGGGTAATAGATTACTAATAGCTAATACAATGAATGGAGGAATAAAATGGAATACCAATATCCACTAGACTTAGATTGGTCTAATGAAGAAATAGTTGATGTGATTGCTTTCTTTAATAAAATTGAAAATTACTATGAAAACTCGGTTAACGGTCAAGACTTAATGAATCATTATAAACGATTCAAAGAAATTGTTCCCGGCAAAGCAGAAGAAAAGCAATTATTTAAAGAATTTGAAGAAAAAAGTAATTATAATAGTTATAAAGTTGTACAAGAAGTAAAGAACAATCCCGAATTAACATCATTCAGTGCAAAATAACTTATAACGATTTAACGTTAATTATTAAAAATCATAATATCTACATCATTAATTTTAATTAATTTCAAAAAAGTATTGAAGTTAAAGCTATATTTTGTTACTTTTATTAAGCATTAAACAAAATGTTTAATATTACTAAACAAAGTATAGCTTTTTTAAGGTGATTAGCGATGCAAATTGGAAATAAATTACGTAATTTAAGACGTCAAAAGAATTTAACGCAAGAAGAGCTAGCAGAACGAACAGATTTATCAAAAGGGTATATATCTCAAATTGAGAGTCAACATGCTTCTCCTAGTATGGCAACATTTTTAAATATTCTAGAAGTGTTAGGTACTTCTCCTAGTGATTTTTTTAAAGAGAAGTCAAAAGAAAAAGTGCTATACACTAAAAATGAACGAACTATTTATGATGAATATGATAGAGGTTATGTACTTAATTGGTTGGTAATGAAATCTAATGAATTTGAAATGGAACCGCTCATATTATCATTAAAACCAGGTGCGTCTTATAAACATTTTGATCCATCTGAGTCAGATACATTTATTTATTGCTTAAAAGGGTGTGTAACACTTACATTAGGAAATTCACGATATCAGGCAAATGAACAAGATGTTTTATATTTTAGGGCTAATGAAATACATCAACTACATAATGAAACAACCGATGAAATTGAAATTTTAATTGTTGCGACAGCATCATATTTATAAAGGGGGAGTATAGTAATGGAGCCATTGTTATCTTTTAAAGGTGTGACAAAAGGTTTTGACGATGTAACGATATTAAACAAAATGGATTTAGAGATTGAGTCAGGACATTTTTATACATTACTAGGTCCTTCAGGTTGTGGTAAAACCACAATATTAAAACTTATAGCTGGGTTCGAACAACCAGATGATGGAGATATTATATATTTAAATAAATCAATAGGTGATTTACCTGCAAATAAAAGAAAGGTAAACACTGTTTTCCAAGATTATGCTTTATTTCCGCATTTGAATGTTTATGACAATATTGCTTTTGGTTTAAAGTTGAAAAAGCATTCCAAAAAAGATATTGATAAAAAAGTAATGGATGCATTAAAACTAGTAAAATTATCAGGGTATGAACAAAGAAATATTAATGAAATGAGTGGCGGTCAAAAGCAACGCGTTGCTATCGCAAGAGCAATAGTTAATGAGCCAGAAATTTTATTATTAGATGAATCTCTATCTGCTTTGGATTTAAAATTAAGAACTGAAATGCAGTATGAATTACGTGAATTACAAAAACGTTTAGGAATTACCTTCATATTTGTTACTCACGATCAAGAAGAAGCATTAGCGCTAAGTGATTACATATTTGTTATGAAAGATGGTAAAATTCAACAATTTGGTACACCTACAGATATTTATGATGAACCGGTCAATCGTTTTGTAGCTGATTTTATAGGCGAATCCAATATTGTTGAGGGTAAAATGGTTCAGGATTTCGTAGTAAATATATATGGTCAAGATTTTGAATGTGTAGATGCTGGTATACCTTCAGGCAAAAATGTCGAAGTCGTCATTAGACCTGAAGATATTTCATTAATAGAAGCAGACAAAGGGTTATTTAAAGCTACTGTTGATTCAATGCTATTTAGAGGCGTTCATTATGAAATTTGTTGCATTGATAGAAAAGGATATGAATGGGTCATACAGACAACTAAAAAAGCAGAAGTTGGAAGCGAAGTAGGACTCTATTTTGACCCTGAGGCAATACACATCATGGTTCCAGGTGAAACAGAAGAGGAATTTGATAAACGTATTGAAAGTTATGAGGAGTTTGACAATGCGTAATATAAATAAAGTACTAATCATTCCATATTTATTATGGATGGTGTTATTCATAATAGTGCCGGTTATTTTACTTGTATATTTCTCATTCACTGATTTAAATGGTCATTTTAGTTTGACAAACTATGAACAAATATTATCAATGAAATATTTAAAAATGATGTGGGATTCGATTTTTTATGCAGCATTAATTACTATAATCACTCTATTAATTAGCTACCCTGCTGCTTATTTTATTCGTTCGTCAAAAAATCAAAATATGTGGTTGCTCATTTTAATTATTCCGACGTGGATAAATCTATTACTTAAAACATATGCTTTTATTGGTTTACTAAGCCATGAGGGTTTAATAAATAGATTTCTAAATTTTATTCATTTACCTTCGGCTAATCTATTATTTACACCGGGTGCATTTTTATTAGTAGCAAGCTATATTTATATACCATTTATGATTTTACCTATATTTAATAGTATGAAAGCTATCCCAAATAATTTGTTACAAGCTTCTAGTGACTTAGGGGCTAGTCCATTTACTACATTTAGAAAAGTTATCGTACCTCTAACTAAAGAAGGTGTCATGACAGGCATTCAAGTAACATTTATTCCAGCATTATCGCTATTCATGATTACAAGATTAATTGCAGGTAATAAAGTTATCAATATTGGTACATCGATTGAAGAACAATTCCTAGTTATTCAGAATTACGGTATGGGTTCTACAATCGCCATATTCTTGATTGTATTTATGGCATTTATTTTAATCATTACTAAATCGAAATCTACGGACGAAAGAAGGTGAATTAAATGAAGTGGTATGGAAAATTATATATTGGCATTTTATTAGCTATATTATATATTCCGATATTTTTCCTTATGTTTTATTCATTTAATTCAGCGGGAAATATGATTCATTTTGAGCATTTTACTTTGGAACATTACCAAAGTCTATTTCAGAATGATCGTCTGATGTCTGTAATTTTTAATACGGTAGCAGTTGCGCTATTAGCAGCTGCAATTTCTACCATAATAGGAACATTTGGTGCCATTTCATTATATTATTTAAGAAATAAAAAATTTAAAGTAACATTATTAACGCTTAATAATGTGCTAATGGTTTCGTCTGATGTAGTGATTGGTGCCTCATTTTTAATTATGTTTACAGCAATAGGGCATTTAACTGGTTTAGGACTAGGTTTTGGAACAGTGTTAGCGTCGCATATTGCATTTTGCATTCCTATCGTAGTTATCGTAGTGTTACCACAGTTATATGAAATGAATAATAATATTTTAAATGCTGCACGTGATTTAGGTGCTACGGAATCACAAATACTTGGACGTGTATTAATACCTAATTTAATGCCTTCAATTATAGGTGGATTCTTTATGGCGCTAACATACTCTTTAGATGATTTTACAGTAAGTTTCTTTGTAACCGGTAATGGCTTTAGTGTATTATCTGTAGAAGTTTACGCTATGGCACGTAAAGGTATTAGTATGGAAATAAATGCAATTTCAACTATTTTATTTGCAGCTATTGTATTAGGGATTGTTGGTTATTATGCAATACAACATACAGTTAAGAGACGACAATTAACTAAGCGAGGTGTAAATCAGTGAAGCAATTTTTACAGTTAATATTAGGTGCAATTGTCGTTGGATTAATATGCTTAGGTATAAGTCACTGGTTTAAATCGCAGGATAATACTAGTACTGGTGAAAAGATATACGTGTATAATTGGGGAGAATATATAGACCCCGCTTTAATTAAACAATTTGAGAAAGAAACAGGTATTCGAGTTATATATGAAACGTTTGATTCTAATGAGGCCATGGAAGCTAAAATTAGAAATGGTGGAACCCACTATGATGTGGCTTTTCCTAGTGAATATACCGTTCAGAAATTGAAGCGTGAAAATTTATTGGAACCACTAGATCATAGTAAAATTCCAAATATAAAAAATTTAGATTCTGATTACATGAACATGTCATATGATAGACATAATAAGTATTCACTACCTTATTTCTTTGGTACTGTAGGCATCTTATATAATAAAGAGGTATACCCAAATGAAGACTTTAGTAGTTGGCAAGCATTATATCAGCCTAAATATAAAAACGATATTTTATTAGTTGATGGTGCACGAGAAATTATGGGATTAGCTTTGAACAAATTAGGATATAGTTTAAATGATACAAATCCAAGTCATTTAAAAGAAGCAGAGAAAGATTTGAATCACCTTACACCACAAGTTCGTGGCGTTGTTGGAGACGAAGTCACAATGATGCTTGAACAAAATGAGGGGAATATTGCAGTAGTATGGAGTGGTGTTGCAGCTCCTTTAGTGCAAGATAGTGACAAATATAATTATGTTATTCCAAAAGAAGGGTCTAACCTATGGTTTGATAATATGGTTATTCCTAAAACCGCTCAAAATAAAGAAGGGGCTTATAAATTTATGAATTTCCTTCTTGATGCTAAAAATAATAAGCAAAATACAGAATGGGTCGGATATGCTACACCTAATAAAGCGGCTCGTCAGTTGTTACCTAAAGAAGTTAGAGATGATCATCGTTTCTATCCTACTCAAAAAGAGCAATCACGATTAGAAGTCTATAAAGATTTAGGTCCTAAAACTTTAGGAGAATATAACGAAAGTTTCTTAAACTTTAAAATGTCTTTAAAATAGACTATAAATAGTAGTTATTTTATAATGAATTAGATATAATTATTTGATAAGTAAAATAAGGAGTTGTAATACATGTCAGGAGAACGTTACACGCAAATCAAACGGCCTGTGAGTCGTCTGACTGAAAAACTTTTAGGTTGGTTTAGTTGGATTTTCTTACTTATATTGACGGTTATTACAATGTTTATTGCACTCGTGTCATTTAGTAATGATACATCAATTCAAAATCTTGAAAACTCAATGAATAGTAATGAACTAATTCAGCAAATTTTAACAAATAATAGTTTAAATACAACACAATTTGTAATTTGGTTACAAAATGGTGTATGGGCAATTATTGTTTATTTCATAGTGTGTTTGCTTATTTCATTTTTAGCACTTATATCTATGAATATGAGAATACTTTCTGGATTCTTGTTTTTAATTGCCTCAATTATTACATTGCCATTAGTATTATTATTCGTAACATTAATTATTCCTATTTTCTTCTTTATTATTGCAATCATGATGTTTGCAAGGAAGAGCAAGGTCGAGACAGTGCCTATGTATGGACCATCACACGGCTATGAAAATCAATATTATCCTAGAGATGAATATGATGATCGTTATTATGGATCTGATAGAAATATTAATGATGACTATGATTACGACGATCATAATCAATATAATGATTATGATGAAGACTATGTTGAATCACCACGTAAAACCAAAAAATCTGAACGTCGTACACGTCGTAAAAAGCCTTATTACAATGATGATATCGATAGTAATTATCGAGATAACAACTACGATGAAACAACGATTCGTAATGATGGAGAGCAAGATTTAGCAACTGATACTGAGGAAGATAAATATAATCAATATCCAAAACGTGCAATTACTGGAGAGTATCAATCGGATGCTGATGATGTTGAAGCAACGGGAGTACTCTCTAGACAGGCTAAATACAACAAAAAGGCGAATAAAAAATCACAATTTGATAACACTAGTGATGAAGAGTCTTACGATTTTGCTGAAAATGTAGTAGATACTGAGCCAAAAGTTGATAAAAGAGAAGAAAAAGCACAACGTAAGAGAGAAAAAGCTGAAATTAAAGCTAAGAAAAAAGAAAAGCGCAAAGCTTATAATCAACGTATGAAAGAGCGTCGTAAAAATCAACCAAGTGCTGTTAGTCAACGTCGTATGAACTACGAAGAACGTAAACAAATCTTGAATAAAGATGACATCGAATCAGAGAAAGACGTCAACAACCAAGAAGAAGATAATAAAAACTAATATACATTTAAAACGGTTAAGTCATATATGGCTTAACCGTTTTTGTGTCAATATCCACAATTTAATTCATGAAGTTAGTCGCAAACAGATTACAATTTTAGTATGATTTAATTAAATACTTTAATAATGGAGGCTAAGAAAGTGAGTAGAAAAGTAGAGTTAATTCTTGGATGGATTGCTTGTGGTTTAAGTATTATTTATTTAATTATGTCATCACTATCTTACTTTATGGTTAGAAATAACAATAATACTGAACAATATCAACAAATGCTAAAACAATTTGGAAATCAAGATGTTAAAGTTACACCTGAAATGGTCAACTTTGCTATGGCTTTTTCTATGGGAACATTAATCTTTTCAACGTTGTTAGGCATTATTGGTATGTTAATCATTAAAGGTCGTCCTATTTTAGCAGGTTGTCTTTTAATTGTCGCAGCATTAGTAGGTATATTTAATATGAGTTTAATTGCAGGAATATTGTGGATTGTTGTAGCAATCATATTATTTGTTAAAAAGGATCCTAATCTACCTAAACAAAAACCTAAATCAACAAAAGTAAACATGGATGAATGGCAAACTGAAAAATCATATAATGAACGTAAGAAAGATGATCCATATATTTATTAAAATATAAAACTAAAATCTAACGACTTAGTATTTATAATGCTAAATCGTTAGATTTTTTTATAATTCTTTAAAGGTTTCTATTATTAGATAAATATTTAGGAAACTCAATATGATGATCAAACCCCAAGCACATATATTAACCCACTTTTTATTTTTAAACGGACCCATTAATTTTTCATTACTTGTGGCTAATTGCAGAGGTATTAATGAGAAAGGTAGTGCAATACTTAAGAACACTTGTGAAAATACTAGCAATTGTTCCATTTTAGACTCATTGCCTCGGAAAATAACAAGACATATTAAAACAGGTATGACAGCCAAACTTCTTGTGACTAAGCGTCTCATCCAATTTGGTATAGAAAGTTTTAAGAATCCTTCCATAACTATTTGACCTGCGAGTGTACCAGTGATTGTTGAATTCTGACCGGATGCTAATAATGCTATTGCGAATAGTGTACTCATTATACTTCCCATTACAACACCTAACACAGGTTGTGTTCTTAAAGCTTGATATAAATCATAGAAACCACCTAAGCTATTTGAATTGACGCCATAAAACAAAGCAGCCCCTAGAACAAGTAGCAAGCAATTTACAATAAATGCGATACTTAATTGAATATTAGAATCAATTGTTGCGAATTTAATCGCTTGGGCTTTTTCAGTAAAGCTATGGCGATTATACTTACGTGATTGCACGATTGATGAGTGCAAATATAAATTATGAGGCATAATTGTAGCGCCAATAATACCTAATGCAATATACAAGATACTATGATTAGCAATAATTTGATAATGTGGAACAAATCCGTTTAGTATTTCAATTAAATTTGGAGATGAAATGTAAACTTCAAAAACAAAAATCATTAGTACAGTAAAGATTAAAGTACCGACGATTGCTTCAATCTTTCTAAAACCAAATTTCATTATAAAAAGTAATAAAAATACGTCAAAAACTGTTATTAAAGCACCTATGATTAAAGGAATATTAAAAAGTAAATCCAAAGCAATCGCGCTTCCGATTACTTCAGCAATATCAGTGGCAATGATTGCAAGTTCAGCAATCACCCAAAATATAATTGCAGTTGGTTTGTTTAAATAATGACGAGTCATTTGTGCTAAATCTTTATCAGTAGCGATACCTAAACGAACAGTCATACTTTGTAACAACATTGCTGATAAGCTAGATATTAAAATTACAAATAATAAAGTATAACCAAATTGTGCGCCACCTTGCATTGATGTAATCCAATTTCCTGGATCCATATAACCAACAGCTACAAGTAAACCTGGTCCTAGAAAAGCTAAAAATTTCTGACTAGTACGTTGCGAGCCATTAAATTCGATTGTGCTATTAATTTCATCTAAACTACGTTGTCCTTTGTTGTCTATTACACCCATGAAAAAACTCCTTAAACTAATATATTTTATAATAATCTAACTTTATTTTTAGGTCAATCTAATAAAATTGGGTGTAAAAAAAGTGGGACAGAAATAATATTTTCCAAAATTTATATCGTTGTTTCCCCAACTTGCTCTGCTTGTAGAATTTCTTATTTTGAAATTTTCTTTGTTGGGGCCCGGCTCAGCCCGGCAAGGTTGAATCGAATTAAAAAAGCTTGTTACAAGTGCATTTTTAAATCAGTCAACTACTGCCAAAATATATTTGTAGCCTGAGTCATTGAATTATGGCCCAGGCTCTTACAAAGGTAAACATAGTTTACAACTCATATTGAATTAAATGTTTTATTTATTCATAGAATTTTAAAAATTCATCAAAAGTTTCTTTTACGAAAGATAGGAAGGCTTTATCAGATTTTAATTCAGCATCTTTAGGAGAGAGGGAGCGTGCAACGAAAAACTCTCCTTTCTTAACATTCTTAACACGATCAATTGCTTTATGTAATTCATCGTCACTTAAATCTTTAATGTAGGATTTTTCAGGTTTCATGTGGTCTAAACTCACTTGATAGTCCTCAGGCAATTGTTTAAGCACATCAAAGTGTTTATCAAACACTTTTACACGTTCAGCTTTATCTTTACCTTCATGCATAACACCGAACATTAAAAATAAATGGTCTTTAAATAAACCAATTTGGAAATGAGGTAGCATCTTATATCCACGTTTATTTGGAGCAAAAGCTACCCATGTATCTACAGGAGGATTTACACTTCTACGAGCATGTTTTGCAACATGTGCATAAAAAGTTTCTCCAGTTTGAGAAGTGAAATATTCACTAAAATAGTCTCCTAGTTGATTAAGTTGAGGTCTTACATATTCATTTAATGCTTCCATTCGAGCATCTAGGCCTTCAACTTCAAACGCTTTGAAATCTTTAGGTTTAAATGTATATTGTGTCATTAGCGTTGCTCCTTTTCAGAATAATTAATTTAAAGTTATTGTAGCACAGAATGACTCAATCATTCCAAAAGCAGAATTAAGGTTTCAAGCGTTTAAACTCACAATTATAAGGTATACAATGATGTATAGATAATATTGCCAGAAATTCTGTATAATAGAAGACAACAGGAGATGATGATATGTCACTATATGAATTTGCACAAGGTTTAATACTAGAAGCGGGCAACAAAGTTAGAATAATGATGAAAGAAGATTTAAGTATTGAAACGAAATCGAACCCAAACGACTTAGTAACAAATGTTGATAAAGCAACTGAAAACTATATATACGATGCAATTCTAAGAAGTTATCCTGATCATCGCGTCATTGGTGAGGAAGGACATGGACATCATATGGAAGACGTCAATGGTGTGGTATGGGTTGTTGATCCAATTGATGGAACTTTAAATTTTGTTCATCAAAAAGAGGGATTTGCGATTTCCATAGGTATTTATCGAGATGGCAAGCCATATGCAGGTTTAGTTTATGATGTAATGAAGGATGTACTATACCATGCTAAAGTTGGCGAAGGTGCTTTTGAAAACAATCATGAATTAAAAACCATTGATAACACGCAACTTAACCAAAGTTTAATAGGAATTAATCCAAACTGGGTTACTAAACCAAAAATGGGACCTATTTTTTCAGAAATTGTAAACCAAGCAAGAAGTTGTAGAGCTTTTGGAAGTGCGGCATTAGAAATTATAAGTGTAGCTAAAGGACAATTGGCTGCATATATCACGCCAAGATTGCAACCATGGGATTTTGCAGGTGGTTTGATTATTTTAAATGAAGTTGGTGGAATTGGAAGTAATTTAATGGGTGAACCGCTCACTATTGAAAGTGCTAATTCTATTTTAGTTGGAAATAAAGCAACGCATAATGAGATTCTAGAAAATTATTTAAATCCTCATAATGAGGTATTAACAGAGTTACATCAACGTTTTAGAAAATAAAAAATGTCTCGGTCAGTCAACTTTGAAAGGTGAATTTCTTCCAAATTTTGCTACCGAGACATTTTTCTATATTAAAGCCAGTTATTTTCACGATATTTCTTTTTAAGCGTGAATCCAGCGCCAAAAGTTGCAATGAAAAGTATAAATGTTAAAATCATCATTGGAATACTACCAGCTCCAACACTGAAACTAAAAAGCACTAAAAATATTACTGCTATAATAGATAGCACCCAAAATATACCTTTAGACTTAGGTTTTTCCATCCCATACCCCACCTTTTTGTTATCTTTTACTAATAATATGATATAATAAAAAAGTTGTAATTAAAAGTGGGAGTTTATTCGAGAAAGGAATAATAAAATGACTAATAGAAGAGAAGATGTACGTAATATTGCAATCATTGCGCACGTTGACCATGGTAAAACGACTTTAGTAGATGAATTACTAAAACAATCTGGAATTTTCAGAGAGAACGAACATGTTGACGAAAGAGCAATGGACTCTAATGACTTAGAAAGAGAACGTGGTATTACAATTCTTGCTAAAAATACTGCGATTGACTATAAAGGTACAAGAATTAACATCTTAGATACACCTGGACATGCTGACTTTGGTGGCGAAGTTGAACGTATTATGAAAATGGTTGACGGTGTTGTACTTGTTGTAGATGCTTACGAGGGAACAATGCCACAAACACGTTTTGTACTAAAAAAAGCATTAGAACAAGATTTAAAACCCGTTGTAGTAGTAAATAAAATTGACAAACCATCAGCTAGACCTGAAGGGGTAGTAGATGAAGTTTTAGATTTATTTATCGAATTAGAAGCGAATGATGAACAATTAGACTTCCCAGTAGTATATGCATCAGCTGTCAATGGTACTGCTAGTCTTGATTCAGAGAAACAAGATGAAAACATGCAATCATTATATGAAACAATCATAGATTATGTTCCAGCGCCATTAGATAATCATGATGAACCATTACAATTCCAAGTAGCATTATTAGACTATAATGATTATGTAGGACGTATTGGTGTAGGACGCGTATTTAGAGGTAAAATGCGTGTCGGTGATAACGTGTCACTTATTAAATTAGACGGTACAGTTAAGAATTTCCGTGTGACTAAGATCTTCGGTTATTTTGGATTGAAACGTGAAGAGATCGAAGAAGCACAAGCTGGTGATTTAATTGCGGTTTCAGGAATGGAAGATATTAACGTAGGTGAAACAGTTACACCTACAGACCACCAAGAAGCTCTCCCTGTATTACGTATTGATGAACCAACTCTTGAAATGACATTCAAAGTAAATAATTCACCATTTGCAGGACGTGAGGGTGATTATGTCACTGCACGTCAAATCCAAGAACGTCTAGATCAACAACTTGAAACAGACGTTTCATTAAAAGTTACGCCAACTGATTCTCCTGATACATGGGTAGTTGCAGGTCGTGGTGAGTTACATTTATCTATCTTAATTGAGAATATGAGACGTGAAGGTTTTGAACTTCAAGTATCTAAGCCACAAGTTATTTTACGTGAAATTGACGGTGTTCTAAGTGAACCTTTCGAACGTGTTCAATGTGAAGTGCCTTCTGAAAATGCAGGTTCAGTAATTGAATCATTAGGTGCACGTAAAGGTGAAATGTTAGACATGTCGACTACTGATAACGGATTAACGCGTTTAATCTTTATGGTACCTGCACGTGGTATGATTGGATACACAACTGAATTTATGTCTATGACTCGTGGATATGGTATTATCAACCATACATTCGAAGAGTTCAGACCTCGTGTTAAAGCACAAATTGGAGGTAGACGTAATGGTGCGCTTATCTCAATGGACCAAGGTCAAGCAACTGCATACGCTATCATCAATTTAGAAGATCGTGGTGTTAACTTCATGGAGCCAGGTACTGAAGTGTACGAAGGTATGATTGTTGGTGAACATAATCGTGAAAATGATTTAACTGTTAATATTACTAAAGCGAAACATCAAACAAACGTACGTTCAGCAACTAAAGATCAAACACAAACTATGAACCGACCAAGAATTCTTACGCTTGAAGAAGCTTTAGAATATATTAATGATGATGAACTAGTAGAGGTTACTCCTCAAAGTATTCGTTTAAGAAAGAAAATCTTAAATAAATCATTACGTGAAAAAGAAGCTAAACGTGTTAAACAAATGATGCAAGATGAGTAATTAAAGTTTATAACGTAAAATATAGTTTGAAACATCAAATTTGAAAGCCAGTAAATGAAATTTTGTCATTTCATTTTACTGGCTTTTTTGAGTAAAACCTAATTAAATTTACTAAAATAATTACAATTCTTCACTCTTAATAAAGTTAAACGGTTGGTGTTTGTTAAGACGTTGTTTTGGTCTATCTAAACGACTTTTACAATCATCGCACATAAAAGTTCTTATAGGATTATTTCGAAGTCGTTTGGCTTCAACCGTATTTTCATCAATTAAAACCTTTGTATCACAAATGATACACTGAACTTCACGCAAATTAGATCACCTCTATATGCGTAACATACTTAAATTCATGTGAGTATCCTTTTTTATCTGGGTTGAAAACAAAGCTGTCTACTGCATTATCATCATACATACGCTTTCCATCTTTCGCAAATTGGAAAAATAGATAAGGTAATAATTCTATTGGAACTTCAATTGAGAACTCATCATTAAATAATTTTATCGCAGTAGCATTGTCTTTTGGTTCTGCAATTTTAAAGAAAGGTGTCATATTGATTGCAAATGAATCTTCTAATACAGAACGCTTACGATATTTTATCTCTGAGTTTAAAGTAGGTGGATTCGTTTGACCTTCAAGAATCGCTCTATTCCATTCGCGATTATCTTCGAATCTAATTGGTTTCGTTCCTTCAAACACACCACTTTCAATGTCTTCAATTTTTACTTTTCTATCATCGAATATCCAAGTTGTACTATCCAAAGTGATAGGGAACTTGACTAAGCCTTTGATTTGAATCATTTTTTTGCCCACTCCCTAATTTCGTTCTAGTCATTATTTTATCACAATTAAATTCTTGTATTCACTGAATAAACTTGCTTTTTAAAAAGTAGTAAGATAAACTTTTGATATGAAGATATTTAATGATAGGGGGAGTATGTGATGCCGAAGCAATCGAAGATGAGTAACGTGGCTTATGAGCAATTAAATCAAGATGCTGATAGAATCTTACATTTAATTAAAGTTCAAATGGATAATTTAACTTTACCTTCATGCCCGTTATATGAAGAAGTTCTCGACACACAAATGTTTGGTTTACAAAAAGAAGTTGATTTTGCAGTTAAGCTTGGCTTAGTTGATAAAGAAGACGGCAAAAATTTAATGCTTCGTTTAGAAAAAGAATTATCTAAACTTCATGAAGCGTTTACAAATGTAAAATAACTATCGATTAAATATATAAGTAAAGTTTATTCAATTACTTTTCGTTTATAAATTTGAGTTATTTGTAATATTAATTACATACAAATTATCTCACCATAGTGACTGAAATATTATGTTTATAATATTTTCAGTCATTTTATATTTTAAGCATTATTATCATATTAAATATAGAAATTTTGAAAGTAATGAATAGATTTAAATTTAGTTTATATTTGTTAAACAACGAGCACAAAGTATATAATAGTTTAGACGGAAAATTTGGTTTAAAACGTAATTTTATTTACCATTATAATTTTAAAATTCTAGAATTGGATGATCATTTTTATGAGTAATTTAAAAAATATATTTAGATACATAGGTAGAACTGCAAAGTTCATCGATTATCCATTATTAATTACATACGTTGTTTTATGTCTTTTCGGTTTAATCATGGTTTATAGTGCAAGTATGGTTGCTGCAACTAAAGGGACGTTAACAGGTGGACTTGAAGTATCTGGCACGTATTTTTATAATAGACAACTCATTTACGTTATTATGAGTTTTATTGTCGTATTTTTTATCGCTTTTATGTTGAATATTAAAATATTACAACAACCCAATATTCAAAAATGGATTATGATTATAATCTTCGTATTACTATTTTTAACACTTATTATAGGTAAAAATATTAACGGATCTAAAAGTTGGATAAATCTTGGATTTATGAACTTACAAGCATCGGAATTATTGAAAATTGCATTCATATTGTATATTTCATATGTAATAAGTAGAAAATTACCGCAAGTAAGAGAGAAAATTAAAGTAATTGCTGCGCCACTATTTTTAATAGGCGTATGCTTATTTTTAGTATTGTTGCAAGGTGATATTGGTCAAACGTTGTTAATCATGATTATTATTGTTTCAATGTTTATTTTTGCAGGTATCGGTGTCCAAAAATTAGTAAGAGGACCGGTTTTGCTTATTGCAGGAAGTTTCATCGCGATTGCATTGCTCTTTATTGTAAGTGGAATGATGCCACATTATTTAAAAGCGCGTTTTAGTACATTAATGAACCCATTTAGTTCAGAAGCCGGTACAGGTTATCATTTAACTAACTCATTGATGGCAATTGGTAATGGTGGATTATTTGGTCGTGGTTTAGGCAATGGAATTATGAAACTTGGTTATTTACCAGAAGCACATACTGACTTTATATTTGCAGTCATTTGTGAGGAACTTGGTTTAGTAGGTGGATTATTCGTCATTTGCTTATTATTTTTCATAGTTTATCGTGCTTTCGTATTAGCTACTAAAACACCATCATATTTCTATAAATTAATTTGTGTAGGCGTTGCTAGTTATATTGGCAGTCAGACTTTTGTCAATTTAGGTGGTATTTCAGCAACTATTCCATTAACTGGTGTACCTCTACCATTTATAAGTTTTGGTGGTTCATCAATGTTGAGTTTAAGTATCGCAATGGGTCTACTATTATTAGTCGCAAAACAAATAAAAATTGATGAAAAACGATCACAAAAAGCTAGAAAACAAAAACTAGGTATAACTAGATAATCTCTTAAATAAGGATGATAACCTTTACGTGAAATAAAGCTTAATTTCATGTAAAGGTTTTTACATTTTTATGAAAATATAATATACAACGTCATTGTAAGTGGAGTATTATTATTTAAAATGATAATATAAAGTTATAACTAATGATAATTTTTAGTGATTACCACAGAAATATTTATTTTTAATAGTTTATTAATACGGAAATCATTTTCATTCATTTTAGTTACTTTACAAAGTTTACAACAACTATTTAATAAATAAATATAGCTTTATTATTTGAGTTAGTATAAAATTTTATTATCTAATTAGTTAGAATATTCAAACTTTAAAAGGGGAGTGCCTTTTTTGAAAAATATAAAAAAATTATTAGTAGCTAATCGTGGCGAAATTGCAATTAGAATTTTTAGGGCAGCAACAGAATTAAATATTAAAACAGTGGCAATATACTCAAATGAAGATAAAAACGCTTTGCATAGATATAAAGCAGACGAATCTTATTTAGTAGGAAAGGATTTGGGGCCAGCCGAAAGTTATCTAAACATTGAACGTATTATAGATGTGGCTAAACGAGCTGGTGTAGATGCCATTCATCCTGGTTATGGTTTTTTAAGTGAAAATAAACAATTTGCAAAACGTTGTGATGAAGAAGGAATTAAATTCATTGGTCCGCATATAGAACATTTAGATATGTTTGGAGATAAAGTCAAAGCTAGAACAACTGCAATAAATGCTAATTTGCCTGTTATTCCAGGTACAGATGGACCGATTGAAAACTTTGAAGCAGCAAAAGCATTTGCTCAAGAAGCTGGCTTTCCTTTAATGATTAAAGCTACGAGTGGTGGTGGCGGTAAAGGGATGCGTATCGTACGTGAAGAAGGAGAATTAGAAGACGCATTCCATCGAGCTAAATCTGAAGCCGAAAAGTCATTTGGTAATAGTGAAGTATATATTGAAAGATACATAGATAATCCCAAACATATTGAAGTACAAATTATTGGGGATGAATATGGTAATATTGTTCACTTATATGAACGTGATTGTTCGGTGCAACGTCGTCATCAAAAGGTAGTGGAAGTAGCTCCTTCAGTTGGCTTATCAAAAGAATTACGAGAACGAATTTGTGATGCAGCATTACAATTAATGAATAATATCAAATATGTTAACGCAGGTACGGTAGAATTCTTAGTATCAGGGGATGAGTTCTTCTTTATTGAAGTTAATCCTCGAGTTCAAGTAGAACATACAATAACTGAAATGATTACTGGTATAGATATTGTTAAAACTCAAATTTTAGTTGCTGATGGTGCTAACTTATTTGATGAACGCGTTTCTATGCCACAACAAGAAGAAATTCAAACATTAGGTTATGCAATTCAATGTCGTATAACAACTGAAGATCCATCTAATGACTTTATGCCGGATTCAGGCACTATTATCGCTTATCGATCTAGTGGTGGTTTTGGTGTACGTTTAGATGCTGGTGACGGTTTCCAAGGTGCAGAAATATCTCCTTATTATGATTCTCTATTGGTTAAGTTATCAACACATGCGGTTACATTTAAACAAGCTGAAGAAAAGATGGAACGCTCTCTTCGTGAAATGCGTATACGTGGTGTGAAAACTAACATTCCGTTTCTAATTAATGTGATGCGTAATGATCAATTCCGCAGTGGGGATTATACGACTAAATTTATAGAAGAAAAACCCGAATTATTTAATATTGCACCGACTCTAGATCGTGGTACTAAAACGTTAGAATATATCGGTAATGTAACGATTAACGGTTTCCCTAATGTTGAAAAAAGACTCAAACCTGATTATGAATCGACAGCTATACCACAAGTGTCACATAGTAAAATTAATACGTTGAACGGAACGAAACAGCTGCTAGATAGTAAAGGACCTAAAGCAGTAGCTGATTGGGTACGAGAGCAAAACGACGTATTAGTCACTGATACTACTTTTCGTGATGCACACCAATCACTCTTAGCAACTCGCGTTCGTACTAAGGATATGATGAATATTACTTCTAAAACTGCTGAAGTGTTTAAAGGTAGTTTCTCTTTAGAAATGTGGGGAGGCGCAACATTTGATGTCGCTTACAATTTTTTAAAAGAAAATCCATGGGAACGACTTGAAAGATTACGTAAAGCAATTCCCAATATTTTATTCCAAATGTTATTACGTGCTTCAAATGCAGTTGGCTATAAAAATTATGCTGATAATGTGATTGAAAAGTTCGTAAAAGAAAGTGCGAATGCAGGCGTAGATGTCTTTAGAATTTTCGACTCACTTAACTGGGTAGATCAAATGAAAGTTGCAAATGAAGCGGTTCAAAATGCAGGTAAGATTTCTGAAGGTGCAATCTGTTATACCGGTGATATATTAAATCCTGAACGTTCAAATGTATTTACACTTGAATACTATGTAAAATTAGCAAAAGAACTTGAACGTGAAGGGTTCCATATCTTAGCAATTAAAGACATGGCAGGATTGTTAAAACCTAAAGCAGCATATGAACTTATCGGAGAATTAAAATCTGCGATAAATTTACCGATACATTTACACACACACGATACAAGTGGAAATGGTCTACTTATCTATAAAGAAGCGATAGATGCAGGTGTAGATATCATTGATACAGCTGTTGCTTCAATGAGTGGTTTAACAAGTCAACCTAGCGCCAATTCGTTGTATTATGGATTAAATGGTTTTAATCGAAATCTAAGAGCAGATATTGAAGGATTAGAAGAACTCAGTCACTATTGGAGTACTGTGCGTCCATACTACAGTGACTTTGAAAGTGACATTAAGTCTCCTAATACCGAAATTTATCAACATGAAATGCCTGGTGGACAATATTCAAATTTAGGGCAACAAGCAAAAAGTTTAGGTTTAGGTGAACGTTTCCACGAGGTCAAAGATATGTATCGACGTGTTAATTTCTTATTTGGCGATATCGTAAAAGTAACGCCATCATCTAAAGTTGTAGGTGATATGGCCCTTTATATGGTGCAAAATGACTTGGATGAGCAATCAGTGATCAAAGAAGGCCATAAGTTAGATTTCCCTGAATCGGTTGTATCTTATTTCAAAGGTGATATAGGTCAGCCAGTCAATGGCTTTAATAAGGAATTGCAAGATGTCATCCTCAAAGGTCAACAACCACTAAAAGAACGTCCAGGTGAGTATTTAGATCCTGTGAATTTTGATGAAATCAGACAAGAACTTGAAGCAAAAGATTATGGTGAAGTGACTGAACAAGATGTAATCAGTTATGTATTATATCCAAAAGTATTTGATCAGTTTATGCAAACAAAACAACAATATGGTGACTTATCATTATTAGATACACCAACGTTCTTCTTCGGTATGCGTAATGGTGAAACAGTTGAAATAGAGATTGATACTGGTAAACGATTAATTATTAAACTTGAAACAATTAGTGAGCCGGATGAAAATGGTTATCGAACAATTTATTATGTTATGAATGGTCAAGCACGTCGTATTTCTATAAAAGATGAAAATATTAAAACAAATACGAACTTGAAACCTAAAGCTGACAAATCAAATCCTAGTCATATTGGTGCTCAAATGCCTGGTTCGGTAACTGAAGTTAAAGTTACAGTTGGTGAAGAAGTAAAAGTAAACCAACCTTTATTAATTACAGAAGCGATGAAGATGGAGACAACGATTCAAGCACCATTCAATGGAACTATAAAACAAGTAACGGTTGTAAACGGCGATGCGATTGCAACAGGGGACTTACTTATTGAAATTGAAAAAGCAGATTAAAATCAAAATTTATTTTAAAAATGAGCTAATTAATAGATTTCATATTGAAGTTTGAATAGATTAAGTCAATGGAGTAATAAATATTTATAAACGTCATCGTTAATAAAATTTTTAATTAAAAAGAGTCCGGGACATAAAGTTCTTGGATAAGTGAAAAAAAGACAATTTCTATTGAAATAATATAGAAATTGTCTTTTTTATAAATTTTTTGATTATTTTCAGCTCATTGAGCTACTACTTTTCTTATATTAAGTGCCATTAATACAAAGCCAAGTTCTCTTTTGACTTTATTGAGTCCTCGGACAGACATCCCAGTGAAACCCAAAATAGCCTTCATAAATCCAAAAAATAGGTTCCACATCAATTTTTCTTTGACTGTATATATTTTTTGTTTCTGGTTCTGAAAGCTTTTTGTTAATTTGGGTTTTAAAATATTCCCAGTTATAATTCTTCATTATTTTTTTGTTTGCTTTTGAATTGAATTTAAAAATGGAATCATCGTTCTAGTATCCGTTGGATTTTGATACACATTATAAGATAAAACAAATTGGGAATTTGTCGCTATTTGTAAATTATACCCTGGCTTAAGTTGTCCATTTTTCATGTGATCTTCTTTCATTCTCATATATGTCGCATCATGATCTGTCTTAGAATAACTATTTCTATCCTTTAAAATAGATTTTTGAAATTCGTATCGATACTTTCGCTCAAAATAATCATTGATTTGCTTTTTGTATTTTTTGATTTTAGTTCTTTTGAGACGTATTTGTTTTCTTGTTTTAGTACATTTTTCATTGTTGATATGTTGGTTTAAATCTTCGATTTCTTTATCTAAGTGACTACCAATCAAATCTATTTCTTCTTTTGTTAATTCATTATCATGATCTTCTTTAATTTCCGGTATGATTTTATTGGTTACCAATTCATGGTAGAGGGCTTTAGAATCCTCATTCATTTTTGATTCATGGTTTTGAATACTCTTTTTCCATACAAATGTATATCGATTGGCATTTGCTTCAATTTTTGTACCATCAATAAAAATAGCTTTATCATCTATAAGATTTTGTTTTACACACTGACTGTAAAATTGAATAAATAAAGATTCTAATAAAGCATCTACTTTTGGATTTACTCTAAATCGATTAATTGTTTTATAAGAAGGTTATTGATTTTGTGATAGTCACATCATTCGGATGCTATCATTAAGCATTTTTTCTATTTTACGACCTGAGAATACAGATTGTGTGTAGGCATATAGAATCACTTTTAACATCATTTTAGGATGGTACGAAGTTGCACCACGGTGATGTCTGAATTCGTCGAATTCATTGTCAGGAATTGTTTCAACAATATCATTTACATGTCGTGAAATATCATTTGTGGGGATAAGAACTGAAGTTTCCATTGGTAGAGTAAGTTGAGTCATGTTATAATTTTTTTACATAAAGCACCTCGTTAATTTAGTTTAGTGATGTTTATTAAATTATACGAAAGTGCTTTATTTTTTTAAAGTATTACAATGTAAAATTACATATAAATACAAAGTATTTTGGCGAGACTCTTGAGGGAACAGGACAAGCTGAAGACTACAGGCTGAAGCTGTCCCCTAAGAAAGCGAGCCAACAATACGGAGTATTGTAAATAAAGAAGCCAGTAAATGAATTTGTTAAAACTCATTTACTGGCTATTTCTCTAGGAATTATGTCCCAGACTCTTTTATACTAATAGGTTATTTGATTTTTTCACTTCTGATGGTACGTAGCATTAACATAATAAAGTAAGCTATCATACCGAATAATATTGTGATAAATAAAGCGTGTAAAAGTGCAATGAATAAATTTACATTAGTCATTACAGATAGAGCTCCAGTAATTACTTGTAAGATGATAAGAATAAATGCAGTTGTATACCCATATCGAATTGTTCTATTCTCAGAGTAATTTTTAACTGCATGAATAAACGTTATCATTATCCAGAAGAACGTTATAAATGCCATACCACGATGCGCAAATTGTACCCAATCTTGCTCTGTATGTGGAATGATGTCATGGAAAGGTAAAGGCCAGCCACCATATGCTAAACTTGCTTTTGCATGTCTAACTAAAGCCCCAGTATAAATCGTTAAATATACAATACCTGTCATCATCCATGTTAATCTTCTTAATGGCTTTCTGATATATAGTTCATCAGCTTCATATTTTTTATCGACTTCAAAAATGATAAGCATTAAAACAAACACTGAAGAGAAACTGATTAAAGATATACCAAAGTGCAGTGCTAATACGTATGAATTTTGTTGCCAAATGACAGCTGCTGCACCAATCAATGCTTGAACTAGTAAAAATGCAATACTAATAATTGCTAATGGCTTTACCTCTCTAATATAGCCAATATGTTTCCATGCTGTAATAGCTAACCACAGTACAACGATTAATGATAAACCAGAGACGGCACGATGACTTAATTCGATAATTGTATCGATGGGTAAATTTTGAGGGAGTAATGCACCGTGACATAAAGGCCAAGATGATCCACATCCATCTTCCGAGCCGGTCTTAGTAACTAATGCACCACCAAGTTGTACAAATGCCATTATGATAGTTGCTAATACAGATAACCACTTAAGGTTTCGTTTGTTAAACAATGTTATACACCCCATAATTAATCAAGAGTATTTTGACAGTGTAGATAAATTAGTACTGAATGCTCTTAATTAATGTCTATTTTTATTACAATTTTATTATTAAAATAATTATACAACAATAGGAACTAACAAAAAATTAGTGAAGTAGAATGTCGTTAAAGTGTCACAATTAAATTTGATATAAACTAGTCAATTTTTAGTAATTGCTATATCATAGTATTATATGAAAATTTTAAGGAGGGGGATCATGAGCAAAGAGCAAACTTTGTCACAACCATCGAGCCGTGTATCGTTTAAAGAGTTACAACAAATTATTAAGATGGGTTTAGTTCAAGGTAACTTAATTCCTGCATTTGCAGGTGCTTGGTTAGCTGTTGTGATGAGCAATCATTCCTTCCTATCGTCAATACCTCAAATTCTATTAATGTTGATTGGATCAACATTAATTATGGGTGGCGCTTGTGCATTAAATAATTATTATGATCAAGATATCGACAGAATAATGCCAAGTAAGCAAAATAGACCGACAGTTAATGATAGAATTTCAGATAAAAATTTATTAATTTTAAGTTTTGGTATGATGTTAGTAGGAGAAGCTTGTTTATTCTTATTAAATGTACCATCAGGTGTACTAGGACTCATCGGCATTGTGGGTTATGTGTCTTATTATTCAATTTGGTCTAAAAGACATACAACTTGGAACACAGTAGTAGGGAGTTTTCCGGGTGCAGTACCACCATTAATTGGTTGGGTTGCTATTGATGGAAATATTAGTCTTATTGCAATTGCATTATTTTTAGTTGTTTTTTGTTGGCAACCAATTCATTTCTATGCTTTAGCAATTAAACGAAGTGATGAATATTCATTAGCTAATATACCTATGTTACCATCTGTTAAAGGATTTAAACGTACTAGAATAAGTATGTTTATATGGTTAGTCTTTTTACTTCCACTACCATTTCTATTATCAAGTCTCGGAACAACATTTGTAGTATTAGCGACATTGCTTAATTTAGGTTGGCTATATGTTGGTTTAACTTCTTTTAAGAAAGCGACAGATCAAACTAAATGGGCAACAAAAATGTTTATTTACTCCCTAAATTATTTAGTAGTATTTTTCGTTTTAGTTGTTGTTATCTCACTGATAAAAATGATTTAAAATATACAAATTAAATAAGGATGAAACATATGAATTTACCAATTCTACCGACGATTAGTACAAGTTGTATTGTGATTAGTGCTATCTTTGTTGCCATTGGATGGTGGCAAATCTGGCATAGAGATATAGATAAGCACAAGAAAACAATGTTATGGGCAGCAATCTTTGCATTAACTTTCTTTATTATCTATGCATCAAGAACTATTTTTATAGGTAATACAGATTTCGGGGGACCAGACTCAGTTAGAACGTATTATAAAATTTTCTTAATTTTCCACATTAATTTAGCTACAATTGGTGGCGTTCTAGGGTTAATTCAAATTATTACAGCATATAAAGATAAATTTAAATGGCATAGAAAAGCAGGTCCAATTGCATCAGTTATATGGTTCTTTACAGCTATCACTGGTGTAGCAGTTTACTTACTTTTATATGTATTTTACCCAGGTGGAGAAACGACTTCACTAATTAAAGCAACATTAGGATTATAATCGAATTTATTGTAACAAATTAAATACAAATTGATTGAGACTAAGACGTCATTGTCTTAGTCTTTTTTGTAACATCAATATCAATTTATTTGTAAAAGGATGACTTGGTAAAAGTAGTAATGCTAAGTAGGATGTCTTGATTAATAAAATAGTTATTTTGTACAATAGATATAATTCAAAATAGGTGGGTGAAAGATGGCAAAATTAATAATTAAAGTTTTAGGTGTAATATTTTTAGTATTATTTCTTATATATTTATTTTACTCACCAAGACTTAAATTTGATTTATTAGAAAATCCAAATAAAACTGTTTCAACTAATCATTCAGAACAAGCGCCTAAGACACATAACACCAGTGAAAATCCATCACCAAAAGAGGGTGTAGGTACTTGGATTGGTAAAGATATAGATGATTTAACTGATAAATTTGGTCAAGTAAGTCGTACATATCCATTTAAAGGGCACTATATGAATTACGTATTTAAAAAAGATGAACAATATTATATTGTTTCAACTAAAGAAAATAAAATAAAATCAGTTTATGCAACGGGAAGTAAAGCTAATGTTGCCCCTTTAAAAATTAATGAGAGTGCATCACATATTTTTGAAAATACAAGTATTAACCCGGACCCTTCTATTAAAGTGAATGGTCAAAGTTATAATTTCGAATTATCTGATGAAGATATAAAAACACAAACATTGATTAAATATGGAAATGTTTATGCACAGGTCTATGTGGATCAACAATCGAATCAAATTATGGGTATTCGCTTTCTTGATAAAGAAGCACTAGCATTTCTTAAGCCATATCCTTTAGCTAATGAATCTGATGATAACTATAATGAAGAAGATTTTGATAAAGCTAAGAAAGATAAACTTCCTTATGAACAAAATCCTAATCAATTAATGACGCTATATGAAATTACGAATGAGATGAGAAAGTTAAAAAATATTAAACCACTAAAAGTCAATTCAGATATAGCTCACATTGCATCAGTAAACTTATATGAAGCAACAGGTTCTAATGATGTTGAATTTACTGAGGATGCTTTGAAAAGCCAATTAAGTAACGAAAACATTTCATTTATTTCTACAAGCCAAAATGTCGGATATGATTTTGATGATGTACCGACACTAATTCATAGTTGGATGAATTCTGATATGCACCGTTCTAGAATGTTGAATACTAAATATGAGGAAATGGGTGGAGAAGTTATGAAAGATTATTATTCACTTATTTTTCTAGAAAAATAATCTATTTATGGAAGGGGAACCATACATTGTATACAGAAGAAACAATGTCAATTCTTGATGATATAGAAGGACTATCGGATATGATTGTTCAATCTGAACTTTATCATGATTTTCGCGCAGCACAAGAGATGCTAAACAATGATGATGAAGCACATCTTATGTATCAGGCTTTTTTGAAATCTAAAGTTGCTTATGATGAAGTTATGCGTTTTGGGAAATATCATCCTGATTATCAAAAGGTTATGTTAGAAACAAGAAGACGTAAAAGAGCTTATGAAATGTTACCAGTCGTCATGGATTACAAATCTAAAGAGGTAGCTCTACAAAATTTAATTGATGAAGTAGTAAGTAAAATAGCATTTTCAGTTTCGGAAAATGTCAAAATTGAAGCGGGAAATCCATTCTTTAAAACAGGTCATGATGGATGTGCGACAGGTGGTACTTGTAATTGTAGTTTGTCATAAAATAAGGAGAAAGAAATCATATTGCATTTGATTTCTTTCTCCTTTTACTTTATAGCGCGTTTATTTCTCAATGTTGAGACTTGATTTGAATTGTTTACCTAAATCTGGGCGATCTGTTACTAATGTATGAACACCTTTATGATATAAATCGGTCATTAGGTCAGTGCTATTAATTCCGTAAAATCCAGGCACTATATTTAATAAGTTTAACCATTGAATAAAACGTTTAGAAGTCAATGGAATACCTTTAAATTGGGTCGGCATTTGAAATGTATCAGCAACGGGTTGATACTTATTTCCTAATCCTAAATTAAATTTGATAAATCCTTCTGCAACTTCTTTTTGACTTGCTCCAATAGCAACTTGTCCTTTACTTATTTCTCTAAAGCGATCATTTTGTTCTTTGTAGAAGCTAGTTACAAGTACGCGATCTTGTGCTTGATTATTAATAATATCTTCATACATTTTTGTTGGCGCAACTGTTCCTTCATAACTATCTGGTGCATCTTTTAAATCAACATTAATATACATATTAGGATACATTTTTAAAAGCTCATCAAAAGTTAAAATTTTTGCTTCATCATGACCACGATATGGAAATTGGCCATTAATATCTTTAAAGTGATAACCAGCATCTAAACGCTTTAATTCTGAAACTCTATAATCACTTACTTTGCCTGAACCATTTGTAGTACGATCTACAGTGGCATCGTGAAAGACAATTAGTTTTTCATCTTTAGTAAGTCGAACATCCGTTTCAAAACCATCTAACTTGTTAGCGACGGCGTTATCGAATGCCAATTTTGTTTGCTCAGGTCTCACTGCCATGCCGCCTCTATGTGCAAAAATGTATGGTGCCTTACCATTAAAGAATTTAGGGATTTCTTTAGTTTTATTTACCTTGTTACCTTTATTTATAAAAAATAAGCTACCCAAAAAACTAACGCTCGCTAAACTTAAATTAAGAACCCATCGTTTTTTGATCGTCATTTATATTGCCTCCTTGTTATTATTGAATTAAGCGTACCAAACTTCACACCAACGAAAAAGTAAATAGCTATTTGATGCACAGGGATACAGTTCATGGGATTAAAGGATTTTATAATATAAATAGTCGTGGTATAGTTATTATGCATAATAAATGGAGTGTGTATAGTATGGAATTAATTCCAAGAGTGAGTTTGATCGTTTATTTAAAACATATTAAGCATGAGCGTCAAATTAGAAAGTATGGACATATTATTTATACGAATAAACAACGTAAATATGTTGTATTGTATGTTAATGAAAATGACGCAGATGCAATTGTTCATAAATTAATGAAACTAAAATACGTTGTGGATATAGACGGATCACCGTATAAATATTTGAAAAAAACTTATGAAAAAGAAAAACATGAAATTCTATAATTTTATTGCATGGGTGGAATCCAATTTTGTAGTCGTAATACACTTATCAAATACTTAAAGTATTGGTCTAACGTGTGGAACGCTTCTGGTGGTTGTACATCTATACCGAATATAGGTACATTATATTGATTTGCTTGATTATTAATGAGTTCAAATTTTTTATTACTGTCAGGATATGGATATTTAAGCGCATCAAGCATGATGTACATAGCTTGGAAATGATTACCTGAAGTTGGATTCATAATCATTGCAACTGATGAAAGTTGTTTTGAAGATTGTGGTGTATGAAAGTATACAATTTTATTTATCCGGAGATGGTTGTATTCTATTAAGGTATTAAATTCAAATAGGTCTGTTAATCCTTCTCCCAATACGATAAATGACTGTTTCATAATATAATCCTTCTCCTTTTTACAACAAATTATAATAAATAACCTAGAGAAATGGAAGTGTAAGTCAAGATGAGAGTTATTGCTGGAAAACATAAAAGTAAAGCCTTAGAGAGTTTAGAAGGTCGTAATACACGTCCAACTATGGATAAAGTGAAAGAAGGTATATTTAATAGCTTACAAGAAGTACATGGTTTAGGTTTAGACTTATTCGCTGGAAGTGGCGCATTAGGTATTGAAGCATTATCTCGTGGTATGGAAAAAGTCATATTTGTAGATCAAAATTTTAAAGCTGTCAAAGTGACACAAGCTAATTTAAATCAATTAGACCTACGTGATCAATCTGAGGTCTATAAAAATAATGCTGATCGTGCACTGAAAGCTTTAAATAAGAGAGAGATTCAATTTGACTATATTTTTCTTGACCCTCCATATAATAAAGGTTTGATTGATAAAGCTTTAGAGCAAATTGCAGAGTTTAATTTATTGAAAGAAAATGGTATCATCATTTGTGAGTTTAGCAATCATGAGCAAATCAACACAAATGGATTTAAAGTGATTAAACAATATCACTATGGTCTTACTGATACTTTGTTACTAGAAAAAGGAGAGCAAAATGGCTAAAACGAAGGCGGTCATTCCTGGTAGTTTTGATCCTATTACATATGGACACATCGATATCATCGAGAGAAGTGCAGGGCGCTTTGATGAATTACATATTTGTGTGTTAAAGAATAGTAATAAAACTGGGACGTTTAATATTGACGAGCGAATGGCATTAATTGAAGAATCTGTAAAACATTTATCAAATGTTGAAGTACATAATTATAACGGTTTGTTAGTAGATTTTTGTGACAAAATTGGTGCTCAAACAATCATTAGAGGCTTGAGAGCAGTCAGTGATTTTGAGTATGAATTAAGACTAACATCAATGAATAAAAAACTAAATAGTAATGTAGAAACGATGTATATGATGACTAGTACAAACTATTCTTTTATTAGTTCGAGCGTCGTAAAAGAAGTGGCGCAATATAAAGCTGATATATCAGATTTTGTACCTCCAAATGTCGAGAAAGCATTAAAAGAAAAATTTAAAAAGTAATAGATGAGGTTAAAATAATTCCACTCAAAATTATACGAGGCAAATTTAATTTGTATAGGTCTACATTTAATCCGCATTAGCCGACTAGGACTGAGAAAAAGCTTTAAATTAAGCATTTCTCAGTCCTAGTTCTTTTTATTAATAATCACAGGTGTATTAAAATCATTAGCCCTTTGACCAGATATTAAATTATAAATATGAGTTGCTTTAATTTCATTTTTAAATAAAGAGGCAGTTTCCTTGTTAATATTTGTTACATAAAAGCGATTAGGGAATTGTTTTTTTAAGTGCTTTAAATACTGTTGCCCTCTTTGATTCATGCCTAGAATTCGCACTCCCCGAATTTCATCATCAAAATCACTTTTGTTAATATTTAGTAATATTTGCATCAGAACGCGCTGTATGTGCGTGTATGTGAAACGTTTAGTTTTAATTAAAGACATAAACGTGTCGAAATCTTGCGCATTTTGAATGTTTGATTTGAGACGATGTTCAAAGCCCTCAGACATGGTATAAATGTGTGATAATTCTTCAGAGGAACGACTTAAAATATTATATTTAATAAAATTAAACGTTTGCTTCTTCAAAAGGTGAGGCGTTTCATATAAATGCTTTATATCTGTTGGTACGACATCTTTCCAGGTATTTTCTTTATTTAATAAAGCGTGTCTAATAGCTGAGCCACTTGCGAAACTGTCATGTTTAATCTCTTGATCGTGATGTGCGGTAGATTGACGTTGGATAGCGATTCTTTTTATAGTTGGAGCTATATTGCTAATGGCCTTTATGTATGCTACACCAAGTATATTGTTAGGAGAGCGTAACACTTGTTGATCATCAATTAGGTCATGTACAATTTTGGCGTAACTGTTCCCTTGTTTAATTAAATCTTGAAAATATGACGATTGTTCAAGCGAGTTAATATTAGATGCTACGTTCTCTAGACGTGAAATGTCATTGGTTTCACTACCAAATGCAATAGTATCGATATCTAAATAGTGAGCTACTTTAATTGCAAAAGTTGCAAAATAATCACTCGATGAAAGACTAGCAATCGCTGGAAGTTCAACAACTAAATCAACGCCTGACAAAGCCATCTTTGTTCTCAAGAATTTATTATAAATTGCTGGCTCGCCACGCATGACGAAATTGCCACTCATAATTGCAATACTTATCTCCGCGTCGGACTGTAACTTAGATTGTTGAGCGTGATATAAATGGCCATTATGAAATGGATTATATTCTGTGATTAGTCCAACACTTTTCATTTGCAATTCATCCTTTCGATATTCATTATTAGTATTGTAACAGATGAAAGTATGTTAAGAAAAAATCTTGACAACTTATACTTGTAAAGTTAAAATAAATTTTGTGTTTGTTAGAGGTGAAGCCATATGAAATGGTCAATAACGCAATTAAGAAAATATCAAGGTAAGCCATTTGAATTCAATCAAACGGCAAATTTTGAACATTTAAAAGAACCTTTAGGCTTGATTGATTTATCAGAAATCAATGTTGAAGGTGAATTAACCGTTAAAGCCAATGAAGTTATTGCAGATATTCATTTAACTGGAACATATACAATGCCTTGTGCACGTACGCTTGTACCTGTGGAAGTTCCTTTAGATGTAAGAACATCTGAAATATTTGATTTGGAAGGTTATAATAGTTATACCGATGAAGAAGTAGAAGAGGATGAACACTATCATCTAGCTACTGATGGTATGATTAATATTCGAGACATTGCTGAAGAATTGGTAATCATTGAGAAACCGATGAGAGCTTTCTCTGAGAATAGCGATCAGATGCTTACAGAAGGTAATGGTTGGGAAGTTATTGACGAAGATCAAATGATCGAACTTGAAAAAGAAAAAGACAATGATGATTCCCAAACGCAACAAGTTGATCCTAGGCTTCAAAAATTACAACAATTATACGATAAAGAGTAATAGCAGGTTGTTTTAAATTATTGTATAATGATTTAATGACCTAACACTTAAGATATGTGTTTAATATTAAGGAGGATATATCATGGCAGTACCAAAAAGAAGAACGTCTAAAACTAGAAAAAACAAACGTCGTACTCACTTCAAAATTTCAGTACCTGGTATGACTGAATGCCCAAGTTGTGGAGAATACAAATTATCTCACCGCGTATGTAAAAACTGTGGTTCTTACAACGGTGAAGAAGTCGTTTCTAAATAATCGACTTAATGATTTTAGTGAAGCATGGACAATTTAATTTTGTTCGATGCTTCTTTTTTTATCAATAATCAAATTTTATAATAATCGGCGATAAAAATGGTTATACATATAATGTTTAAGTTTCCATTATAATCGATTTAGTTATGTTAATATAAATTAGTAAACAACATCAATAATAGCTACTATAAAATGGAGAACTATATGGAACAAATTACGTCAGCACAAAACAGTAAGATAAAAAATGCGAATAAATTAAAGAAAAAGCGAGATCGTGATAAAACTGGACAAGCATTGATTGAAGGTATTCATTTAATCGAAGAAGCTTACCAAAGCGGCATTGTCATTAAGCAACTATTTGTAATTGAACCAAATAGAACAGATGAAGCGCTTAAGGATTATGCTGAAGAGACATTTGAAATTAATATGAAAGTTGCAGAATCATTATCAGGTACGATAACACCTCAAGGTTTTTTTGCTGTAATTGAAAAGCCTAAATATGATGTTACGCAAGCAAAACAAGTATTATTAATCGATCGTATTCAAGATCCGGGTAATTTAGGCACATTAATTCGTACTTCTGATGCAGCGGGAATAGATTTGATTGTAATGGAAAAAGGTACAGCCGATCCATATCAAGACAAGGTTTTACGAGCAAGTCAAGGTAGTGTATTTCATATTCCGGTTATTACCGCAGATTTGAAAACATTTATCGCTGATTTTAATGGACCAGTTTATGGTACTGCACTTGAGAATGCGCAACCATATAAGGAGGTAGCATCTCAAGATATATTTGCCTTATTACTAGGTAATGAAGGTGAAGGTGTGAACAAGGCATTATTAAATGAAACATCACAAAATTTAACAATACCAATTTACGGCAAGGCGGAAAGCTTAAACGTAGCTATTGCTGGAAGTATTTTACTTTATCATTTGAAAGGTTGACCCTGAGAAATAAAATCGGCTATACTTAGATGTACACAATAATCAATGTAAATTAATAACTTATGTTATAAAAATTGAAAATATAACCGATAAAAAGACCTTAACTGATATAAAGTGTTGTACAGGGAGAGTAAACGTGACTGCAATTTACTCCAACATGTATTAGTTTCTTTCATCTTTTTGGTTACTTAAAGAAATTTAAGTCGGAGTACGTCTTCGTTACCAACGTTTACAAGTGTATGCATATGCATAAATTTGGGTGGTACCACGGAAAGACTTTCGTCCCAGTTTTGGGATGGAAGTCTTTTTTTATGAAAAAATGTTAACAATAAATAGTGAATATAATGTGAGAGGTGTAAGTCAATGACTCAAAACGATTCAATGGCAGAATTAAAACAACAAGCACTTGTTGATATTAATGAAGCTCAAAATGAACGCGAATTACAAGATGTTAAAGTTAAATACTTAGGTAAAAAAGGCTCAGTAAGTGGATTAATGAAAAATATGAAAGATTTACCTAATGAAGAAAAGCCAGCATATGGTCAAAAAGTAAATGAACTACGTCAAACAATTCAAAAAGAATTAGATGAGAAGCAAGAATTGTTAAAAAATGAAAAATTAAATCAACAATTAGCAGAAGAAACAATCGATGTAACATTGCCAAGTCGACAAATTAGTATAGGTTCTAAACATCCTTTAACACGAACAGTTGAAGAAATTGAAGATTTATTCTTAGGTCTAGGTTACGAAATTGTTGATGGCTATGAAGTAGAACAAGATTATTATAACTTTGAAGCTTTAAATTTACCTAAATCCCATCCGGCACGTGATATGCAAGATAGTTTTTATATTACTGATGAAATCTTAATGCGTACACACACATCTCCAGTACAAGCACGCACAATGGAAAAACGCAATGGACAAGGACCAGTTAAAATTATTTGTCCTGGTAAAGTTTATCGCCGTGATTCAGATGATGCGACACATAGTCATCAGTTCACACAAATTGAAGGACTTGTTGTTGATAAAAACATTAAAATGAGTGATTTAAAAGGTACATTAGAATTAGTGGCGAAAAAATTATTCGGTGCAGACCGTGAAATTCGATTACGTCCTAGTTACTTCCCATTCACTGAACCTTCTGTAGAAGTGGACGTATCATGTTTCAAATGTAAAGGTAAAGGCTGTAACGTATGTAAACATACAGGATGGATTGAAATTTTAGGTGCGGGTATGGTGCACCCGAATGTACTTGAAATGGCCGGATTCGATTCCAATGAGTATTCTGGTTTCGCATTTGGTATGGGTCCTGACCGTATCGCGATGTTGAAATATGGTATTGAAGATATTCGTCATTTCTATACAAATGATGTTCGATTCCTTGAACAATTTAAAGCTGTTGAAGATAGAGGTGAAGCATAATGTTGATTTCTAATGAATGGTTAAAAGATTACGTAGATGCAGGGGTTGAGGTTGAAGATTTAGCAGAACGTATTACCCGTACAGGTATTGAAGTAGATGACATGATTGATTATACAAAAGATATTAGAAATCTAGTAGTCGGCTATATTCAATCAAAAGAAAAGCATCCTGATGCAGATAAATTAAATATTTGCCAAGTAGACATTGGTGAGGAAGAACCTGTTCAAATCGTTTGCGGTGCACCCAATGTAGATGCTGGTCAACACGTCATTGTTGCGAAAGTTGGTGGTCGCTTACCAGGAGGCATTAAAATTAAACGTGCTAAATTACGTGGTGAGCGTTCAGAAGGTATGATTTGTTCATTACAAGAAATTGGTATTTCAAGTAATGTGGTACCTAAAGCATATGAAAATGGTATTTTTGTCTTTCCGACAGAAGTTGAGCCAGGAACGGATGCATTAACAGCACTATATTTAAATGATCAAGTGATGGAATTTGATTTAACACCTAACCGTGCCGATGCATTGAGTATGGTTGGGACTGCGTATGAAGTAGCGGCATTATATCAAACTGAAATGACGAAACCAGCTACTCAAAGTAACGAAACTTCAGAATCTGCAACAAATGAATTATCAGTAACAATCAATAATCCTGAAAAAGTCCCTTATTATAGTGCGCGTGTTGTTAAAAACGTAAGCATAGAACCATCTCCAATTTGGATGCAAGCACGTTTAATAAAAGCAGGCATACGACCTATTAATAATGTTGTAGATATTTCAAACTATGTTTTATTAGAATATGGTCAACCGTTACACATGTTTGATCAAGATCATATCGGCTCTAAAGAAATTGTTGTACGACAAGCGAAAGATGAAGAGACAATGACTACATTAGACAATAATGAGCGCAAGCTAGTAGACACTGATATCGTTATTTCTAATGGTCAAGAACCTATTGCATTGGCAGGCGTAATGGGTGGCGACTTTTCAGAAGTAACTGAACAAACTACTAACGTAGTAATAGAAGGTGCAATATTCGACCCAGTATCAATTCGTCACACTTCACGTCGTTTAAACTTACGTAGTGAAGCCTCTAGTCGTTTTGAAAAAGGTATCGCAACAGAATTTGTTGACGAAGCGGTTGACAGAGCATGTTACTTATTACAAGAATTAGCTTCTGGTGAAGTACTAAAAGATAGAGTATCTTCAGGAGATTTAGGATCATTTGTGACACCAATCGATATTACAGCTGAAAAGGTAAACAAAACAATTGGTTTTAATTTGTCTAATGACGAAATTCAAGCTATCTTTAAACAATTAGGTTTCGAAACAACATTAAAAGGCGAAACATTAACGGTCAATGTGCCTTCACGTCGTAAAGATATTACTATTAAAGAAGACTTAATTGAAGAAGTCGCACGTATTTATGGTTACGATGAAATCCCTTCATCATTACCAGTATTTGGCGAAGTAATAAGTGGAGAATTAACGGATCGTCAACATAAAACACGTACCGTTAAAGAAACGCTTGAAGGTGCTGGATTGAACCAAGCAATCACATATTCATTAGTTTCTAAAGATCATGCTAAGGACTTCGCACTTCAAGAACGTCCAACAATCAGTTTATTAATGCCTATGAGTGAAGCACATGCTACTTTACGTCAGAGCTTATTACCGCATTTAATTGAAGCAACTGCATATAATGTAGCTCGTAAAAATAAAGATGTTAGATTATATGAAGTTGGTCGTGTTTTCTTTGGCAATGGTGAAGGCGAACTTCCAGATGAAGTTGAATATTTAAGTGGTATTTTAACTGGAGAATATGCTGTTAATGCTTGGCAAGGTAAAAAGGAAGAAATTGACTTCTTTATCGCTAAAGGAGTTGTAGACCGAGTTGCGGAAAAATTAAATTTAGAATTTAGTTATAAAGCTGGAAAAATTGAAGGTTTACATCCAGGACGTACAGCGATTGTATCTTTAGAAGGACAAGACATTGGTTTCATTGGTGAATTACACCCACAAGTTGCAGCAGATAATGATTTAAAACGCACGCATGTGTTTGAATTAAATTATGATGCAATGATGCAAGTAGCGGTTGGATATATTAATTATGAACAAATCCCTAAATTCCCTGGTGTGACAAGAGATATTGCATTAGAAGTTAATCATGATGTACCTTCTTCTGAATTGAAACAAATTATTCATAATAATGGTGAAGACATCTTACAAAGTACATTAGTATTTGATGTTTATGAAGGTGAACATTTAGAAAAAGGCAAAAAATCAGTAGCAATCCGACTAAATTATTTAGACACAGAAGACACTTTAACTGATGAACGCGTATCTAAAATTCATGATAAGATTTTGGAAGCATTACAAGCTCAAGGTGCTACAATTAGATAATGAAGTGAAAGAGACGAATTCTGTATTAATGGAATTCGTCTCTTTATAAATTTATTTATATTTTTTAGTCACTAAATTTTGGGCTTTTTGTCGATTTTTAAAATGTTTTTTTGATATCATATCTAATGTTTCTATTCCATGTTTATCAATAATTTGAGCAGCTATCAAATCTACTTTATTACTAGCACCTTTAGGGATATCTTGTTTCATTTTATGTGATATATGATCCATATGTTTAACAAAGGCGTATCTTGAAATAATACTAGCAGCTGCGATTGCTAATGTTTTAGATTCACCTTTCGTTTCAAATTTAGTTTTTTCTGGGTAAGGTAGTGAACTTAAAGCATAGCGTTGATAAACACCACGTACTGCAAATTGATCAATTACGATATAATTTAACTCATTGCAATTAATTTTTTGGGTGACGTTTTTGATAGCTTCATTATGTAATACAGCTTTCATTTTAACTTGGGACCAACCAATAGCCTGTCTATCGTTATATTTTGGATTATCAAGCGTTAAAAGTGAATGAGGAATAAATGTAATCAATTGTTCAGCAAGTTCGATTATTTTTTGATCATTTAATTTTTTTGAATCATCCACACCAAGTGTTTTTAAAATTTTAACATTCTCCTTAGAAACATAAGCAGCACAAACAGTTAGAGGGCCGAAGTAGTCACCACTTCCTGCTTCATCACTTCCTATACAATTATAATGATTATAAGCTAATGTTTCACCTGAAGATAGGTTAGAAGATGATGAATTCTTGGAAGTAGTGGTATGATCTGGAAGTAATTGTTGGGCAACAGCTTCCGCATTTTTTCCTTGAAACATGACTTTGCCTGAATTATAAATATTTATCACAGATTGTTTGTATTTAGTTCTCGCTTTCATTCCTGGAGGTAATTGAGATGTTTCAAATGTAATTTGTTGTAAGAGATGTTGGATTTCAGATTCTGATAATTTATGAACGACGTTTGACATAAGCTAGTTGATCCTCACTTTTAAAAATATAATAAAACATAGATAAGCATAACATATTAAGGACGTTCATCAGAACAGTTATATAGTTCAAATTTACATTAATTAAAATGATTACGCGTTAGCTACTTACCAAACAACATATCCTAATGTATAATAAGTTGTGATATTCTACTACATAAATTGAGTAAAGTGCATACTAAATCGAAGTACAAGATGAGATGGTTATTTACATGTAACCATTGATAGGCTTAAAAAATAAATAATGTCAGGAGTTATTGCTATGGGAGAATTTAGAAATCGAATCAATGTCACGATTAACGATCAGAATTATACTATCATTGGTGAAGACAGCCCCGAGCATATTCGTTACGTAGCACATTTAGTTGATGAAAAGTTAAAAGAAATGGGACGTAAATCAACAGGATTAGATACTACAAGAAAATCAATCCTAACAGCGGTTAATATTATGCATGAAAAGGTTAAATTAGAAGAAGAAAATCGTAAACTATTACAAGAAATACAACAATTAAAACAACGAGAAGAATAGATGATTATTGATTTTACGATAGCTATTATAATTGTGTATGGTCTTATTATAGGGTATAGAAGAGGGGTATGGTTGAATAGTTTACATTTATTTTCAACGATAGTCTCATTAGTTATAGCACATCAATTTTATCAGCGAATTAGTTCGCAGTTAATTGTATTTATACCTTTTCCAAAGACAATTGCATATGATATGAAGTATGCTTTTCATTTTAATGATTTGCAGCAACGCTTTGATACAATTATTGCATTTTTACTAATTGCCTCACTTTGTAAGTTGATTTTATATCTTATAATAATTACTTTTGATAATATAGTGACGTATCGAATGATTAACCAAATCAGTAGACAATTTGGTAGTTTAATAAGTGTAGTGATGGCAGTCGTTGCAATACAGTTATCAATCTATGTGCTAGCATTGTATCCAATTGAGTGGTTACAACACAATTTACAACATGCGTACATAGGCAAACTTATCTTGTTTCATACACCATTTTTCTCGTCTTATATTTTAAATTTATAAAACAAAACTGATATAAGGTCAGGACAAGGCTACTTTGTTAAATGTCCTGGTCTTCTTTTTATGGAGTGATTGGAATGACAAAAAAAGATGTAATTCAATTATTAGAAAAAATAGCTATATATATGGAATTAAAAGGGGAAAATACGTTTAAAGTATCTGCGTATAGAAAAGCAGCTCAAAGCTTAGAAATTGATGAACGACCACTTGATGAAATTGAGGATGTTACTGAATTAAAAGGTATTGGTAAAGGTGTAGGGGAAGTCATTGATGAATATCGTAAAACAGGTGAATCAAGTTATTTAAAAGAATTACAACAACTTGTTCCAGAAGGCTTGATTCCATTGATGAAGATTCAAGGATTAGGTAGTAAAAAAATAGCTAAATTATATAAAGAACTTAATATTACAGATAAAGAAAGTTTACAATTGGCTTGTGAAAGTGGAAAAGTGAGCGAACTAAGTGGTTTTGCTAAAAAAACTGAACAAAATATACTTGAAGCAGTTAAAGCTTTAGGAGCAAAAAAAGATAGCTATCCAATAGACACTATGCGAGGTTTAAATCGTGTCATAATCGATTATTTAGAAACAATTGATAGTATTGAGAGATACTCAGAAGCAGGAAGCTTCCGTCGTTATAAAGAAATGAGTAAAGATTTGGATTATATTATTAGTACGGAGCATCCAGACGAAGTACAACAACAACTTTTAAATATACCTAATAAAGTGAAAGATGTTGCTGTTGGCCAAACGAAAGTTTCATTAGAGTTGACGTACGATGATGAGACTATTGGCGTAGATTTTCGCCTTATTGAGCCAGTTGCGTTCTATCACACATTACAACATTTTACAGGTTCTAAAGATCATAACATTCGTATAAGACAAATGGCTAAAGCGCAAAATGAAAAAATAAGTGAATATGGAATTGAACAGCAAGATGGCTCTTTACTACAGTTACAGAGTGAGGAAGAGATTTATCAACATTTCGGTAGTGAATGGATTGCACCCGCTTTACGTGAAGACGGTAGCGAATTTGATAAAGATTTAAGTGATATTATTACTTTGGATGATATTAACGGAGATATTCATATGCATACCACATATAGTGATGGTGCTTTTTCTATTAGAGATATGATTGAAGCAAATATAAAAAAAGGCTATCAATTCATGGTGATTACTGACCATTCACAAAGCCTTAAAGTCGCAAATGGGTTACAAGTTGAACGTTTATTACGTCAAAATGAAGAAATTAAGAAGCTAAATGAAGAATATGCAGAAATAGATATCTATTCAGGCACAGAGATGGATATTCTTCCTGATGGCTCGTTAGATTATGATGATGATGTGTTATCACAACTTGACTATGTTATAGCTGCGATTCACCAAAGCTTTAATCAATCAGAAGAAGAGATTATGAAACGTTTGGAAAATGCATGTCGAAATCCATATGTACGACACATCGCTCATCCAACAGGACGTATTATCGGTCGAAGAGAAGGGTACAAACCGAATATCGATCGATTAATGAAGTTAGCAGAAGAAACAAATACAATAATGGAAATTAACGCAAATCCTAAGCGATTAGACTTAAATGCTGAAACAGTTAAAAAATATCCTAATGTAAAATTAACAATTAATACAGATGCTCATCATATTGATCATTTAGACTTTATGAAATATGGTGTAGCCACTGCTCAAAAAGGGTTTGTAAATAAAGATCGAGTAATTAACACAATGTCTCGTCAAGCATTTAAGGATTTTGTTGGAAATAATAAAAAGTTGAAGAAATAGAGGGATTGTATGAGACAAAAAACATTAGACGTCTTAGAATTTGATAAAATCAAGTCATTTGTAGCTTCGGAAACAATAAGTGACTTAGGGCGTGAAAAAGTGTCTAAGATGTCTCCAGCCACTGACTTTGAAACAGTAGAATTTCAAATGAATGAGACAGATGAAATTTCACAAATTTATAATAAACATCGTTTGCCAAGTTTAAGTGGTTTAGCCAAAATTTCACCATTGATTCATCGTGCAAATATAGGTGGCGTATTAAATGTTACAGAGCTAAATTTAGTTAAACGTTTAATTCAAGTTCAAAATCAATTTAAGACATTTTATAATCAATTATTAGAAGAAGATGAACAAGTTGTTAAGTATCCAATTTTGAATGATAAAATGAACCAATTACCAATTTTATCGGATCTTTTCCAAGAGATAAATGAAAAATGTGATACACACGATTTATATGATAGCGCAAGTTATGAATTGCAAGGTATACGAAGTAAAATTTCAAGTACAAACCAACGCATACGACAAAATTTAGACCGTATCGTTAAAAGCCAAGCCAATCAGAAGAAATTATCTGATGCTATTATAACGGTACGTAATGATCGTAATGTTATACCGGTTAAAGCCGAATATCGCCAAGATTTCAAAGGGATTGTTCACGATCAATCTGCCTCTGGACAAACGCTTTATATCGAACCATCATCGATTGTAGAAATGAATAATCAAATCAGTCGTTTACGAAATGATGAAGCAGTAGAACGTGAGCGTATTTTAACAGAATTAACAGGTATGGTTGCTGCCGAAGCAGATGGTTGCTTAATTGCTGAATCAGTCATGGGACAAATTGACTTTTTAACAGCTAAAGCACGATATGCACGCTCAATTAAAGGAACGAAACCTACATTTTACAAAGATAGAACCGTTTATTTACCTAATGCATATCACCCACTATTAAATAAAGATACGGTTGTAGCTAATACAATTGAATTTGTTGATGATATTGAAACTGTCATAATTACAGGTCCAAATACGGGTGGTAAAACAGTTACATTAAAGACACTTGGATTAATTATTATTATGGCACAATCAGGTTTACTAATTCCGACATTAGATGGTAGTCAGTTAAGTGTCTTTGAAAATGTTTATTGTGATATAGGTGATGAGCAATCAATTGAACAATCACTATCCACTTTTTCTTCACATATGAAGAATATTGTGGAAATTTTGCAAGAGACAGATAAAAATAGTTTAGTTTTATTTGATGAATTAGGTGCAGGTACTGATCCAAGTGAAGGTGCAGCGTTAGCGATGAGTATCTTAGATCACGTTCGTGAAATAGGTTCATTAGTAATGGCTACAACACATTATCCAGAATTGAAAGCATATAGTTATAATCGTGAAGGTGTCATGAACGCTAGTGTTGAATTTGATGTTAATACGTTAAGTCCCACGTATAAATTGTTGATGGGTGTACCTGGTCGTTCAAATGCATTTGATATCTCCCGCAAATTAGGACTTAGCTTAGGTATTATTAATAAAGCTAAGACCATGATTGGGACTGATGAACAAGAAATTAATTCAATGATTGAATCTCTTGAAAAGAATTCAAAACGTGTTGATGAACAACGAATAGAATTAGATAGACTTTTAAAAGAAGCTAAAATAACTCATGACGATCTAGAGCAACAATACGAGCAGTATAAAAATTATGAGAAAAGATTGATGGATGAAGCTAAAGAAAAAGCAAATCAACGTGTTAAATCTGCTACTAAAGAAGCGGATACAATCTTAAAAGAGTTAAGAACATTACGTGATCAAAAAGGTGCAGATGTCAAAGAACACGAACTTATTGATAAAAAGAAACAATTAGATGATCAATATGAAGAGAGATCAATAAAACAAGATGTGCAAAAACAAAAATATGATGAAATACATGAAGGTGACGAGGTCAAAGTATTATCATATGGTCAAAAGGGCGAAGTATTAGAACTTGTAAATGAAGAAGAAGCAGTTGTTCAAATGGGTATTATTAAAATGAAATTACCTATTGAGGACCTTGAAAAAACTAAAAAGAAAAAAGAGAAGCCAACTAAGATGGTAACTCGACAAAATCGTCAAACAATTAAAACTGAATTAGATTTACGTGGTTATCGTTATGAGGAAGCAGTTGGCGAATTAGATCAATATATTGACCAAGCTGTCTTGAGTAATTATGAGCAAGTTTATATTATTCATGGGAAAGGTACCGGTGCACTTCAAAAAGCCGTACAGAATCACTTGAAAAAACATAAAAGTGTTAAATCATATCGTGGTGGTATGCCAAGTGAAGGTGGTTTTGGTGTGACAGTAGCTGAACTTAAATAAGGTATATTAAAGTGTAAGCAGTGTTGTTGATTTTTTTAGAAAATAACGTACAATTAAGCCAGTGAAAATAAAATGATATGAGTGAGATTCGACAATTATTGATAGATAGTTAATAAGTGAGCAACTGCAATGCACGTACTACTAAAGTCTGTTATAATTTGCTCATCATTCAAAATTTAAGGAGGATTGGCATTTATGGCAATCGTAAAAGTAACGGATTCAAACTTTGATGAAAATATTCAATCAGGCGTTAAATTAGTTGATTTCTGGGCAACTTGGTGTGGACCTTGTAAAATGATCGCACCAGTTTTAGAAGAATTAGCTGGAGATTATGATGGAAAAGCTGATATTTTAAAATTAGATGTTGATGAAAACCCATCAACAGCAGCTAAATTTGAAGTAATGAGTATCCCAACTTTAATCGTATTTAAAGACGGTGAACCAGTTGATAAAGTAGTAGGTTTCCAACCTAAAGAAAACTTAGCTGAAGTATTAGATAAACATCTTTAAGAATAATTTGAACGTATATGAGACTGGGGCATTACATAGAATGTAATAGCTCCGTCTTTTTTATGTGTAGTTAATTTTATGGGAAGGAGGATAAATGTTGTCAGACTACAAAGAGAAAATTAAAAATAAATTAAGTGTAGTTCCATTTGAACCGGGTTGTTACTTAATGAAAGATCGTAATGATCAAGTGATTTATGTCGGCAAAGCCAAGCGTTTAAGAAATAGATTACGTTCATACTTCACAGGTGCACATGATGCAAAAACTACTCGGTTGGTAGGAGAAATCCGAAATTTTGAATTTATAGTAACTTCAAGTGAAACTGAATCCTTGCTTTTAGAATTAAATTTAATTAAACAGTATCAGCCTCGCTACAATATTCTATTAAAAGATGATAAAAGTTATCCATTTATAAAAATTACTAAAGAAAAGCATCCAAAGTTAATTGTTACGCGTACAGTTAAAAAAGGTACTGGAAAATATTTTGGACCATACCCTAATGCTTATTCAGCTCAAGAGACAAAAAAGTTATTAGACCGTATTTATCCTTTTAGAAAATGTGATAAAATGCCTGATAAATTATGTCTTTATTATCACATTGGACAATGTATGGGACCATGTGTATATGATGTTGATCAACAAGTTTATGCACAAATGACTCGTGAAATAAGTGATTTTTTAAATGGTGAAGATAAAACTATACTTAAAAATTTAGAAGATCGTATGATGGATGCTAGTGAAAAATTAGATTTTGAACGTGCAAAAGAATATCGTGATTTAATACAACATATTCATAATTTAACTAAAAAACAAAAAATTATGTCATCTGATAATACGATTCGAGATGTGTTTGGTTATAGTGTCTCTAAAGGGTGGATGTGCATTCAAGTCTTCTTTATTCGTCAAGGTAATTTGATACAAAGAGATGCTACAATGATTCCTTTACAACAGCAATCTGAAGAAGAAGAATTTTATACATTTATAGGCCAATTCTATAGTTTAAATCAGCATATATTACCCAAAGAAGTACATGTTCCTAAAAATTTAGATAAAGATATGATTCAATCTGTAGTAGATACTAAAATTGTACAGCCAGCTCGTGGCGCAAAAAAAGAGATGGTAGATTTAGCAAACCATAATGCTGAAGTCGCTCTTGAAAATAAATTCGAGCTAATTGCTAGAGATGAATCACGTACAATAAAGGCAATAGAGGAGCTCGGTGAACGAATGGGTATTCAAACACCTATTCGTATTGAAGCATTTGATAACTCAAACATACAAGGTGTAGACCCTGTGTCTGCTATGGTAACCTTTGTTGATGGAAAAGCAGATAAAAAAGGTTATAGAAAATATAAAATCAAAACAGTTGATGGACCTGATGACTACAAATCAATGAGAGAAGTTGTTCGTCGTAGATACACACGTGTTCTAAATGAAGGCTTACCATTACCTGATTTGATTATAGTTGATGGTGGGAAAGGACATATGTCAGGTGTATTAGATGTTCTTGAGAATGAACTAGGACTGGATATTCCGGTCGCTGGATTAAGAAAAAATGATAAACACCAAACGTCAGAGTTACTTTATGGACCAAATGCAGAAGTTGTACCATTGAAGAAGAATAGTCAAGCATTCTATTTATTACATCGAATTCAAGATGAAGTACACCGTTTCGCAATTACATTCCATCGTCAAACACGTCAAAAAACAGGATTACAATCAGTATTGGACACTGTTGATGGAATTGGAAGTAAACGCAAGACAAGTTTATTAAGAACATTTGGTTCGATTAAGAAAATGAAGGAAGCGAGTGTAGCGGATTTGAAGAAAGCGGGACTTCCTGAAAAGGTTGCAATAAACTTGCAGCAAGCACTATCAAATGATTAATTAAAAAAAAGGGCTATGAGAATTATTCTCATAGCCCAAAAACATATAAAAAATGTTACAATACAGTTAACAAAAAGTTTATTTTTTTAAGAAAGTATGGAAGCGTTTTCTAATTGAGAAACATTATCATTAAAGTGTTTTTATTAATGATTAATGTAATACTAGCATTTCTCATTAAAACAAATATGATTTATTTACTTTTTTAAGTCCTACTTGTTTACATAGTTCTTAATAGAACCGATATTTATTGATTATTGTCACAATAATTTAACAATGGACAAGTACTAAATAAAATAGTAAATCATTATGATGTTTCTTGATTGAAAAGACTTTCTTATAAATAAACTATTTAAATCAATAGTTTTACAGGGGGGACTCCTTTTGGCAAAGTCTAAAAATGAATTCTACCTTAGACGTGTTCACTCGTTACTAGGTATTATTCCAATTGGTGCATTTTTAGTTGTTCATTTAATTGTGAACCATCAAGCAACACAAGGGGCAGAGGCTTTTAATAAGGCAGCTGGCTTTATGGAATCAATTCCATTTTTATTAGCAGTTGAATTTTTATTAATTTATATTCCAATTTTATATCACGGTTTGTATGGTATTCACATTGCATTTACAGCTAAAGAAAATATCGGTCATTATTCTTTATTTAGAAACTGGATGTTTGCATTACAAAGATTTTCAGGTATTGTGACATTCGTATTTATCTTCATGCATTTATGGCAAACTACAATTCAAAAATACTTCTTTGGTAAAGCAGTTGATTTTGAATTGATGCACAAAACACTTGAAAATCCAATTTGGGTTATCGTATATATCGTTTGTGTTTTATGTGTTATTTTCCATTTCTCAAATGGTTTATGGTCATTCTTTGTAACATGGGGATTCTTACAATCTAAACAATCACAACGTGTATTCACTTGGATTTCTTTAATCGTATTCTTAGTTTTAGGATACATTGGAGTATCTGCAATTTTCGCATTTGTATAAAACACAATTTGTAATCATATATAGTACGTTGAATTTTAGATAAGTATTTATATCAAGTACTTATCAAATGAGCTTAAGCAATTACGTTAAGCTATCGATATATTTTAGGGGAGTGACTTTTCTATGGCAGAGAAAAAAATTATTGTTGTCGGTGGAGGACTTGCCGGTCTGATGTCAACAATTAAAGCTGCAGAACAAGGTGCGCATGTAGATTTATTCTCAATTGTACCTGTTAAACGTTCGCACTCTGTTTGTGCCCAAGGTGGTATTAACGGTGCGGTAAATACCAAAGGTGAAGGGGATTCTCCTTGGATTCACTTTGATGATACAGTTTATGGTGGGGACTTCTTAGCAAACCAACCACCTGTTAAAGCTATGGCTGAAGCTGCTCCATCAATCATTCATTTATTGGACCGTATGGGCGTTATGTTTAGTAGAACAAAAGAAGGTCTATTAGACTTTAGACGTTTCGGTGGTACGCTTTATCACAGAACTGCTTTTGCAGGTGCAACTACTGGTCAACAATTATTGTACGCACTTGATGAACAAGTACGTTCATTTGAAGTAGATGGATTAGTAACTAAGTATGAGGGTTGGGAATTCCTAGGAATTGTTAAAGATGAGGACAATGCTGCAAGAGGTATCGTAGCTCAAAATATGACAACTTCTGAAATTAAATCTTTTGGTTCAGATGCCGTTATTATGGCAACTGGTGGACCTGGTATCATCTTCGGTAAAACAACAAACTCAATGATTAATACAGGTTCAGCGGCATCAATTGCATACCAACAAGGTGCTAAATATGCAAATGGTGAATTTATTCAAATTCACCCAACAGCTATTCCTGGTGATGATAAATTACGCCTAATGAGTGAATCAGCACGTGGTGAAGGTGGTCGTATTTGGACATACAAAGACGGTAAACCTTGGTACTTCTTAGAAGAGAAATATCCTGATTATGGTAACTTAGTACCTCGTGATATTGCAACGCGTGAAATCTTTGATGTATGTATCAATCAGAAATTAGGTATAAACGGGGAAAACATGGTTTATCTTGATTTATCTCATAAAGATCCACATGAATTAGATGTTAAACTTGGTGGTATTATTGAAATTTATGAGAAATTTACGGGTGATGACCCACGTAAAGTACCAATGAAAATCTTCCCGGCCGTTCACTATTCAATGGGTGGCTTATACGTAGACTATGATCAAATGACTAATATTAAAGGATTGTTCGCAGCTGGGGAATGTGATTTCTCTCAACATGGCGGTAACCGTTTAGGTGCCAACTCATTATTATCTGCAATCTACGGTGGTACTGTAGCTGGCCCTAATGCAATAAAATATGTTGAGAATGTAGAAACAACATATACTGAATTAGATGACAGCATTTATCAAAAACGTGTCGATGAAGAGCAAGAACGCTTTGATAAATTATTAAATATGCGTGGAACTGAAAATGCATATAAACTTCACCGTGAACTTGGTGAAATTATGACAGCGAACGTAACAGTTGTTCGTGAAAACGATAAATTATTAGAAACAGATAAAAAAATCGTCGAATTAATGAAACGTTATGAAAATATTGATATGGAAGATACACAAACTTGGAGTAACCAAGCTGTATTCTTCACTCGTCAATTGTGGAACATGTTAGTTTTAGCACGTGTAATTACAATTGGGGCTTACAATCGTAACGAATCTCGTGGCGCACATTACAAACCAGAATTCCCTGACCGTAATGATGATGAATGGTTAAAAACAACATTAGCTGAATATCAAGGTAGAGAAGAAGCGCCTAAATTTACTTATGAACCAGTTGATGTAAGTTTAATTCCACCACGTAAACGTGACTATACAAGTAAGTCTAAAGGAGGTAAAAAATAATGGCTGACAATCAATCAGTAAAAGACACTCCCGAAGAACTTAGCCAAAACGATAGCAATACAAATGAAAAAGAGCAAAAAGAACCAAAACAAAAATCAATTAAGTTGATTATCAAACGACAAGATAATCAAGATTCTAAACCGTATGAAGAAACGTTTGAAATTCCTTATAAAGAAAATATGAACGTAATCGCATGTTTAATGGAAATCAGACGTAATCCAGTAAATAACAAAGGTGAAAAAACAACACCTGTTACATGGGATATGAACTGTTTAGAAGAAGTTTGTGGTGCTTGTTCAATGGTCATCAATGGACGTGCTAGACAATCATGCTCAGCAATTGTTGATCAATTAGAACAACCTATTCGTCTTGAACCAATGAGTACATTCCCTGTTATTCGTGATTTACAAGTGGATCGTACTAGAATGTTTGATAACTTAAAACGTATGAAAGCTTGGATTCCGATTGATGGTACGTATGATTTAGGACCAGGACCACGTATGCCTGAGAAAAAACGTCAAACAGCTTATGAGTTATCTAAATGTATGACATGTGGTGTTTGTTTAGAAGTTTGTCCTAATGTAACGCAAAATAATAAATTCGTTGGTGCTCAGGCAATTTCTCAAGTTCGTTTATTCGACTTACATCCAACTGGTGCAATGACTAAAGACGAACGATTAGACGCTTTAATGAGTGCTGGCGGTTTGCAAGAATGTGGTAATTCTCAAAACTGTGTAAATGCTTGTCCGAAAGGTATTCCTTTGACAACTTCTATCGCAGCTATGAACAGAGAAACAACATTCCATATGTTTAAATCATTCTTCGGTTCAGACCACAAAGTGGATTAATATATACATTTAATTATAATTTGAAAAGTAGTTAATGATTCTTAATTGAATTGATTAACTACTTTTTTCTATATAAAGCATTTTAAGTTATGTATATGAATGCTTAATCGGATTAGTCAAACTCTTAGCATGTATATGATAAAATAAATGTATTATGTGTTATAAGGATGAATGAAGATGAATAAACCAATTGGTGTTATAGATTCAGGTGTTGGTGGGTTGACAGTTGCTAAAGAAATCATGCGTCAATTACCTAACGAAACAATTTACTATCTAGGGGATATTGCAAGATGTCCTTATGGTCCAAGACCTGGTGATGAAGTTAAACAATTTACTACTCAACTTGCTAATAAATTAATGCAATTTGATATTAAAATGCTTGTAATAGCTTGTAATACAGCTACCGCTGTAGCATTAGAACATTTGCAACAAATGTTGCCTATTCCAGTTATTGGAGTTATTGAGCCAGGGTCAAGAACAGCTATTATGACTACTAAAAATCAAAATGTTTTAATTTTAGGGACTGAAGGAACTATTAAATCTGAGGCGTATAGACATCATATTAAGCGCATTAATCCAAACGTCCATGTTTATGGTGTAGCTTGCCCAGGGTTTGTTCCACTAGTTGAACAAATGCGCTACGATGATCCTACAATTACAAGTATTGTCATTCATCAAACGTTAAAGCAGTGGAGAAATACTGATGCAGATACGATAATTTTAGGTTGCACACACTATCCATTGTTATATAAGCCTATAAATGATTATTTTGGAGGAGAGAAAAAAGTTATTTCCTCTGGATTAGAAACAGCACGTGAAGTTAGTGCTTTATTAACTTTTAGTAATGAACATGCGAGCTATACACAACATCCAGAGCATAGATTCTTTGCTACTGGAGATACAGTGCATATTAAAAATATCATTTTACAATGGTTAAAATTAGATGTTGAAGTTGAACGCATCAGTGTAGATGAATAATCAAGGAGGAATATGAATGGCAGACATCGTAATTGCTACAAATAATAAAGGTAAAATTAATGATTTTAAATCAATTTTTCCCAATGACAATGTGATAGGTATATCAGAACTAATAAAAGACTTTGATGTAGAGGAAACGGGAACAACTTTTGAAGAGAATGCACGATTAAAGTCTGAAGAAGCTGCAAAAGTATTGAATAAACGTGTGATAGCAGATGATAGTGGATTAGAGGTATTAGCTCTAAATGGCGAACCTGGCGTTTATTCAGCTAGATATGCAGGATTAGATAAGAGTGATGATGCTAATATTGATAAATTATTAAAAAATTTAGATGGTATCGAAAATCGAGATGCACAATTTGTTTGCGTCATTAGTATGAGTGCACCTAATGAAACTACTCAAACTTTCAAAGGTACTGTTTCTGGAGTGATTACTACTGAAAGACAGGGTGAGCATGGTTTTGGTTATGATCCTATTTTCTATGTGCCTGAAAAAGGTAAAACTATGGCTCAACTTACTGCAACAGAAAAGAGTGAAATCAGTCATAGAGGTAATGCAATTAAGAAATTGAATGCTTATTTGGAGAGTGAAAAGTAATGACAAAGTGGCTTATCGTCAGTGACAATCATACAGAATCTGGTATTTTATATCACTTATATGAAGCGCATAAGGATGCTGATGTTTTATTACATTTAGGGGATTCAGAATTTGAATATAATGATACTGAACTAAGTCTATATAGAAGAGTAAAAGGGAATTGTGACTTTTATCCTGAATTTCCTAATGAAGAAGAAGTGGTAATAAATGGTATAAAGGCTTTATATACTCATGGACATTTGTATTCAGTAAATCAAACTCGTATGCATTTAGCACAAAAAGCCAAATCTCAGGGATGTCAATTTGCATTTTATGGTCATACTCATGTTGCAAAATATGAGCATTTAGATGGTGTACATGTCATAAATCCAGGCAGTATATCACAATCTCGCAGTAGTATTGAAGAAACGTTTGCCGAACTCGTTATTGATGAAGTAAATGGTAGTGCTATTCTAAACTATAGAAATCGAGATAATCATATTATAGAAACGATTGAATTTGAAGTTTGATATATAGACACTTAAGCATTTAATTAACTCCTAAGTGTTTATTCCAATACATATAATATTGGTTATTAGAATATTAATATTGAATGGAGTTTTTAAATTGAGAAGTGAAAAACTAACGTCTTTAACGTTTTATTTTGCAATAGTCACTTTGGTCATTTCAATAATTAATTTAATACTTACATTTAAAAACTAAATTATTTAGGTAAAAAAGTTGTTGATCACGTGTCAAATATGTGTCGAAAATTTTTAAACTAACAGTATAACAATATTATCTCAGAAACTCGTCATAACATGGCGGGTTTTTCTATTTTTGGTGCAGTTTAGCTTAGTTTCTATGGTATCTAATTACAAGACAAAATAAAAAGAACGCCGTCATAACAGCGTTCTCAACCTAAAAATATATGTAATTTTTAGTTAATGACGTCCTGGGAGGGATTCGAACCCCCGACCGATGGCTTAGAAGGCCATTGCTCTATCCAGCTGAGCTACCAGGACATGAATTTTTAACACAAGAATTATTATAGCTAAAGAAACCTTATTTAGCAATAGCTTTAATATAAAAAAAGTTTATATTTTTCACTAATTATGTGTATTTGTAACTCATATCGACTATGTGCAAGTGCAATAACACATAAAGTCGAGCAATTGAATTAATATCTTCAAGCCATATGGACGCAGAAGTAATCAAATGTATAGAACCAATAGGAGACATTATAAGCAACTATGAACAAATTATGAACATCTATGAATGAATAAAGTAATAAATAGATCCTAAGTGTTGAAATAATTCTCATCTACTATTCATATACTCAATCCAATTACTAAATAAAAGTATCATGATAAATAGTGAAATACAGAAATTAATAAAGTTGCAATGATTAACATTACGATTAATTAAATAGTTGAAAAGGACTAGAATATATTCACTTGTCTGTTTAAATAAATGGTTGTATTGAGAATCCTAGACTTGCAATGGATCTACTAGTAGGTTAAAGCGTTTATAAAACAAGGTGAATTTTAAAAAAATATAAAGCCAATGTAAAGTTCTTGTAAACGTTTGCAGAATTGTCAGATTTTGCACAACATATTTGAATGCCTAAGTGTGTTTTATATAATCAAAGGTCTACAGTTTTGATGTCTAATTTATAAGTTAAGAAAGATAGAACGCAAATAGCATAAATCACTATATAGTATAAGTAACAAAACGATAGGTAAACAAAAACTTACCAATTAATCGTTTTTGGTTTTAAGAAATAGCTTAATGTATCTATTGAATTTCATACATTAAGATTTAAATACTTTAAATAAAAAGAAATGGAGCGATTTAAATGTCAAAATTAGTACAAGCAATTTCAGATGCAGTTCAAGCAGGTCAAAACCAAGATTGGACTAAATTAGGTACAAGCATTGTAGGTATCGTAGAAAACGGTGTTGGCATTTTAGGTAAATTATTCGGATTCTAAGTTTCCACATATAACATTTATTGAAAATATAAATAAACATTATAAAGGAGATAGTAATCATGGAAAAAATCGCAAACGCAGTAAAAAGTGCAATCGAAGCAGGTCAAAACCAAGACTGGACTAAATTAGGTACAAGCATCTTAGATATCGTTTCAAACGGTGTAACTGAATTAAGTAAAATCTTTGGTTTCTAATTTAACGTTTATTTTAAAACTTAGTTTGAATCATAAAAAAATATAGAGAAATGGAGAGATAAATATGCAAAAATTAGCAGAAGCAATTGCAGCAGCAGTACAAGCAGGACAAGATAAAGACTGGGGTAAAATGGGTACAAGCATCGTAGGTATCGTAGAAAATGGAATCAGTGCTTTAGGTAAAATTTTCGGCTTCTAATTTGAAATTTTAATTATCATGGACCAGGGCAAGCGCTCTGGTCTTTTTTTAATTTATAAATATATTTCTGTTAAAATAGATTTTAGAAAATAAACGTTAAGGATGAAAATATGAAATATAATACAATATTATTAGACTTCGATGATACATTAGTTGATTTTTATGATGCTGAAGATAAAGCTTTTCACAATATGGCCAAACATTATCATCATTACCCAACAGCAGAAGACTTTCAATTTTTTAAACAAATTAATCAGGCACATTGGGAGGCTTTTCAAAAGAATAAACTAACTAAAGAAGAAGTTCTTTCACACAGATTCATTGAATATTTTAATTATTATGGTATTGAAGTGGATGGTAAACAAGCAGATGTTACTTTTAGGGATGAATTAGCAAAAGCACCCATTAAGCATTTTGATTCCACTCTAGAAACGATAGATCGATTAGCTCAAAACAATGAGCTTTATATTGTTACTAATGGTGTTACAGATACTCAAAAAAGACGTATCGCTCAATTACAATTTAAAGACACATTTGATGGTGTATTTATATCAGAGGAAACGGGTTATCAAAAGCCAATGATTGAGTTTTTTTGATTATGTGTTTGAAAAAATTGGTAAGGACAAACGAAAATCTACCATTATTGTAGGTGATTCATTAACTTCAGATGTATTAGGCGGAAAAAATGCGGGAATAGCTACATGCTGGTTTAATGTAAGAAATAAAAAGAATAATTCTGATATAAATCCAGATTACGAAATTAAATCATTGAGTGAATTAGTTGATTTAATTGAAAATGAGTAAAAACATTTTATGCAAAAAGTTGGAGTGGTAAAGATTCTGATAGAATTTTTATCACTCCATAGCTTTTCCATATTCTATTTAATTATTTAGGAGACCATACGAGTACATCATGACCTTCAGGATTTTTAGCGTGTACATCCTCAAAATCTTGATTCATTAAAAATTCTTTAGAATTTTGACGTGCAATGGCTTTGATAGGCATATGATAAGATTTTGCATAATCAATAAGTGACTGACCGTACCCTTTATTTTTATAGTTATCTAAAACTTCTAGTTTCCAAAGTAGTAAATAATCATCGAATTCTGGGAAGTAAATTTCTTCAATGTCACCCTTTTTTAGTAAAGCCATTCGGGCAACAAGGTTTTCACCGTGAAAGATGCCATAGAATGGTGATTCAGAACTGGCATCGATCATTTGGCCTTGTAGTTCTTCAACCATGTATAAATCTTTGTTACCGAATTCTCTAAAAGCTTCAAACAATTCGTCTGTTTTATAATTAATTTCAAGATGTTTTACTTCACTCATTTGCGTTATCCCCCTTATTTCTTTTGTTATATTATAACTTAAATAATATGTAAATTTCATTCAATTGTATTTTTAGGACGAAAGGGTAAATTTCACTTCAAAAATTACAAATTTTTAAGCCGTTAAATTGTCATACAATGTTATAATCTTTATACTATATGAGTAATAGCTATGTTGAAGGAGTATAGATATGGACTGTCGAGTAACTCATTTTAAAGAAAAAGATTCATTTATTTCAAAATTAAAAGAAAGTGATAAAAGTTTATTAGAATTTTATCAATATAACCCAGTTGAGACAGCTAGTTTCACGACTAGGATGAAACGTCCTAATAATGGTAGAGAAAAACAATTAGCACAAATCATTAAAGACTATATGGCCGATTTGAAATTAACTACTTCTCAGCTAGAGCATATTGAGGCGCTTGAACAAGGAGCTAAAGTAGTTATTGGAGGTCAACAAGCAGGATTGTTTGGGGGACCTTTATACACTTTCCATAAAATTCTTTCGATAGTAACGTTAAGTAGTCAACTAACTAAAGAATACGGTGAAACGGTTGTTCCTGTGTTTTGGATTGCTGGAGAGGATCATGATTTTGATGAAGTGAATCATACGTATGTTTATAATGCGAATGAGGCGCAATTAAAGAAAGTAAAGTACCATACAATGACGCCTCCAGAAACAAATGTTTCAAGATATACTCCTGATAAGGAAGCTATGCTTAATGCATTAAATCTTTTCTTCGAAGAATTAAAAGAAACTAAACATTCTAAACCTTTATATAAATTATGCGTGGAAATTATTAATGAGTTTGATACTTGGACTGATATATTTAAGGCTTTATTGCATGCGGTCTTTAAAGAACACGGTGTGCTACTCATCGATGCACAGAACGATAAGCTTAGACAACTTGAAAAGCCATTACTCAAACAAATAGTAAATAATCATTCTAAAATTAATCAAGTATTCAGACAAACACAAGAGCAAACCATTGCATCGGGATTAACACAAATGATACAGACAGATACTAATGTACATTTGTTCCTTCATGAGGATGGTATGCGTCAATTAATATCAAAAGAAGATAATCATTTTAAATTAAGTAAATCTGATATTACTTACTCTGAAGAGGAATTAATTGAATTAATAGAGACAGAGCCGGAGCGTTTCTCAAACAACGTCGTTACGAGACCAGTCATGGAAGAATGGTTATTTAATACAGTAGCATTCATAGGTGGTCCAAGTGAAATTAAATATTGGGCAGAACTAAATAATGTATTCAAATTACTTAATGTAGAAATGCCGATCGTTCTTCCACGTATGAAGATGACATATATGATGGAAAGAACACAAAAACTACTTAAACAATACAGCCTAAATGTTGAAAAAGTTATTCAAAATGGTATCGATGATGACAAAAATGAATTTGTACGTGAAAAAGCTTCCAATACGTTTATACAACAAGTAGAAGAATTGAAAGCAAAACATAAAAATGTGTATCAACAATTATTAAATGAAGTTAAGGAAAATCAAGATAATTTAAATTTAGTAACTAAAAATGAAGAAATTCATAATAAACAATTTGATTATTTATTGAAACGCTATTTGTTAAATATTGAACGTGAGAATGATATTAGTATGAGACAATTTAGAGAATTGGATTTAGTATTACATCCTCACCACGGATTACAAGAAAGAATCTGGAATCCACTACAAATTATGAATGATTTTGGGATTGATGTGTTTAGTCCCTCCACTTTCCCACCACTTGAATATACATTTGATCAAATCATCATTAAACCTTAATAAATCAAGCTTTAGACCTATTTTATCGAAATGATAAAATAGGTTTTTTTTGTATAAAAAAAAGAATTTTAAGATATTTTACAGAATTAGTGGAGGATAGTGGGGATATGTGGTAAATTATAAATAAGGTGAGGTGATAATAATGTTCATGGGAGAATACGAACATCAACTTGATGCTAAAGGACGTATGATAATTCCATCTAAGTTTAGATATGACTTAAACGAACGTTTTATTATCACGCGAGGCCTTGATAAATGTTTATTCGGTTACACACTTGAAGAGTGGCAACAAATAGAAGAAAAAATGAAAACCTTACCTATGACAAAGAAAGACGCACGTAAGTTTATGCGTATGTTCTTCTCAGGTGCCATCGAAGTAGAATTGGATAAGCAAGGGCGTATTAACATTCCTCAAAATTTGAGGAAGTACGCTAGTTTAACTAAAGAATGTACAGTAATAGGTGTTTCAAATCGAATTGAAATTTGGGATAGAGAAACTTGGAATGATTTTTATGATGAATCTGAAGAGAGTTTCGAAGATATTGCTGAAGATTTAATAGATTTTGATTTTTAATGGAGGAATAAGTCGTGTTTCATCATATTAGCGTTATGCTTAACGAAACAATTGATTATTTAGACATCAAAGAAGATGGTATTTACGTAGACTGTACGCTTGGTGGCGCGGGTCATGCACTCTATTTATTAAATCAATTAAACGATGACGGTAGATTAATTGCGATTGATCAAGACACTACAGCATTAGATAATGCTAAAGAAGTATTGAAAGATCATCTACATAAAGTCACGTTCGTACATAGTAACTTTAGAGAATTAACTGACATTTTAAAAAACTTAAACATTGAAAAGGTAGACGGAATTTATTATGACTTAGGCGTTTCTAGTCCACAGTTGGATGTTCCAGAGCGAGGATTTAGTTATCATCATGATGCTAAACTTGATATGAGAATGGATCAAACGCAGCAACTTAGCGCATACGAAGTAGTCAATCAATGGCCATATGAAGCACTTGTGAAGATTTTTTATCGCTATGGTGAAGAAAAATTTTCTAAACAAATAGCGAGACGAATCGAAGCACATCGTGAACATCAGCCTATCGAAACTACATTAGAGCTAGTTGACATCATTAAAGAAGGCATTCCTGCTAAAGCTCGAAGAAAAGGTGGTCATCCTGCAAAACGTGTATTTCAAGCTATACGTATTGCTGTTAATGACGAATTATCTGCATTCGAAGATTCAATTGAGCAGGCAATCGAGCTTGTAAAAGTTGGAGGCAGAATTTCAGTAATCACTTTCCACTCTTTAGAAGACAGATTATGCAAACAGATGTTTCAAGAGTATGAAAATGGTCCTGATGTGCCTAGAGGATTACCAATTATTCCTGAAGCTTACACACCTAAACTCAAGAGAGTAAATCGCAAACCAATTACGGCAACGGATACAGATTTGGATGAAAATAACAGAGCGCGCAGTGCAAAATTACGTGTTGCAGAAATTTTAAAATAAGGAGTAATTGACGATGGCTGTAGAAGAAATATATGAACCATATGAAGACGTCCAGCACAATAGTATACCGAAACAACAACCTCAATCGGAACCACAAACAAGAACTGTTACTAAGAAGGTTGTAGTTCAACTCACAAGATTTGAGAAATACTTATACATAACACTTGTTACTGCAATTGCAGTTATTGCTATTTATATGCTATCTTTAAAAATGGATGCGTATGATACGAATGGAAAGATTGCAGATTTAGACTCCAAAATTGAACAACAATCAAGTGAAAATAGCGCAATTCAATCTGAAATTAAAAAAAGTTCTTCTTACCAACGCATTTACGACAAGGCTAAAGCACAAGGTATGAGCCTAAATAACGACAATGTAAAGGTAGTGCGTACAAATGGCGAAGCGAAAAATTAAAATTAGAAAAAATAAATTAGGAGCAGTCCTCCTTGTTGGTATATTCGGACTGCTCTTTTTTATATTGGTTTTAAGATATTCATATATTATGATCACAGGGCATTCTGATGGACAAGATTTAGTAATGCGAGCGAATGAAAAATATTTAGTTCAAAACAATGAACAAGCTGAACGAGGCAAGATTTATGATAGAAACGGTAAAATTCTTGCCGAAGATGTCGAAAGATATAAAGTTGTAGCGGTAGTCGATAAGAGCGCAGGTAAAAGTGGAGACAAACCTCGCTATGTAGAGGATAAAAAGAAGACTGCTAAAGAACTTTCTAAAATTATAGACATGAAACCGGAAGAAATTGAAAAACGACTTAATCAGAAAAAAGCATTCCAAGTGGAATTTGGTCAAAAAGGAACTAATTTAACTTATCAAGATAAACAGAAACTGGAAAAAATGGACTTACCAGGTATTACACTATATCCAGAAACTGAACGCTTTTATCCAAATGGTAATTTTGCGTCTCACTTAATAGGAATGGCACAAAAAAATCCAGATACAGGCGAATTAAAAGGTGCACTTGGTGTTGAAAAAATCTTTGATAGTTATTTAAGTGGAACTAAAGGTGCATTATCTTATATACAAGATATTTGGGGATATATTGCTCCAAATACTAAAAATGAAAAATCACCTAAACGTGGTGATGATGTTCATTTAACAATTGATTCAAATATTCAAGTATTCGTTGAGGAAGCATTGGATGATATGGTTAAGAGATATCAACCAAAAGATTTATTTGCTGTTGTCATGGATGCTAAAACAGGTGAAATCTTAGCATTCAGTCAACGTCCTACGTTTAATCCTGAGACAGGTGAAGATTTCGGGAAAAAATGGGCGAATGATTTATATCAAAATACGTATGAACCAGGTTCTACTTTTAAATCATTTGGTTTAGCGGCAGCTATACAGGAAGGTAAGTTTGATCCTAAGAAAAAATATGAGTCTGGACATCGTGATATCATGGGTTCTAGAATTTCCGACTGGAATAAAACTGGTTGGGGCGAAATTCCAATGTCATTAGGCTTTACTTATTCTTCAAATACACTGATGATGCACTTACAAGACTTAGTAGGTGCTGACAAAATGAAATCATGGTACGAAAGATTTGGTTTTAGCAAACCAACTGGTGGTCTGTTTGATGGTGAAGCAGAAGGTAATATTGCTTGGTCGAATGAATTACAACAAAAAACGTCAGCATTCGGGCAATCAACAACTGTTACGCCGGTACAAATGATTCAGGCACAATCTGCTTTCTTTAATAAAGGGAATATGCTTAAACCATGGTTTGTGGATAGTATTAAAAATCCAATTTCCAAAAAGACATTCTATCAAGGCAAAAAAGAAATTGCTGGCAAACCAATTACTGCTTCTACCGCAAGTAAAGTGGAAACAGAATTAGATAAAGTAGTTAATAGTAAGAAGAGTCATGCGATGAATTATAGAGTAGATGGTTATGATATTGAAGGTAAGACAGGTACTGCCCAAGTGGCGGATGAAAAGAGCGGCGGATATGTTAAGGGTGAAAATCCATACTTTGTAAGTTTCATTGGTGATGCGCCTAAGAAAAATCCTGAAGTTATTGTTTATGCCGGTATGAGCTTAGCTCAAAAGAATGATCAAGAAGCTTATGAAATGGGTGTAAGTAAGGCTTTCAAACCAATTATGGAAAATACACTTAAATATTTAAATGTAGGTTCTAAAAAAGATGAAACTAAATCTGCACAATATTCAAAAGTACCAAATGTAACTGGACAATCTACTGATAAAGCAAAAGAAAGTTTGAAATCTGAAGATTTACAAGCAACCGTTATTGGTAATGGAGATAACGTCAAATCTCAATCAATTAAAGCCAATAAAAAATTATTGCCTAATAGTAAGGTGCTCTTATTAACTGATGGTGATATTACAATGCCAAATATGAAAGGTTGGACAAAAGATGATGTACTTGCCTTCCAAGAATTAACTGGCATTAACGTTACAACTAAAGGTAGTGGCTATGTAACAAAACAATCGGTTAACATTGGAACTACATTAAAAGACAATAGTAAGGTTGAAATTGAATTATCTCCAGAAGATCCTGACGATACATCGACGAATACGAATGACAATGAGACAGCATCAAATGACTCTTCTAATAAAGATGAAGCCAGTTCTTCTTCAGACGATAAGGAAAAAGACAATAAGAATGATACTTCAAGCTCTTCTGAACAAGAACAACAGACAAACAATAGTCAAGATTCTAACGAGTAATTATAATTTGACTTGAAAAAGTAGATGATAAGTTATGAGAATTGAATGAACGTCTAAAAGTTGTGACAAGCACAGTGAGTATAGGTTACAAAATAAAACTTTAGTAGCAAATATAAGTGAAGGGGTGGTTATATCATTCCCTTCTTAGCTCGTGTTACTTCGAAGGACGTCATTCGATCTCATACAAATTTTAAATGAATTTACTTTAAAATATTGATAAAATGAACGAGATATTATCAATTAATAAACTCAGAAGACAAAACTAAAATTAAATATATAAAGGAGACAATTATGCTTTTTATACTTGCGGTAATCGCACTATTAATTACTTTTATCTTAGTACCTATTTTAATTCCAACGCTTAAGCGAATGAAATTTGGACAAAGCATTCGTGAAGAAGGTCCACAAAGCCATATGAAAAAAACAGGCACACCGACAATGGGTGGTTTGACTTTTCTAATTAGTATTATCATTACCTCAATTTTTGCAATTTTCTTTGTAGATAATTCAAATCCAATCATTTTATTATTATTTGTGACAATTGGTTTTGGTTTAATAGGTTTTATTGATGATTACATCATCGTAGTTAAGAAAAACAACCAAGGTTTAACAAGTAAGCAGAAATTTTTAGCACAAATTGCAATTGCAGTTGTATTCTTTTTACTAAGTGATGTTTTCCATCTTGTAGAATTTTCAACTAATCTAAACATACCTTTTACAAATATTAGTATTCCATTATCTTTTGCATATGTGATTTTTATTGTTTTTTGGCAAGTTGGATTCTCAAATGCTGTGAATTTAACAGATGGTTTAGATGGTTTAGCAACAGGATTATCAATCATTGGTTTTACAATGTACGCCATTATGAGCTTTGTTTTAGATTCACCAGCAATTGGAGCATTTTGTATTATAATGATTTTTGCATTATTAGGATTTTTACCGTATAACCTTAATCCTGCAAAGGTATTTATGGGAGACACTGGTAGTTTAGCTTTAGGTGGAATTTTCGCAACGATATCAATTATGCTAAATCAAGAATTATCATTGTTACTAATTGGACTAGTATTTGTAATTGAAACAGCTTCAGTTATGTTGCAAGTTGCTTCATATAAACTTACAAAAAAGCGTATTTTTAAGATGAGCCCGATTCATCATCACTTTGAATTAAGTGGTTGGGGAGAATGGAAAGTAGTGACAGTGTTCTGGACAGCAGGTTTAATTTCAGGATTAATCGGATTATGGATAGGAGTGCATTAGCATGCTCAATTATACAGGATTAGAAAATAAAGATGTTCTTGTAGTAGGACTAGCCAAAAGCGGATATGAAGCAGCTAAATTATTAATCAAATTAGGTGCCAATGTGACTGTAAATGATGGCAAAGACTTGTCACAAGATCCTCATGCCAAGGATTTAGAGGCGCTAGGAGTTAAAATAGTTGATGGTGGACATCCTTTATCACTGTTAGATAATGAGCCAATTATAGTAAAAAATCCTGGTATTCCTTATACAGTTTCTATAATTCAGGAAGCATATCAGCGACATTTAAAAATATTAACTGAAGTAGAATTAAGTTATTTAATATCAGAAGCACCGATTATAGCTGTAACTGGAACTAATGGTAAAACAACTACGACTTCTTTAATTGGCGATATGTTTAAGAAAAGTAGATTGACTGGGAGACTCTCTGGAAATATAGGCTATGTAGCATCTAAAGTAGCACAAGAAACCTCACCTAATGAATATCTAATAACTGAATTATCTTCATTCCAATTATTAGGTGTAGAGCAATATCGTCCGCATATTGCGATTATCACAAATATATATTCTGCTCATCTAGATTATCACGAAACACTTGAAAACTATCAAAACGCAAAGAAACAGATTTACAAAAATCAAACAGAAAATGATTACCTAATATGTAATTATCATCAAAGACATTTAATTGAGTCTGAAAATTTGAAAGGTAAAACATTGTATTTCTCTACTCAACAAGAAGTAGACGGTATTTATATTGAAGATGGGTTTATTGTTTACAAAGGAATAAGAATCATTAATATAGATGATTTAGTATTACCTGGGGAACATAATTTAGAAAATATTCTAGCTGCAGTATTAGCTTCAATCTTAGCTGGTGTTCCAATAAAAGCAATTATAGATAGTTTAACGACATTCTCTGGTATAGATCACAGATTACAATATATAGGTACAAATCGCACTAACAAGTATTACAATGACTCTAAAGCTACAAACACACTTGCTACACAATTTGCATTAAATTCATTCAAGCAACCAATAGTTTGGTTATGTGGTGGCTTAGATCGTGGTAATGATTTCGATGAATTAATACCTTATATGAAGAATGTACGTGTCATGGTTGTTTTTGGTCAAACTCAAGAAAAATTTGCTAAGCTTGGCAATAGTCAAGGTAAGTTAGTGGTGAAAGCTACAGATATTGAAGACGCTGTTAAAAAGGTACAAGATGTAGTCGAACCGAATGACGTTGTCTTACTATCACCTGCATGTGCAAGTTGGGATCAATATAAAACATTTGAAGAACGTGGTGAAAGATTTATTGAAAGTTTCCGTGCCCACTTACCATCTTATTAAAGGTTGTGAAATCAAGTGAAAGATAAACGACGTAAAGATAATAAGGTGAGCTCGATTCAAAGTCTTATTGAAAAAAGAAATCGAGAATTAAACAATGAAGAACACCTTTCAAATCATGATGCTAATCATAAGGATAAGAATAAAATTTCCACAGATGACGCTCAATTGTATAAAATTAATAAGCCTAATGAGACCTCTAAACAACAAGATCAAAATCAATCAATAGATGAAGATAACTTTAATAATCAATCCAATGAATCCGAACAATTGGAACAAAATGAAGCAATTGAACAATCTAACGAAACATCTGATGAAGATGCTCAAAGCGTTGAAAGTACAAAAACGAATGATAGTCACAGACTCTCCACTAATTCTAGTGAAAACACATATAAGCTATCTATTAAAGATAGAGTTAAAGAGTTCAATGACAATCGTAAAAGAAAAAAACATGCCAAGAGTACACAATTTGATCATTTATCACCACAAGAGAGAAAAGAACAATTAAGAATTCAGCGAAGGAAGCGTCAAAAAAGAATTCAGTATATTATCATTACACTTTTAGTATTATTAATAATTTTATTTTTACTCTACATGTTTACACCACTAAGTAGAATTTCTAATATTAAAATTAGTGGAAATAACAATGTGAGTAACAGTCAAGTTGAAAAAGCTTTGGATGTAAAAGATAATTCAAGAATGTATACCTATAGTAAACGTAAAGGTATTCAAAATCTGAAGAAGAATGATTTAATAAAAGACGTGAAAATTAAAAAGCAATTACCGAATACGTTGAAAGTGCAAATAACTGAAAATCAAGTTGTGGGTGTTGTTAAAGAAAAGAATAAATATGTGCCAATTATAGAAGGAAATCAAGAATTGAAAAACTTTGATGGTAATATTTCCGGAAGTGGACCTATTTTAGAAGGATTTAAAGGTGAAGAAAAAAGCAACATGATTAAATCTTTATCTAAGATGTCCCCAGACATTAGAGATATGATTTCAGAAATTAAGTACGCACCTAAGCAAAATAGCCCTAATCGAATTCTTTTATATATGCAAGATGATATGCAAGTAGTTGGCAACATAAAAACGATTGCTAATAAAATTAAATATTATCCTCAAATGTCACAATCTTTATCAAAAGACGACTCTGGTAACTTGAAAACCCAAGGTTATATAGATTTATCTGTAGGTGCATCATTTATACCGTATAATGAAAACAGTAGCGGAGATTCAAAATCCGATCAAAATGTTCGTCAAAAATCACAACAAGAAACTGATGCAAAAGATGAGTTACAAAGCGCTTTAAATAAAATTAACGAACAATCAGATTCAAATAATTAAAAAATTTCGATATTAATATGTGTTTATAGTTCACAAGCCTTACGACGTATTGTAAACTAAACATAGTGTATTTTAATAGTAATTTGTCAGGAGGTGCCTATCTATGGAGGAACATTACTATGTAAGCATAGATATTGGTTCATCAAGTGTAAAAACAATAGTAGGCGAAAAATTTCACAATGGAATAAATGTGATAGGTACAGGACAAACCTACACTAGCGGTATCAAGAACGGATTAATTGATGATTTCGACATTGCTAAACAAGCAGTTAAAGATACAATTAAAAAAGCTTCTATCGCATCAGGTGTAGACATTAAAGAAGTTTTCTTAAAATTACCTATCATAGGTACTGAAGTATATGATGAAGCAAATGAAATTGATTTTTATGAAGATACTGAAATAAACGGCACACACATTGAAGAAGTGCTAGAAGGTATTCGTCAAAAAAATGATGTAGCGGATACTGATGTAATTGATGTATTCCCTATTCGTTTTATTGTGGATGGGGATAATGAAGTATCAGACCCTAAAGAATTGATTGCTAGACACTCATTAAGAGTTGAAGCAGGAGTTATTGCAATTCATAAATCTATCTTAATCAACATGATTAAATGTGTAGAATCATGTGGCGTAGATGTTTTAGATGTTTATTCAGATGCTTATAATTACGGCTCAATTCTTACAGCTACTGAAAAAGAATTAGGAGCATGTGTAATAGATATTGGTGAAGATTTAACTCAAATTGCCTTTTATGAGCGTGGAGAATTAGTAGACGCTGATTCAATTGAATTAGCAGGTCGCGATATTACTGATGATATTGCTGAAGAACTAAATACTACATATGAAACGGCTGAAAAGATTAAACATCAATATGGTCATGCTTATGCTAATTCTGCATCAGATCAAGATGTATTTAGTGTAGATCAAGTAGACAGTGATGAATTAGTTGAATATACTCAAAAAGATTTAAGTGCTGTAATTGAGAGAACAATGCAAGATATCTTTGATGAGGTGTTTGATGTATTAGTTGACTTAGGATTAACTAGAGTGAACGGTGGTTTCATTGTAACTGGCGGTTCTTCAAACTTATTAGGAGTTAAAGAATTACTTAATACGATGGTAAATGAAAAGATTAGAGTTCATACACCGTCACAAATGGGTATCAGAAAGCCAGAATTTACATCAGCTATTTCTACTATATCTACTAGCATCACTTTTGATGAGTTGCTCGATTATGTTACAATGAGTTATCAAGATAATGATGAGTTTGAAGAAGAAGTTATTGAAGATAACGAGAGAGAACATACTTCTAAATCAGGTGGATTTGACTGGTTTAAACGTAAGTCAAATAAAAATGAAGATACTTATGAAGAAGACTACAACGAACCACATGAAAGAACAGATAAAGTAGACGACTATGATAAGTATGATAGCAACGAAAGTCATCACGATACGACAGAACATTATGATGATGATCAAGAGCAACCTCAAAAAGAAGAGGGCAAATTTAAAAAACTTATGAAATCTCTATTTGAATGATGGGCCAAAAAGACTAGGAGGAAATATAAATGTTAGAATTTGAACAAGGATTTAATCATTTAGCGACATTAAAAGTCATCGGTGTAGGTGGCGGTGGTAACAACGCTGTTAACCGTATGATCGACCATGGCATGAACAATGTAGAATTTATTGCAATTAATACAGACGGACAAGCTTTAAACTTATCTAAAGCAGAATTTAAAATCCAAATTGGTGAGAAATTAACACGCGGACTTGGTGCTGGTGCAAATCCAGAAATTGGTAAAAAAGCAGCTGAAGAGTCACGTGAACAAATTGAAGATGCAATCCAAGGTGCAGATATGGTATTCGTAACTGCTGGTATGGGTGGCGGTACTGGTACAGGTGCTGCACCAGTAGTAGCTAAGATTGCTAAAGAAATGGGAGCATTAACTGTTGGTGTAGTAACACGTCCATTCGGTTTTGAAGGACGTAAACGTTCAACTCAAGCAGCAGCTGGTGTTGAATCTATGAAAGCAGCAGTTGATACACTAATTGTTATCCCTAACGATCGCTTATTAGATATCGTTGATAAATCAACTCCAATGATGGAAGCATTTAAAGAAGCAGACAATGTATTACGTCAAGGTGTTCAAGGTATCTCTGACTTAATCGCTGTATCAGGTGAAGTAAACTTAGACTTTGCTGACGTTAAAACAATTATGTCTAACCAAGGTTCTGCTTTAATGGGTATTGGTGTCTCTTCTGGAGAGAACAGAGCAGTTGAAGCAGCTAAAAAAGCAATTTCATCACCATTACTTGAAACTTCAATCGTTGGTGCTCAAGGTGTGTTAATGAACATCACTGGTGGGGAATCACTATCATTATTTGAAGCTCAAGAAGCGGCTGACATCGTGCAAGATGCTGCAGATGAAGATGTAAATATGATCTTTGGTACAGTTATCAATCCTGAACTACAAGATGAAATCGTAGTAACTGTAATTGCTACTGGTTTTGAAGATAAACCAACTTCACAAGGACGTAAAGCTTCAAGTACTGGTTTCGGAACAAGTGCAACTTCAAGCACTTCAACACAAACAAGTACGCCAAGAGAAGAATCATTCTCTCAAAGCTCATCAAGCTCTCGTTCTTCTGAAAGTGTATCAGAAAGAAGTCATACTACTAAAGATGACGATATTCCTAGCTTTATCAGAAATAGAGAAGAAAGACGTTCTAGAAGAACTAGACGTTAATTGAAAATAAGTTTTGTCTATATTTCGTTGTATGATTAAGTGTATTTATCGTCTTAATCATTCCTAATTGGGAGTAGAACGGCGAATTCACTTGTGGATTCATGTTCGCTCCCTTTTTTATTTACTTTCAAGTAAAGTGAAGATTGTTATATAATATATCTATATTCAATTTTAGAGTAAGGTTTTTAGAAATTGACAAAAATAAAACTTTTAATTAAGGTGGTTTGATCTCGTGTCAGAGAAATTTGTAAAGTATCCCCATCACTTGAAATATGAATCTCAAGACTTGAAGCATGTTAAATTAGGATTCACTACAAGAGAAGGTGGCTATAGTCTATATCCAGAATCATCATTCAATATGGCAAGATATGTGGATGATAATCCTGAAAATATTACTAAACACCAAGAAATGTTGGCGGACGCGATTGGGTTTGAAAGAGCACAATGGGTATTTCCAATTCAAACTCATGAAAATCGAGTAATGGAAATTTCGCAAAGTCATCGTGGAACTAACATCGATACATTAACAGATGATATGTATGGTATTGATGGGATTTATACATATGACCCTGATACGTTATTAACGATGTGCTACGCTGATTGTGTACCAGTTTATTTCTATAGTGAAAAACATCACTATGTAGGATTAGCACATGCTGGCTGGCGAGGTACATATGGTCAAATTGTTAGTGAAATGTTAAAGCAAATTGATTTTGATTATAATGATCTAAAGATTGTAATTGGACCATCTACTTCAACTACATATGAAATAAACGATGATATTAAAACGAAGTTTGAAACATTACCAATTAATGTTAAAGATTATATTGAAACTCGTGGAGAGAATCGACATGGTATTGATTTAAAACGTGCTAATGCGCTATTACTTAATCATTATGGTGTACCATTCGAAAACATATATATAACTGATTATGCTACATCAGAGGATTTATCACTTTTCTTTTCATATCGAGTTGAAAAAGGTCAAACAGGTAGAATGTTGGCCTTTATAGGCCAAAAATAATCTCATTAGATTAGTCATATAAATAATAAATATTTAAATGCATATGTATTTATTAGTGATAACTAAACTTAACAAATGGTGAAGAGGTTGAGTAGAATATGGATGTAAAACAAAATTTAAGAAACATTGAAAGTGAAATACAATCACATTTTAAAAATAGTGAAGCGTCTACCTTGCCAAACGTGATTGCAGTAACAAAATATGTTACAATAGACCGTGCTAAAGAAGCTTATGATGCTGGCCTTAGACATTTTGGTGAAAATAGATTAGAAGGCTTTTTAGAGAAGAAATCTGCTTTGCCAAACGATGTTACTATGCACTTTATAGGTTCTTTACAATCTAGAAAAGTAAAAGAAGTCATTAATGAAATTGATTACCTACATGCACTAGATAGACTTAGTTTAGCTAAGGAAATTAATAAAAGAGCGGATCATGAGATTGCCTGCTTCATACAAGTCAATGTCTCAGGAGAAGAATCTAAACATGGTATTGCTTTAAATGAAGTTAATCACTTTATAGAACAAATTGAACAATATGATAAAATAAAAATTGTTGGATTAATGACAATGGCACCTTATATAGAAGACACTACATATATTCGACAGTTATTTAAACAATTACGAGTAAAACGAGATGAAATCAAAAACCTTAATTTAGATTATGCACCATGCGACTATTTATCTATGGGAATGAGTAATGATTATGCAATTGCTGTAGAAGAAGGTGCTTCATTTATAAGAATTGGGACTAAACTTGTAGGAGAATAGGAGTGAGCCCCGTGGCTATTAAAGATTTATTTAATAATTTTTTTCTAATGGATGATGAAGAAGAAGTAGAAAGCCCTGAAGAGCGACAACGTCGTGTAGTTCAGAATGAAGAAAATGAAACAAACAATGTTCAACAGAATCAACCGCAACAATCAGAACGTTCATATAGTAATCAAAGTAAATTGAAAACAGTACCACAAAAGAAAACAACAAGAAATTATAACTCAGAAGAAAGGAATGTGCGTATGAATCAACCGCCATCAAAGTCAAACGGCAAAAATGTTGTTACAATGAATCAAACGTCACAAGGTTATAGTGGTTATGAAAGTTCAAAAATGTGCTTATTCGAGCCACGAGTATTTTCAGATACACAAGATATCGCGGATGAATTAAAAAACCGTCGTGCTACTTTAGTGAATTTACAACGTATTGATAAAATTTCAGCTAAACGCATTATTGATTTCTTAAGTGGAACAGTTTATGCAATTGGTGGAGATATTCAACGTGTAGGTACTGACATATTCCTTTGTACACCTGATAATGTAGAAGTTGCGGGAAGTATTACAGATCATATTGAACAAATGGAATCGCAACACTACGAATAAGGAGAACGTTATATGAATGTAGGTTTACTAGCTACCATTTTTAATTTTATAATTTTTCTAGTTCAAATATATTACTTTGGAATGATTATTTATTTCTTTACATCTTGGGTACCTAATATTAGAGAATCTAAGTTCGGTGAAATACTAGGTAAATTATATGAACCATTTTTAGAACCATTTAGAAAGATTATTCCTCCAATAGGGATGATTGATATTTCTTCACTTGTAGCTTTGTTTGTACTTGTATTATTCCAAGCTGGATTAAGAAGTATCTTTAATATGATAATAGTTCATTTAATGTAATAATATATGATGTTTAAGAGGCTGAGACAATACATGAGAGGTTGTTTCAACCTCTTTTATCATTTAATTTAGAATCAGAGAGGTGTAAGATAATCGATATTTATCAGCATTTTAGAGACGAAGAGCAAGGGTTAATAGATCAATTAATAGATAAGTGTGATCAAGTTGAAAAGCAGTATGCGCCAATTCTGACAAATTTTCTCGATCCGAGAGGACAATATATACTTGAAGTCATAACAGGCAGTTATGAAGATATGAAAGTGACTTTTTTTGGTGGGGATAACGCAGAGAGAAAACGAGGTCTCATTGCCCCTAATTATTTTGAACCTGGGGAAGCTGACTTTGAAGAAGTATTAATTCAAATCAACTATCCAGAGAAGTTTGTTAATATACAACATCAACATGTCCTAGGAACACTTATGTCATTAGGAATAGAAAGGGAACAAGTTGGTGATATTATTGTCGGCGACAGTATTCAATTTGTTTTGACAAAGCAATTAGAATCGTATATTATGTTGGAATTAACAAAGATAAAAGGTGCTACAGTTAAACTTAATTCTATTCCATTTAAAGATATGATACAATCAGTAGAGAATTGGAAAATTCAAGGTAGTACTGTAAGTGCATTGAGATTAGACGTCGTTTTAAAGGAAATGATTCATAAATCTCGAACAATAGCGAAACAATTAATTGAAAAGAAGCGTGTGAAAGTTAATCACACAATTATTGATTCACCAGATTTTCAAGTTCAAACTAATGATTTATTATCTATTCAAGGATTTGGAAGAGCTCAAATCATTGATATAGGTGGTAGGACTAAAAAAGACAAAATACACATAAATTATCGAACGCTATTTAAGTAATAAATATAAGTCAATTTAATGTTGATTTAAGGAGGATGTAGGATGCCTTTTACACCTAGTGAAATTAAAAATAAAGAATTTACAAAAGTGAAAAATGGTTTAGAACCAGCTGAAGTAAGTGATTACTTAAATCAATTAAGTAATGAAATTGAACGTTTAAAAGAAGAAAAAAAACAGCTTGAAAAAGTAATTGAAGAGAGAGATACTAATATTAAATCTTATCAACAAGTTCATCAATCAGTAAGTGATGCTCTTGTTCAAGCTCAACAAGCTGGAGAAGAGACTAAATTGGCTGCTAATAAAGAAGCTGAAGCTGTTATTAGTAAAGCTCAAGCACAAGCAGATTTAATTGTTAATGACGCTATCGAAAAAGCACGTCATTTATCATTCCAAACTGAAGATATGAAACGTCAATCTAAAATATTCAGATCACGTTTCCGCATGCTAGTTGAAGCTCAATTAGATTTACTTAAAAATGATGATTGGGATTATTTATTAAACTATGATATCGATGCAGAAAAAGTCACACAAGAAAATTTCCAACATTTAAATAGCCAAGACATTACACCTGAAGAACAACTTAGCGCTCAATCTCAACAATCTGAAAGTGTGCTTGCAAGCGAGAGAAATAACAGTACATCAAATTCACTAAGTACAAGTGACTCAACTAGTACAAGTGAGAACGTTACTTCACAATCAAGCGTGAGTCAAAGCGAATCAACATCAAATAAATAATTGTTATAAAATAAGTCAGACAAGTAGGAGATAATAAACTTTTCACAGCGAATTAGGGTTGGTGTAAGCCTAATAAAAGTCTATCTCTTATATCACTGATTTTTACAAAGTAATATTATATATGAGAGAACTCTAAGTTGAGTTAACAAGGGTGGTACCGCGGTAATTCCGTCCCTTTTTAATTGAACTTAGAGTTCTTTTTACATTTAAGGAGTGAAATCAATTATGAACTATAAAGATACTTTATTAATGCCAAAGACTGACTTTCCTATGCGTGGTGGATTGCCAAATAAAGAACCGCAAATCCAAGAACAATGGGAAGCTAACAATCAATACCAAAAAGCATTAGAAAAAAATAAAGGTAACCAATCTTACATCTTACATGATGGACCACCGTATGCGAATGGTAATTTGCATATGGGGCATGCGTTAAACAAAATCATTAAGGATATTATTGTACGTTATAAAACGATGCAAGGTTTTTACGCACCATACGTTCCAGGTTGGGATACACATGGCTTACCAATTGAACAAGCTTTGACTAAAAAGGGCGTAGATCGCAAAAAAATGTCAATTGCTGAATTTAGAGAAAAATGTAAGGAATTTGCGTTAGAACAAATTGAATTACAAAAGAAAGATTTCAAACGCCTTGGTGTACGAGGAGACTTTAATGATCCTTATATCACGCTTAAACCTGAATATGAAGCTGCTCAAATTCGTTTATTTGGTGAGATGGCGGATAAAGGATTAATTTATAAAGGTAAGAAACCAGTTTATTGGTCACCGTCAAGTGAATCATCTTTAGCTGAAGCTGAAATTGAATATCATGATAAACGTTCTGCATCTATCTATGTAGCATTTGACGTGAAAGATACTAAAGGTGTAGTAGATGAGGATGCTCAATTCATTATTTGGACAACTACTCCATGGACTATTCCATCTAACGTAGCGATTACAGTTCATCCTGATTTAAAATATGGTCAATATAATGTGAATGGCAAGAAATATATTATCGCACAAGCATTATCTGAAGATGTAGCAGAAGCTTTAGAATGGGATAAAGATGCCATTCAATTAGAAAAAGAATTTACAGGTAAAGAGTTAGAGTATGTTGAAGCGCAACATCCTTTCTTAGATAGAATCTCACTTGTAATTAATGGTAATCATGTTACAACTGATGCTGGTACAGGTTGTGTTCATACCGCTCCTGGTCATGGTGAAGATGACTATATCGTTGGTCAAAAATATGATTTACCAGTTATTAGTCCTTTAGATGATAAAGGTGTGTTTACTGAAGAAGGTGGACAATTTGAAGGTATGTTTTATGATAAAGCTAACAAAGCAGTTACTGATTTATTAACTGAAAAAGACGCTTTATTAAAACTAAACTTTATTACACATAGTTACCCTCATGATTGGCGTACTAAGAAACCAGTTATTTTCCGTGCTACACCACAATGGTTTGCCTCAATTAATAAAGTAAGACAAGATATTTTAGATGCTATTGAAGAAACAGATTTCAAAGTGGATTGGGGTAAAACACGTATTTACAATATGATCCGTGATCGTGGAGAATGGGTTATTTCTCGTCAACGTGTATGGGGAGTTCCATTACCTGTATTCTATGCCGAGAATGGCGATATCATTATGACGAAAGAAACAGTTAACCACGTAGCTGATTTATTTGAAGAGCATGGTTCAAATATTTGGTTTGAAAAAGAAGCAAAAGACTTATTACCTGAAGGCTTTACACACCCTGGTAGTCCAAATGGTACTTTCACAAAAGAAATGGACATTATGGATGTTTGGTTTGACTCTGGTTCATCACATCGTGGTGTATTAGAAAATCGTCCAGAATTAAGTTTCCCAGCTAATTTATACTTTGAAGGTAGTGACCAATATCGTGGTTGGTTTAACTCTTCAATTACAACTGCTGTAGCAACTAGAGGTCAAGCACCTTATAAATTCTTATTATCACACGGCTTTGTAATGGACGGAGAAGGTAAGAAAATGAGTAAATCACTAGGTAATGTTATTGTTCCTGACCAAGTTGTAAAACAAAAAGGTGCTGACATTGCACGTTTATGGGTAAGCAGTACTGATTATTTAGCAGACGTTCGTATTTCGGATGAAATCTTAAAACAAACTTCTGATGTTTATCGTAAAATTAGAAATACTTTAAGATTTATGCTTGGTAATATTAATGATTTTAATCCTGATACTGATGCAATTCCTGAAGCAGAATTACTTGAAGTCGATCGTTATTTACTAAATCGTTTACGTGAGTTTACTGCTAGCACAATTGAACATTATGATAACTTTGATTATTTAAATATTTATCAAGAAGTACAAAACTTTATTAATGTTGAATTGAGTAATTTCTACTTAGATTACGGTAAAGATATTCTTTATATTGAAGAGAAAAACGCGCATAAACGTCGTAGTATGCAAACTGTTCTATACCAAATCTTAGTTGATATGACTAAATTATTAGCACCTATTTTAGTTCACACAGCTGAAGAAGTTTGGACACACACACCACATGTAAAAGAAGAAAGTGTTCATTTAGCTGACATGCCTAAGGTAGTTGAAGTTGATCAAGCATTGCTTGACAAATGGAATCAATTCATGGCATTACGTGATGATGTAAACCGTGCGTTAGAAGTTGCACGTAATAATAAAGTTATTGGTAAGTCTCTTGAAGCTAAAGTTGTAATTGGTAATAACGACAACTTTAAAGCTGCAGAGTTCTTACAACAATTTGAAGATTTACAACAATTATTCATTGTTTCACAAGTTGAAGTTTCAGATTCTGTAGACAATGCAGAGGCTTATCAACATGGTGATATTAGAATTGACCATGCAGTAGGTGAAAAATGTGAAAGATGTTGGAACTATACTGAAGAATTAGGTTCAGTAGGTGAATTAGAACACTTATGTCCAAGATGCCAAGAAGTAGTTAAAACTTTAGTTTAATAAATATATTTTTGAAAACACATGGGACATAAATAATATAATAATCCTATTTTGCAATTTATTGTAGCTGACTGAACTGATAAAACGCTTAAATCAAGCTTTTCTTAGTTCTAGTCATCCTTGTGGGCGGGCCCTAACGAAGAAAATTTCATAAAAAAATTCTACAAGCAAAGCAAGTTGGGAGTTGGACAACGAATTTGAGAAGAATTCAGTCCGACTCCCTTTTTCCTACGATTAGTCAAGCATTTACAAATAAAATAAGCATTACTTAACTAAACCGTTCAATTTTAATTTTTTGAATAAGGTGTTAAACTGTATTTGATTGTACGTTTGGCTAATGTGGGGACATTTGATAATCGTACAATTTTTGATTCATTATCAGATAATGAATCGTTTTTAATAGTCGATTTATACAAGCGATGACGGCAGTCTTATGAGATTTCTCATTTGGCTGCTTTCTTAGTTTGTAATAATAATCGACGACATGATTATCGTAGTTACGCTGGCCTCTGATAATATTCATCACTATCCAAAATAATAATTGTCTAGCTTTTTTATTTCCCCGCTTATTAATTGTATCCTTATAAT